>CAMVOK010000013.1 GCA_947169115.1 uncultured Prevotellaceae bacterium
TTCGAACTGACCAAATATTTTAATGACTTTTTTCAAAAAAAGTGCATATTTTTTGCAAAACGACCCTCAAAAGGGGTCTTGGACAGGCCAAATTGATGCGCAAGTAGGTACTTCCGCTCGGATTATATTCCTGTCCGGCGGCCAGCCAAACGTGTACTTCTCGACGCAATTTTTCGGCTAAATCCTCCGAAGAAAGTCCGAAAGCGGCACAATCCACCCATGCCAGATAGGTACCTTCGAGTCGGGTTACACGCAGTTGGGGAATATGTTCGGCTATAAAACCGCGCAACAATTCGTAGTTTCCATGCAGATAACGGAGCAACTGGCCAAGCCATTCTTCCCCTTCTTCGGAATAGGCAGCCTGCAGGGCCTCTACCCCAAAGGGATTCACATCGCACGTTTCGTTTATATTTATACCTTTATCTATTAACGCACGTGTACGCGCATGAGGCACTATAATGTTGGCGATTTGCAAGCCGGCAATATTAAAACTCTTGCTGGGCGACGTGCATACGGCACTATGCTGTGCATATTCGGGGCTGATACTGGCAAATGGTGTATAGCGATAGCCTGGCATCACCAGTTCGTTATGGATTTCATCGCTGACAACAAAAACATCATGCCTCATGCAGATGTCTCCCAGTCGGGTCAGTTCCTCACGTGTCCATACCCGTCCTACAGGATTATGAGGATTGCAGAGCAGGAACACGCGAACCTGATTCTCTACTATCTTCCGTTCGAAATCCTCAAAGTCAATCTCGAACGTGTCTCCCTTCCTTACCAGAGGATTCTCCACCAGTTCACACCCTGCATTCCTGACAGAAGCAAAGAAACAGTTATAGATAGGAGTCTGCATCAGCACCCTATCTCCGGGTTTTGTCAGACTTTGCAAGATTGCGGCAATGGCCGGCAACACGCCACTGGTATAGATGATATGTTCCTTCTCGAAGTGCCATCCATGGCGACGTCCGAACCACTTCACAACGGCTTCGTAATAAGAATCCGGCACCTGCACATAGCCGAAGATGCCATGGTCGAGCCTACGTTGGAGTACCTTTTGTATGCAGGGGGCAACACGAAAGTCCATATCTGCCACCCACAGGGGCAACATCTCTGAATCCTCTGAAGCATCCCACTTCATGGAATTGGTTCCCCGTCGGGGGATAATCTCATCAAAATTATAAGTCATATTCTATCACGCAATCTGCCGGTTTCTTCTGGTTCTCATCGATAACAACCTCCCCTACCCTTCCTCGGACAAGGATATGGCCGGATGTCGGGTTCTTTATGCTGTGGACATCTCCATGAAGGGTGGCCTGGATGGTGCTGTACTCGAAAGCGAGATTGGCATCTTCGCCCATCGTGCAATCCTCCATCACCAGATTCTCACAATAACAGAGAGGCTGTTCCCCCGTAATATGGCAGCGAACCAGTCGCAGGTTCTTGGAATACCATCCCAGATACTCCCCATTGATTTCCGAATCATAGACCGTAACATTCTCCGACTCCCAGAAGGCATCCTTGGTATTGAGCATGGCATGATGGATTTCCACGTTCTTACTGTACTGGAACGAATAGTTCCCATCCTGGTGATAATGGTCGATGTATATGTTATTCGTGTGCATGAACAGGTAGTCGGCGTTTTCGATACGACAATCCTGAATACGCACTTGGTCGCAGTCCCACAGGGTTTCCAGGGCATTGGTGAAAATACAGTCCTTGAGGTCGATTCCCGTCATACGGCGAAACATCTTCGGAGCCTCCACACGGCAGTTCCGCATCACCCCGTTTCTACTGTACCACATCGACGAGCGGGCACTCTCGGCAAAGAAGCAATCCGAAGCCCGGAAGTTCCGGCATTCCCAGAAGACATATTTCCCCTCGAAGCGGCATCCCTCGGCCTCTATGTCATGGGTTTCCTTGATCGAGGACTCTCCCAAATGGATGGTCACTCCCTCAAGGCGCAAGTCATGTTCGCGATACAATGGCCTTTCGCCACCGAACTCCTGATTTCTGATTAGTTTCATATTTTATTCTTTTTTCGGAGTACTCGGAGTATTCGGAGAATTCAGAGAACTCTGAGTTTTCCGAGAGTCCTGAGTACTTTTATTCATCTTTATATTCTTGAACCAAAGTCGGACAAGGAAGATAATGCCTCGTACCGTCAGTTCTATGCACATGGCCAGCCAAACGCCGCGCAAACCCATCGTTCGGGCCAGCAAGGCTGCCAACGGGATGCGCACAAGCCAGATGCTGCCAAGGTTCATGATACAAGGAACGAGCGTGTCGCCCAGTCCCATAAACACCCCATAGGCCACGATACTGGCCGCATACATGGGTTCGGCAAAGGCTTCAATGCGCAGGGCTATCGTGCCCTCGGCCTGTACGGCCACATCGGGGGTCATCATCGACATCAGTTCTGGTGCAGCTGCATACATCACTACCCCCAACCCCGTCATCACGGCCATGCCCATTCCCACGGTCAACACCGAGAAACCACGGATAAGGTCACCACGTCGGGCACCATAGCTCTGTCCTATCAAGGTCGTTGCCGCATCGCCAATACCATAACCCGGCATATAGCACAGACTCTCCACCACGATACCAATGGTGTTGGCCGCAATGGCCACGGCTCCCAAAGGAGCTACGATAATGGTACTCACTATCTGTGCCGCACAGAACACCACATGTTCCAGAGCCATCGGCAAGCCGATTTTTAGGCTACGCTTTATTATTGAACATTCTCGCACAGCGAGCGTAGCCCCTTCGGGTCGTCCGGTTAGAACATTGAACATTCTTGGACGAGCCAAGCGTAGGCCTTCGGCCGTCCGGTTAGAACATTGTTCCCCCAACAAGCGTAATTCGGGACTGCGGGTGACGAGATAGGTAAAGGAGCAGACCGTAGTGATGACGGCAGAAATCGTCGTGGCCAGGGCTGCCCCCACCACCCCCCATAGGGGTATGAGCAACAGGTTGAAGGCCACGTCAAGGGCACACATCATCACGCCCAGCTGCATGGGAGTCTTCATGTTGCCACTACTGCGTAGCATTCCGTTCGACAGGAACAACAACTGCATGACGGGCACGGTCAGACTCCACACCAGGAAATACTTCGAGGCCAAGGCGGCCACCTCGGGTGTACCCCCCAAGGCACGCGGCCACCACGAATGGATGCCGACACAAAAGAGCGAAATCGTCAGCCCCAATGCCAGACATACCATAAGTGCCTGGGCAAGCACCCGTCGGGCCATATCGTATTCCTTGGCTCCAATATGCTGGGCAACCAGCACGCTGAAACCAGCACCGATAGAGGCTCCCATCCCCCCAAACAGCCAGCAGGTGGTGCTCACCAGCCCAATCGAGGCCGTAGCCGTGGCTCCAAGCTGTCCCACCATCATGGTGTCGATATACTGCATGACAATAGTACTCAACTGGCCCAATATGGCTGGCACACTAAGCCACATGACGAGCGAGCACCTTTCGCGTTGCGTCATGGTGCCCCCCTCGCGTACCTTGGCAAGAAGTATCTGCTTTCGTCCCATGTTTCTCTGTACGGGGGATGTTTTCCTACGAAACCGTGCAAAGATAAGGAAAAAATGTCATAAAATCCGACATTATGCCTCACAAACAACACATTGTCCCGCGATTTGTACAATCAAGGGTAGAAAATAAGCAATAAAAAGAAAGGAGAAAACCATGAATCTGAACAAGTTTACCATCAAGGCGCAAGAAGCCGTTCAGGAAGCGGTGAAGCGCGTACAGCTGCAGGGGCAACAGAACATCGAACCTGAGCACCTGCTGGCTGGCATCCTGAAGGTTGGCGAACAAGTCACCAGTTTCGTATTCCGCAAACTGGGTGTCAACCCCACCCTCGTACAACAGGCCACCGATGCCCAGATTGGCAGTCTGCCCCGCGTTACGGGCGGCGAGCCCTATCTGAGCCGCGAATCGAGCGACGTGCTTACACGTGCCGAGGACATGGCCCAGAAGCAGGGCGACGAGTTCGTAAGCATCGAACACCTTCTACAGGCCATCCTGGCCACCAAGAACATGGCCAGTAAGATTCTGAAGGATGCCGGCGTCACGGAAAAGGAACTCGCAGCCGCCATACAGGAACTGCGTGGCGGTCAGAAGGTGACCTCACAATCCAGTGAGGACACGTACCAAAGTCTTTCGAAGTATGCCAAGAATCTGGTCGATGAGGCACGGGCAGGCCGTCTCGACCCTGTTATCGGTCGTGACGAGGAAATACGGCGTGTACTGCAAATCCTCAGTCGAAGGACGAAGAACAACCCCATCCTGATTGGTGAACCCGGTACGGGTAAGACCGCCATCGTGGAAGGACTGGCACACCGCATTCTGCGCGGCGACGTGCCCGAGAACCTGCGCGACAAGCAACTCTATTCGCTCGACATGGGTGCCCTCATTGCCGGTGCCAAGTACAAGGGTGAGTTCGAAGAACGGCTGAAGTCGGTAGTCAACGAGGTAACGAAGAGCGAAGGACAGATTATCCTGTTCATCGACGAGATTCACACCCTCGTGGGTGCCGGCAAGAGCGAAGGTGCCATGGATGCCGCTAACATTCTGAAACCAGCCCTGGCACGTGGCGAGCTCCGCAGCATCGGTGCCACCACCCTCGACGAGTACCAGAAGTACTTCGAGAAAGACAAGGCGCTGGAGCGACGCTTCCAAAGTGTGATGGTGGACGAACCCGACGTGCCCAGCAGCATTTCCATCCTGCGCGGACTGAAGGAGCGTTACGAAAACCACCACAAGGTGCGCATACAGGACGATGCCATCATTGCAGCCGTCAGCCTCTCCCACCGCTACATCACCGACCGTTTCCTGCCCGACAAGGCCATCGACCTCATGGACGAGGCTGCCGCCAAACTCCGTATGGAGCGCGACTCGGTGCCCGAGGAACTCGATGAGATTACGCGTAAACTGAAGCAACTGGAAATTGAGCGTGAGGCAATCAAGCGCGAGAACGACCAGCCCAAACTGGAACAACTAAACAAGGAAATTGCTAATCTACAGGAACAGGAAAAGCAGTTCCGCAGCAAGTGGCAGGGCGAAAAAGAGTTGCTGAACAAAATTCAACAGAACAAGCAACAGATAGAGAACCTGAAGTTTGAAGCTGACCGTGCCGAACGCAGCGGCGACTATGCTCGTGTGGCAGAGATTCGCTATGGCAAGCTCCAGCAACTGGAACAGGAAATTGAGCAAATCAAGACACAACTTCGTGAAGCGCAAGGGGTCGAGGCTATGGTGAAGGAAGAGGTCACAGCCGACGACATCGCCGATGTGGTAAGCCGCTGGACAGGCATTCCCGTTTCGAAGATGATGCAAAGCGAACGCGACAAACTGCTGCACCTGGAAGAGGAACTGCACAAGCGCGTGATTGGTCAGGACGAAGCCATACAGGCCGTTTCGGATGCCGTGCGCCGCAGTCGTGCCGGTCTGCAAGACCCCAAGCGCCCCATCGGTTCGTTCATCTTCCTCGGTACCACGGGTGTCGGTAAGACCGAACTGGCCCGTGCCCTGGCCGAATACCTGTTCGACGACGAGCAGATGATGACCCGCATCGATATGTCGGAATATCAGGAGAAGTTCTCCGTCAGCCGACTCATTGGTGCCCCTCCAGGATACGTAGGTTACGACGAAGGTGGTCAGCTCACCGAGGCCGTACGACGGAAGCCCTACTCCGTAGTGCTCTTCGACGAGATAGAGAAGGCTCACCCCGATGTGTTCAACACCTTGTTGCAGGTACTCGACGACGGTCGGCTCACCGACTCGAAGGGTCGCACGGTGAACTTCAAGAACACCATCATCATCATGACCTCGAACCTCCGACAGGAACAACTGCGGACGGCCATGCGCCCCGAGTTCCTGAATCGTATCGATGAGATTATCACCTTCCAGCCGTTGAAGGAAGAGGAAATCCGCCAGGTGGTTCAACTTCAGCTGAACAACATCCAACGGATGCTCAAGCAGCAGGAGATTACGCTCGACGTCACTCCCTCGGCTATCGACTTCCTGGCTCGCGTGGGCTACGACCCCGAGTTTGGTGCCCGACCCGTGAAACGCGCCATACAGCGTTACCTGCTCAACGACCTCTCGAAGGCTCTCCTGGGCAGCACCACGGACAAGACGCAACCTATCGTCGTGGAAGCCGACGGCGACCGCCTCACCTTCCACAACTAACTCGGAACTGGTTTAAAACCACGGAATCGTACAATGATTGCTACAACCAACTCATATTGGTTGTAGCAATCAACGTATATCGGTTGCTGCAATCAACGTATATCGGTTGCTGCAATCAACACATAACGGTTGCTGTAACCAACTCATATTGGTTGTAGCAATCAACGTATATCGGTTGCTGCAATCAACACATAACGGTTGCTGCAATCAACACATAACGGTTGCTGCAATCAACACATATTGGTTGGATTAGCATGTATTATTATTTCGAACACAGATTTCACTGATATCTAACATCGAAAAACGCAAAAAATACGAAAAACTTCTTTCGAGTCTTTCGTGCATTTAGATGTTCAGACAATTCCGACAAAGGTCAATATCCGTTGAATCCGCAAAATCCGTGGTCGTTATAATAAATCTACTTATGTTTCACAAGCTCAAATTCATTGGAAGTTAAAGGGTAGTTAAAGAGGAGTTATACTCGCTTCGCTCGTGGAGTTAAAGGGACGATACGTTTGTTAAAGGACAATGTTTTCAACCAGTCTAATACATTCGTCCTTTTAACTCCCTTTTAACTCCCTTTCACTCAACTTGCGAAAGTTGAGTAATTCTATGTAATCTATGTTAGGAAAAAGCAAAGGGGCTGTGTCGATTTGACTCGACACAGCCCCTTCTCATTTATAGTAGGGTGTATTAATACTCCACTTCGTCGGAACCCCAGATATCCCAGGCATTGTCTTCCTTGACGTCAACCGTTGATGGGTCAATCTCTCCTGTCTTATCAACAGAAATGTCAGGGTTAGATATCGTCATAATACTATTCTTATGCAGCACATTTTCCTCCGTGGTAACGGGAACGATATATGTCTTTTTCATAGTCTATTCAATTACGAATTACAAATTAGGAATTATGAAATCACTTTACCATGATTTTCTTACCATTCACAATGTTCACGCCACGGCGCATCTCCGTCAGACGACGACCGCTGAGGTCGAAGATCTTGGCAGCCTCCTCGGCACTTACCTTCTCGATGGTCTGAATGCCATCGGTAGAGTTGAAGACGAAGGTGAAGTTCTTCACGCCCTCTGGAAGATCTACGTTACCAGTTTCTATAATAGCCTTACCAGCAGGAACAACACCATCATTCAACACTGTCAAAGAGGTGCCCTTCAAACCAAAGTATGCATGATGAGTAACATAGGTGGGATTTACGATGCCCACGAACAGGTTGTCTGTCAGTTCCGTATCACCATCAGCCATGGGGATTTCGACTACGGCACTGGCCTCACCCTTCAGCAGGACACCCTGACCACCCTTGATGGTAGAAGTAACCTGATTGAAGGTAACAACGCCCTTGTCGATGTTTGTCACTTCCCAAGCCGTGAAGTCGTTTTCACCGCTGAAGTCCAGAGGATTCACACTGGCATACGTACCATAACCATAAGCGTTCAAAGTAACAGACTCTGTAGCGGAAGAACCACCTGCAAAGTGAACCACGATGCTTGAAATCTGGGTATTGTATGCATTTGTTACCTTTAGTTTGTAAATGGTACCAGCAGCCCGATAACTTTCATCAATCACATACTCGTTAGTAACATCCTTTGCACTTTCAGTTTCTGTACTAACGGCAACATCACCCACATAGATATTTTGTTTTACCTTAGCAGAAGCACCCGAAGTACCAACTACGTCAATTTTTACTACATCATAAGAGAAAGCAGGGAATTCTAAATATGAATCTTTCTTTCCTAACATAAGATAGCCCGAATTCAACTTGTAATTATCAGCAGCAGACAATTTGATAGAATATGTTCCATCCGTAAATGTTGCAAGTTCCTTGTTTGTTCCCGAAGTAGGAATATTCCAATTATCTTGACTTGTAAAGTCTAACGTAACCTCGCTAGCAGCCGAAGGAGCTGTTGTCTTGCCAGGTGTTGGATTAACGATTACCGAGAGATTCAATGCATCATCGGTTGCCTTATAGGTTTCGCCTTCTGTAGTAGAAACAGAAAGAAGGGCAGGACCAACAGCGACGGCAGTAACTGTGTTACCATCAATCTGTATCACATCTGTATTATCAACGCCCAATACTAACGTACCATCTGTAGTATAGTCGGTACCGTTCACAAACGTATAACTTTCACCATAAGTAAGTTCCAAACTGCCGAGATTGTTAATAGGCGTCAAATCAGGCTCAGCCTTCTGACCAATCACAGTGACGGTGATGGTTACTTCGGGTGCTGCCTTATATGTTTCGGTAGCAGCAGAGTTAGCCTTGATAACAATAGTACCAGCTTTTGCCTGAATGATACTTATTGTATTGCCCACAAGGTTAAAGTCAGTGCCTTCAGTCAGCGTAGTATTATCTGTATCAACTGTGAAAGTAACAGCCGCGCCACTGGTAGCCGTAGCCTCCAAAGTCAGTACATTCTCTGTAGCAGTATTGATGCTCTTCTCCGTACCACCAGTTACCGTAATTTCGTTATCGAGGAGTTCCGTGCGCTGCAATGATACCAGCTGGTTGTTCTGGGCAAACTCGTAAGTACCTTTATATAAAGTCAAATTACCATATATAACGACCTCGTCACCTACCTGAATGTCGTCCGCGCTGGTGAACCAATCTCCATTGTAACTCTTACCACGGTAGGCCTGTAACTGGTCTGCTGTGGTAGAACCGTCAGCAGAGATATTATAGGTAATATTTCCATAGCCAGAATCAAAAGGTGTCACTATTTCAGAAACAATACCCGTAGCATATACACCAGTAACACCTGTACCGGCATCAATGGCAGCACGAGCCTGAGCTACCGTGTAGGGATTGTTCTCTGTACCAGGACCATTGGGGTCGTCATTTGTGACCGTTAAAGTATAGGTTGCAGATGAGTTTTTGTAAGAGGTATCACCTGCATAAGTGGCAGTAATCTTAGTAGTACCTGCAGCAACAAGAGTTACAACACCAGAAGCAGCATCAATTGTGGCAACAGACGGGGTTTCAGATTCCCATGTAACAGACGCGCCGCTAACAGCACTTTCACCAGCCATAACTGTGGCAGAGAAAGAACCTGCAGCTGTGCCTTCAAACACGTTGGTGTTTGTGATACCAGAATCATCAATCGTTACAGTTGTAGCTGTACGAGTGTCGCCTGAGCCTCCAACTTCCCATACGATGGTAACTGAGGTTAAATACATGGCACCACTCAAAGAACGGAAACCAATATACTCATAATCATCACTCACCGTCAGCGAAGTGGATGTTCCCTTAACAATAGTACCAAGTAAAGTTCCTTGATTACTTGTATTATAAAGGTCAGTAGCTGCCGAATAAGCTGAATTCTTGCCATAAACATTCAATGTACGACCATTAGGAGTGGAAGATTGCCATTCTACTGTAATACTTTTAACTTTACCACCAGAGGCCGTGGTCACAACACCCGAATTGTTACTGGTCGAGCGAAGCTGTATGCTGCTATTTCCACCAGCACATCGACCAGCATATACAGCATCCGAAGTAGCCGTTTTACCCGAAAATTCCGAATAAGATGTACCGGTTATTTCAGTAAGTGTTTGATTTAGGACATCAGTAACATCTTCTGCCCACACATTTCCGACTCCCAGGAACATGCATAGCATGAGGAGCCATGATTTAAAATGTAATTTTTTACTCATAATAATTTGTATTTAGTTAAATATTAAAGTTATTGTTCTTCACATGGGATAATGTCATATAAATTGTCTATGAAATAATTCACAGCTTTAAGCAATGGATTCAAGTCGTTTTGAATAACATCCCAAACAAAATCAGTATTAATATCAAAATAGCCGTGCGCTATATGGTCGCGCATGCCCATCACCTGTTTCCATGGAATCTCAGGCTGCAAAGGTAACAACTGACGTTGCGTTTTGACATCAATACGCTTAAATCCCTCTCCGATGGCCTCTATTAGCATACAATCAGCAGCCAAAGTTTTCATGCCTTCAGGGGAATTCAGGAAATCGTCAGCACACGATATTCCCTTGTTCCATTCCTGCAAATCGGCTATAGCCTTTTTTATCTGCTGTAGCTGATCCTCAATTACCTGCAACTGGCGAAAAGACATCAATGCCATCATCTTCTATTTGTTGTTTAAAAAAGGGACGCATTCCACGATGCTCCTGTATCAAATCCACTCCACAGCCCAACAATTGTTCTAAATACTGAGCAGCAGCTATATGGTTGTAGAACTTAGGAGGCATGGTGACAAACAAATCCACATCACTACCATCGTGGTGCTCATTGCGAGCGACCGAACCAAACATACGCATCGAAGTAATCCCAAACCGCTTCTGCAGTTCGCTCCGATGCGCTCTAATGGTATCGATATACTCACTTCGAGTCCTCATACTTTCCCTTATTTGCCTACAAAGGTACAAAAATCCCTGCAACCGAGCAAGCAAAACCACAAAAAAACGCCCGATTTCTCGGGCATTAAATACACATTAAAAGACACGAAACACACAAATTATTTATCCATTGAATGTTAGAAAGATAATTCGTGTATTTCGTGTCTTTTGATGTTAGGTAAATCTATCCTACATGTTTTTAGAAACGAATTATCCTAATTGACCTTAATTCCCTTAATTATATTCTTGACATTAAATTAAGATAAAATTCGTGGATAAAATTAATATAAATTAGGATAATTCGTTTCTAATATTATTTCGAATATTACTTTACAGCAGTTACGATGTACGTGAAGTTGTAGTCCTGCCAAGGCATTTGGTATTCACCACGTGGCCATGCGCCCCAGCTGGTGACGCAACCTAAGCCATACTGGCGAGCCTGGAGCTGAACGACATTGAAGTTGCGCGGAGTGAGGTCGCCAGAGTGACTCTGGTGGGCATCCTTGCGCGGACCGTCGTCGAGGTCGGCAGGCAGGTAAGGCAGGGTGCTGGCTTCCATCTTGCCCGTAGCCTGGAAACGCAAGCCACGGCCAGCCTTGTTGGTGAGCTGCCAATAGCGGATGTCGGTCTTGTTGCCACTCTCCTGCGGACGGATGTAGCCCCAGTACTGGTCGGCCACCTGCTGACGGTAGAGACCAATCTGCTGCGAGTTGTTGCGGTCGATGTAGTTCTCCTGGGGACCACGGCCATAGAACTCGATGGCAGCATACTCCTCGGGCAATACCCACTGCATGCCGAAGCGGAACATCTGAGGTTTGTGCTCGGCCTGTTCGTTCACGTCGAGATGCTGGTTAATGATGAGTTCGCCCTTGACATCGAGGGTGTAGGCAATGGTGAGGGTAGCATCGAGGTGCTGCATCTTATAGGTGCTGGTGATGGTGCGTGCGGCCTCGTTGCCCGAGAGGGTTACGCTCTGGAGCGAGCGGTCGGCATCCTTCCAGGAACGGAAGCGGTTCTGCAAGCCGGCACCGAAGTCGTTGTCGGTGGGAGCACGCCAGAAGTTGGGCACTACGCTGTAGCCATCCTGAAGCATGGGCTTACCATCTACATCCACGTAGTCGAGTTCGCCCGTCCAACGGTTGACGGTAATGGACATACCCTTAGCCGTGAGGGTGTAGCAAGCCAGCATCTCGTCGGTCTCCACCTGAGTGAGGGCCTGTCCCTTCTTGTCACGCTCGGGCTGTGCGGCAGCCAAGGTCTTCTCCACGGTGGGGAAGGAATAGGGCTGGAGCACAAACTGCTCGCGAGCTATCACAGAGCCTACCTCAAGGAGACCCTGTGGGCGTTCGAGTTCGAAGAAGACATTCACGAGGATTTCCTTGCCGGGGTTGTCAGTCTTGGCCTTGCTGGCAGCAGCCTTCAGACCGGGAACGTCGAAGGTCTTTGTCTGCTGGGGCTGTACATTAACAAGCAGGTTCGATGCCACGGTAGTCTCCTTGCCTTCCACGGACAACAGGACCGTTGCCGATACGTCGGAGAGGTCGGTGAAGAAGTTCTCGTTATACACCTCCATGGCACCCTTCTCCGCGTCTATGCCACGTACCCAGATGTTCTGGTGGATGTATTGTACCTCGTAGGCATGGGGATTGAGACTGCGGTCGGGCGCAATGACACCGTTGCAGTTGAAGTTATGGTCGCTGGCAGGATAGCGGCCTTCGTCGCCACCGTACATCCAGATTTGCTTGCCCGTAACCTTGCTGACACCGCGTATGCCCTGATCGACGAAGTCCCAGATGAAACCGCCCTGATACTTGGGGTACTTGCGGATGAGGTCCCAATATTCCTTGAAACCACCCATGGAATTACCCATGGCGTGGGCATATTCGCACTGGATGAGGGGACGTGGGTTGTCGCCCTTGCTGTACTTCTCGCAACCGTTATAGTCGCGGTACATGGGGCAGTAGATGTCGGTCTTGCCATTCTCTCCGGCCTGCTCGTACTGACAGGGGCGAGAGGGGTCGAGTTCCTTCACACGGTCGTAGGCAGCAGCGAAGTTGTCGCCATAGCCGCTCTCGTTACCCAGACTCCAGAAGATGACGGAGGGGTGATTCTTCTGAATCATGACGTTGGCCTCGTTGCGCTCCACGATGGTCTGCTTGTAGAGAGGGTCCTGAGCCAGACGACGGTCGCCGTAGCCCATACCATGACTCTCGAAGTTGGCCTCGGCCACCACGTAGATACCATACTTGTCGCAAAGGTCGTACCAGCGTGGGTCGTCGGGATAGTGACAGGTACGTACAGCATTCATGTTGAGCTGCTTCATTATCTTGATGTCCTCAATCATGCGCTCCACGCTGACCACATAACCACCGTCGGGGTCGAGTTCGTGACGGTCGGCACCCTTGAAGAGAACGGCCTTGCCATTGATAAGCAACTGGGCATTCTTGATTTCAATCTTGCGGAAACCCACCTTCTGGGCAATGGTTTCGAGCACATTGCCCTTCTTGTCCTTCAGGGTAACAAGGAGGGTATAGAGGTAAGGCGTCTCGGCTGTCCACTTGTTGGGGTTCTTCACTTCGATGTTGATGAACTGCCGTTCGGTGTTCATCTTACCCTCGGTGGGCGACTGATAGACCTTGGCACCATCGGCATCTTCCAAGCGATATTGAATAAAACAGCCCTTTCCATCGGGGATTTCCACATTCACGGCCAGCTTACCATTCACGTAATTGTCCGTGAGGTCGGGCACGATGGAGATGTCCTTGATGTGGGTTTTCGTACGTGCATACATATATACTTCACGCGCAATACCCGTGAAGCGCCAGAAGTCCTGGTCCTCGCCGTAGGAACCATCGCACCAACGCATAACCTGCATGGCCACGAGGTTGTCCTCGCCCGGACGGATGAACTTGGTGACATTGAACTCGGCTTCAATCTTGGAATCCTCGGCATAGCCCACTTCTTGACCGTTGACCCAAAGGCGTAGGTTAGAGGTGGCAGAACCTACATGGATGTAGATGTCCTGACCCTTCCAGTCCTCGGGCACACGGAAACTGCGACGGTACGAACCGGTGTAGTTGTTCTTCTCCTCTACGAAACCGGGCTGATTGGCAAACTGGGTACACCAGGCATAGCCCACGTTCTTGTAGATGCGGTCGCCATGACCATTCAACTCGAACAGACCGGGCACGGGGAACATCTCCCACGAGGCATCGTCGTACTTCTCAGCAAAGAATCCCTCGGGAGCATCCTGATGGTTCTTCACGAACTTGAAACGCCACTGGCCTTCCATCGACAGGTAACGCGACGAACGGCTCTTGTCGCCCTGTTTGGCCAATTCCTTTGTCTCAAAGGCAAAGAACGAGGAACGTGGAGCCTCGGTGCCTACACGGTTTACACTGGGGTCGAGCCAATAGGGCTTGGCCACCTTCTTCGGTGCAGCAGTGGCCGTGAGCGTCGTCACGGCAAAGGCTGCCAACATAATTTTTTTGAACATAAGTTGGTTAGTTTTTAGTGTTTTATCGGATTGTCTTGGACAAAGTTAACAAATTTAGTGCTACGATACAAGCATTTGGGGTAAAAAACAAACGATTTTGTTTTGTGCTGCGCTCTACTTTTCGTAACTCTGTCCATAAATTGACGAACTTACTCTGTCTCGGCATAAAAAAACAAACATATTTGTTTTGTTCTGCGCTCTACTTTTCGTAACTTTGTAACATAAAGACAAAGAAAATGAAATACGCAAAGCGAATCATCGTACCTTTACTTATGGCGATAAGCCTTGTAGTC
Organism: uncultured Prevotellaceae bacterium; assembly: GCA_947169115.1. Classification (GTDB taxonomy): domain Bacteria; phylum Bacteroidota; class Bacteroidia; order Bacteroidales; family Bacteroidaceae; genus Physcousia. The sequence continues at coordinate 14,375 of CAMVOK010000013.1, forward strand.
ATGGGGGGTATGGTGCTACAGACAGAGAGCGAAGTGCTCTACCGAATGCAAGAACTATCCCTGTGGCTACCCACACGCCACTTCTACCAAACATCCGTCATCTATCCCGGCGGCACACTGACATGGGCTGCCGCCATGATGACACAGTTCTTCTTCCACCCCACCCTGGGCATGACCATGATGGTGGCCTGCTGGGGCATTATTGTGGTGCTCCTCTGCTATCAGTTCCACCTGCGTGGCCCGTGGCGACTGCTCACTCTGTTGGTACCTCTTGCCCTGTTGGCCTGTCTGGTACAAACAGGTTACTGGATTTATTACATGAAGTTACAAGGGTACGTCTGGGTACCCACCTTGGGGGTATTGTTATCTTCCCTGCTGGGTTTCATCCACTTGCTCATTCCCAACCGATGGGTGAAGATGGGTTTCATGGTATCAGTGGGCATTCTGGGCTATCCGCTCATGGGAGCCTGGTGGGCTCTGGCCTTGGCACTGATGGTAGTACCCCGACACCTGCGTATGGAGAAATCGGAAGCCATCAACGTGGCCTTGGCTCTCGCCCTCGTTGTGCTGGTTCCCCTCATCATGGTTCAGCAGTTCTACGGACAGGTAGAAACGAGCCAAGCCTACCTGGCTGCCATGCCCTGCTTCCAATACGCACAAACGGACTGTGAGAGCTATCGCTATGCCTACTATGCCCTGGCCAGCGCGTTTGTCATCTGCGCCATGCCTGGCCTCATCTACCGTAACAGCGTGGAGACCTACAAGGAACTACGTCTGTCGTGGGCATTGAGCCTGGTTCTTATCGCACTGGCAAGCTTTGGCGTATCAAAGTGCTGGTTCCGCGATACGAACTTCCACAAGGAAATCGCCATGAACAATGCCATAGAGCGACTCGACTGGGAGGGTGTGCTACGCATCATGCTCAGTCAGGATATGGGTGAACCCATGCCCCCCACACGCGTTATGGTCATGATGAAGAACCTGGCTTTGTTCCGCCTCGGAAGAGCCGGTAACGAAATGTTCCGCTATCCCGAAGGGGCAGAAGAGCAACATGCTCCATGGAAGGTGCGCATGACACAGGTTGGTGGAAAGATGCTATACTACCACCACGGCAAGGCTGGTTTCTCGTACCGATGGTGCATGGAGGACGGTGTGGAGTTTGGCTGGAGCGTAGATGTACTGAAATATATGACCAAGAACAGCCTCATCACCCACGACTGGGAGGTGGCACGCAAGTACATCAACCTGCTGAAGAAAACGCTCTACCACCGCGAATGGGCGGAGCATTACGAACAGCTCATCTACCACCCCGAACGCATGGCCGAAGACCCTGAGATGAAGGCCATCATCCCCCTGGCCGAGTTCGGCGACCGACTGGACGGCGACAACACGCTGGTGGAACTATACCTGTTGAAGACCTTCTCGTCAGGTTTCGGGGCCGACCCCAGTTATCAGGAGATGACACTCATCTGTTCGCTCATCATGAAAGACATCGACCTCTTCTGGCCACGCTTCCACCAGTATCTGAACATGCACCAGAAGGAAGAAGGCTTCCATGCTCCAAGATATTACCAAGAGGCCGCCTACCTGTATTCGATGCTCGAACCCCAGCGACCCAGTGATCTCTGGCCCGGACTGACAAACGCCGAGGCCGCCCAACGCATCCCCTTCGATGCAGAAGTTAAGAACACCTACGAACGCTTCATGCAGTTCAACACCCAGTGCGGTTCCATGTCGGAAGAACAGAAGAAAGTTGCCTTCTATCCGCAATACGGCGACACGTTCTACTACTTCTACTTCCTCGTACGTAACCAGAAAACCAATTAAAGGACTCTCCCCCTGCCCTCCCTGTGAGGGAGGGAGGGTTGACAAAGATAAATAAGATTATAATATATATGAAACGAATTATCATAATTGACCTTAATTCTCTTAATTATATTCTTGACATTAAGATAAATTCTTGGATTCGTGGATAAAATTAATATAAATTAGGATAATTCGTTTCTAAAAACATGTAGGATAAATCTGATTAGGTACTTAATAATATGATAAAAGAAATGATAAGTTTCAATTTACAAAAGTATATACTCCCCGCCCTCGGGAGGGGAATGGGGGTGGGGTTACTATTTTTCGCCGCCTGCTCCAATCCCAAACTTCCTGCCCAGTACACCGAGAGCCAGGAAAAGCCCGACATCTTCCCAGAATACCAAGATGTAACCGTCCCCGTGAATATCGCACCGCTGACCTTCCACATCGACACGGAAGCCAACGACTACGTGACACGCATCACGGCCGGCGACCAGGAATGGCTCTACGCCGGACGCGACGTATGCCCCACCCCAAAGCAATGGGCACAAATGCTAAATGCCCAAATGGTAAATGGTCAAATGGTAAATGGTAAATGTCGAATGGTAAATGTAGAGGTTTTCGTAGAGAACAACAGTAAGTGGACACGTCTGAAGCCCTTCGCCATCTATATTTCGGAGGACGAAATCGACCCCTATATCTCCTATCGCCTTATCTCTCCCTCCTATGTCACCTACGAAGACCTGACCATCAACCAACGCTGTCTGGAAAACTATGACGAAAGCCTCATCTACGGCAATATGGCGAACAGCAACGAAAAGGACGGACAGTGCATAAACTGCCACTCGTACCAAGCCTATAACCCCGAACGGATGCAGTTCCATGTGCGCCAGTTCCTCGGTGGCACCATCATTGCCTACGACGGAAAGATTGAACGCATTGACATGAAGACGGGAAAGACGGTATCGGCTGGGGTGTATCCGAGCTGGCATCCGACGGAAAAGCTCATAGCTTATAGTACCAACAAAACCGGCCAGAGTTTCCACACCCACGACAACCAGAAGGTGGAGGTGCAGGACACCTACAGCGACCTGATGCTCTACGATGTGGAAAAGCACGAGGTTCAACCACTTCCCTGTGACACCAACGACCTCGACTGTTTCCCTTTCTGGAGCCCTGACGGCAAGTATCTCTACTACTGCTCGGCACATTACGAGAAACTGGATACGGCAGAAGCTACCACAAAGGAGTTTGACATGATTCAGAACTACGAAAAGGTGAAATACAACCTCTATCGTCGCCCGTTTGAACTAAAGACAAAATCGTTCGGCGAGCGGGAGATGGTATTCGATGCCGCACGCGATTCCATGTCGGCTACCCTGCCCCGCATCAGTCCTGACGGACGCTGGTTACTATTCACCATGGGCAACCATGGGGTGTTCCATATCTGGCACCGCGATGCCGACCTCTACCTCATGAACCTTGCCACAAACGAGACACGACGACTCGACGAAGTAAACTCTGACAACGTGGAGTCATACCACTCGTGGAGCAGCAACGGACGCTGGATTATCTTCAGCAGCCGACGCACCGACGGCAACTTCACCCGTCCTTACATCGCACACTTCGATGGCAAAGGACACTTCTCGAAACCCTTCGAACTCCCCCAACGCCATCCCCAGTATCACCGCGAATTCATGCGCTCGTACAACATCCCCGAGTTCATGACAGGTCCTGTAACCATAGGCTCACAACAATTCGCCAGCGAAATAAGAAAAGACAGCATAAAAGCCAAATAAAGCCCACCCCGTCCCTCCCTGGGGAGGGAGAAGTTGGCACATGAGGAAAGATTACACTAAAATAAAAAAAATAAGAATTATGAGGAGTTACATAAAAGGATACATCCTTTCTTTCCCTCCCTTCAAGGGGATATTAGCGTGGGTTTTACTATTCGCCCCACTATCCCTATGGGCACAATATAACGAAGTCAAGGAAAGCCGAAATGGCACGAACCGCCCCTATACCGAAATTCCTGTCTTAGAGGATTCTCAAGCGACTCATGCCTCCTCCTTGGGAAAGAAGTCAGAGGATTCTCAAGCGGTTCATGCCCCCTCCTTGGGAGGGGGAAGGGGGAGGTTACTCAACTTCGACTGGCGTTTCCAACTCGGAAACCCCGAGGGAGCTGAGCGCGAGGACTTCGATGACAGCCTGTGGCGCAAACTTGACCTGCCCCACGACTTCCAGTTCGAACAGCCCTGGGACGAGCAGGCTGGCGGTGCACGTGGATTCAAAAGACGTTGCGAGGGGTGGTATCGCAAAACATTCACCGCTCCCGAAGAATGGAGAGGCCTGCAAGTCCTGCTCGACATAGAAGGATTGATGTACTACGGCGACGTCTATATCAATGGGCATAAAGTGGCTTCTTCGGAATATGGTTACCTCGGTTTTGAAACCGACCTTTCGAAACACCTACACTACGGCTCCCAGAACACCATCGCCATCTATGCCAACTCAGGAAAACCCAATGCCAGCCGATGGTACACAGGAGCCGGACTGTTCCGCGACGTACATCTGCGCCTGCAAAATCCCACACACATTGGCAGGCATGGCATATACGTACAGACTCACCCCCAACCCCTCCCTGACAGGGAGGGGAGTAATCAGGGGACAAACGTAACCACTCCCTCCCTATCAGGGAGGGCGGGGGGAGAGTCCGCTATTGTCAACGTTTGCGTCGATGTCTGCGGTTTTCCCCATGGCTCTGCCCCTCAGCCCAAGACCACCGTGCGTGCCACGGTGACGGATGCCAACCATCATGCACTGGCCACTACCGTGACCGAGGTTCCCTCCCTCACCAAGCACAACCACGACGAGATTGCCCTCCCAGCCGTCACCATCGAGAATCCCACCCTATGGGACCTCGACAATCCATACCTATATAATATAGAGGTGGAACTCTATGTTGATGATATGCTCGTAGATTTCCAAACTGACCGCTTCGGCATCCGCACCATCGAGTACAGTCCCAAGTTCGGTTTCAAACTGAATGGTAAGAAAGTGTTCCTGAAAGGCATGGCCAACCACCACGACATGGGAGCACTGGGTGTAGCCTCCTACGACGATGCCATACGCCGACAGTTCCGCACCATGAAGGAATTTGGCTTCAACGCCCTGCGTTGTTCCCACAACCCATACGCCCCCTCGCTCACCCGCATTGCCGATGAAGAGGGAATGCTCATCGTGGACGAGCTGATAGACAAATGGTCGGACGACGAATACTGGGGCGGCAGGAAGCCTTTCATGCAATTGTGGCCCAGCCTCATACGGGAATGGATAACGCGCGACCGCAACTGTCCGAGTGTCGTACTCTGGAGCCTCGGCAACGAACTACAAATTCGTCCCAACTGGAGCGGCTACGACACCAACGACTGGGGCATCACCACCTATCGCGTCTTCGACCAGATGGTGAAACGCTACGACCGCACACGCCCCACTACCGTAGCCATGTTCCCAGCCCGTGCCGGAGCCATCCGCGAGGAAAAGGAATTCAAGAGTTATTTTGCACCGCCCGAACTGGCCGTGGCCTGCGAAGTCAGTTCATTTAACTACCAGTGGGACTGCTACCCCAAGTATTTTGAATATGCCCCCGACATGATACTCTTCCAGAGTGAGGCGGTCACCAACCAGATGCAAGCCCCCTTCTACGGCATGGACCGCCAGCGCACCGTAGGACTGGCTTACTGGGGAGCCATTGAGTACTGGGGCGAGTCGAACAAGTGGCCCAAGAAAGGTTGGAACTTCTCTTTCTTCCGTCACACCCTACAGCCCAATCCACAGGCTTGGCTCATACGCGGTGCCTTCCGTCCCGAAGAATCCATCGTGCGTATCGGTGTCCTCACGGGTAGCGAAAGTCTGGGATGGAACGCCGTGAACGTAGGACAAAAGACCTACACCGAGTTCTGGAACTACAAGGAAGACTCGAAGCATCAAGTCACCACCTTCACCAACTGCGAAGAAGTGGAGCTCATCCTAAATGGTAAATGGGTAAATGGGAAAATGGTAAATGGTGAGAGTCTGGGTCGTCAGAAGAACGACACGACGGACGTCTTCAAACGTGGCATCATCAAGTGGAACAATGTGCCTTACGGAAAAGGCGGCTCTCTTACGGCCATCGCCTATAAGGACGGCAAGGAGGTTGCCCGTCATCGCATCGAGACTGCCGGCAAAGCCACACGCCTCGTCATTGAACCGGAAGCCATTCTCTCCTCCCAAGAGGAGTCGGAGGGGACCATCCTTGGGATGGGTCTTCGCTATCTTACCGTTCGTGCCGTGGACAAGCATGGCAACACCGTACCCTCATTCGACGAACCGCTGACCATCAATCTCGAAGGCACAGGCTATACCATCCTTGCCCTCGACAACGGCGACCACTACACCGACGACCTTTTCCTCCCTTCCATCACCACCAAACGTATGTATCAGGGACAGATGCAAGTCATCCTGCGTAGCACGCGTCAAGGAGGAAAAACAACCCTATCCGTCACCACCCCCTCGCTGAAAGCCAAGACAAACCTCGAAACGAAATAAAGGATTCAACATAGTGTAAAAGACAGTGGGCAACGCTCGGAAGCGTTGTCCACTGTCTTTCATACTAAATCTACTTACTGAGACACGCGCACAGGGCGAACTGACAGCCTGTTTTTACCAAGCTAATTCAGAATCCGCACCACCCCCGTTATAATTTAGGGGGTTGGTGCCGAGTCCGCTTGCATTCACATCTTCTATCGTGGGGATAGAACTCACCATCAGATGATCCTGATTCTGTATGCCAATAATTCGCATGGAAAGCTTGCAATATGGTTTTTTATTCATAGTCGTATAAGTTATATTTAACATATTGGGAAACACAGTTTATTTGACAATCACCTTACGGCCATTCTCTATGTACATACCCTTCCGAGGTTTCTCCACGCGGCGACCGCTCAAGTCATAGACAGCTCCATCGCCATTTAACTTTTGACTTTTGACATCGTCGCTTATGCCCGTCTCGAAGCCATCGAAAGACATGGTAAAGGCACGGACGTTAGCCATCTCCTCATGCAACTTGAAGTAGGCACGGAAGCCTTTCATAGTATTTGTCGAGGAGGGATAGGCAAGCGAATTTCCTCCTGTGACGAAGAGCACGGACTTGTCACCGCCCTTCAACGTCACGGGATTCACCACAGGCACAAAGTCCACGTATGACGATGTACTGTTCGAAGTCGAACTATAAACGGTGACTCCCTCAAATACGGGATTCTCCACCACGTCTGGAACCCTTACGAGATAAGGTACTCCTGCCTCAATCTCTGAGACATCGGAGAAGTTGAGCGTCAGCGTAGTGCCATCAAGTTCCGACCCATTCAGTTGTTTCACCTCCGTCCCCTCGCCGAACTTCTCCGTCAAGGTTTCCTCATCAATGGCAAACGGCACGCTGAATGTGTTCCATCCACCTGGTTGCAGTTTGCGTACCAAGGTTGCATTGACCAAACTTCCATTGTAGGTAGAGAGGGTGGAAGAGTTGTTGACAGACTCGTCGAGCGTGATGTCGGGAGTGACGTAAACCCTTTCCTGCAACACCACATAGCCATCGTCGTCTATGCTTACATCCCAGCCGTTGAGATCAACAAGTTTTATGTTCTCGAGGTCAGACTGGTTGAATTGGAAACCCTGCTCGGGAGCCATCAGGCGGAAGCCATTGTAACGACAGCCCACAGGAACATAGATGTAGATGTTATACGTCAAACGCACCGTAACATAAATGTTCACTACCGTATTCAGGCGGAACACCACATTGTCGAAGCGTGCACCGCCAAGGCGAACCCTCGAAGAGGGATCCATGTAGATGACCGACCCGGGAATGTAGTCGTCCGTAGAAGAATACGACGAGTTGTAATAGCCACGCAGATGGCATCCAGGGCCGAAATAGATATTTCCAAAAATGTCGAAGAAACGACGCATGGAGGGTTTACTGCCAGACAAGTAGTGGGCTGAAGAGGAGTAATTGAATACAAAGTTCTCAACCCTCATGGAACTGTTAACAGGCACGCGGAACATCCAGTCGTTTGTCCATGTCGTCTTGGGGGAGAAGCCTCCGTCGTAGAAGAACACGTGCGACCCCACGGGCAGGGTGACAGGTTGTGTCACAACCACCTCGCGCTTAGAGAGCTCAAGTTCCTGGGGTTCTGCTTCCGTGCTGGCAGATTCTCCGTCTTGGTTTTCTGCCAACCAGTCGAGATAGGCCTGCAGGTCGTCCTCGTCATGCACCTCCTCGTCGCGAGGTTCTATGGTGTTGTCTTCAGCCTTATAGTACCAACGCCAACGTTTGTTGGGCAACTGCCAGTCGATAAACTGGAAGAAATCGCTGCTCAAATCGAAGTCATAGCCGTAGAACAACGGGTAGCGAGGTGTGGGACAACCATTGATAAATACAATCTTGAACTTATATATCCAGTTGTAGAGAATGCGGATGGTCACCGAAGGATTAATCAGCATCGGCACAGGCGAATTATAGTTATGGTCGCCACGGATGTAGAAGTCGTCCCATGCCTCAATAAAGTAGTCATGAATGTTTGTAAAGTCGAACTGTCCGCCGTCAATCCACATATAGGCTCCCTTCTTATGGTAAATCATACGACTGCCATAACCCCGCATCCAACCGCCACGGAAGTAGAAGCGTCCGCAGTTGACGAAAACGGTATCGGTTACGGTTACGGTCGTGTTGTTAATAGTACCACCCGTCATCGTATAGGTAGCCCCCTCGAAGTTGCGAGCCGTCAGCACGTTTCCGCCCGAATGAGTATAAGTGCCAAAGTTATAGCAACGATTCACAATACCACCGCTGAAGTTATAGGTCTTACGATTCACTACGCTGACGATAGTACCCTTACGATGGTTTACGGTACCTGAGTTATCCACGCGCCCTATTTCACCTTCTTCCACATCCATCGTGCCCTCGTTCAGCACTTTTGGGCTGCAACCCGTACTGGGCTGTGAATGCCAGATGACACGTCCCTTGGGACCAACTTTAATGAACCAATCCCAAAGTTCGATGTATATGGTAACATTTACGGTTATCTCTACTGTACCTTCCACATAGAGGATGTGGTGACCACCTATGATTTCGTTGAAGTCAACCTCGTCCAGGACAACGTGACTACCTTCCGGGATATGTATGGGATGGAAGTCTGCATCCGGGTTACCACTTGAAGGACGCGGAACGGGTACGAACCGATGCCCAGTTCTACCCCTCCATCGAACGGGATGGGGCACACGAGGGAATACAATGGGATTGTGGTTGCAGTCGCACGTTACGATGGGCACATAAACGGTGAGCGTATCCGTCTCCGTTAGCGTAGATTCGCCACTGTTCTCATCCTCTTCTTCCTCGGCCAACAGGTTCAGGAAAGCCTGTAACTCGTCCAAATCCGATTCGGCAATCGTCCATGCGTAGGCACTGGTTCCTGCTATAACTGGCGAGTTCACCGTCACTCCACTAAATCCAAGGTAAGAACTCGTGGTCGCACTATGGAAAGTATAACTACCATTACGCAGGTTCGTTCCTGTCCATACGGTCGCCTTAGATTTATCGTCCGTTGTCAGGGACGTCTTCCCACTGGTAGCTACGACATAATTGCCTTCGTTATCCTTCAGATAGAAGTCGGCTCCCTCCTTCTGTTCAAACTGCATCAGACCAGCCGAGGTGAGTACAAAGCCACGATTCGACTTATAACCCATCTGAATGGCCGTAGAGATATCTTTGGGCTGAATGGCATAGAACAATGATTCATCGGGGAAAGAGAAGACCAGAGTCTGGAGATCTGTCTCTGCGGCAGTCATGGCCGTAGAACATTCCTCAAGATTAGTGCTTACCGTCTCCTGCTGAGTCACAAGTTCACCATATTGCTGATAGATGGCTACGATATCTGACAAATTGGTTATTGTGGAGCCATTGATTAACGTATTGTAACCCGACACCAATGTCTGCAACCCAGAAGAAGCAGTGCCAAGTGACGTGCTCAGGGTTGTCAACTCAGCATTATAATCCGTAGTGGTTTGGTAGAGGAAGTAGCCCTCTCCAATCTGTGCCGTTATAGCCGTTCGACGTGTGGAAAGACCGCTCATGGTTTGCTGCAATTCTACCAGTTGATTGCCCATGGCGGTCAGTTTCGTTTGCAGGTCGCTGGCTGCTCCAGCCTTTGCGTCCTCGGTCACCTCATCGATATAGTCATCCACATTGTCACCGAATGTCGAAACCGCATTTGCGAGTGCTGTTATCTGGGTATTGAGCGTAGCATAACTTGACGATGACGCACTTTCCAACTGATTAACCAAAGCTGTGCGCTGTGCCGAAAGAGCATTCAAACCCGTCAACATCTCTGCCAGTTTCTCGTCTATGGTCGTCTTGGTAGCCTCGGGTAAATAAGACGCAATGCTCTGATAGGTCGCATTGGCATTATTGTATTTATTGTAAAGGGTTGTCAGGTTCGTACCTATTGTGTTCAACATACCGCTCAGTTGGTCGTAACTATAGGTTTCCTGCCCAGCCATCGTCATGTAACCGCCATCACCTGCGTAAGCCTTTGTCTTGTCGATATAGCCGGAATTGAATTTTGTCCCATCACCTCCAACGAGAGAAGTACATTCCTTAAACATACGGGAAGAATTCGTCACCTTACTCATATCCCATCCTTGGCCAACATATATTGTAACTAAGTGGCTACAACCAGAAAACATACCATTATCATTCCCTGTATAATAGGCATCCGTTGATGTCACGTTTTGTGTATTCCATCCGCTCAAATCTATAGTCGTCAAACTATTGCAATTTTGAAACATGCCCGTTAGGTATTTTACCTTTTCTGTATTGAAGTTACTCACATCAAGACTGGTTAAGTTGGTACAACCTTTGAACATATTACCCATGCTCGTTAGGTTCTCTGTATTAAAATTGCTCAAATCAAGACTTTTCAAACCAGTACAACCATAAAACATATTATACATAGTTGTTGCGCTCTTCGTATTTAAACCGCTTAAGTCAAGATTGGTCAAACCGCTACAATTCACAAACAGGTAGCCCATGTTTGTCACCTTTTCTGTATTTAAGTTACCCAAATTTAGATTGGTCAAATTGGAACATTCACTAAACATGCCTTCAATATCCGTAGCATTTTTCATGTCAAAACCACTTACGTCAAGGCTCTGTAGACCACTACATTTATAGAACATATCGGACATGTCCCGTGCCCCTTCCGTGTTGATTGCACTTACATCAAGACTGGTCAAGCCACTACAACCACTGAACATAGACTCCATCAATGTCACATTCTTCGTATCGAAACTGCTCAAATCAAGGCTGGTTAAACTGCTACAGTAACTAAACATACCATACATGTTTATTACCTTGTGGGTGTCAAAATTGTTTAGGTCAATTGCGGTTAGACTACTACACCATCCAAACATTGACATCATATCCGTCACATTTGACGTATTTAAATAGGTAAGCCCATTTATTGTTTTTAGAGAAGAACAATGATTAAACCAATACTTTGTACTTGTCACACCATCGTAATCGGCAAACGAAACGTCGAAAATGACGGTGTTGATGCTTGAACGGAACTCACCCCAGCTATCGTCAGCAGTTGTTCTGAACTTATCCTTTGTGTATATCTTTCCTTGGCGGTTACCCATCTTCGTGTCATAGTAGAAAGAAAGCGTAGTACCATCTGTATTTACTACGGCGTAGGGTTCGGGGTCTCCTTCGTCTAATCCCTCGATTGTACCGTTTTTATCGTTACTGATACTGCCATTTCTGGTACCCGACACGTAGGCGTAGGTGTCGTCTGCACCATCAATATAGATGGCAATACCCGTTCCCGAGTCGGGAGCCGTAATGTCGCCACACTGGTAGAAAGTACTGCCATCGTAGATGCCCACTGCTGCCATGCAGTTGGCGGTGCTGACGGCACCGGCATTGACACCGGCTGACGAGTCAAGCACGACAGTGGCTCCATCGTAAACCTTCAAGAGACAGACACCACCCGTATAACCCGTAGCTGCCGTGATGGTGCCGTTCGTGAACTTCACACTGGCACGGATGGTCAACTCCTTGGTTCGGCTTTGGTAACTGGTGAACTTGGAGAGGTCAACCTCCGTCAAGCCCACGGGGACTGAGACATACCGCGCAGCCTTCTTCACCGAAGACGACTTTTGCACGGTTTGCTCGCTTGCCAACTTGTCTAAATATTCCTGCAAGTCGTCCACCTCCTGTGCCACAATCTGAATGGTAGGGCACAAAAAGACAGCTAATAGCAGGACCAGTTTTTTTGCAAACATGGTGAATGTTTTCATTTGATTAGATATTTTTTGTTGTTAAGAATATAAAGTCCCTTGTTGGGTGTCCGCATCACTCTACGTCCACTGAGGTCATAGACAGATCCGTCGCCACTTGACATTTGACATTTGCCATCGGGCATTATGCCCGTAGCCTCGTCGCCCAAGATACGAACACGGATGTGCTTGGGAGCATGGTTAAGCTGGTTCCCCAAATCATCGATGGTAAGATACCAACGGTAGGGGGGCAACACCTCCTCATCGCTTTCGGGAATGGAAAGCGTACCGCCCCGCATACGGTAGATCTCATTAGAGTGCATATCTGTCAGGTTGCTGTAATTGCCCGTAAAGGTATAACGGGCTTCAAGTGTGGAGCAACTTACCGAATTTTCCTCTTCAGCAACCACATTGGCCGACTCAATGGCAAAGTTATGGGTCTGCTTTTCCTTGGCACGGATAAGATAAGGATAGTTGGGACGCAAACGGCCAACACCCCGTGTTACCATGATGGCCTCCAATACTTGCCTATCAACCTCTCCGTCCTCATCATCGTCGTACTGATAGAAGGCATTGATGCGGGCTATGTCGAAGAAGTCAGCCCAATCGTCATACTCCAGAGAGAAGGGGACGTAGAGGGGTTGCCAGTCGCGATTACGGAACTGACGTGCATATACGGTAGAGGTCAGAACGTCCTCGGTGTCCTCCAACGACAACAGATAGTCCTGCAGGTTGTCCCAACCCTCAAACTCAATGCCGGAAACATAGTAGTTGCTACTCCAACCTCTTGAACCCGACTGGGCACGCAAACCCAACGTATGTACACCCTCGGGAAGGTCTGTCATATCGGCTTCGAACTCCAGTGTAATCTCCTTTCCCTTAGTAATCTGCACGGGATGGGCTTCACCATACCCGGGATCGTTGTTCCAGAAATATTCCAGACGGGTGATGTCGTTGTCGGCTACGCTGCGCACCAAGAACTGACGATACTTGGTGTCAGACCATGTGGCATCGGTGAGTGTGCGGATGCCTATCTTGTGTACCCCCTCCGACAGGTCGTCGGTATTCACCTCAAAGGCCATGTTCTTCACTCCCGAAGTAAGCGTTGCTGCCATTCGGGTGGCCTTACCCACGCCTGGGTCAGTGTCGAAGAAATATTCTATGGCTTTAACCTTGTGTGCCACAGGTGGGATGTAGAATGTTCGGGCATATACTTGAGAATGGTGATGAGTAGAGAGGGCACGAATATAAATCGTATGCATCCCACTGGCAGACGCAGAAAGTTTTAGCGAGGTGTTCAAATTTACGGTATTGCCTGTCGTAAAGGTGATTTCCTTTCCCTTTCCAGGGGCAAGAACTTTGTCCCAAGAATATTCGACACGGGTAATAGTCTCTCCTTGGGGAGGAATGTAGAACAAACGGTGGTAGGTAGAAGAGAACATATTGGCATTTAGGATACGAACGCCCAACGTATGCACACCAACAGAAAGAGTGCTTACGTCAAGTTCTGCAGAAATGTTGGCCACCGTGCCTTCGAAATCCTGTAACACCGTTCCCTTGCCCACTCCGGGGTCGGTGTCCCAGAAATACTCCACACGCTGCTGCGCCCTAACGGGGAGAGCAAGCGATGCGGATAGAATTATGGCACATATTGCCCGATTAAACCACGTTCTCATCACTCATCCTGAATTTTGATGGTCAAGGAAATGGGCAACTTGCCGTTCTCACTACGCGAACCCACTGTCACCTTCGTGAAGTAAGGGATGTACTGGGGACGACCACCCGAAGGACAGCCAAACATGCCACCATGGGCACCCACTTCGCCACCATCGGTGGCATAATCTTTGGCTACGCTTTTATCTGCCAGTTTGTAGTAGTTGGAATAGTTTCCTGTCTGAGTGAATATTTCAGAAGAAGAGCCACCATAACCTATCTTGTTGGTGGGATAATAACTAAGGACAGAAGTGCGACTAAGGATGTTGTGTTCAATGGTGTTGCCAGAGCCAGAAGCATATACATTCTCATTAAGGTCACCGTTATAATTTGAACTTGTTCTAAGAATTATGTTATTTGTTATTGCTGTATCGAAAACGTATTCTATACATTTATAATTATAATTATTGGAATTAATTATAGTATTGTTATTGATTATAGAAGATGTAAGGTATTTGATATTGTTATTTTCGTTATCGCAGTAAATTACACAATTTTGGATGTCATACTGTGAACGATTAGAATCAGAGTACCCTTGAATCCGTCCGTTTATATAGCACGAATAGACGTGGTTCATACCCGCTGTCGAGGATGCCGTTTCAATATAGGTAGCATAGCACCTGTCGAGCGTACATTCCTCGTTGTAGAACTTTACATTGTTTAGTTTAACGCTTTTTACCACGATGCCGTTGGCTTTTATGTTGATTGAACTAGTCAACTGCGCTACCACGCCCTCGTCAGTGAACGAGGTGTCGTAGCCAGTACCAATAATAACCAATTTCTTAGTTACAGTTTGTGATGAACTTTCGTTGTAATACTGGTCGAGATAAAGCGTATCGCCCGAGGCCACTTCTGACGAAGACACAGCCGCATTAATGCTGGCAAAATCCATGCCAGCTACCGAACTGGGACCAATCTTCCAGTACTTGGCCTGTACACTCAAGGCTGCAAAGAACAGCGCGACACACAACATAGTAAACTTTCTCATAGTTTATCTGCATTTGTGCCTTGCCAACAGCCCCAAGCAAGACGGTTAATAAGGAGTTAGTTTGTCAAAGATGGCTGATACATGATACAAAGAAACGTGGGTTGCTGTACCTGTTGCCCGTCCCGCTCTTCAAGGGAATCTCGCATTGCCCATCACTGTCTGAACGATGCCACGCAGAAGCCACACACGGATATTTGAAGAGCCAAGGACAAAGCGCCATGTAAACGCCTTCTATGTATATGCATCCCTCACCTCCCACTTGAGCATCCGCGTTTGGATTTGGGACAGGACAAAGTTATGGAATAATCTTTTCATTTACAAGCATATCGCACAAAAAAATAGCCTCTGCCCTCAAAAATGAGAGCAGAGGCTTAATAACGTCACTATCAGATAACTTACTTGACAATTTTGCGGCCATTACGGATGTAAACTCCACGACGGAGTGTACGAACGGGACGGCCTGTAAGGTCATAGTATTGGCCATTGAGCATTGAACATTGAGCATTGAGTGTTTCTCTGACATCACGAATGGCATCGAAACCGATGGGATAGACGTGGGCAAAGCCAAGGCTGGTGTATGTGGCATTGTTGACCAAGCTCTCGGGCACATAGAGGTTACCCTCAGCAATGTCACTGGGATGGAAGGCACGGGGAGAGATTTCGGGTACACTATTACTCCATAGTGTCAGGCTGCTGAATGTATTGCCAGTAGGCACACAGCCCTCCTCTGCCCATCCGCTAAAGGCAAAGTCGCCAATGGAGCTAATATTGCCCTGGAACTCGGCAGAGGTGAGGTTCCAGCATTTCGAGAACGTACCCTCTGCTATGGTCTCGACACCCTCACCCACCACAATCTTCGAGATGGCGGTGTTGCAGAATGCCCACTCGCCAATGCTGACGATGGTCTCGGGCAGCGTGACGGCACTGAGTCGCCAGTGGGCGTCGAAGGCATGGGGCGCAATGGTGCTGACCTCGTATTCCACCTCGTCCACAGTGACGACCTCGGGAATGGTTATCTGCCAGTCGGAAACGGCATCGGGAGCATAGGCTGACGAGTAACCCACCACGTCGGCAAGTCCGGTATCGTCCCACAGGGCATACTTTACTCCCTGCTCATCGATGTAGGTAACGGAACCGTCAGACTCATCCAACGGGAGCACGGCATTAAAGCCTAAAGAGTTATAGACTTCGTTGTCCACCAAAGCATAGTGAACGTAAAGTGTGTCTTCGGCCACATCAGCAGGACTGAATGCTTTGGGACTAATCTGCGGAACCTCGGTAGAGTAAATCCAAACGCCACCCTTCAACGGGCAATAACTGCGTTCGGCATAGATGGTATCAGCAGAACTCCACTTGCTAAAGGCAAAGGCATCAATCTGAGTCACCTCACCACGCAAAGCCACATAGTTGAGGTTCCAACAATTGCTGAAAGCTCCTTCGGGAATTTTCGTCACACCAGCCGGAATGTCAAGGCTGTCGATGTTGCAGCCAAGGAAAGTCCACCCATCGATGGTGCGGAGTTCGGAATCCTCCTCAAACTTCAGCTTCGTGAGATTCCAACATCCATTGAATGCCGAGTTCCAAATGGCATTGACACTCTTACCGATGAATATGCTGTAGAGCTGTGAGTTGTCGGTGAACGCATTTGCGCCAATTGCGTTAACATAATAAGATGTCTCATCGACCGTGATTTGTGAGGGTATGGTCACTTCGGGCCATGCCACAGCCTTACCGCTCTTCACTGTGGCTGTAAGGTTTTCATTGTCGAGAGAGTAGAGAATACCCTGTTCGTCGGTGTATTCATCGACCACTGGATTGTCCTCGGTGGTGTTGTCTATATCGGGGTCGTCGGTAGCATCGCCAATACGTGTTACCACGAAGTCGTCGGCATACATATAATTATCGTCGCTGCTCTCCTTGCAGCCTAGACCAATTTCCAACACACCATACTTCACGTTGGTGGTAGCAGCCCACGTTCCAGCAGTTTCTGCCGTGATGGCCGTCTTGGCTCCATTGGCAATGAGGTAAAAGCCTCTCTTGTTGGCACGTGCCTTGACGGTGACGGTGTATCGTCCATCGGGCAATGTAGCCAGCTGGCTGATGATGGGGCCTTCGGTCTGCGTTGGATTCCACAGTTCAAGACTATAGGTGCCCCTTACCACTTCTGTACTAGCCCATGAGGTGAGGTCACTGGCCTTCTGTGTGGCCCATGTCTGTTCGATGGTCCATCCCGACAGGTCACCTGTCTCAAAGCCAAGGTTGATGAAATAGTCGCTGGCATCCTCTGTCTCCTGTCCGCCATCGTCTGCGAGATAGCGTGCCAAAGCTTGTACGGGTGTAGTGCCGTCGGCTGCCATCAGGATGTTATGTTTCTGCTGACTACTTGACTTCCACATGCCACGGTTGAAGTTGTGGTTCCACACCGTTTTCTCATATCCACTTCCACACTCTTCGGGTGTCCAATAGTAAATACCATCCACATTGTCGAAGCGTTTCAGATAAGTGGTCAAATCAGCCAGATAGTTGACCATGCCCTGAGCGTCTGCCGTCCAGTTCTCATTCAAGGAGGCTATTGTATATTCGTTCTTGGCATTGACGGTGTAAGGATAGTACCCATTGTACCACGCCGTTTCCACAATCTGCACTTTCTTCTCTGAGAAGTCGCGCTTCAGGGTTGTAATCAGTCCACCCAACACATCCAGTTTTCCGTTCCAGAAAGGATAATACGAAAGACCTATGACATCGTAATTGTCGAAGCCAGCCGTGCGAATATGCTTATAGAAATTGTCGGAATTATACTGGTTTCCACTCATTTCGTTGTGTACCACAATCTTCACCTTCGTAGAATCAAGTGCTGCATCGGTGAATGCCTGACGTACGCCATGGGCAGCATTGTTGAGGAAAGAAGCCGTGCGCATCCACTGTGCTTCACCGTCGCTGTATCGGCTACTCCACGTAGGACAATAACCAGCCGATGCATACTGGCTGGAGGATGTCGGGAACTTGCCATCGGCTGTATTCCAAAGCAGGCCATAGGTAATTTCGTTGCCTATCTGTACGTAATCGGGAGTTGCGCCGCCATCGATAAGTCCTTTGATGACGGTATGGGTATATGTGTACAACTGCGAAGCCAGTGCAGCATCGGAATGGTCGGTCCAGGCGGCAGGTATCTTCTGCTGTCCAGGGTCGCACCAAGTGTCGCTATAATGAAAGTCGAGCAAGAAGTTCATACCGGCCTCTTTCACACGCTTGCCGAGGGCAAGGGCATAATCGAAGTCCTGACAAACAGCAGGGTCACTGCTGTCCTGAGAAGGGTCCACAAACAGACGTACACGGATGGAGTTCCAACCTGCATCCTTGAGATAGGCAAGCATGTCGGGAATGACTACTCCGCTCTCGTTAAGCCACTGGTCACCCGCAGCCTCATAGGCGGGTACCAAACTAATGTCAGCACCTACCAAACGGTCGGCACACCAGGCCGACGAACAAGGCAGGAATGACAAGATTGCAACCAAAAGGTAAGAGAAAATTTTCTTCATTGAATATATTATTAATTTTTAATTATTTAAGTTTCTGATGTTTATTTACAATTTGACTAATCGGACGACCGAAGGGCTACGCTTGCGTAGAGAAACGGAGCAAGAATGTACTAATTTATTTACGATGGGAATAATATACAATTTCACCAAGTTAAATAGCTAAATAATTAAATTGTACATAAATTGTAAATTTGTAAATAGTAAATTGTTATCTACTTGCGAAAGTTAAGTTAATTAAACTTTATTTCCTAAAATACACTCTCTTGACACGGTTTGACACCGAGGTGAGAATCTCGTATGGGATGGTCTGGATGGTGTCGGAGAGTACGGTAACGGGCAACTGGCGACCAAAGATGACGGCAGTATCGCCTTCCTGACAGGGAATGTCGGTAACGTCTATCATGCAGACATCCATGCAGATATTGCCCACGTAGGGAGCCTTCTGACCATTAACTAAGCAGTAGGCATGGCCGTTACCCAGGTGACGGTCGAGGCCGTCGGCATACCCGATGGGAAGAACGGCAATGCGACTGTCGCGGGTGAGGTGTCCCTTACGACTATAACCTACGGTCTCCTCCTTGGGAACATCATGGATTTGTAGAATGGTGGTCTTGAGAGTGGAGACGTTGTAAAGCATGTCGTTGTTACGGGAGTTGATGCCGTAGAGGCCCAAGCCCAACCGCACCATGTCAAGATGGCGTTCGGGGAAATGTTCTATACCGGCCGAGTTGCAGATATGTCGTAGGATGTGGTGATTGGGATAAGCCTGTTGCAGGAGGTCGGCTCCATGCAGGAATCGCTCGTACTGCAGGGCTGAGAAGTTGTCGAAGTCATCGCTGTCACTACCCACAAAATGCGAAAATACACTACGTGGCAAGACAGCCGACTGGCCCCGCAGACGTTCCACCAGACGAGGCATGTCGTTCATGGGATCGAAGCCGAGACGGTGCATACCCGTATCGAGTTTGATGTGTATGGGGAATCCCTTGATACCCTCGCGCTCGGCAGCCTGAATGAGGGCATCGAGCAAACGGAAGGAATAAACCTCGGGTTCCAGGTTATAGCGGAAGAGCGTACGGAAAGAGGTCATTTCGGGATTCATAATCATGATACCCGTAGAGATACCTGCCTGTCGCAACTCAGCTCCCTCGTCGGCCACAGCCACAGCCAGATAGTCCACACCATTGTCCTCCAAGATGCGCGATACCTCCACACTGCCTGCCCCATAGGCATCAGCCTTCACCATGCACACGATACGCACACCAGGGGCCATCATGGAACGATAGCGGTTGAGGTTCGACACGATGGCCTTCAGGTCAACCTCCAAGATGGTCTCGTGCACCTGTTCCTCAAGTTGAGCTACAATATCCTCGAAATGGAACGAACGGGCACCCTTGATAAGCACAACCTCGTCATGCAGATTCAAGAACACCTGACTATCCATAAGGTCGGCCACATCGGGGAAGAAGTGGCATACGGCTCCCGTCTCGTTCATCAGTGTCACGGCATGGGCACAGATGGCCTCTCCCACCCCGATGAAGGTCTCCACTCCATGTTCACGCACAAGGGTGGCCACCTGTTGGTAGAGTTGTTCCTCGGGGATTCCTGTCTGCTGCATGTCGCTCAGGATAAGGGTGTGACTCCGACCTTCCTCATCGGGACGACGTTGCATGAAGTCGAGGGCGATACGCAGGGAGTCGGGGTCGTTGCTATAGGAGTCGTTTATAAGCGTACAGCCCTCACGGCCTCCCATCACCTCCAGTCGCATGGGTATGGGTTCGAGTTCGGCCATGCGTTCGGCAATCACTTTCTCCTTCATGCCGAGGTGGCGACATACGGCAGCACAAAGCTGTTTGTCGAGATCCCAAAGCCCCATAGGTGGTTCAACTGGTATAAGTTTACCCTTGAATCCCATCTCACGGATGCAAATATCCACTACGCGGTTGCCTGTGGGATAAACCAGCACATCGGCCTGACGGAAGAGGGAGAGTTTTTCCAGACACTTCTGCTTATAGGAATTGAAGTTCTCCTGATGGGCATCGCCCAGACCCGTGAAGACACCAATGGTGGGCTGTATGATGGCGGCCAGATGTTCCATTTCACCCGGACGGCTAATGGCGGCCTCGAAGATGCCTATCTCCGTTTCTTCGGTAAGACTCCATACGCTCAGGGGCACACCCACCTGACTGTTATAACTTCGGGGCGAACGGGTAACCGTCTTCTCCGGCGAAAGCATCTGACTGAGCCACTCCTTCACCATGGTCTTTCCGTTGGAACCGGCGACTCCCACAATGGGAATCTGGAACCTACTGCGATGACTCGCCGCCACCTGTTGCAAAGCAACCAATGTGTCGGGAACCACAAGGAAAGTGGCTTCGGGATAGTCCATAGCTTCAGGCTGACGGCTGACAACGAATGTGCGCACACCGCGCTGATAGAGTTGGGAAATATAATGATGACCGTCGCCACGCTGGGTGACGAGGGCAAAAAACAGACTGTCCTCAGGCGAAGAGAGGCTACGACTGTCTGTAAGTAACCAACGGACAGGGTTGTCAGCGGTACCGATTACCTCTGCCGAAAGTATCTTGGCTATTTCCTGAGAAGAATAATACATTATTATATTGATGATAGAAAATTATATATTATACATTAAATAAGGGAAGTCGCTTTGCAGTTGTTCCAACTGTTGTTGCGTACGTTGGTGAAATGCCGCGTTGGCAGGGTCGTCAGGATTGAGAGGACGATGCGCCAAGGCACGACTGATGGGTTCCCAACGGCCCAGGTAGTCAAAAAGCCCCGGGGAGAACCACTCGTCCTTCATGCGTTGCCATACGTAGCGGACAGCTTCGGCTGAAGGGTGAAGCATATCCTCAGCATAGTAACGATAGTCGCGCAGTTCGTCCATCACGATTTCATAGGCTGGGAAATAGGACACCCAGTCGGGATGGTACTGTCGTAACCGCTCCACTGCCAACAACAGGCGAGCCTTGGAAAGCTGACTTTCGTGGAAACCATACTTGGCATAGCGATAAGGACTAACCGTAAAAACGACCTGTAAACGGGGATTTTGTTCGTGAAGCGAAATCAACGCCTCGTTCAGTCCCGTTACAATGTCGTCTTCCGTCAGTTCCACCTCATCGAACTCGCCGGACGGCACCCGATGACAGTTGGCCACTATCCTATCCGATACCTTGTGGACATAGCAGTGGCTCGTTCCCAGTGTCAGAAACAAGTTGTCGGCCTCTGCCAAAGCCTTGCAGAGTATTCCTTGTGCCTCGGAAACAGCACTTCGGCAGTCTTCTTCTGTCCGTCGCGACAGGGATGAGTCGCCCAGCCATGAGTGCCACATTCCTTGGTGGAACACCACATCACCCTCCTCGCCACGCAATAGCATGGCAATGCTCTCAGGGTTATAAAGCACTCCTGTGGGGTTTACCACCGTACGAAGGTGATTCTCAGCAAAGCGTCCCCCGATGTGCTCGGCAAAGCACGAACCCAGGAACACATGCCGTTCCTCCACCCCTATCTGTCGCAGGGGCGATGGAATATCAACTATCGTTCGGAATAAAGGAAAATCACCTTTCCGTTGCATAAGCAAGGGTACGATTATCGCAGCTATATTTTTTCAATGCAAATATAGGCATTTATTTTATTTCCGCCAAGGTTTACCCGCATTTTCGCTCGGCTTGCACTATCTTTAACATGTAGTTTTAGGTACTCCCACTCGGGAAATTTCAAATAAATTTGTGTTTTCGCTTAGTTTGCACTAACTTTGTATCGTGAAACTACTTGAGACCATACAATATCCGGCCGATTTGAGACGATTGGCCGTGGAACAACTACCGCAGGTGTGCCAGGAACTGCGGGATTACATCATACACGAACTGGCTAACCACCCAGGACATTTGGCTTCGAGTCTGGGTGTGGTGGAACTGACCGTGGCACTGCATTATGTGTTCGACACCCCACAAGACCGCATCGTATGGGACGTAGGTCATCAAGCCTACGGCCACAAGATTCTGACAGGGCGACGAGAGAGGTTCCACACAAACCGACAACTTGGAGGACTGAAGCCCTTCCCCTCCCCCGAAGAGAGCGAATACGACACATGCACCTGTGGACATGCCTCAAACAGCATTTCCATTGCACTCGGCATGGCCGTGGCTACACGACAGAGGGGGGAGAACCGCCATGTGGTGGCCGTCATCGGTGACGGTAGCATGACGGGCGGACTGGCCTTCGAAGGGCTGAACAATGCAGCCAGCACACCCAACGACATGCTGATTATCCTGAACGACAACGACATGTCGATAGACCACAGCGTAGGCGGCATGGGAGAGTATCTGCACAAACTGCACACCAGCAGTACCTACAACCACCTGCGCGACAAGGCAGCCCAGACGCTCTACCATTGGCATGTGCTGAACGACGACCGTAAGGGACGCGTGCTGCGTTTCAATAACGCCGTAAAGTCGCTACTCACCCACCAACGCAATATGTTCGAGGGTCTGAACATCCGCTATTTCGGCCCCGAAGACGGGCACGACGTGGTAGAACTCGTAAAAACGCTACAGCGCATCAAGAACATGAAAGGCCCGAAGATGCTGCACATACATACCATCAAGGGAAAAGGCTTCAAACCTGCCGAAATGGATGCCACCATCTGGCACGCCCCAGGGAAGTTCGACCCCAACACGGGAGAACGCATAAAGCCAGCGACCGACCAACCTCTGCCTCCGCGCTTTCAGGACGTTTTCGGCGAGACCATTCTGGAGATGGCCAAAGAGGACAAGCGCATCGTAGGCGTTACTCCAGCCATGCCCACAGGCTGTAGCCTATGTATCATGCAACGCGAAATGCCCGACCGCACGTTTGACGTGGGTATTGCCGAAGGACACGCCGTGACTTTCTCGGCAGGAATGGCCAAGGAGGGTATGGTGCCATTCTGCAACATCTATTCTTCTTTCTCACAACGTGCGTACGACAACATCATCCATGATGTCGCCATCAGTCATTTGCACGTAGTGCTCTGTCTGGACAGAGCCGGACTGGTGGGCGAGGACGGTCCCACCCACCATGGGGCTTTCGACTTGGCCTTCCTGCGTCCCATACCAGGACTGACCATTGCCTCGCCCATGGACGAAAAAGAACTACGCCGACTGATGTACACCGCAGCACAAGCCCAGCAAGGGCCGTTCGTCATACGTTACCCACGAGGACGTGGCGTACTCACGGACTGGCGCTGTCCCTTGGAAACCGTACCTATCGGCCACGGAAGGAAACTGAAAGACGGGGACGGCAATACGGCCATACTAACCATTGGTCCGGTTGGCAACATGGCGGCCGAAGCCATTCAGGAATCGGGACTTGACGTGGCACACTATGACATGCGTTTCCTGAAGCCTCTGGACGAGGAAATCCTGAACGAAGTTGGTAGGAAATTTAGCAGAATCATCACCATCGAGGATGGCTCTATCGAGGGCGGACTGGGTTCGGCCGTACTGGAATGGATGGCCGACCACGGCTACAAACCCGAAGTCATACGGTTGGGACTGCCCGACAAGTTTGTGGAACATGGAACTCCCCAAGAGCTATACAAGATAGTGGGAATGGATAAAGACAGTATAATGAGTCTATTATGAAAATCATCATCGCAGGCGCAGGAGCCGTAGGTTCTCATCTGGCTCGTTTGTTATCGAAAGACGACCACAACATTGTGGTCATCGATGCAAGTCCAGAGAAGACGGATGGCTTGACCGACTCCGGAAACTATGACCTCATGACCATTAATGCCTCGCCCAGCAGCATTACAAGCATGAAAGAGGCTGGCGTGCAACATGCTAACCTGTTTATTGCGGTTACACCAGACGAATCACGCAACATCACGTGCTGCATGTTGGCACACACACTGGGTGCCAAGAAGACGGTGGCACGAGTGGACAATGCCGAATACGTTCGTCCACAATACCTTGACATTTTCCATAGCATGGGCATCGACTCTCTCATATATCCTGAGGTTCTGGCTGCCCATGAAATTCTGGAAGGGCTTCGGCATTCATGGGTACGCCAGTACTGGGACATTCACGATGGTGCCCTAATCATGATGGGCATAAAACTGAGAGAGAGTGCCCACATACTGGATGTTCCCCTAAAAGAACTCTGCCCACCCGATGCACCTTACCACATCGTAACGATCAAACGCGAAAACCAGACCATCATCCCTGGTGGTAACGACATGCTGAAGTTGGGTGACATTGCCTACTTCATCACCACAAGGAAACACACAAACCTCATACGCGAACTGGTAGGGAAACAGGATTATCCCGACGTAAGGAAGGTCATGGTCATGGGTGGCGGGCGTATCTCCGTAAACATGGCTCACCATAAACCTGATTGGATTTCGATGAAAATCGTGGAACAGAATGAGGATCGATGCCGACAACTAAACGAGCTGTTGGAGGACGACGAGATTGTGGTTGTACATGGTGACGGACGCGACTCAAGTACGCTGATTGACGAAGGCATACGAAAATGTCAGGCTTTTGCCGCACTTACACCAGAGACAGAGACCAACATCTTAGCCTGTCTGGCTGCTAAACGCTTAGGGGTGAGAAAGACCGTGGCCTTGGTGGAGAACATGGACTACATAGACATGGCCGAAAAACTCGACATAGGAACGATTATCAACAAAAAGGTAATCGCGGCCACACACATCTACCAGATGATGCTTGATGCCGATGTCACCACCATGAAGAGCCTAACCATTGCCAATGCCGATGTGGCAGAGTTCGTGGCTCAGGAAGGTTCTCCCATCACGGAGCATCCTATCCGCGACCTGCGTCTGCCCAAGGGAGTTGCACTGGGTGGACTCATCCGCGACAAACTGGGTATGCCCATTAACGGTAGCACTCACATTCAGGCTGGAGACAGCGTGGTGGTGTTCGCCGTTGACGGACTTATCAAAAAAATGGACAAATCCTTCCGCAAGCCTGAGGGAGGATTTGTCGCACGAATTATCGATAAAATAAACTAAGCCTACTCTATTACGGCTGCAAAGCCACCATTCTTCACCATCTGAACCTCGATGGTGGAATGGCGTGTTACATTCTGTTCCAACTTATTATAGTGCATGGCCTGATAATCTGCGTTCACTCCATCCTTGAAAGCTGTCATACGATGCTGTCCTTCACTAAGGAAGTCAAGCTTGACTTGGAAGGTACGCCCTGATTCCCCATTGCAGATACCACCAATAAACCACTTCTGACCTTTACGCTTGGCTACAATGACATACTTGCCGGCATCGGCCTCCAATGCACGGGTTTCATCCCATGTGGTGGGTACGGAAGCTATGAAGCGGGTGCAATCCTCATTCTGGTAGTAACGAGTGGGATTGTCGGCCAACATCTGGATGCCACTCTCAAGCACAACGTAAAGTGCCATCTGGAAAGCACGTGTACCCATGGCTCCCGAATTGGGACGTGTAGCCTGATAGCGTTCGGGCTGCATGTTATTCATGCCACCGGGGGTGAAGTCGGCTGCCCCAACGGCATTACGGATGAAGGGAATGAAGGTAGTATTCTCGGGACGACAGTTGCCCATCTGCTCCAATCCGCGCACACCTTCGTAGGAGATAAGATTGGGGTATTCGTATTCCAATCCTGCCGGAGAGAAAGCTCCATGCCAGTCAACAATAATCTTGTACTTGGCAGCCTCAGCAGTAACACGCTTGTAGAAGTTGACCATCCACTGGTCAGCATGATCCATGAAGTCTATCTTCACAGCAGGGATGCCCCATTCGGCGTATGTCTTGAAGAGGGTATCAAAGTTTTGGTAAGCAGTCAGCCAAGGCAACCATAAGATGATTTTCACACCCTTCTGGTTGCAGTACTTTATGAGTTCAGGCAACCGTAACTGGTCGTTGCCGTGGAAGGGGTCGCGCGTTGACTTCGCCCAACCCTCGTCGAGCAGGATATACTCTATACCATACTTAGCAGCAAAATCGGCAAAATAGCAATAGGTATCATAGTTACAGCCAGCCTTGAAGTTAACATCAGGACCATACGGGGTTGCACCGTTCCACCATTCCCAAGAGACCTGACCAGGCTGAATCCAGCTGACATCCGCCAACGAATTGCGACGAGCCAACTGAACAGGTACGGTCTGTTCGAGAATGCCCTTGGAATCGGTCACTATGACATAACGCCACGGAAAAGCGCGGGTTCCCTGAGTCTTAGCAATGTAGTCGCCCTCCTTGGTTATCTTCTCACTGCGGTCTCCCCAAGGTTCCCACTCAATGGGCGACTTTGGGAATGTGGAAGTGATGACTGCTTCGGAAGTACCCGAAGGCACAACGGTTTTGAGGAACATACGGGGGTAGTCGTCCACATCACTCTCGCCAATGAGCAATTGTGTGTCGTCGGTACCAGAAAGAAGAGCTGGCACCGTAGCCAGTTTGTCATCCTTATGCCAATCGGCAATCGACTTGTGCTGGTAGGCTTCCTCGTATGACGTATTAAACGAACCACAAGTCTGATAGTGGGCGATGAACCCATCGACAGGCACAAGGGTGAATTGTTCGTCCTTCACCTCTACCTCACCCTTGATGTTTGTTACAAAGCGATGAGCCACGGCATTGTCCATGACGCGCATGATGACCTGATAGAAACCAAAGTTGATGGTTGCTTCGGTATAATCGTCCTGAATAGTCGAGAACTTTAGGGGAACTACAGGCTGGATGGTCTGACTCACCTTACGCTGCTTGACACTTTTAACAGCGGCGGTTCCACCCAGTACCTGGCCACCTATGGTCAGGGATATGCCACTCTCCGTGTATATGAGCTTACCACCCTTACATACCGTCCAACCGAACTTGCCTTTCTCGGTATTTAACTCCACAGTAAGTTGACCATGGGGAGATGTAATAACAGTGGTCTTAGCCTGCAATGATGCAATAAATAAAAAATTACAGATAATAAAAAACAAGCGTTTCATAAAATCATTTACCATTTAAACATTTACTATTTACCATTTAAACATTTATTCCCCTCGCCCTTCGGAGAGGGGCTAGGAGTGAGGTTTTACTTCACCACTTTCTTGATGGCCTTTTGTACCAGGGGCTCCATGATTTCATAGCCCGCCACGTTAGGATGACAACCTTCGTCGGAAATGCCGTCACGCATGGAACCATCCTCTTTGGCCATGGGCGTCCAATAGTCCACGTACTGGAATTTGTTCTTCTTGGCGTATTCCTTGATGCGAGCATTCAGACTCTTAATCTTCTCCACAACATCGGTGATTTCCTTGCGCCAGGTGTAATGGTCGCAGGGTGTGATGGAGGTTAGAATGACCTTGATTCCATGAGCCTTAGCCATTTGTGCCATGGTAACAATGTTCTGGAACGTGCGCTCCTCCACATAGACATGGTTGTTCTGAGCAATGTCGTTCGTGCCACCATTAATAACCACAGCCTTAGGGTGCAGACTGATAACATCTTCATAAAAGCGCAGTACCATCTGGTAAGTGGTTTGCCCACTGATGCCACGACCCACATAACCGTTCTCTGTGAAGAACTGACCATGACGACTTACCCAGTTCTGCGTGATGCTGTTGCCCATGAACACGACCTTACGCTTCTCCTGTGGCCAGGTCTTTACTTCCTGATTACTTTCCTCGTAACGCTTGAAGTTTGCCCAGTCTTCGTTAGCAGCCTGAGCGTTGAATGCAAATGCCAGCATGGCGATAATAAATAAAATTCTTTTCACAGCGATTTATATTTTTCAATTATACATTATCAATTGTACATTATCAATTGTACATTATCAATTGTACATTATACATTATCAATTATACATTATTATTGTTATTCCACCTGATGACAATACTTTAAACCTAGGCTGTCATAGAGACGTTCCATACGAGGCAGACGAACCTTGAAGTCGTCGAAATCCTTCTGTCCGGGGCTACACCACTGCACCTCGCACATGGCCGCCAGTCGTGGCAACAGCTGATAGAAAGCATGTTCGGGATAGGCCACATGTTCCGTCCATAGGTTAGCTTGCACACCCATAATACACTGTTGTTCCTCTGCCGTAAGACTGTCGGGAACAACGGGTTCAAAAGAATACACCTTGCTACACGACACGATGTAGCCGCCTGTGGTACGGGGCTGCTTGGCCACGTCCTTCAGCTGGGGATGGTCGATGTAAGCATAGACGTTGGGCGACATGATGACGCGGTGACCTTGACGGGCAGCAGCGATTCCTCCCTTCGTGCCACGCCACGACATGACAATAGATCCGTCCGTAAGTCCTCCAGCCAAAATCTCATCCCAACCAATGAGGTCACGACCACGCTCATTCAAGAAACGCTCTATCTCGTGATTCACCCATGTCTGAAGCTGGTCTTCCTTGTTATGCTTTCCCTCGTCCGTTATACCGAGTTCCTTAATCTTGGCCTGGCACTTCGGGCACTTTCGCCAGCGATCTTTGGGACATTCGTCACCGCCAATGTGGATGTACTTCGAAGGGAAGACATCACATAACTCGCCCAACACGGTCTTTAGGAAGTCCATTGTCTCGGGATTACCCGCACAGAGCACCTCCTTGCTCACCCCCCAATACGTGCGGACAGGATAGGGACCGCCCGTACATCCTAAGTTGGGGAATACGTGCAAAGCTCCCTGCATGTGACCCGGAAGGTCTATCTCGGGAATGACATTGATATAGCGTTCCTGAGCGTAACGGACAATTTCGCGACAATCTTCCTGCGTATAATACCCTCCATAGCGGACTCCATCGTAAATGCCCGAATTGGGACCAATGACGGTTTGTTCCCTGACACTGCCCTCCATGGCCAGACGAGGCAGAGATTTTACCTCGAAACGCCAACCTTGGTCTTCAGTCAGATGCCAGTGAAACTGGTTGCAGCCATGCAAAGCCATGGCATCGAGAAACTGCTTGATAAACTCAACCGTGAAGAAATGTCGTCCACAATCGAGCAACACACCCCGATAAGGGAAACGAGGCTCGTCCTGAATATGAACATAAGGGAACTGAACCTCCTGCGCATTTACATGCTCCTTGCTCCCCGCCCCTTGCTCCTTTACAATCGGCAATGCCTTACGCAAGGTCTGTGCAGCCCGAAACAAACCTATGGGCGTGGTGGCTTTCAGCAAGATACCTTTCTTGTCCACAATTATTTCGTAGGCTTCTTCCCCACCCTGTCCGTCCAATGAAAAACGGACAGCCGCCTTCTTGCGATTGGGAGTAAGTGTAAGATGTAAACCCGTGGTTTCCTCCGCCCATTGATGGGTAAACTGTGCTATCCGCTCCACCTCTGCATTCCCTGCATCATACGCAATGGTCATGTCCGCTTGCAGAACAAAAACATGTGCCGTATCCACCTCTATGCTTTTCGGCAATGGCACGATGCGGTAATCGGCCTTTTTGATTGTGGCTTCTATAATTTGAAAGGGTTCTACTGCGAACAACAATGTCAAGATAAGAAGAATGCTTTTCATAGTATATTATGAATTATGCATTGTGCATTATGCATCATCAAAACCTTATTCTCGCGAACACAGGATAATGATCAGAAAGAACGCGGCGTACCATAGCACCGTCCTCCTCCTGCCAACGACTATCGGTACGCACGGCGTAAGCCTCAACTGTAGTAGCTGGAGTTACGAAGATGTGGTCGATGCGCTCCGTAGTGAACTTATTGGGCTTGAAACCATTGAACGTTCCCGTCTCGGCAAAGCGAAGCGAGGCACAGGCGTAACAATCCTTCAGTACGCCCGACTCCGTGAACAGGGTATAAAGTTCGTTGGTCTGTGACACATTGAAGTCACCTGTCAATACGGCCAACTTCTTGCCACCATCCGTCATCTCCGTAATACGCTGCATCACCAATTTTGCCGACTCGCTACGTGCCGTCACGCCCACATGGTCCAAATGTAGGTTCAGGAAATAGAAGTCACTTCCTGTATTACGGTCACGGAAATGTCCCCACGTACAGATACGTACACAGGCAGCATCCCATCCCAAAGCCGGACGGTCGGGTGTCTCATTGAGCCAGAAATGTCCCTCCTCAAGGAGTTCCACACGTTCGGGATTGTAAAAGATGGCAGCATACTCTCCCTTCTTCTTCCCATCGTCGCGCCCCACACCTATCCATTTATACTTACCACGAAGTCCGTTCTCCATATCCAAAAGCTGACGATGCAACACCTCCTGAGCCCCGAAGATGTCGGGACATTCCCATAGAATCTGATGGCAGATCGACGGGCAACGGACCACCCAGCCATTGCCCTTGATGCTGTCTTCCTTGTTCTTATAACGGATATTATAACTGCCTACGGTCAATGACTGAGCAAAGCACAGCCACGAAAAGAGCAAGAAGAAAATCAATAATGTAATGCGTCTCATATTCTTCATATTCTTTCTTTCTCAGTCTTCAAGGTCTCCACGAACGTCTGTATATCATTTCTTAGTCGCTGGAATACTTCAGCCTTGCGGAACATTGTACTTTTCCGAAGCATCTGGTCGATGGCACCCAAGCGACGCTGGTAGCAGGAAAGCTCGTTCTGTCGCTGTTGACTATGTACGGCATTACGACGGATTTCGGCCTCACGTTCCTTACGCAGTTGCACACAAATAGGGGTAAGCAAGGGAATAATAACCCCATCCATGAGTGTGTGTCCCTGCATGTATAGATAGGTAGTCTCGGGGGTCAATCCCAAAGACAACAACTGGTCACGCAGAGGTTTATAGGTTTTCTTGCCTTCAGGGTAGTGTTGCTGCATCCAGTTTATTTTGCGATTCACCGTATGCCGCAACTGTTCCAATGTACGTTCGGGATGGTAGGGATTCACATCACGGATACTCACAAGAACGCCAAAGTCCATCAACGTAAAACGATTATAACAATCGTACCGATAAACCCATACATTCCATACGAACAAAGGCCAAATGATGCGACTATACTCCTCCATAAAGGCTTCCAAGTCCACAACTTCGCGGTCGTTCAACGTGGACATGACACACACCTCATGTAGGCCACGGGCATAGCACTGGTAGTTCTCGATGGCATAGACGTAGGTATGAAATACGTATGGATTCTCAATAATCTCCTTAGATACGGGGGTCGCTCCTTGCATTAGGTAGTCGTAGTCGGAATCGACACAGGCAATGAGGGAAGAACCAAAAGGGGAGCAAGGCGCAAGGGGCAAGGAGTAAGAGGATTGTTTGGCAGTTTGCGACTCATCCATGCTATTACATTCCGATTGGCCCTTGCACCCTGCTCCTTGCTCCTTGCACCTTGCTGCTTGCCCCTTCTCTAAATTTTTCAGCACATTCCTTTTTCCCTTCCCCAAATTGGTACGCGAGGGCAGCATAACCTCAAAAGTGAGTGTGTCCGATTCAAACTCATCAAGCACCGAACGCCAAAAGAGAACATCGTCATAGCTCTCCACGTATGCCACCACCCGACGACGTTCCCTGTTCGGTCGGAGTCGGTTGGCCGCCTCGATGTAGCGTGAATTGATATTATCGGTCAAGCGCTTCATTGAATACTATCGTCCCTTTAACTCCTCTTTAACTCCTCTTCGTCCACTACAATATCTTCCACATCCGTGATGCAGTCCTGCCAACCGTCCATGACTACAGCTGGACTATGAGTGGTGAGGATAACCTGTACGTTGGGATTCAAGTCGCGAACCAACGAAACGAGTTGTTTCTGCCATTCAAAATGCAGGCTTACCTCGGGCTCGTCCATGAAGAGGACATAATGCTCACGGTTCTGCACTAACACGGTTAGCAGGATAATGAGCATCTGTTTCTCGCCCGACGACAGTTGATATGGCTCTATCGTCCCTCCGTACTGACGGAAGCGTATCTCATTCGAATCACGGTCAATCGTCTTTCCCGTGCCTCCGAACAGTTCATCGACAATATCCTGGAAATGAGCCTTCTCTTTCACCATCTGCTGTGCCTGCCACTGGGCATCCTCGCCTCCTGAGGTCAGTATCTGTATCATCCGGTTGGACAGGTTCACCTGATAATCGAGGTAGCGACGTTGTAGCATGTAGAGTTGCAGGTCGAGTTCCGTCTGCAACTTCATGTCGGCCACTTTCGAAAGCAGTTCGCTCGTCACTACGGCACGATCGAAAGAGCGTATCACGTCGAACTTCACCGTGTCTGCATCCTCTGGACTATACGTGACGGTCACCCCATCGAGGCTCCGCTCCATGTCACGGTACTCCAGAAGGTTCTTCACAACACGGTTTAGGATGGTGCTCTTCCCCACCCCATTCACACCACTGAGGATGTTCACGTCGGGACGCAAGTCCCACACGATGTGTCGCCTTCCGCTCCACAGTGAGTCTATTTCTATCCTTTGGATGTAGTCTGCCGTTTTTTTCATGGTTATACGTTTTATACGAAAGATACGATTATGCGAGTGATTATGCAAAAATAATTATAATAGCATTATAAAACAAATGTCTGCCTATATTTTTGCCAGATACCCGACAAAATAGGAGAGATTACTTTTTTCCTTCGTACCAGTGGCGGAGGACATCGAAGGATTGCTTACGCTGACCCTGGTCAGAGATAATACCCTTACGGTTGAAGTGGTCTTGTATGCCAGGAAGGAGGCGACGAGGCGAACGGAAATCCTTAAGACACCATGGGCAGGTGCCGGCAAGGCCAGGAATTTTGTCGAGCATGTCGAGATTCTCGCGATAGAGGCGTGCCTGGAACTCCTCAGTCCAACGTTCGTTCTCCGCCCCATGTTTGCCAGCCAAGGCACCGCCCCCAAATTCGCTGACGATGACAGGCTTCTCATAGGGAACTTCCCACTTCATCTTAGGTGCATCCGAAACGTCGCGATACCAGCCAACGTACTGGTTGAAACTGACGACATCGACGTACTCATGCATATTGTCCTGCAAACGATTGATGTAGTTAGAGGCAGAAAGCACTTCCATAGCCATGCTGATAAGACGTGTGGAATCCTGACTTTGAGCCTCACGAGCCAAAGTGGAAAGGAAACGGTCGCGAGCCTCACCGTGCGGAGTTTCGTTGGCAATGGACCAAATGATGGTAGCACAGCGGTTGTGGTCGCGGTGAATCATATCGGTGAGTTGGCGACGGGCATTGTCGAGCGTCTGAGGATTGTCCCACGCAATGCTCCAATAGACGGGAATCTCCTCCCAGAGCAACATGCCCTGACGTTCGGCTTCGCGGATGGTTATTTCGTTGTGTGGGTAATGCGCAAGGCGAAGGAAGTTACACCCTGCAGCCTTGGCCCAGGCGATGAGGGTATCGGCTTCGGCCTTGGTTGTCAAGCGCCGATTGGTATAAGCCGATTCATCGTGGACACAGATGCCACGCAAGAAAATGGGCTTCCCGTTGAGCAGTATCTCACGGCCTCGGGTCTCAATGGTGCGGAAACCTATCTGGTCCTTGAGTGCTGAAGGTTGAGAGTTAGCCTTCTGCTCTTGGTCTTCTTCCAACGTAATGACTATGTCGTAGAGTTTCGGATTGTCGGGCGACCAGAGTTGGGGGGTTGTTTTCGTAAGAGGCAGTGAGGCCTTACCTTGAGCATCCGTTTCAATGGTCTTCTTTACTTTTAGTTCGGGAATCGTGAGGGTCACCCTAAGTCCAGCCTCGGGTTTGTTTAAGCTGACGGAGAAATAGATTCCTTTTTCAGCCAACCTCAACGAATAATCTTCTATATAGGTATTACGCACGCACACGAGAAGTACATCACGCGTCAAGCCTCCATAGTTCCACCAGTCGAAAACGCGAGTAGGCACGTTGTCACGATGACGTTTGTTGTCCACCTTCACGACAAGGGAGTTCTGCCCCGAACGAAGGACATCGGTGACATCGTAACAGAAGGGTGTGAAGCCTCCCACATGCTTACCCAGTTCCTTGCCATTGAGGAATACCATAGCCTCGTAGTTGACAGCACCAAAGTAGAGCAAGAACCTCCCCTCACCCTCTCCCATGGTGGAGGACTGGGGGAACTCAAACGTCCGCCGATACCATACCGTACCTTCATAGAGGTAAAGCATGGAGTCCTGCGTGTTCCAATCACCTGGCACGCACATGGTGGGAGAGTTGTCGAAACTATATTCAATGAGGTCGGTGGGGCGTTGTGGCTTGGCATCGTTGAAATAGCCCCAAGGCAGTTTTTCCATGTGGTAGCCATAGTACCCCTGTTCCTGCGGATCGGCAAAATAATGCCAATCTCCATTGAGAGAGACAATATCGCGGGCAAAGATATTCTGGGGCACAGGAACCTCCTGAGCGTGAAGGGTGAAGAGCAAACTATGGAGGATAAGCGTTAGCAATGATAAACGTTTCATATCGTAATGTGTTTTATGGTTCCTGTTATTCGGGTTGCCGCCATGTCGGGACGGATACATTCTTCAAGTGGACTATCAGGAGGATTCACACATAGCACTTGAGAGAAGCCTGCATCGAGCAGCGCCTGACGGTCACGGACTTGTCCGGCAAGGAGTATAACAGGAATGTCCAGTGACTTTGTCTTCTGTAGGATGGCGTATGGCAGTTTTCCCATAAGGGTCTGACAGTCGGCACGACCTTCGCCGGTGATAATAAGAAAAGGCTCTCCATCTGTGCTCCCTGCAGAAGGCAGAGGGAGGGTCTGTAAGGTTTGGCTGATAATGAATTCCGCTCCACTGATACGGCGGGCACCATAGTATTGCATAAGGGCATAGCCAACACCGCCTGCGGCTCCTGCCCCTGGCTCCTGGCTATAATCGTAAGCAGGAGATGCATTCGCTAAAGCGAACGCCACAGAACGGGAAGCTGAAGCGAACGCCACAGAACGGGTCTCCAGTTCGGAAAGCATAGCGGAAAGGGCTTCTGGCGACAAGGAGGGAGAAGCCTTCTGCGGAGCAAAGGTATAGGTGGCCCCATTGGGTCCAAAGAGTGGATTGGTAACGTCGGTGGCGATGGTAATGTTTAAGGACTGAGGGATTGACGAATGGCCTCTTTCAACAAGGGCTTCCAACATACCCATACCACAATCGCTGGTGGCAGAACCACCTAAGCCAACAATGATGTCCGTGACTCCACGTTGCAAGGCATCGGCTATGAGTTGGCCGGTACCATAACTGGATGCTACAAGAGGATTACGTTCCTCGGGTTTCAACAGATGGAGACCACTGGCTTGTGCCATCTCAATAACGGCAAGTCCCCCTCCAACTCCCTCTTTGGGGGGAGAGTAAAGATAGTCGGCCTTGATGGGACGCATGAGAGGGTCGAGAGCATTAATCGTGACACGCTGATAAGAGCCCGTTGGCTCTACCGCATCGAGAAAGCCTTCGCCCCCGTCGCTCATAGGAAAGCACTGCACCTTGGCATCGGGCCAACGGGTCAATACGCCACGCCGTGCGGCCTCGTTCGCCTCACTACTGGTAAGACACCCTTTCCACGAATCTATGGCTATGATGACATCCATACGGCCACGAAGATGGGGACTTACAATTTTTTGCGGAGCGTCAGCACGTTATGACCATCGACATACTCATAGTTGATGGAGTCCATAAGCTGACGAACAAGATAGATGCCAAGGCCACCGATGGGACGTTCCTCAGCAGATAGCGAAGTATCGACCTCCTTCACTGCGGTCGGGTCGAAAGGTGCACCGCTGTCGGTTATTATGAACTTGAGGCGCACATCGTTGGCATGAGCCTCAATGTTAATATTTCCCTTCGTACCCTTGGGATAGGCGTAGTTCATGACATTGACGACGGCCTCCTCAACAGCCAGATTCAAGTTCATCGTCATCGGGGCATCAAATCCCATTGCCTCTGCGACATCCTCAACAAAGGCAGAAAGTCGGGGCACGGCCTCCACATCGTTGGGTAACGTAATGCTGCGCGACAATCGTTCCTCAAGCTGTTCCTTGGTGTATTGCACGGCCAGCATCGTCAGGTCGTCGCTTTGCACGGCTTCGGCCACAAACTGCTGAACGGCTTCGTTCATGCGATTAATCAATGTCGCCGGATTATTATGATTGTCCTTACCGACAACCTCCAAAATACGCGCCTCGCCAAACTGTTCGTGCACGACATTCTCGGCTTCTGACAAGCCATCGGTATAGAGGAAGATGGTTGTACGGGGTGATACTACCGATTCCTGTGTAACATACTTCCAGTCACTCATAAGCCCCACAGGGATATTCGACTCTACAGGCAATGTACCCACACCATTTCCCACCAGAATGGGAGCACAATGACCTGCATTACAATAGTGGAGACGTCCCGTAGGCAGATCGAGTACACCAACAAAGAGGGTGACAAACATGTTACTATCGTTCATCTCACTCATGGCAGAGTTCATGGACTCCATGATACGCCCGGGATTGGCTTCCCGCACGGAAACACTGCGGAAGAGACTACGTGTGACGGCCATCACTAACGAAGCAGGAACGCCCTTGCCCGAAACATCACCCACACAGAAGAAGAATTTCTCGTCGCGGATGAAGAAGTCATAAAGGTCGCCACCGACTTCCTTGGCAGGAAGAAGAGTTCCATATACCTCCACATCGTCACGCTCGGGGTATGGTGGAAAAGTCTTCGGTATCATACCCATCTGAATGGCACTGGCAATGCGCAATTCGCTCCCCATGCGTTCCTTCTCGGCATTGGCTATCTGTAAACGGTTGAAACCTCGAATGGTACGAAACAGAATGTAGGTCATAAGGAGCATACCTGCAATCATCAGCAAGAACAGGGCAAGTCCCACCGTGCGGAGGCTATGGTATATCTCATCAGACGAGCATACCACGGCCATAGACCATCCGGCATCGCCTTCCACGGGCGCATAATATACGAACTTCTCATTTCCTTGTCCGTCCTTGACGATAGATACGCCGCTCTTCCCACCTAGCATCTCCCGGCCTATGCTGTTTATAGTGGTGTCCTCCATGCGCTTGGCTGCCGCATAGATGTTTTGCTTCATCACTGTACTGTCAACGGGACAAGCCAGTATCTTGCCCTCACGGGAGAGCATGAGGTTATAGCTGGAGGGGTAGATGGGATGGGCATTGATGGTTGTGCTCAACCATTCGAGAGATACGTCAGCACCTAATACGGCCACTACCCTGCCACCTGCATCGTGTATGGGCATGACGTAAGTGCAAAGCATCATCTTTGCACCAGCCTCATCGTAGTAAGGTTCTGTCCATGTTCCCGGGTCGGCGGTGAGACCTGTCTTGAACCACGTCTGTTGCAAGTAGTCATGTGAGGCCGAACCTATCTGCATCTCTTCAATCACGCCTCCATCACGCTTGGCCACGTAAGGCTCGAACCAATGTCCCTTCTGGGGGTAATAATCGGGGATAAACGCTACCCCGCATCCCACAATGGTGGGGTTATGCTCCACAAGCCGACGCATGGCATTATATATGGAGTCGGGTGTATCAAGTTCTCGTTCGATGGCCCATACCATATTGGACGATGCCACTTCAACGGCTATCGTCACATTGCGAATATGCAGACTTGTCAGTTTTAGCTCCGCCTCTGCACGTGACCTGACTCCCTCTTGTATGCCCCAGGATGCATACAGGTATTGCACGATGGCTGTTGTCTCGATGAGCACCGCAGCCGTTATAAGTATGGCCAGGCTCGACTTCGTCTGCATCGACTTACGCCAGCGTTTCCATTGGCCCTTTCTCCAATAATTAAACATTAAATATTAATATTTATGCATTAAATTATAGATTCCAGTCACCAAACGTACTACTTATGTCAAGCAGGCGGTCCTTATGCTTCGTTACACGCTCGGCGAAGGCTTGCTGACACTCGCGTACAACGGCATCGGGGAAGGAATCGGAGAGCGACAGCCAACTGAAGTTGCGCACCACCCCAACCGTTTCAATCTGTTCCATGCGATGAGCAAATTCAGCTGCCGAGAGTCCCTCGAAATAGTACTGCATCGTCCGTTTCCAAAGGTCGAGTCCCACCTCACGCGGTATGCCAATCATCTGCTCATAGTCGCCAATAAGGGCCACCATAGCCGATTGGGCATTTCCGAGGTCTATTATGGGATGACCGTAACTCACCTCGCCCATGTCTATGAGCATCAGTTCTTGCTCCGTTTCGCTATGCAAGCGCGATGCGGTTACATCGCCCTGCATCATGGCGTTCTTTGTCTGTAGGTCGCAATGCAACAAGCGATTGCCCTGCGGTATGGCAGAAACGATGCGAAGCAAGAGGTCGATGCTCGCCGCGTCAAAGTATCGGCCAATATGTCGCACGGCATTTTCCACACGCTCCATGGCACTGGGGATAAGGCTCGGTTGAGAAACCTGAATGCCATGCAACTGACGGAACAATCCAGCATAAAGACGTGCAAATTCGTCGATGCGTTCGGGTTGACGGCGAATACAGTTACTAAAGGTCTCAGCTTTCAGCAGTTCATAGACAAGGCCGTACTGACTGCCCACCCGCACCACGTCAAACGAAATGGGCGTAGGCATTCCCAAAACGAAAGCCTCCTTCGACATGGTTATCTCGCGTCGCACCTCGTTGATGTCGGAGCCTTCGCGAAAGACCTTAATGATGGTGTCGTCATCAATGCGATACACCACACCCACGCCACCGCGGCCAATCTCTTCGCATCCCTCCACCGACATGCGGCGCAGAGCACGCTCCACCGTCATCATCTTCGTAAAGCCTGTCATCTCCAGCACTTGATACACCTCTGGACAAACCTCAGTAAGGCGGAAATTAGGGAAACGCTTACGCAAACCCAACAAAATGCGAAGACCAGAACTGGAAAGATAGGTCAGTTGACTGGCATCGCACACCAACTGTTCCACAGGTCTTGCGGATTCCAATAAATTCTCGATGTCGGACTGCACCTCCTGAGAGGCTACCGTATCCAAACGTCCCTCCAAATACAAGGTAGTGCACGTTCCGTTAGTCGTTATGCGCGTTTTCATGATTTCTCTGTCTTCATGGTTATTCTGTGATATCTGCGTGCTAAGGTACGAAAAATAGTTGAAAAAGCATAGCTTCAAGCATTAAAAACTTATTCTCCAACGCATAACAAAGGAAGAAGACAGAGAAGACAAGCATCGAAACATTTTGTCACATACGCCACGACGTATGGCCGCCAAGAAGACGTCAATATAACGAAGGTACAACCTTCAAGACATTGAAGGAAGTACCGTCAAAGTATTGACGGAAATTTGACGGAAGTAAAATAAAAATCAGAGAACAAGGAAGATGGCCGGTACCTTGCTAAGGTCGGGGAGTGAGAGTGTGCGCCATTCGCCAATGGTGTGGGTATGAATCCACTCTTCCTGCGTGGTGATGCCAGCGGCAATACATAGGCGTGTCTTTGGATTAAGGGTACGGGTGAGCGTATCGAACATTTTACGATTACGATAGGGTGTTTCTATGAAGAGTTGCGTCTGACGCTCGCGTTGGGCACGCTGTTCGAGAGACTTCAACCGCTGAGCACGCTCACCGTCGTCGATGGGCAGATAGCCATTGAAGGCAAAACTCTGACCATTCAATCCACTGGCCATGACGGCCATAATCATGCTATTAGGGCCAACAAGGGGAACGACACGGATTCCCCGACGCTGGGCAATGCAGACAATGTCGGCACCCGGGTCGGCTACAGCCGGGCATCCCGCCTCGCTAATAACTCCAACGGGGTGGCCATCGGAAATAGGTTGTAGATAAGAGGTGTATCGTCCTTCGTCTGCATGTTTACCCATCTCGTAGAACGTGCAATCGTCTATGGGAAACTCTCTGTCCACACGGCGAAGAAAACGACGGGCCGTGCGAATCTCTTCGACGATGAAGTGACGAATCTGACGTACAACCTCGGTATTATACGTGGGCAGGACCTGTTCGATGGGGGTGTCGCCCAACGTGCAGGGAATTAGGTATAAAGCTGTTTCCATGTTTTCTTTCCTTTTACATAATATTGCCATAGGAGAGAGAAAGTGGATTGCTCTGGCACAGGCGAGAGCGTGGTAAGGCGCAAGTTCTCCCTACGGTCTTCCCGGAACTGGCCACGCTGGCGATAGAAGTCTATGCGCCCGTGCCATACGGCAAAAGCCGAACGGAAGTTACCCGTGAGGAAGAACTGAATAGAGGCCAGCAGGTCGAGCCAGAAGCGTAGGCGCATGACAGGACGAAGACGGTCTTCGGGCAAGTTCTTATAAAGCAAGAGCATGTTGTTACGGAAGTTGAGGTACTCCTTTCGCGGATTACCCTGAGGCAGAGTTCCGCCTCCCAAATGATAAACCACGCTCTGGGGCACAACAACAACTCCCCTACCCCGACTACGCAAGCGCCAACAGAGGTCTATCTCCTCCTGATGAGCAAAGAAACGACCATCCAAGCCGCCTACCTCCCAATAGTCGCGGCTACGAATCATGAGAGATGCCCCCGTTGCCCAAAGCACAGGAACGACATCGTCATACTGTCCCTCGTCCTTCTCCACCGTACCGAACACACGGCCACGGCAATAGGGATAACCCAAGGAATCGATAAATCCCCCTGATGCCCCAGCATATTCAAAGTACTCAGGTGCCCACTGGCAACGTATCTTCGGCTGACAAGCCGCCACCTCGGGATGTGCATCCATGTAAGCAAGCATCGGTTGGAGCCATCCTTCGGGCACCTCTACATCACTATTCAACAGGAGGTAAAGCCTACCCCCATCCCCTCCCTTTAGGAGGGGGGCGTTCCCTCCGGAGCAGGTTTCCGTATTTTCCTCTGAGAGTGGCTTCTCCCCTCCCCTTTGGAGGGACTGGGGATAGGCCTCCAACTCCTGCAATCCACGATGGTAGCCTTCGGCAAAACCATAGTTCTTGTCAAGCACGATACAACGCACCTCGGGCATCTCCGTTTCGAGGAAATGGATACTATCATCCGTAGAACCGTTATCGACCACTACTATCTCCGCCTCGGGCGAGTTCTTCACCACCGAGGGAAGGAAGCGGCGCATCATATCCACCCCGTTCCAGTTCAATATGATAATACTCAACCTCGCCCCCTGCCCCTCTCCCAAAGAGAGGGGGGAAAGACGCTCCTTATCATTTATTTCATAATTCATAAACACAATTTATGCTAATTCACCCACCAAGGCATCGCCCTTCTCGTTCCACCCCATAAGCCGTATCGGCACAACGATATTATCCCGAAGGAGAGCCTCCCCTCCTTGGGAGGGGTTGGGGGAGGTATCGACCCTAACATAGTTATCCGTAAAGCCCCCCATCGTGCCCTTCTTCTTACCGCGCTCCAGCAATACTGGTCGCACGCTGCCTATATATTTATTATAGAACGCACGCGTATGTTCCTCACTCACCTTCAGAACCTGCTGGCTTCGGCAATGCTTCTCCTCTGGTCGAACACGATGAGGAATGTTGAGGGCTTTGGTTCCTGGCCGTTCGCTATAGCTAAACACATGATACTGACTGACGGGCAGAGAATCCATAAAAGCCAATGCCTCGGTGAAAAGTTCATCCGTCTCGCCTCTCATGCCAACGATGACGTCCACACCGATGAAGGCATCGGGCATCAGTTCGCGTATGCGAAGCATCTTC
Organism: uncultured Prevotellaceae bacterium; assembly: GCA_947169115.1. Classification (GTDB taxonomy): domain Bacteria; phylum Bacteroidota; class Bacteroidia; order Bacteroidales; family Bacteroidaceae; genus Physcousia. Next base: position 56,396 of record CAMVOK010000013.1, read on the forward strand.
TGCTGGAAGAGTGCCGTATCATAACGACGGTGCATCAAGCGCAACACCTCGTCGCTACCCGATTGCAGGGGCACATGGAAGTGAGGCATAAAGGCACGGCTCTGGGCACAGAACTCCAATACTTCGTCTGTCAAGAGATTGGGCTCAATACTGCTTATGCGGTATCGCTCTATGCCCTCCACCTTGTCAAGGGCACGAATAAGGTCAATGAATGTCTCACCCGTAGTCTTTCCGAAATCACCGATATTAACACCCGTCAGTACAATCTCCTTGCCACCCTTGCGTGCAACCTCCTCTGCTTGTTCAACAAGACTGGCAATCGAACCGTTGCGACTTCGTCCACGAGCAAAGGGAATGGTGCAATAAGTGCAAAAGTAGTTACAACCGTCTTGCACCTTCAGGAAGTAGCGCGTACGGTCGCCACATGCACATGAGGGGACGAAAAGACTCTCCCCCAACCCCTCCCTTGTAGGGAGGGGATTGGTTACATTATTCTTCTCATTAGCCGGAGTATCCGCATCCCTCCCTACAAGGGAGGGGCTGGGGGAGAGTCCGTTGGGGGAGAAATGCTCCATAATCTTTTCCACCGCCCTGCCCTTCTCGGCCGTACCCAGTACGAGGTCAACCCCCTCAATCTGCTTGATGACATCGGGTTTGAGTTGAGCATAGCAACCCGTAACCACGACAAAAGCACCGGGATTCTCCTTAATAAGCTTATGGATGGCCTGTCTGCACTTGTGGTCGGCCACTTCTGTCACACTACATGTATTTACATAACATATGTCGGCAGGTTCACCCTTACGGGCACGTTCAACGCCCAACTCCTGCAGACGTTGAGCAACGGTTGATGTCTCCGCAAAGTTCAACTTACACCCCAGCGTGAAATAAACGGCCTTTTTTCCAGCCAAAGATGTGTCCTTAATCATGCTACAAAGGTACAACTATAAATTAAGAATTGAAAGTGAAAAATTAAAAGAAAGAGGCTTAAGTAAAAAATATTAAAGAAAAATTAAAAAAAGTTGGAGTTTAGAGATACAACGTATTGAAAAAGTTCGTACCTTTGCATCGGTTTTAAAAGCAATTGATTGTTTTATTAATTTAACTAAAAAGAAAAAATGAAAAAGTTAGCATTCATGTTCGTAGCTGTAGCAGCTATTTCTTTCGCTTCTTGCGGTAACGGTACAAAGCAGGCTGAGGCCGAGGACACCACTGCAGTTGACACTGTTGAGGTTGTTGATACCGTAGCTGCTGACACTGTTGCAGCTGACACTGTTGCCTAAGTAGCAAAATACGGACAATAGGTCTTGAGGGATTGCACGAGAGTGCGGTCCCTCTTCTTTTTGATTTTCGGAATAACGAAAACGAGAGAATCAACGAAAACAAAAAAAGCAAGGCCCGATTCCCCAAAGGAATCGAGCCTTGCTTATGATAGTTGATTAAAATTTACTCTGCGGCAGCCTCTTCTTCTGCAGGAGCCTCAACCTCAGCGGGAGCCTCTTCTACAACAGCAGGAGCTTCCTCTACAACGGGAGCGCCTTCGGCAATAACCTTGAAGGGAACCTCAGCGACAACCTCCTTGTGGAGCTTAACAACGGCAACGAAGTCACCAACAGTCTTAACATCCTTCACCACAATCTTCTTGCGGTCGATGTCGAAACCCAATTTAGCAAGTTCGTCGGCAATCTGCAAAGAGTTTACAGAACCGTAGATAACGCCAGAGTTGCTAACCTTAGTAGCAATGGTCAGAGCCACACCAGCCAGTTTGTCGGCAACAGCCTGAGCCTCAGCCTTAATCTTAGCCAACTTCACGGCTTGCTGACGCAGGTTCTCAGCCAGAACCTTCTTGGCACTCTCGCTGGCGATAACACCCTTGCCCTGGGGGATAAGATAGTTGCGTCCGTAACCAGACTTAACCTTCACGATATCGTTCTTGTAACCCAAGCCGATAACATCTTCTTTCAGAATAATTTCCATATATCTTACCTCCTACTTTAATTATTTCATCAAATCGGTTACGAAGGGCAGCAGAGCCAATTGGCGAGCACGCTTAACGGCCTGAGCCACACGACGCTGATACTTCAGTGAGGTACCGGTGATGCGACGGGGCAGAATCTTACCTTGTTCGTTGAGGAACTTCTTCAGGAACTCGGGATCCTTATAATCGATGTACTTGATACCGCTCTTCTTGAAACGGCAATACTTCTTACGCTTCGTGTCAATAGCAGGAGCGTTGAGATAACGGATTTCAGATACTTCCTGTGCCATGATTAAGCCTCCTTGTTAGATTGTTTGTTACGTCTCTTCTCAGCATACTCAATGGCATACTTCTCAAGTTTCACGGTCTGGAAACGGATAACTTTCTCGTCACGACGGAAGTTAGTCTCCAGTTTCTTAATGAGTTCGGGCTGAGCCTTGAACTCAAACAGGACATAGAATCCCGTGGACTTCTTCTGGATAGGATAAGCCAACTTCTTCAGGCCCCAGAGCTCTTCGTTGAGCATCTCTGCACCATTTTCGGTGAGCAGGGTCTTGAACTTGCTTACCGTTTCCTTCATCTGATCATCAGACAAAACGGGAGTCAAAATGAAAACGGTTTCGTACTGGTTCATAATACCTTTAAAATTGATTAATAAATATAGTTTGCGCTTAAAGCGGTGCAAAGGTACGCTTTTTTAGTGAGATTACCAAAGTTTTTGTTTTCTAATATCAATCAAAAGCACCAACTTTTTCATAAGGGTGCGATTTTTAACGGAAAAGTTTCGTAGTTTCAGAAATTTTATGTTACTTTGCAGTTGTTTAATGCGCAATTAAAAAACAAAAAAACATATAAGACTATGAAAAAGTACATTGGAATAGCAATTATCGTGTTGGGAGCCTTACTGCTGTTTGTAAGTTACTTCGCACAACTGGTTGATTACAACTGGGTACAGTTCTCTGGTTTGGGCATCATCATCGCTGGTCTTATTGCCCACATCGTTGTAACAAGAAAAACACGATAAGTAGAAGAAAAAGGAAAAAGCAGAAAAGAAAAGTAATAGTTAATGAAACGAGGTTGCGACGTGATGTTGCAACCTCGTTTCTTTTGTTCTGTTGTTTAGTTTAGTTTTGTTCCGTGGCTTCCACTCCATCGAGTGCTATCAGCTTATAGCCCTTGCCATGAACATTGTTGATTTCGATGGTGGGGTCGTCCTTCAGGTGTTTACGTAGTTTGGTAATATAAACATCCATCGAACGGGCATTAAAGTAGTTGTCGTCAATCCAGATGGTCTTCAAGGCCAGTTCGCGCAAGAGCACGTCGTTGGCATGAGCACATAGCAAGCCCAGCAACTCGCTCTCCTTTGTGGTCAGCTTCACCTGCTTCTCCCCTATCGAGAGAATCTGTCTCTGTGTATCAAAAATGAACTTACCCAGTTTGTACTGGCTGACTACAGGCACCTTCACACCCTTCACACGACGCAGGACTGCCTCCATACGGAACACGAGTTCGTCCATCGAGAAAGGCTTGGTCAGGTAATCGTCAGCACCTATCTTGAAGCCCTCGAAAATATCTTCTTTCAGGTTCTTTGCCGTCAGGAAGATGATGGGCACCTCGGGGCTGATGGCTCTGATTTCCTGAGCCAGGGTGAAGCCATCCTTCTTCGGCATCATCACGTCGAGTACGCACATGTCGTAATGGCTCTTCATGAAAGCCCTGGAACCGGCCTCTCCGTCGAGGTAGAGCTCCGCATCATAGCCTTTTGCCTGTAAATACTCCCTCAGCAACATGCCCAGACTTTCGTCGTCCTCGCAAAGCAGAATACGTTGTTTCGTTTCCATAATCTATGATTTTAATGTTGGTAATATTATCGTAAATGTGGTTCCTTGTCCCTGTTCGCTCTCCACCTTCACGGCTCCCTTTTGCTGGCGCACAATGTTCTTCACATAAGCCAATCCCAATCCGAACCCCTTCACATTATGCTGGTTGCCCGTATGCACACGGTAGAACTTCTCGAAGATTCGCTTCAAGTCCTCCTTCTTAATGCCGATGCCATTGTCGCTAATGCTCAGATGGTATTTTCCACCTTGGTTCCACGAGCGCACCTTGAGTTGCAGGGCAACCCCGTCCCGACAATACTTGACGGCATTGTCCAGCAACGTCGATACCACGTTTGTAAGGTGCATCTCATCGAAATAGACATTGGGGTTCTCCGCCTCCAACTGGGCCTCTATCATTCCTCCCATGCGCTCCACCTTCAGGGCGAACGACGTTCCTATCACATTCTCCACCAGTTCGTCGGCATTCAGTTCCACCGGTTTCAGGGCGATATTGTCATGGTCGTACAATGACATCTGCAACACCTTCTCCACCTGATACCTCAGTCTTTTGGTCTCCGTACCAATGACCTTGCCCAGGTTGTCGTACATGGCCGGTGTCTTCTTTACGCTCTCGTCCGCCAGCATCTGCGCCGCCAACGAGAGGCTTGCAATAGGAGTCTTGAACTCGTGAGTCATGTTGTTCACGAAATCGTTCTTCATCTCGTTTATCTTACGCTGACGCACAAACAAATAGATGGTGAACATGAAGGTCACGAAGAGGACGAAGGTGAACACCAATGCCGGCACCATCAGGCGAGCCACGCCAAACACATACTTGTTACGCTCCGGGAAGTGCACCCTCACCACCCCCATCTTACTCGACGGGTCGTTTCGGAAGAGTGTCTGCGTGTAGGAATTCTCCTCGCCCTTAGCATCGTAATCCGTGCATCGATACACTTCGCGTCCGTCACTTGTCAGGATGGTGAAGTGGAAGGGCAACGTCACCCCATTTTGCTCTAGGTTGGTACGTATGCACGCATCCAGGAGCTTGGGATTTATGCGTTCCTCGAACGAGCCTTCGCTGGCATTATACAATATACTATATATAACCTCGTTCAGGATGTCCTTCTGATACAGGTAGGCGTTGCGCACGGCCATCTGGAACTGCTGGCTCGACATGGCAAGCGACGGACGTTGGCTAAGTCCCAACGACAAACGGGGCATCATGTTGAGGGTATCGAAACGCTGAACCCCCATCATCATCGGGTTTCCCAGCACATTGTTGGAGTGTGGATTCTCGTGTTCCGTGTCCAGCTGTGTCAAATCCTCTACATAGTTCGACACCACGCCTTCCAGATAATTAAACGTCTCGTTTCGCTCCAAGTCGTGCGAAGCCTGGTCAAGACTACGCTTCACGCTCTCGTCGAACTGATCCTTACGCATCTTCACCATCATGCCCGTATATTGGCTCTGAAGAAGCAAGAGCACTACGAAACTAACTCCGATGCCTATACTGATTAACCAAAGTACCCAACGTTTCATGTTGCAAAGTTAAATCAAAAAAGTTAAAAAAAAGAAGGAGATGCGAAATAATCGCCTCTCCTTTTAACAATTTTAATAAAATTATTGACTTGTAAGTCAAATCCTGAACATTACGTATCAATCTGCATTCTCTTCCTCGTGTTCCTTTACGAGCTTCTGCTGAACATCGGCAGGAACCAGTTCGTAGCTTGCAAAGTTCATGATGAAGCTGGCTCTGCCACCCGTCAGGCTACTGAGTGCCGTGCTATACGAGCTCATCTCCTTCAGAGGAGCCTTGGCGGTCAGTTTCTCATAACCTGCCTCACTGGTCATACCCATAATCATGGCACGACGGCCTTGCAAGTCGCTCATCACGTCGCCCAGCTTGTCGCTCGGAACGAATACCTCTACATCGTAGATGGGTTCCAGAATCTTCGGTCCTGCCTCGCGGAAGGCCTGTGCGAATGCCTGACGACCAGCCAACATGAACGAAAGTTCGTTGCTGTCCACGGGATGCATCTTACCATCATATACTATTACGCGCACGTCGCGTGCATAGCAACCCGTCAGAGGACCTTGCTCCATGCGTTGCATGACACCCTTCAGGATGGCCGGCATGAAACGGGTGTCGATGGCACCGCCCACAACCGAGTTGATGAACACCAGCTTGCCGCCCCACTCCAGGTCGATAACCTCCTCGCTCTTGGCATTGATGCGATACTCCTGTCCACCAAACTTGTACACTTCGGGAGCGGGCATACCCTCGTAGTAAGGCTCTACAATGAGGTGTACCTCACCGAACTGTCCGGCACCACCCGACTGCTTCTTGTGGCGATAGTCGGCACGTGCAGCCTTTGTGATGGTCTCGCGATAAGGAATCTTCGGTTCGTCAAACACAATCTGAATCTTCTCGTTGTTCTCCATGCGCCATTTCAACGTGCGCAGGTGGAACTCACCCTGTCCGTGTACGATAATCTGGCGAAGCTCCTTGCTCTGCTCAATCTGCCATGTGGGGTCTTCCTCACGCATCTTCTGCAAGGCATTCATCATCTTCTCCGTCTCGCTCTCGTTGACGGCACGGATGGCACGCGAATACTTCGAATTAGGATATTTAATGAAGTTGAAGCGGTTCTCCGAATTCTTGTCGTTCAGCGTATTACCCGTCTTCACGTCCTTCAGCTTCACGGTACAGCCAATGTCGCCAGCCACCAATTCTTCCACCTTGATGCGGTTGGCACCCGCACAACAGAAGAGCTGAGCCATGCGCTCCTTCGAGCCACGATCGGCATTGGTCAGGTCGTCGCCCTCGTGCACCTTTCCGCTCATCACCTTGAAGTACTGAACCTCACCGATATGCGGCTCCACGCTGGTCTTGAAGAAGAACAAGCTGGTGGGACCGTTGGAATCGGGATTCACCTCTACGCCACGGGTATTGAATACCTTCGGCATTTCGTCCACGAAGGGAACCACATTGCCAAGGAACTCCATCAGACGGCGAACGCCCATGTCCTTGCCTGCACATACGCAGAAGACTGGGAACATGCCACGTACGGCCAAGCCCTTGCGGATGCCCTCGCGCATCTCGTCTTCCGTCAGCGTCTCGCTCTCGAAGAACTTCTCCATCAGGCACTCGTCGTGCTCTGCGGCAGCCTCCACCAGAGCCTTGTGCATCTCCGTAGCCTTCTCCATCTGGTCGGCAGGAATTTCCTCGATGGTGGGAGCACCACCTTCGGGACCCCACGAATACTTCTTCATCAGCAGCACGTCGATGACGGCATTGAAGTTAGGACCGGTTTCGATGGGGTACTGTATGGGCACCACCTTCGGGCCATAGATGTCTGTCAACTGCTCCAGAATCTGGTCGTAGTCGCAATTCTCGTCGTCGAGCTGGTTCACCAGGAAGATAACGGGCTTACCCAGTTTCTCCGTGTAGCGGAAGTGGTTTTGTGTGCCCACCTCCACTCCGTTGGCACCCTTCAGAAGCAGGATGGCCGTGTCGGTCACGTTCAGTGCTGTCATGGCACCGCCCACGAAGTCGTCACTACCCGGGCAGTCGATGATGTTCAGTTTCTTGCCGTTCCACTCTACATGGAATACCGTGCTGAATACAGAATAGCCATACTCCTGCTCTACAGGGAAGTAGTCGCTCACCGTATTCTTCTGTGTGATGCGTCCACGACGCTTGATGATGCCTGCTTCGTAAAGCAGGCTTTCCGTGAGGGTTGTCTTACCGGCACCGTCATTACCCAGCAGGGCAATGTTTTTAATCTCATGAGTTTGATAAACTTTCATAATATTAGTGTTTAAGTGTATTTTTGTTTCATTTTCCCCATTTTCGGGCGTTTCGGATTGCAATTTAGCGAAAACCTACGACCCAGCCAAATGTTTGACCTGATTTTTACGATATTTTATACAATGATTTGGTCGGGAAGTGTTTTTTACCTACCTTTGCCATAGTCGTACATACAGAAATATGGTGACGAAGAAGGGCACATTGCTACTCATGACCATCCTAACGATGTTTTCCGCAGGATGCCATCGCCAACAGTCTCCCGGAAGTCTGTTACCCGACACCTTGCAACTTCAGGAAGGCGACATTGTCTTCCGCCGTTGTACGGGGCTCACCAGCCGCATCGTCGTTGCCCAGGACCGCGACGGCATCTTCTCCCACACGGGCATTGTCGTCGATTCCTCCGGCACCAAGATGATAGTACATGCCGTTCCCGACGAGCCCGACTTCCCCGGCGACCCCGACCGCGTGAAACTGGAATCCGTGGCTTCCTTCTTCTCCTCGGCCCATGCCGTGGCAGCTGCCGTTGCCCGAACCGCATACCCGGAGGCCGGAACCTTGGCGGCACAATACGCCATGAGACGATACCGCGAGGGGACACTCTTCGACCACGACTTCAACGACGAAGACACCACGCGCCTCTATTGCACCCAACTCATCACCCTGGCTTACGAAAAGGCCGGCATACACTTGGTGGACACCATACGGGAGGTCATCGACCTGCCCTCTTTCCACTATCGGTGCATACTCCCCTCACAAATCCAGCAGTCTCCCCTATTACATTATATATTTATGTTTAACCCTTAAAAGAACTACAACCATGAGAAAACTAATGATTGCAGCACTCGTATGTGCACTGGCATGCGTAATGGCAGCCTGTAGCAGCAACACCCCCAAAGCAGCAGCCGCCAAGTACACCGAAGCCGTTATCAAGGGTGACTACAAATCTGCCCTCGAACTAGTTTACTTCAAAGGCACACCCGACGAGGCAGCCAAACGCCGCGAACAGTATGTTTCGCTATGTGAGGAAAAGGCCAAGAACGGCATCAAGGACAAAGACAAACTGACCAGCTACGAGATTACCGACGAGCAAATCGACGAGGAGAACGGAACGGCCGTGGTTACCGCCGAACTCACCTATGCCGACGGGCATTCCAAGACCGACAACATGAAGCTTCGGAAGACCGAAGATGGCCAGTGGATGATTGATAGCAACAAGTAACCCACGTGGCAGGCATCTACGTACACATTCCCTTTTGTCGTAGTCGTTGTATCTATTGCGACTTTTTTTCCACGACCCTCCCTCCGACGTGGCAGGAACCCTACGTAGAGGCTATCGGACGTGAACTAGAACTGAGAGCCCCCAAGGCCATCTCCTCGCTCTACATCGGTGGTGGAACGCCTTCGCTCCTTGCTCCCGAGGTGCTCCACCGCCTTTTCTCACTCATAGAAAGACATGTCCCGTTGGCTCCCGACACCGAGGTCACCATCGAGGCCAACCCCGACGACGTGACCCCGACGTGGATAGAAACCCTCCGCGAGACACCCGTCAACCGCATCAGTATGGGAGTTCAGAGTCTCGACGACAACATCCTGCGCACCCTCCGCCGCCGACACACCGCCGACAAGGCACGACAGGCCGTCAGCCTCATACAGGAAGCCGGATATGTCAACCTCAGCCTCGACCTCATTTACGGACTCCCGGGACAAACGCTCCAGCAGTTCTCCCACGACGTACGAGAGCTCCTGTCACTGGGCATCCCACACCTTTCGGCATACGCCTTGCAATTCGAACCCGACACCCCCCTGTCCCAAATGAAGGAACGGGGCGAGGTGGGAGAAGCCGACGAGGAACTGAGCCTTGCCTGCTACGAAAGTCTGCTCGACCTCACGGCCAAGGCTGGATTCGAGCACTACGAGATTTCGAACTTCGCCCTGCCTGGATTCCGCTCGCGCCACAACTCATCGTACTGGACGGGTGTGCCCTACATCGGCCTTGGAGCCGGTGCCCATAGCTACGACGGGGTGTCCACACGGAGTTACAACGTCGAGGACATCAGTCGCTACATCCAATCTCTCAGCCACGGCACACTGCCCTCCTACGCGGAACACCTGAGCGAAGAGGAACTCTACAACGAGCGCGTCATGCTCTCCCTGCGCACCAGCGAAGGGCTCTCCCTCAGCAGCCTCCTACGCGACTTCGGTCCTCAGCGCCACGCCTACTGCCTGCGCATGGCACAACCTCACATCCTTGGCGGACGACTAAAAAAAACGGGAGAGACGCTTTGTCTCACCCGTTCAGGTCTGTTCGTCAGCGACGACATTATTTCCGACATGATAATATAGTGCAAAGTGCAAAAAGTGCAAAGTGCAGAGTTTAGAGTTTAGAGTTTAGAGTTAAAAGGGGTAACCAACTCTGAACTTTGACTTTGAACTTGAACTCAGGACCCTGAACTTTGAACTTGAACTTAGGACTCTGAACTTTGAACTCTGAACTCTGAACTTATAAATCAGAGCTTTGCATCAGCAATTCAGTCTCTCATTTCCTCGTAACTGATTTCGTAGAAACAGGGGTACACGTTGTTGGTGGCATCCGCCGTACCGCTGCTATGCGGAACTATCATACGCACAAGGGCAATTCCCTCGGAGGTCTGTCGTCCCAGATTGATGTAGCTCAGGGGCACCACCCATCCCGTAGGCACCGCCGTAGAATTTCCGTTGGAAACGCCATACGTAAGAAACATGGCACCACCGCCGTTTATCGATGTGTTGAAACTGGCCGATATGGTTCCCGAATTGTTGCTTACGTCCATGATGTCGGGATTCGTTGCCCAGTAGAAGGTGTTGTTCGTTGTCTGAAGGCTGTCGCCCATGATGTTGTACTCCCAGTAGCGGCAGATGACGCGCTTCGTCTCGCCGTGGCGCAACTTGTGGCCTCCTCCCTTGCGTACAATCTGCATGTAGATGCCCGTGTTGCCGAACAGCACATACTGGTTCTGGCTGACGTCCGTCATGGAGTCCTGAGCCTCGAACTGCTCCTGCGAAATGATATTCATCTTGCGCGTGTTCAGGAGTATCTCATCGTCAGGCCCCATCAGCACCAGAGGGTCGCGCTCTATGAAGGCCGAAACCGCCTTGCGTTCCTTCTCCTTCTGCTCGGCATACGTCTCGTCGTCCTTGCAGGCCACCGTGAGCACACTGAGGATGCAGAGTGCACACAGGAGTTTCATTGTCAATAGATGCTTCATATCAGTTGCAAAGGTAAGGAATAAAACTCAATTACGAATTACGAAATACGAAAAAATGTCTCACTTTAACAAGTTTTCGTACTTCCCGACAGCCTGGTGCACCACCTCCACGGCCTCCTCCATCGTCATCCGCAAACTACCGCCGGCCGCATTCTTGTGACCGCCGCCGTTGAAAAACTCCGCACAGAGCTCGTTACAGGGGAAATCGTCCACGCTACGGGTGGACACACGTATCAGGCCCTTCTTCTCCGTATCCTCGCGCAGGAAGATACTCAGCTTCATGCCCTCAATCTCCAACGGCATGTTCACGAAGCCCTCCGTGGCACCGTTCTTCGTCTTGAAGCGCATGCGTTCCTCGTTGGTCATCGTCATCAGGGTCGTGTGCAACTCCTCCATCACCTCCATCTTCTCGTAGAGCAGATAGCCCATCAGGCGGAAACGCCCTTCGGTGTGGGAGAAGAAGACGGTGCGGTATATGCGGTCCTTGTCGATGCCCTTCGTCAGCAGGAAGCTCACGGCCTCGAAAATCTCCGGCCGGTTAGAGGCGTAGGTGAAATTGCCCGTGTCCGTCATGAAACCCACATACAACGCCGTAGCCTCCTCCAGGGTCATCCCGTCGGCCCATCCCATGTCCATCATCACGCGCAACAGCACCTCGCACGTGCTACACATCTCGGGATGCGAAATCGTCACCTCGCACGATGTGTCGGGGTCGAGATGATGGTCCAGCATCACCCGCTTCGCCTTTGTAGCTGCCACCTTCGTGGCCAAGGGCTCACCCATACGGCCAATCATGTTAAAGTCGAGAATCATGACAAGGTCGGCCTTCGCCAGAGCCCGGTCAATCTTCTGGTGATGACGGTCGCCCAGCAACATGTCTGCCGCCGTGGGAATCTTCCGCAGAAAGTCGGGGAAGGGATTGGGAGCAATGGCCGTCACCTCCTTGCCCATCCTCTGCAACATCAGTTTCATGGCGGCACTGCTGCCCACGGCATCCCCGTCGGGGTTCTGGTGACAGATTACCACAACGTGCTTTGCTCCGTCCACGAGATGGCGCAGAACACTCTTTTCTTGGTCGTTCAGAATCGGTTTCAACATCTGTTTTCTGGTTTTGAGTAGCAAAAGTACAAAAAATTACACTATCTGACAAATTTGGGGGTTAGAGGTTTAAGAGGTTTAGAGGGAGGGAAGGGGCAGGGAGCAGGGAGCAAGAGAATACGTTTGATGGTTGAAATCCTTAACCCTTAATCCTTAAACCTTAACAACCCTTAACCCTTAATCCTTAACCTTTCCCCCTCCCTTTGGGAGGGCCGGGGTGGGCTTTATATTCTGAGGGTGGAAAGAATACTAACGTGTCGCGACCAACGTCCGTACGCTTCGTGCCATCATTGATAACGCAAAGTTACGAAGAAATGTGGTGACGGCCAAAAATTGTCCACCGATAAGGCCCCGTTTTCAGCACGATAAGCCCCGATTTTTCAGCATGGTGGATTTGTGACTTTGTGACTTTGTGACATTGTGACATTAAGCTCCTACCCATGTACCCCCAGCAGCACGGGATTCTATGTTTTATAATAATATATAATATAATTATTATATATTATTATAAATTATATTACAATTTATAACTAATACATGTACATTATTTATCATTTATTATTTATCATTTAAGCATTATCCATTAACGCACCCCCTTAATGTCACAATGTCACAAAGTCACAAAGTCACAAAGTTTGTACTACCCTAAAAAAAGTTCTTGGACAAGCCAAGCGGCAAAGCCGAGCGGAATGGTTTTTACCTTAACCCTGCCATAGGTTGAATGCCTGTTGGTACCTTAGCTCTTAACCCTGGCAAAAGTTGAATCATTCTCTCTAAACCCTTGTTTTTGTTGAACGGGCTCCGCGGAAAGCTGTTCAATCATTTCCAGGGTTTGCGGTGCAAAGGTAAAATAAGACTTAACCCCTCCCCTTTTTTCTTCTTTACGAATTTAATTTGTATATTTGTAAGCGAGAAACATCAAAAATTCTGAGCCTTATGTCTGTCTTGTCAATCGCTTTCATATTAACGTTTATCACCATCATGTTAATGGCATTCTTTTCCCACACGAAGGATAAAGCCAAGGAACTATCATCCCAAGCCGAGCAACAATCCACGTTGAACGACTTGGAACGTGAACTAAGAGCGAAACATACAAGGCAAGAAAAAACGCTGGAAGAAATCTCTTTATATCCAGAGGATAGCAAAAGCGGGGAGCCTGCTTGGTTGTTCCTTGACTCTACCGTTTCGGGGAGCATCCTTGTTGAAATGGCATGGATGACAACCGATGCCAGCGGTCACCTTGTGGAAAACTGGCATGGTCTCCCGAAGATTGATGACTTTGAGGAGCTGACCGTTTTGGCAGCAAAAGTAAAGGGAGTAGTAATGTTTGGCGTGGCAGAACAACGTGCAGCCATTGCTGCTGAAATGAGGAAAGCCAATCGTGACGATATTGCAAATTCATGGCTACAAACAAAAACTATAGATATATGTAGAGGGAAAGAAAAACTTGAAAATCTTCTGGGGCGGCTATATTTGGAAGATGAAAATGCACCGGTCGGAGGGTTAGATAATGCGGAAGCAAGGACACTTATCATATACAGGTGCTTCCTGAAAATGTATCATAGGGACGCAAACTCTGACTCCGTAAGTTGAACAAAGAATTTCGGAATATAAGAAAAGTTTCGTATCTTTGCAATGCAAAAAATTGTATATGGCAACGAAAATAAAACTGAAAGATTTCCCAGAAGAGATAACAACCGATGGGGTGAAGATATACGGCGAGACCAGCTATGAAAACCAGATGGCTGTACTGAGCCATTTCCTACACAATAATCAGGAAAAGTTGAATAATGCCCAGAAAGAAGAAATCATATTGGCTATTCGCGATTTTCTATCCCGTAAGGAGTTCAAACAAAGTTTAGACCTTGACGAACTGACTGACGAACAGGTGTTACAGGTAGCTGAAAGTCCCCTCCAATACAATCTTTTTGATGAATTCTTCAAAGTTCCGTTCCCAGCACCAGAACATCCGAAGTTCACCTTCATAGACCTTTTTGCTGGTATTGGCGGTTTTCGTATAGCATTTCAAAACCTTGGCGGGAAGTGTGTGTACTCTTCTGAGTTTGATGCCAAGGCGCAGCAATCTTATATCGCAAACTACGGTGAAATGCCTTTTGGCGACATCACCAAGGAATCTACAAAAAGTTACATTCCAGAACACTTCGACATACTTTGTGGTGGTTTCCCATGTCAGGCGTTTTCACTTGCAGGCCGTCGACTTGGGTTCAAAGATGAAACTCGTGGTACGCTATTCTTTGAGATAGAAGCAATTCTTCGCAAACATCAGCCACGCGCATTTTTCCTTGAAAATGTGAAGGGGCTTGCCATTCATGACAAAGGACGCACGTTGAAAACGATTCTCCAGCACCTAGACGATGCTGGATATGATGTTGTGCCGCCTCAGATTCTTAATGCCATGGACTATGGCGTTCCACAACATAGGGAGCGCATTTTTATTATTGGTTTCCGCAAAGACCTTGGAATAAAGGTGGAAGATTTCAAATACCCAGAGCCGATAACACCAGAGGGAAAGCGCGTAAAGTTCCGTGATGTGATGGAAAAGGATGTACCTTCTGTTAAATATTACCTTTCCGATGTCTATGTTGACACTTTGAAACGACACAGGGCAAGACACGAGGCGGCTGGTCACGGATTCGGATATGAGATAATAGACATAAATGGGGTGGCAAATGCCATTGTAGTAGGTGGAATGGGGCGTGAGCGTAATCTTGTTATAGACAAGCGACTGACAGATTTTACGCCTGTTACAAACATCAAGGGTGAAGTAAACCGTGATGGCATCCGTCGCATGACACCTCGCGAATGGGCGCGTTTGCAAGGCTTCCCAGATAGTTATAAGATTGTAGTTGCAGACGCCTCTGCTTATAAACAATTCGGCAACTCCGTTGCAATACCAGCCATTCAGGCTACTGCAGAGAAAGAATTACAAATGTTGAATATAATATAAATGGATATGTTCTTTTTCTTTTTTACAGACAATATTAATGATTCTCCAGAAGTGAGCAGGTATTATGATGCCGAATGGCAGCAAACTGCCAACAAGGGAGAGTGGAGCGAATTATATACTTTGTACAAACTACTTGCCGACCAAAATCTTTACCCTTTCGATAAAGAGCAAAAGGTAGGAGAACGTTTGCGTTTGCCTATATTGTCTATGCTTCGTTATACAGAAGAAAATCTTTGTGCGGAGTACAGAATCGATGATGAAGGTAAAATACATATCAATGCTAATGGCTATGATATAATTGAAGTTGACAAAGATGACTTTAAGAATCAAGCGGTTGAATTACTTAATGCCATAAAAGTTGGTGACGAGAAAGCTTCATTTGAGATACATAAGATTGACGAATTTAGAAAACTCACTTGTTGTCCCAAAATTAAGTGCTATTCAAAGAAATTAGAAAATGGTGATAAAGACAAATCCGATTTGTACATTGTAATTCATGATGCGTTAACAGGTCAAGAGCCTAAGCAAGGATTTAGTATTAAGTCTGAGTTAGGGAATCCGCCGACGCTATTGAATGCCACAAAGCTTACTAACTTCAGGTATAGATTGTCACGACCTCTGACAACGGAACAAGTAGATCAAATAAATTCAATGCTTGATAGTAAGGGGCATGCAGACATTCAAAGCAGGGTAAGGGCAATAATTGCCGCAGGCTCTTCATTGGAGTTTGATTCAATTAACCCTAATAAGAAAGGTGAGTATCTATTTTATGAGAATCTTATTCTTATTGACAGCTCACTCCCTGAAATAATAGCTTGTCTTTTAGTTATGAGCTATACAGAAAACACAAGATTGTTGGATGAATTAACGGAGAGAATTTCTGTAGAGAATCCTCTCAAATTCCCAATGCGTGCTAACAAGAAATATTATGAAGCAAAAGTAAAGCGTTTTGTTACAGACGTTGCACTGGGTATGTTGCCAAGCCAACCTTGGGAGGCGACTCATCAGTCTTCTGGCGTCCTTGTTGTTACTGAAACAGGAGATATAGATTGTTATCATGTGATTTATAAGGCATCTCTTGACGATTACCTTTATCATGATTTGAAATTCGAGACACCGTCAGCTTCAAGACACGGATTTGGAAGTATAGAATCTGATGAGAACGGAACTCAGTATTTTTCTCTGAATCTGCAATTAAGGTTCCTGAAATAATCAGTACTTTATGAGGATTACCAGCGTGTATGCCAGCTTCGAGATGACATCACGCTGGCAAATATCGCGTTAATACTCATCCATCAGACCGATTATCTGCTGAAGAAACTGTTAGAGAAGTTCAAGGGTGACTTCCTCACCAACGGTGGAATCAAGGAACAGATGTCCGCTGTCCGCCGTGCATGGAGAGATGAGCATGGGATGGGGTATCTAAATGGGAGGAATGGGAATCATGAGAACTATGAAAATAATGGCCAAGCCTATGGCAATCCGCAACCGACGCAAACCTGAGAGCAATCCTGGCCATGTAAGGAGCGGAGAGGCATCAAGGAGAGAGGCTCTCGCGCACAAGTTTTCTTAATTCTTTGTAGGGCGTTCGTCACAAAGTCCAGAAACGAAAAAAGGAGGCTTATCGCCTCCTCTCTTTTGGGGATTACGAAATTTTTTCGTATATTTGTATGGGAAAACACTAAGGGGGAAAGGTTAGACATCATTTTATTTCATCACCACCTTGCGACCGCCATGGAGGTATATGCCGTTGCGGTGGGGAGTCGGGATGCGTCGGCCACTCATGTCGTACCAGGCTTCGTTGCTATCCAGCACCACGTCGTCTGCGTCCAGAGTGCGGAGGCCGTCCGTATCGTCCCAGTCGAAGAGGGAGAAGAACACCTGGGCAGGAGCATCGGCCTCGGGGTCGCATTCCAGATAGAAGCGGAAGGGTTGCACGCTGCTGTTGGCCGTAGTCCTGACAAAGGCGGTGCCCGCACTGTTCATTTTGTAGTGGTTGGTGCCCAATACGCCTTTGGGTATGGCGGTGAAGGTGCCATGCAGACGAGGATAATACGAGGGAAGTTCCGGGGTTTCTCCGGTCACGCTTTCGTTCTCCACCTCACAATCCCACGCGGTAGTCGTGGCGTTGTACACCAACACGGGAATGCCGGCATCTACGGAGTTACTGCCGTTGGTAGCAGCCTCTTGGAAACGGAACCTATCGATTCCACTTACTTCGAACAGGCCCTGTAGGACATACACCTTGGCCTCATCGCCAAAGATGTCGCCCTTGTTGTCCGAGGTAATCGCAATGGGCAGACACACCGTATTATATCCCAGCGTGTTCGTACGCGCATAGTGGAACTTCTCGGCCGTGAACGAAGAGGGAGCGTAGTAGTTGACTTTGTCTGTAAGGGTGAGGTTTTTGGCCACACCATTTACCACCACATTGGTTTTGTTTCGCATTGCACTTGGCATGGCATCAAGTTCATCATCTGTCAAGTCGTTTACAAAAGCCAATTGATTGTCCCCTAAAACAAAACTATCGTCTGTGGCATCCACAATGTCATACTCTCCAGTCGCGATGTTGTACTTCTTAAAGTGATAAGTCGCGCTAATTCCATTATATTTATATAGCTGGACTTTTTCCTGGGTATTATTGTAATAACGGAATCGAATCTGATTGCTGACGCTATTGTAGTTCAACACATATCCACCGCTGGAAGTTATTACAGCATCACCGTCAAGCAGGGAAATAGTATGAGTGTACTCCGTAGATTGGTCCGAGTCCAACCCGTTGCTGGCAGCCGTTCTACCGATGTAGTAGTCACTGGCACTTTTTATCGTGTAGTTATCCGTATCTCCCACTTTTGCTATAGTAAACTTTGCGGCATTGGTTGTTTCGTCGGCCAGAATCTGCTTGTTGTTGATGGTAACACTAATACTGTTTCCTGACGCATCCAGTGTGGTAAGTCCACCATCGAATGCGACATTCCCATCCGTGTAAACAATCAGGTAATCACCGCTCCAATTGGCGGGCTCCGACTCCACTAACACATAAGCGGGTAGTTCAGATGGCGGCACCACCGTGAGCGTATAAGACGCATTGCCTGTCTCATATACATCCGTTTGGGCGGTAGATGCAGAGATGGTAACCGTCCCGGCAGCTACAAACGTCACTTCACCAGTAGTCGCATTGACCGTGGCCACATCAGAGTTGCTACTGCTATAAGTTATTGTCCCATCACTATTGCTGGTTGCAATCTGAGTGTATGAATTGTCGTCTTTCATGCGGCGCACCGAAGCTGTCGCAAAATTCACCGTGGGAGCTAAGCGATTCACCGTGATATCGAAAGACTCAAAGACGGGTTTGTGAGTGGAGTTGTGAGCAGAAGTTGGAGTCACGGTAACTTTAACCGTAACCTCACCAGCCTTTACCGCCGTGTAAGAGCCGTTTGACCCAACAGTTAGGCAATCCGCACCCGAAGTGGCCTCATAAGACACCGTATAGTCAGTATTCAGGACAAAGCCATCTGGTACGTCCGTTAGTTCGGTTGAGAATGTACCCGTATTGGCGACACTCATACTATTTGGCGTTATGTCGCCAATCGTGGCCACGGCCGTGCGCGTGTCGGTGACGGTGATGTCGTCACTGGTCATCTGCACCGTCTTGTAACGGGCAGTATAAGCCGGTTTGGGAGCATAGGTGACGGTGATGGTGGCCGTTCCGTCGGTAACTGCCGTGTAGGCTCCTGTACTCTCGTTCACGGTCAGCACGGAGGTGTTGCTCGAGGTGAACGTACGGTCATATTTGTCGCTGGCATCCTCCAAGTCGTTGTATATCGTAGCCACGACCGCCGTCATACCCCCTTCGCCATAGTTGAGGCTCGTTTTTGAGGGCGTTATTGAGGCTATGGTGGCGATGTCGGGCTTCACGACATTCAGTTGGTACGATTCGGAGGCGGCCTTGTTGGTTTCCGTTCGTGGCAGGCTGAAGGTCACCGTCACGGAGTTTTCCGTCTCGGCAAGGGCTGTCACCGCACCCGTGGAACTATTGAGGGAGATGTGGCTTCCGTCGTCGTCGCTCCCGTACGTTCCCGTAGCATCGCTATTTTCCGATATCGTATTGTCTGTCCACGTGTCGCCTATCAACATGTTCACGGGGTCGATCCACTCTGCCGACTTGGTCAGCGTGGGAGCGACACGGGTGTCTTCCATGTAGATGGCAACATCGTCATAAGCCGAAGTATAGGCTCTAAAACATGCATTAGACGTACTATACTTGAGATATCTGTTCGTCTCACCCACGTTCTGTATGGTAGCCACACCGTCATCTATGGTAATCGTCCATTTTACATTATCACTTGTATCATCTACATATCCGATATTGGTACTATTTGTACCAGTATTTTTCACACATCCGTCACCCAGGCTACTCTTTAACCTCCATTTTGAACTTGTACTTTTCAACGTAAGTTGATCTATCGTTTCATCAGTACCAGGGACGATTATTGTACCGCTGCTAATCTCCACATTCACGGGTGAAGCCTTGGAACTGGATATTGCGCCAAATGCCTTTCCTGCGGTGGCACTCTCCTCATACACGATGATGATTTTCTTATCTGCCGCAAGTTCGGAAACATCGGTCACCTTGGTATAGTAGATGGGGACAACCACATTCACCGTATAGCTGGTCGAAGTAGCCGCGCTCACACCAACTACGGCTGCCACACTGGCAGTGATAGTGGTCGTACCAGGAGCGACACCCGTTACCGTGCCGTCTGGAGCCACCGTAGCCACATCTGTATCATCGCTGGTGTAGGTGACCGCCCCACTGGTGTTGGTCAACGTGAGCGTGTTCGTACAGGTCTCACCTACCAGTAACGTCTTTGAGGCATCATCAAACGAAGCCGATACATCATCGACGGTGTACTCCACTTCCTCGGTCACGGGTTTGTAGGTTACGGCATCGCTGGGGGTAACGGTGGCGGTAATCTTTGCCGTACCTGCCTTCAAAGCAGAAAATGCACCTGTAGTGGAGTTTACATCTATCACCGTAGCGTCCGACGAGGCCCACGTAATGGTGTTCGAAGCCTCATCCGGAGCAAATGTTCCTGAAAGGTCGAATGTTCCCGTCCGCCCATGGATAAAAGGAGAGCTGGGCGATATGGACATGCTCGTAGCAGCCGCCGTGCGAGAGTCGGTGACGGTTACCGTTATTGTTTTACTTCCAGCCTCATAAATAGCATCAGCTGTCTGATTTAGCGTAATTGTTGCATTACCCCCAATATTTTTGGGAGTGACCGTAATTTTTTTATTTTCAGTGTCAAGACTGACTGTCACACAATCATCTCCTGTTGTACTCTGCGTAACTGTTCCTGTAGATGAGGTTGTATAGGTTATTTCACCAGCAGAACCGCCGCGTGTCAAATCGAGGGACGATGATGAAACTGTCAGATCAGATGCGGTTTTAGTATAAGTGATTTCTATCTTCTTAATTCGCAATTGTGTGTTTGTGGTATTGCAATTTTGAATTTCCAATGAACTCGTTGCTGAAATGCCAGAAATTGTGTACACACTACTAGACTGAGATACTGATGTTTGTTTTCCACCATCAACCTTGTATTTGACTGTCGGTGTTGTTGATGTCGTAATAACCGCTCCCGTTATAGTAACACCAGTGGAAGGAGTTAATGTAATAGCCCCCCCCGCCCCATTTGAAGCATAATAAAGTCTTAACTCACTGTTAGAGGAGTTATATGCGGGGGTAGTGGAAGAACTATTTTTTGCCGTAGTAAAAGACAAAATGTCAGTTACCGTCCCCGATGTTGTAGTAAAATTAGTAAAGTTTGTACCTGATGCTGTCCCCCATCCTATAGTATAAGTTCCTCCCCACGCCTGCCCGGCCATTCCCAAAACGACCAAGCAAACGAGAAGTATTTTTGTCAATAAGTTTTTCATTGTTCCAATCTTTTTACCCATTAGACACTACCATGGGAGAGACCCCAGTCCTTTTCCCATACATTCTCGTTCCACCAGTCTTCGCGCGACTGCTTTACCTTGTCGGAATCATCATCATCTTCTGCCTCATCATCAATGTAGAATGAAACACCCAGCAAAAGACTATCCTCCTCAGACATGAGCACATGGCACACACGAGGAGGAGTATAACTCTTTTTCAAATTCATCTTTTTCCTTATTCTTACCTTAAAAACTATCTTTCTAATACCTTATCACCGAAGCACCACCTTCTTGCCTTGGACGATATATACACCAGGACGTTTTACTTCCTTGATGCGTCGTCCTTGCAAGTCGTAGATGTCGTCCGGCTTTTGACTCCCGACCTCGGACACCTGCCCGATGCCAACGGTCTTTTCCGTACGACGATAGAGCGCAACTGGCTCCTGCCCTGACTTGTAGAAGCGGAAACGCTTCTGACCCTTCTGGGAATTGAACCGCAGGACATTACCACTCTCTCCCGATATGCTGGCATCGCCACTGGCTACAGAGAAGGTGCAAGCGAGGGGAGTATCGGATGTATCTACGGTATTCTTCGACGCGGTGCATCCCAAGTACTTACCGCTACGTCCCCGTACGGAGTATTTGTTGCCCGTCAGAGAAGCCACCACAAACTCGGCGGCTTGTGTGGCACTGGTTACGTCGATAACCCCGTTGCGTATATCTACAGAGATGTTGTTGGAGGCTTTGTCGAACTCTTCCAAACCGCCGTCCATAGCCACGCTTTCACCCTCATAGACAATGAGGTATGTGCCTGCCCAATTGCTGAGATTGCTCTCCACACGAACGTAGGTGGAACCATCGGCGGGTTGCGGGTCTTCGCCATGCCCCAATACGGTAATCACATAGGACGTGGTAGCCGCCAGATACAGCGAGGTGGCAGCCACCGAGGCGGTGATGGTGGTAGTTCCCTCGGTGAGGGCTGTCACCAAGCCCGACTGGGCATCCACCGTGGCCACAAGAGGGTCAGAACTGGTGTAGGTAACCGCTCCGCTACTGGTGGTGGTGACCGTCTGGGTGTAGGTATCGCCTTGGTTGAGCGTCTTGTTCTGTACGGCAAAGCTGATTTCGGGTGCTCGAGGTCCGGGGGTGTCGCCTCCGTATGGGTTCTCGTAGTTCGATACGCTGATACCATGGTCCTTCATGGAACCCCAGATGTATTGTTCCAACCCTTCGAAATCGATGAAGGGGTTGCGGTTTCCCTGTATCTTATAGACGGCTTCGTTGCGCTCACGTTCGAGGTCGCTCACGGGGTCGTCACGACTCCATTGCATGTAGAGGGTATATGCCCAAGGCTGGAGTTTCGGGTAAGTATTGCTCTGCATGGAGTTGGCCCCCTCCTGTTGTACAAGCGATTTCTGTTCGTAGGCCGTGACGATGTAGAAATAGATGCGTGCGAAATCGCCCTTCCACTCGTCGGCAGGTTCCCAAAGGGATACGGTGCCGTTGTTGCCGGCCGTTCCCTTACCCACTTTTATGCTTCCGTTTGTCCACGTCTGGTTGGTGACGATGCCCATGCCAAAGTTGCTCTTACGGCTATTGGCCTCGGTATCGCTGGGCATAACGTGTTGGAGGTCGCTACCAATGCCTGTGGTACCACCACCCCACCACGACTGGGGGATGCCATGCTCCTTGTTCATGCCAGAAACGGCATTTCCGTTCTGCCCCGAGAAGTAGCGTTTGGTGTTGCTATAACGGTCAACCACCTGATTGTTGCTCAGACGGTCGGTATCGTAGTAGTGGGTCCATAGCGAACTATAACTCTTGACCGTGGGAGTGCCCATGATGCCATAGAGAGCCGTCTTCAACTGGGCTCCCGACTTTCCGTTTGCATCGGAATAATAGGTTGCCCTGTCATAGCCGAGGACGACTAACGCACAGAGCAGCAGAATATTTGTAAGAAACAACCTAAGACGCATCATCAAAAAATCTTATTCGAAACGCAAAGATACAAATTATTTCACGAACCACGAAACTATCTCAGGAAATAGTCAACCCCGAAATAGGTAACAAGGGAGGCTATCCATCCCAACAAAACCTTCATGGAGATGTGACGGAAATACCACCACATGCCGGAGTCCTCACTCTTCAGAAGAGCATAACCAGCCGTACTTCCGATGGGCAACAGGCATCCGCCGACACAAGCCGAGAGGACAACCAGATGCCAGTACTGGCCATTCTGGGTGAAGAACTGCTGGTAAGTAGTGGAGGCGGCTCCGTCGGGCATAATGTCGTAGATGCTGACGGCCGACAGAACCAGACAGACATTGTCGAGCACGGCCGACAGGCAACCCATGAAGATGGAAAAGACATAGATGTCGTGGATGTAAGCATCAATCCAGTGGCCTACGCTTTGCATGGCTCCAATCTCCACCAACACGGAGACGGACAGGGCCACACCAATGAAGAACATGATGACCTGCAAAACCTCGTATTGCAAACGACGGTCGCTACCAGGCAGGAGTATGGGTTGCTCGGAACGGATGCTACTACGGTTGAACACCTCGTTAAGCACCCAGATGACACCCAGCACGCACAAGGAACCGAGGAAAGGAGGCAAATAGGTGATGCGGTGGAACGTGGGTACGAACCACAAGCCTCCTATGCCGAAGAAGAGCATCACAATGCGTTGCCAAAGGGGCATGGCAGCATCGTCGCCACGAAAGACGATATGACGACGGTTGATGTCGAGCGTATCGGGCAAATCGTAGCTTATGAGCACCACGGGAATAGCCGTTGCCACCAAGGCTGGCAATACCATGGCTGCCGCAAAGTCGGTAGGCGTGATGGCTCCGCGCGTCCACACCATGAGCGACGTAACATCGCCAATGACCGTAAACGAACCTCCACAACAGGCGGCAATTACGATGGCGGCTCCCACATAAAGCCTTTGCCGGCGGTTGGCCAAGAGACGGCGCATGATAATGAGCATCAGCACGGTGGTGGTCAGGTTGTCGAGGTTGGCACTCAGCAGGAAGGTGATAAACACCATACCCCAAAGGAAACGACGCATGTTGCGAGTGCGGAGGAAGTCGGTGATGAAGTCGAAACATCCGTTATCGCTCAACACTTCCACGATGGCCATTGTGCTGAGCAGATATAGCACGATGCTACAGAAATAGGCGGAATGGCGGACAAAATCGTCCTGCGACTCCATGGCTCTCCCTGGTCCCATGTAGATGACATAGAGAATCCAACCCACAACACCAGCAAACATGGCGGTGGTGGCCTTGTTGATGTGGTTGAGGTGCTCGCTGGCTATCAGCAAATATGCCAGCAACATGAGGGATATAATAGCTATCGTCATAGGAGTTCTTATTTATGGGGATTATTGGGATTATGGGAGTTTGCCCACGATAACTTTTATCTTCACAATACGGCGTTCGTCCATCTCCATGACCTCGAAGGTAAGGTGACGGTATGTTATCTTCTCATGAAGCTTGGGGAATTCGCCCTTGATTTCCAGGAGCAGACCAGCCAAAGAGTCGGCTTCGCCTTCCACCTCCTCGAAAAAGTCATCGTCGAGGGAAACGGTGCGAAGGAAATCGCTCAACGGGCATTTGGCATCAAAAACGTAGGTGTTCTGGTTCAAACGCACGTAGGGCTTTTCCACATCGTCGTATTCGTCGTCGATTTCGCCCACGATTTCCTCCAGGATGTCTTCCATCGTCACGATACCACTGGTTCCGCCAAACTCATCGACCACAATGGCTATGTGTACCTTGTTTTGCTGGAAGTCCCGCAAGAGGTCGTCAATCATCTTGGTTTCGGGCACGAAATAGGGGGGACGTATCAAACTCTGCCACCGGAAATTGGCTGGTTTGTTCAGGTGGGGAAGCAGATCCTTGATATAGAGGACACCCTTAATGTTGTCTTCGGATTCGCTATAAACGGGAATGCGCGAATAGTTATTCTCGACGATACATTTAAGCACCTCGGGATAGGGTGTGCGCATCTCCAAATCCACCATATCGACACGGGGAGTCATCACCTCGCGAGCCGTCTCACCGCCGAAACGGATAATACCCTGCAACATACGGCTCTCCTCGGCTATCTCGCGTTGGTCGGTAAGTTCAAGGGCTTGTTCCAGTTCATCTACGGTCAGGGCATCGGCTTCGTGAGCCAGAATGCGCTCGGTCAATCCCTTACTACGGACAAGCAGGGAAGAGACTGGCCAAAACAGACGGTTGAGTACGATATAGATGGGAGCCGCCAAACGACAGAAACGAAGGCGGTGCTGAGCCGAATATATCTTAGGCATGACCTCACCAAAAAGCAGGAGCAGGAAGGTGAGCACTACCGTCATGAGCAGGAACTCCACCCAGGGCACCGCAAAATGGAATATCAACAGAAGGGCATAGTTGAGGAGCATGATGATGGCCACGTTCACCAGATTGTTACTGATGAGTATGGTGGCCAACAGGCGTTCGCTATCTGCCCGAAGTCTTTTGATTTTCTCATCCGAACGGTGGTGTTCTTCGTCTATCTCGCTCAGGTCAACGGGTGAGAGGGCAAAGAAGGCCACCTCCGATGCCGAAACGAAACCTGAGCAGAAAAGAAGGAAGAGGGCAAGACAAAGTGCAATGACACAACCCGTAGTGGGCTGTGTCACGGTTATGTGTTGTAGGAGAGAAAAGTCCAATTTCGGATTCTGGATTTAGAAATTAAAAGGGTGGTTTCTCTGTGTTGTTGTCGGTCGTTGCCGTCGGCGTTGCCGAAGGTTGCGGAGCCGGAGCCGGTTGAGGGGAACGTTGTGACACTACCTCCACACGATTTGCCCACACTTCGGTAACATAGCGCGTAATTCCATTACGATCGTCGTAACTACGAGTACGCAATTGCCCTTCTATGTACAAAGTATCGCCCTTATGAACATACTTCTCCACATATTCAGCAGGCTTCTTCCATGCAACTACATTGTGCCATTCTGTACGTTCCGGTACCTGAGTACCATTCTGTAGGGTATATCCCCGTTCTGAGGTAGCCAATGGGAAACTACTTAAAGGCATCCCTTGTTCCACATAGCGGACTTCTGGTTCTTTCCCCACGTTGCCTATCAACATTACCTTATTCAGTGACATATTTCTGACTTTAGGGTTTAACGATTAACTTGTCAAACAGGCACAAAGGTACGAAGAATTCTCAATCCCACCAAATCAAGCGAAAGGAATCTTCACACAGACCTTACGCACGGGAGCCGGTTTGTCGTCAACAGCCATGCAGGGTTTGTGGGCATCCGAGGGGTAGAGTATCTGGTAACTGGCAGGACTTACCAACAGGCAACGGGGATGGTTGGCCGTAGCATACAGGATGTAATCGCCCTCTTCGTTGAAGTCGCCCTGGGGCTCGCAGGCATCGGCCACATCGGCCGCATACAACCACTCCTCGCCACGGGCAAGCAGTTGTACGTCGATGTATGCGTGATGGAGTTCAAATACGTTCTGGAGTTTTGTCTCGTACTCTGCCACATTGGCAAACGCACCCTCCCCTATCTCATTGCGTCCCAGAGGCAAGGCGTTGAGGTCTTTCGTCTGCAAGAAACGGGCTACAGCCTCCCAAGCCTTGGGATTGCGCTCTATCTGTTCGTCTAACTTGGACAGTTGGTTGTCCTTTGCCAATGGCAATGTACGCCATAGGGCTTTGATTTCTGATGTTGTCATGGTAGTAATGTGTTTAGTCCTAAAAACTTTATAATTTCCAGAAACGGGAAGTAATGTCGAATAGCTGTCCGTTCTCCACACGATACATCACCTGATTGGTGGTCTTGACGTTGAGGGGACCGCACGCCTCGTCATAGGGGCCGATTTTCACGTAATCGAAGTTTGGCAGATCAATCTCCTTCGACAAGGTCTTACGTCCACTATACCAAGCCACCTTGACCTTGGAAGATTGCTTCGTCCACTGAGCCAATCGGTTGATTTCTGCCGGATTCTGGTCTCCGCCCATAAAGCATAGACAAGAAACACCGAGGTGCTTCCGTAGTAATTCGGAAAGCACCTCGGTCGTGAGTTCCTGGCCGACATCCTCCCACAGATATTGGCTGTGACATCCCTTACACTGTATGGGGCAGCCGCTAATGCTTATGGCGAGGGTTATCTCGTCAGGAATTTCAGCAAAAACTTCTTTTACGTCAATGAACTTCATCATGGAGGGGTGAAAAGTGAGGAGTGAGAAGTGAGAGGAGAAATGTATTGGAGAACGTATTCTCTTCTCACCTTTCACTTCTCACTTCTTTCTATAGATTACAACTATACGTGCGCTTGGCGGCCTCAATCTGGCGGTCCTTGCCAAAAGCGGGGATAGGACGCAGGTAGCCGATAATGCGGGTGTACTGGGTAATATTGGTAGAACCACAGCAGGGACATACCTCGACGGGCTTCTTTATGATGTGACCACAATCCTCGCACTTCGAGTTGGGGATGTTGAAGGTGTAGTACGACGTTCCGTTTTGGATGGCAAAATCTATAAGCTTGAGGTATTGTTCCTTCGACAGGTGGTCTTGCAGGTTGCAATGCAGAGCCGAACCGCCATCGGTGTACTGATAGGTCTGACGACCATGGAGAATGAACTTGTCCAGCACGCGTGTCTCGTCGTGGGCATCGTAGAAATACGAGTTGTAGAGGTTCTCGTTCTCCGGCACCCAGTAGCCGTCTTCCTTGTCCCAACGGTAGTTCTTACCGCCCAGACCTTCGGCAGGCACAACCTCGGAGTTGAAGAGGAAGGGCTTCTTCTTGTCGTTGATACTATGGCGCTTGTTCTCTTCCTTGATGGTGCCCAGAATGAGCTGTAGGAACTTGATGTACTCGGGATTGTTGTCAACCTTCAGGCCCAAGAAGCGGGCGGCCTCGTTCAAACCATTGATACCGATTGTACTATAAAGCTTGCTGATGTAAATATAGCCACCGTTCGAAGCGGCAAACATGCCACGGTCTTCCATTTCATAAAGCATGGTCTTGTAGGCAATATGATACTTATAGACACGCTCCAGAATATTCACCAGATAGAGGCGCAGGAAGGCATAGAAGTCGTGGTCGCCCTCCGTACCAGCCACAATGCGCTTGGCATCCTGTACGATGCGGTTGACATTCAGCGTAATCACGTTGCACGAACCCGTCATAACACCGGTCAATCCACTGGTGGGGTTGAAGGTATTCTCCGTCAGCTCGTTCTTCAGACGGCAGCACGATGCCAAGGAGTCGGCACTATCGGAAATGTAAGTGAAGAAGGAGTGACCTTCGGCATACATCTCAGCGGTGAATTCCTTATACTCCTTATCGATGATATCCTGGGTCTCAGGGTCATATACCATGGCCATCGTCTCCACGGGGAAGGTGAGCACCTGCTTCAAACGGAGTTGGTTGAACCACTTCATGAACATACGTTGCAGGGTATCGATGGCCTTCCATTCGGGTTTCGAACCGTCGGGATAGCAGAAGTCACCGAAAAGCGACTGGAAATAGGTATGGTCGTAATAAGAGACGTTGGTGAAGGGAGACTGGTAGGAGCGGTTGCCGGCAGGCTGGTTGATGCCCCAGACAAACTGCTTGAAAGCCTTAATGATGTTGTCACGCACGGTACGCTGCTGGAGACAGTTGTCGGTGGTGGTCATATCTCCAAGATGATCATACCACTTCTCACCATATTCCAGCACTATATAATAGTTCAATACTACAAAGTATTCGCCGAAAGCCACGGCACCTTTGCACTGAGACGACAGGAGGAAAGTAAGGTTCGTTATCTGACCAGAGAACGATTGCAGGTCATTTGGAGGACCAGGGGTCACACCGTCTATGTTGCCCACGCCCTCGGTCATCAGGGGATAGAGGCTGACAGCCATACAATATTGTTTCAGCACGGGAGTAGAAGCCTCATCGTGAGTGTAGATGATATGGTGGTTCAGGTCCTGCTCATATTGTTTGGCCACCTCGGGATACATCTGGTTGAGTTTATCCTTCATGCGCTGACGCTGAATGACGCGATTGGTGGTCTTATACACCTCGCCCTCCAAGTTGGCCACGTTTTTCATGGTCACGTTGGCGTTGGCATCCGTCTCCGAAGCCGTAGCTGCATTCTCGCCCGACTGACTATATTCGTTCATGTAGTCAATACGTTCCTTGATGAAACGTGCCTCGGCATGTTGCTGACGATAGAGGATGTAGGACTTGGCCTCCTTGTAGTAGCCATTCTGCATCAGAGCCAATTCCACACGGTTCTGGATTTCCTCCACCGTGAATCCGTCTCTAACCGATATGCTCTCACTGAGGTCGGTTGCGACACTCTTTATCTTTTCTTCATCCAATCCAGATATCGATGATACGGATTGGAATGCGCCAATAATGGCGCCTTTAATTTTGGCTCTGTTAAATTCCTCCTGAGAGCCGTCTCTTTTGATTACAAACATTATTTTATAGGGTATTAGGTTTCTTCTTACCTCAAAACAGTTGCAAAGGTAAGAAACCTCTCTGAATTGACCAAAACAAAACACAAAAATTATTGCATAAAATTAAAAGTTTTCCAAAACAAAAACTCAACTTTCTACAATACAACATTTTAAGCATTTCTCATTATACGAAAAGTTTTCCAAAAAGTATTTTTATCCTGTATTTACGTTACTTCCAAAGTTCAACTTGCACCTCTGTGCAATCTTCCCAAATAGCACGTCATAACGAGAGGTATTGTTTGCGAGAAATCATCAAAAAGATACATGTTATAATGTGCATTTGGATATAAATCATTATATTTGCGTTCAAATCATATAAAAAGACAATTTGGAATTCATACGGAGAGCGAATTGCCCGATTATCCAGAATACGATTTCGTACTGACAATTAAGGAAAGGGAATGGCGATACAATTGACATATAGAAGAACCCGTAGGCTATCAATGCGCATCGTAAAGAACGGCGATGTACACGTGTCAGCCCCTATTTGCATGTCGAAGAAGGAGGTGGAGGCATTTATAGCGCAACATAGTGAATGGATAGCGGAGGCAAGAAAGAAAACGGCTGAACGCCAGCAACAACGGGCTGAGTTTTACAACCAGCTGCCACTGACCACTCATGCACAAAAAGAACACGCTCTTTTGAGACTGAAAGCCTTGGTGGAACCCATGGTAGAACGTCATGCCAAGGAGATGGGTGTTAGCCCCTCTGTCATCCACTATAAACCGATGATATCACGATGGGGTATGTGCAAGGTAAAAGACCGTTCAATCTGCATCTCTACCTATGTTCTGTTATTATCCGAGTGGTGTGTAGAGCATATAGTGGTTCATGAACTATGCCACCTGTTAGAACCAAGTCATAACGCCCGTTTCCATGCGCTAATGGACAAATTTTTCCCAAAGTGGAGAGAGGCGCGTAAAGAGACTCGAAGAGTATCAATGGGAGGGTGAGAATTTATTTAGGATAAAGCCGAGCTTATGACGGCAAAGAATGAACATAAGAATAGAATATGACACAATTTGAAAATACTATCAGGCAGGATTTGCATCAATATCTTCTTTCCCAGAAAGAGATTGACAAGCACCTCCCCAACTGCCCCGACGTAGAAGATAAATGGGAAGAAATCGCGAAGGCCTATCTGCCCGACGGAATACGAGAGTTTAACGCCTACCCTACTTCATCGTTAGGATGGATGATGTACATCGGTATGGCTGTAACTAAGTATTGGGATGATGAGTGGGAAATCTACGGAAGGATAGAGGACCTGTATGCCTACATCCGCGACAAACGGGGGTATGATGCCCTGGATGAGTATGTGCGCGAGGAGGTTCTGCAACTGACGGAGCAGCGAGAGCAGAATCAAGCTGGCTTGAACTCTGCCGAGTCGCGTCGGACGAAGACCGAAGGTCAACTAACAGGTAGCGACTACGACGCTCTGGAAAAACTTGTCGGAGAATGCGCTTCACGTACGCATAACATGCTGCGTCGCCAAGGTTTTGAGCCTGGTACAAAAGCAGCTTTCGATGGATATGTATCATGCCTACACCAGCTTTATCTGATGGGCATGTCCGTACAACTTTATCGCATGGGGTATCACATGGAGAAAATGTAAACTATGGCAAGAAACAAGGTCTGCACAAGGAAAATAACAAAGCCACCCGAATGGATGGCTTTGTTTTGCGGTGCGTACGGGACTCGTAATCGACTTTGTCGCTTGCCTTAGCAAGAACCCTGACCCGAAGGGACACGGGCGAGAGGCAGATACGCATAGAAATAATAAAGCCACCCGAACGGATGGCTTGCTGTGCGGTGCGTACGGGACTCGTAATCGACTTTGTCGCTTGCCTTAGCAAGAACCCTGACCCGAAGGG
>CAMVOK010000014.1 GCA_947169115.1 uncultured Prevotellaceae bacterium
AATACATCAAACAACCTCTTTAAATTAGTAAATGGGAACATCCCGTAGGCGCTACATTCTAAGAATTGAAGGAGAGAGTTCAAATGAGCTCTCTCCTTTTTTATTTTGTCTTTCAGTATTGCTTTCTAGTACAAATTAAACAATTGATGCGCTTTTAAAGGTTAGAATATAAGAAATATTTAACAGAATAGTTCTTATTTAAACCTTTATTTGTATATTTGTAGCGTAAAAGTTTAATTTTAGACTACTATGGATAATATTTATATACTTTCAGATATGGCTATCCTTAGTCGAATAGGTAATCATATGAGGTCTTCCCGATTGAAACAGAACATCACTCAGCAGAGTCTTGCAGACGCTGCTGGAGTATCTCTCTCGTCACTCAAAAAGATAGAAAAAGGAGAAATCGGCTCATTTGACTCCTTGCTCAGGGTTATGCGTACATTGGGAAAGCTCGACGTTCTTCAACCATTAGTTGATGAGGAACAAATGAGTCCAAGCGAATACTATGAACTGGTGCATTCGGCGAATACCAAGCGTCAACGCCAACGTGCAGCAGGTAAAATTAATAACGCAAGTAAGGAGAATACAGGATGGTAGATGTGGCAAAAGTCAACCTGTTTAGCATCCCTGTTGGGACTTTCAGTTGGGACGAGCGCTATGGGGTTGTAAGGTTTGAATATGACCGCAGTTTTGTTGGTCGCGGTTTGGAGCCATCGCCCTTGATGATGCCAGTTCAGGAAGGAAGAATTTATTCTTTTGCCAACTTGGGCAGAGACACTTTTCAAGGTTTGCCTGGCATGCTAGCAGACTCTCTTCCTGACACTTATGGTCGTGCACTGTTCGACAGATGGCTGGCATTGACAGGACGTACAAGCGGTAACCCCATCGAATCGCTCTGTTTCTTAGGAAAGCGCTGCATGGGAGCATTAGAGTTTGAACCGGCAATTGACGTATCTTACAACCCTGATGCCAGATTCGAGATTGACAAATTGGTGGAAGTGGCCAAAGAAGCACTTAATCATAAATCTTCTTTCGGCACAAATCTTAATGATGACAAGAAGGCTGCTATCGCTGAGATACTGCGCTTAGGTACATCCGCAGGTGGCCAACGAGCTAAGGCTATCATCGCTTATAACAAGGAGACCGGAGAGGTGCGTTCTGGTCAAGTGGAGGCCACTGCTGGATTTGATTATTATCTGATAAAACTTGATGGTGTATCGGCTAAGGCTGGATTTAGAGAGACTGAAAACTTTGGTCGGTTGGAGTATTCTTTCTACAAGTTAGCACAAGCCTGTGGCATAGAAATGTCAGAATGTTCTCTTATTGAGGAAAACGGACGGGCTCACTTCCTAACCAAACGGTTCGACCGAAAAGAAGGGAAGAAAGTCCACATGCAGACCCTCTGCGGTATTGCCCATTTTGATTATCGGCTTCATCGAGCCTATTCCTACGAACAGGCTTTCAACGTGATGCGAGCACTACGATTATCATACCCAGAAGCCAAAGAGATGTTCCGACGTATGGTGTTTAACGTAGTGGTTCGAAATCAAGACGACCACACCAAGAATGTCTCTTTTTTGATGGAAGAAGATGGTAAATGGAGACTTTCTCCTGCCTACGATATGGGCTATGCTTATAATCCCGAAGGTGGTTGGACGGCAACACACCAGATGTCCATCAATGGAAAGTTCGACGATATTACTAGGAACGATTTGATGACATTTGCCTCCATGAATAACATCAGGGATGCAGCATCTATTATCGATGAAGTCTGTGAGGCCACTTCTCACTGGGCGGAAATAGCTAAAGACTATGGTGTGCCGACACCTATGATAAAAACTATATCATCCAACATGTTAATCTATCAACGAATATAATATTATTGAGGATTGTAGATACCATGATATTCTATTTCACTGGCACAGGAAACAGCAAGTATGTGGCAGAGCGCATAGCCGAGACTATTGGCGACACGGTGCAGTCCATTGAGGACTACTCTCAGGTGGTGCATCTGAAGGATGGTGAAGTCCTTGGCTTTGTTTCCTATACGGCATGGTTCCAGATTCCACCTTTGATGCGTGAATTCATAACAAACCTCAATGTCGTACCGGCAACGGACAACTACGCTTTCTATGTGGCCACCTACGGCACCATGCCAGGATATCATGGTGAAGATGCCCGTAGAACTTTAGCCAAGAAAGGCATTCGGCTCGATGCTTCTTTCAGTGTACGTCAGCCCGACACATGGACTCCCATCTTCGAACTAAGCGACCCCGTTGCCGTGGCCCGAACCAACGAAAAGGCAGAAGCGGAGATTCGCGAACTCGTTGTCAAGGTCCAGAACCGCGTACAGGGCAATCAGACTTCGCGCCGCTGGCCCTATTTCATTCACCCTGTCACCGAATGGCTGTTGAGCCGTCAAAGCCAGACTAAGCACTTCTATGTTGAGGACAGTTGCATCGGTTGTGGACTTTGTGCGCGCCGATGCCCTGAGCATGCCATTACAATAAAGGACAAACGGCCAGTCTGGACAAAAAAGCAATGCAGCATCTGCCTACGTTGCCTGCACCATTGTCCCAAGTTCTCCATTCAATATGGCGACGGAAAGACCAAGCAACATGGTCAGTACCGCAACCCTCATACAAAAGTATAAGATATATGGAAATCACATAACGTCTTACTCAAAGCGTATGCTTTTAGCAGGATGGATATTCGAGACGACGAAACTGGGGAGCAAGAGGGCAAGTACGGAAATAAAGAAAGTAGCCAGGTTTATCACCAACACCCACAGCCACGAAAACTGCACGGGAGCAACCTCTACATAATAAGTAGATGCATCGAGGTGGACTAGTCCTGTTTGTTGTTGTAACAGACACAGACCAAGTCCTAAAGCATTTCCCAGCAACATGCCCCGACCGATAATCAGGACTGCATAAAAAATAAAGAGATGACGCAACGAACGATTGGTCATTCCCAATGCTTTCATTACACCTATAAACTGCGTACGTTCCAAAATGATGATTAGCAAGCCGCTAATCGTGGTGAAACCTGCCACAGCCACCATCAGTACGAGAATCACCAGTACATTCAGGTCAAGCAGGTCGAGCCAGGCAAAGATATGAGGGTAAAAGTCCTTGATGGTAGGCGAAGCATAATAGCAACCATAGACATCCTGCCTACGACCAACATATTGGGAAACCTGATCCGATACTTCAGTAAGGTGTTCCATCCCATCGAGATTCACCTCTGCCCCACTACACTGGTCTGGCGCATAACCCATAAGCTGGTGAGCAGTCTTATAGTCACAAAAGACAAGTCTCGAATCATATTCGGATAGGTTGGTCGCATATATCGCTTCTACCATGAACCTGCGTGCCCGCAAACGCTCATCAAAGAAATAGGCAAACACCTTGCTACCCACGGTGAGTCCCAATTGTCGTGCCAACTTCTGCGACACCACCAACCGCCCCGTACTCTCCTGGGCAGAGAAGACTTCCTTAATCTCTCCCTCCACAAGATTTGCCCGAAGGAAGGTTAGGTCATAATCCTCAGCTATGCCACGGAACAGAACGCCCTGGAAACTTTCGTCCGTCTTTAGCATTCCTGTCTTCTGACAGAAACGTTGCACATGGTTCACACTCGGAATCTCCGTTATGGCAGCCATCATGCTGTCGGGAATGACGATAGGCTGAGAATCAGTTTTATACAGCGACTCGTAGTTCAGTACCCGGATGTGACTACCGATTCCCGTCACCTTATTCTGTACCTCTCCCTTGAAGCCCAGCACCACTGAGACGGAAATGAGCATAACAGCAATGCCCAGTGCCACACCGGCTGTAGCAATGCCGATAGCCGTACGGGAAGCGCGTCGGCCTCCTCCTTGACTATAAAGCCGCCTTGCGATGAACCAGGTAAAGGACATATTAGAGATAAAAATGAAAAAATAAAAATTAAAAGTTAAGAGTGAAGAGTGAAGAATTAAGGGTGAAGGGTTAAGAATTAAGGGTTATGGATTAAGGGTTATGGATTAAGGGTTATGGATTACTGTGCAGCCCATTATCCATTATACATTATACATTTAAAAAGGGGATTATTTCCTCCCTCCACGGGGAGGACCGGGGTGGGCTCATTATACATTAAATTGTTCTCCCTGGATAAGCCTCTAATGCCTTTTGTAATACGAAGAGGGCACGGGTAAGGTCTTTCTTCTTCAGCACGTATGCCAGACGAACCTGGTCGCGTCCAGCCCCAGGTGTCGTATAGAAGCCTGCAGCCGGAGCCATCATCACCGTCTCGCCCTCGTAGTTGAAATCGCTCAGACACCAAGCGCAGAACTTCTCAGCATCGTCAACGGGAAGTTTTGCCACCGTATAGAAAGCGCCCATCGGTATTGGGCTATACACTCCGGGAATACGGTTCAGTCCGTCTATCAAGCACTTACGTCTGTCCACATATTCATCGTAAACCTCACGGCTGTACTCCTCGGGTTCGTCCAGAGAAGCCTCTGCTGCAATCTGTCCAATCAATGGGGGACTGAGGCGAGCCTGACAGAACTTCATCACCGCCTTTCTCACTTCCTGGTTCTTAGTTACCAAGGCTCCGATGCGTATGCCACACTCGGAATAGCGTTTCGAAACGGAGTCAATCAGTATGACATTGTTTTCTATGCCCTCAAGATGGCAAGCAGAGATGTAGGGCGAACCCGTATAGATGAACTCACGATAAACCTCATCGGAGAAGAGATACAGGTCATATTTCTTCACAAGGTCGCGTATCTGATTCATCTCCCTTCGTGTATAAAGGTAGCCCGTCGGGTTATTCGGGTTACAAATCAGAATGGCTCGCGTACGTTCGTTGATGAGTTCCTCGAACTTCTCCACCTTGGGCAAAGAGAAGCCCTCCTCTATCGTCGTGGCAATGGTACGGATGACCGCTCCAGCCGATATGGCAAAGGCCATGTAGTTGGCATATGCCGGTTCTGGTACGATTATCTCGTCACCAGGGTTCAGACAAGCAAGGAAGGAGAAGAGCACGGCTTCGCTTCCTCCAGAGGTGATGATAATGTCGTCAGCCGTGACATCGATATTATACTTCTTATAATAGTCCACCAGTTTCCTGCGATAACTCATGTAACCCTGCGAAGGCGAATATTCGAGAATCTTCCGGTCGATATTGCGTATAGCATCCAAGGCCGCCTTGGGCGTAGGAAGGTCAGGCTGACCAATATTCAGGTGATAAACATGTATTCCGCGCTCCTTGGCAGCATAAGCCAACGGAGCCAATTTGCGGATAGGAGATTCGGGCATTTCATGGCCACGAACAGAAATCTTTGGCATTGAGAATTACAAATTACTATTTACGTGTGCAAAGATACAATAAAATTAAAGATTAAAATTAAAAATTAAAAATTAATTGTAATTTTGTACACAAATAAGAAGTTATCCCAGCCATGAATGTCACAATAATCACCTCACTCACCCACCCTGGCGTAGAAGTCTATAGTTCGCTCACTGAGGCCCAGCTGCGCAACCGCTTGGAGCCCGACAAGAGCATCTTTATTGCCGAAAGTCCCAAGGTCATCCGTGTGGCACTGGATGCCGGCTACGAACCGCTTTCGTTGTTATGCGAGCAGAAACATATCACAGGCGATGCCGCAGACATCATCCGTCGCTGTGGCACGATTCCAGTCTATACGGGAGAACGGGAAGTGCTGGCCAAGTTGACTGGTTACACGCTGACGCGCGGTGTGTTGTGCGCCATGCGTCGCCCCAGCCCTCGTCCTGTCGGGGAAGTGTGTAATGGAGCCCATCGGGTAGTGGTCATCGACAGTGTCACGGACACCACCAACATCGGTGCAATCTTTCGTTCGGCGGCTGCCTTGGGGATTGATGCCGTCCTGCTCACTCCCACCTCATGCGACCCACTCAACCGCCGTTCCATCCGAGTCTCCATGGGCAGTGTGTTCCTCGTCCCTTGGACGTGGCTCAACGCTCCCATTAGTAGTTTGAGGGAGTTGGGCTTCCGCACCGTAGCCATGGCCCTCACCGACGATTCCGTCCCCATCGACAACCCCGTGCTTAAGTCCGAAGCTCAGTTGGCCATCATCATGGGTACCGAGGGCGATGGTCTCGCCCCTTCCGTCATTGCCGATGCCGACTATGTCGCTCGCATCCCCATGTCACATCAGGTAGATTCCCTCAACGTAGCCGCTGCTGCTGCCGTAGCCTTCTGGGAACTGCGCATGCGGGGGTAAAGAAGAGGCCACGGGGAGAAACCCGTGGCACAATGGCTAGCAAGAATGTAAGAACCGTGGCACAATGGCGAGCGAGAGTGTAAAACCGTGGCACAATGGCCGGCGGGAATGGGGGTTAGAAATCGCCCCCCATATCTCCACCTTGGGAACCGCCACCGAAACCACCACGGCCACCCTCCCGTGGACCGCCAAAGCCACCTTGGCGCTGGGGACCTCCCTGACGCGAAGGCATATTGCGCTGCATATTGTGCTGACGGAATATTTTAGTAAGCTGTTGAGGAGTAAGCACTTGCTTAAGTTCGGCATAGTACTTCTTTTCTATATCCAGACGCTTCTGCTGCTGAGCAATCATCTCTTCCTGACGGGCGAAGTATTCCTCTACACGCTGGGTTGCCTCTTCGTCAGTGAGTTTTTTCTTATCGGCGTCGTCATTCCGAGCAGACATGGTTCTACGTCCACGTTGCAGTCCTCTCAGTTCATCTTGATAGGCTTTATAAGTAGTTAGGAATTTGTCTTTGGCATCGTCCTTCAGATCAAAGTCCTTCGCCAGTTTCTCTGCTCGCTGTTCTGTCATTTCGGGTCGCTGAGCCTTTACAGTGTTGAATGTTGAAAACTGAAAGCTGAAAATTGTGAATGCTGCTAATGCAATGAGTTTTGTTTTCATAAGTTTGGAAGTTTAGAAGTTTAGAAATTTAGGGATTTAGAAGTTTGGAAGTTTAGAAGTTTAGAAATTTAGGGATTTAGAGGGTTAGGGGTTTGGGTTGTGCACGATTCTATGACGGCAAAAGAAAAGCGAAGTTTAACCCTCGCTTATATTTTTAAACTTTTTAACCATTCCGTGTTTCTTGGCTTCCTACGCTTTTTTATCTCGTGGTAATGTGGAAACAACCCTGCTTGACTTCGTACTTAATGTAGCAACGTCCTTGCTCACGGATGTCTCGGAGCACCTCGGAGAGCACCCACTTGAGGGTGTCGTTCTGCACGGCACGGCGACGTTCGTCTGGGGGCTGCACGGTCTGATAGCGGTTGTAGGCGATGTCGAAAGTTGTGCCAAAACGATGGCAACTCTGTTCCGAGGCATTGCCATTGTTCTTGCGAAGGCGTGCCACGTCGTTCTCAGAACGCAATACACTGGTTATTATGAGTCGATGGAGGGGAACACCCTTGACGGCCAACGAATCGAGATAACTGCGACCTATCAGTTGCAGAAGGTCGGCAGCACGGGGTACCAGATAGGGTATGCTGTGCGACATGCCTCTATCCATAACATAATACGGATTGCTGCCAACGTAAACGAGTTCTGACTTGCGCTGCTCGGCCTGACGGCGGTCACGAACCGGCCGTACTCCCCACTTTCTGGCAGCCAGAATCTGCACATCCTGTACATCGGGAAAGCACTTGTCGTAACTATATACGCTTCGGATGGGATGGTAAGAGACATCCTCTACCTTCTTCGTCTCCACAGAATGTACTGGAATTTCCTGATTCGTTGAAACAACAGGAGTCTCTGAGCGAGTTGCAGTTTGGATTTCTCCCATCACACTTGGGTTACACTGACGTACAACAGCCAACACCGCAACCGAAGTTGCACAGAAACCGAGGTATATATTTTTCTTTAGTCTTCGCATTTTCGCGACAAAGATACGAAGAAAAAATTGAAAATTGAAAATTGATAATTGAAAATTAATACTTATCTTTGCAGTCATGATTGAGAAACACATTATATTGGAGGATGTTGACCCCATTGTCTTTTATGGGGCGAACAACGCCAACCTGCAAATGGTGAAGGCTTTGTATCCAAAGTTGCGCATTGTGGCACGCGACAATGTCATACGTGTGATGGGTGACGAAGAACAAATGATGGAGTTTGAGGAGAACATAGGAAAAATGCAGCGCCATTGTCTGCTCTATAACAGTCTGAACGAAGAGGAGATACTACAGATTCTACGGGGCGAGAAGACAAACAAGGAGGGTGTACAGGGTGTTATCGTATATAGCACAACAGGCCGTCCCATCACTGCACGTACCAAAAACCAACAACGACTGGTAGAAGCCTTCCAGAAGGACGACATGGTATTTGCCATAGGACCCGCCGGAAGTGGCAAAACCTACACCAGCATAGCTTTGGCTGTCAGGGCACTGAAGCAGAAAGAAGTACGTAAAATCATTCTCTCCCGTCCTGCCGTAGAGGCCGGTGAAAAACTGGGATTCCTGCCCGGTGACATGAAGGACAAGATAGACCCTTACCTGCAACCTCTCTATGATGCCCTGGAGGACATGTTACCCGTGGCCAAGTTGCAGGAGATGATGGAGCAGAAAATCATACAGATAGCCCCTCTGGCTTTCATGCGCGGACGAACACTGAACGATGCTGTTGTCATTCTGGACGAGGCACAGAACACTACCATACCTCAACTGAAAATGTTCCTCACCCGAATGGGTATGAACTGTAAAATGATTATCACAGGCGACATGACCCAGATAGACCTCCCCCACTCCACACAGTCGGGACTAGTTAATGCCATGCAGGTTCTGAAGGGTGTGAAGGGGATATCATTCATAGAAACGGACAAGGGGGACATTGTGAGACACAAACTCGTAACGAGGATTGTGGAGGCGTATGAGAAGAGGGTGAAGGATGATAGGTGAAGGATGAAGGGTGAAAGGTGAAAGGATGAAGGGTGATAGGATGAAGGGTGATAGGTGAAGAGTGAAGGATGAAGGATGAAGGGTGAAAAATGATAAATGATAAATAATGAATAATAAATGATAAATGATAATTATGAATGCGTTAACAAGAACTGATTTGAATCTGCCTGGACAGAAAAACGTGTACCACGGAAAGGTGCGCGATGTGTACAACATCAACGACGACTTGCTGGTGATGGTCACCACAGACCGCATATCGGCCTTCGATGTAATCCTGCCCAAGGGCATTCCCTACAAAGGGCAGGTGCTGAACCAAATCGCGGCTTCGTTTCTCGACCAAACTGCCGACATCGTCCCCAACTGGAAACTGGCTACGCCCGACCCCATGGTGACTGTGGGTGTACGCGCTGAAGGTTTCCGCGTGGAAATGATTATCCGCGAGTATCTGACAGGCTCTGCCTGGCGAGAGTACAAAAACGGGTGTCGTGAACTGTGTGGCGTTCGTCTGCCCGACGGAATGCGCGAAAACGAGCGTTTCCCCGAACCCATTATAACTCCTACCACCAAGGCCGAAGAGGGTCACGACGAGAATATCTCGAAGGAAGAAATCATCCGTCAAGGTATTGTCTCCAAGGAGGATTACGAGCAAATGGAGAAATACACACGTCTGCTCTTCCAACGGGGTACAGAGATTGCTGCCAAGAAGGGGCTGATACTGGTAGATACCAAATACGAATTTGGCAAGCGTGACGGAAAGGTCATCCTCATTGACGAAATACATACGCCCGACTCTTCACGCTACTTCTATGCCGAAGGCTACGAGGAACGCTTCGAGAAGGGCGAACCACAGCGCCAACTCTCCAAAGAGTTTGTACGTCAGTGGCTCATAGAGCACAACTTCATGAACCAGCCAGGACAGGTGATGCCCGAAATTACTGACGAATACGCACAGAGTGTAAGTGAACGTTACATAGAATTGTACGAGCACATCATTGGTGAACGATTCGTACCAGCAGACACCGAGGGCAATTTGGAAAAGCGCATTGAGAAAAACATCACCGCATGGTTTACCAACAAGAGATAATAAAGCCATACAACAGGGAAGAGCGTAAGGGGGAGCAGGTGGAACGTATGTTCAACAACATTGCTCCGACTTACGACAAGATGAACCATACGCTATCCCTAGGCATCGACCGTCTGTGGCGCAATCGCGCCATAGACTCGTTGAAGCCGTATGCTCCCAAGCAGATTCTCGACATCGCCACTGGCACTGGGGATTTTGCCATCTTAGCAGCCAAACGCCTGAAGCCCGACCACGTAACGGGAGCAGACATCAGTGAAGAAATGATGGAAATTGCCAAAAGAAAAGTGAACCAGCAAGGTTTGGAACTTATCGTCTCATTCCAGCGTGAGGATTGTATGCGCCTATCGTTCGAAGAAGGTAGTTTCGATGCCGTTACGGTTGCCTATGGAGCACGCAACTTCGAGAGTCTCGACAAGGGACTGCGTGAGATACATCGCGTACTGCGCCCCGGTGGCCACCTGCTCATGCTTGAACTAGCAGCCCCTAAATCAGCACCAATGAAACAACTTTTCTGGCTCTATTCACACCTTGTTATCCCAACACTGGGCATGTTGTTCAGTCGCGATGTAAAGGCATACAAATACCTTACGGAAAGTGTGCAGGTATTCCCTCAGGGGGAGGTGATGGAACAGGTTTTACACAACAACGGCTTCAGGCAGGTTTTGTGGAAAAGATATACCTTTGGCATTTGTACTATGTATTTGGGTGAGAAGTGAGAGGTGAGAAGTGAGTAATCGGACGGCGAAGCCTACGCTTGCGTAGCATCGCGGAGCAAGAAGTGATAGGACATTAGCGATTCAAATCAAGCAATTGAAAAAGATGGACAAATACGGACTTATAGGTTATCCACTTGGACATAGTTTCAGCAAACAATTCTTCACGGAGAAATTCGCCCGTGAGGGGATAGACGCCGTATATGAGAACTACGAAATTGCCGATGCAAAAGACCTATTGGAAGTCGTAAGAAAGGAGCCTAACCTACGAGGTCTGAACTGTACCATTCCCCACAAGCAGGCTATACTTCCATTGCTTGACGACCTGTCGGATGCAGCTCGTGAGATTGGAGCCGTCAATGTTATACAGATACGGAAGGGTGAGACCGAGAAACCAATTCTAAAAGGCTTTAATTCCGATTATATAGGATTTACAGAAAGTATTAAACCATTACTTTTACAAAAACATCATAAAGCACTGGTTTTCGGAACAGGAGGCGCATCTCACGCAATCCGCTATGCTTTAATAAAACTGGGAATAGAATGGCAATGCGTGAGCCGGAGCAGGCACGACGATGTCCTATGTTACGAAGACCTTACGCCCGATGTTATCCACGACCATAAAGTTATCGTCAACTGTTCACCGGTAGGTATGTTCCCACGCACCGATGATGCTCCTAAGTTCCCCTACGAAGCACTCACCAGAGACCACCTGTTATACGACCTTATTTACAACCCACTACAGACACGTTTCCTACAATTGGGAGCAGAACATGGAGCAACGACAAAGAACGGATTGGAAATGCTACACCTGCAAGCCGAAGCCAGTTGGAAGATATGGAACGAACCATGAAAATAATTTACACTTAAATTTATATACCATGAAAAAAGTCATTGTTATTTTACTGGCAGTCTTTATCGGACTGGCAGCAAGAGCAGAAAACAACAAACCGTTCACCATCCCCGAGCTCACCACATGGACGGGAGGAAACGGAGAGACACGACCCAGCGGACGCGTTATCGTCCGTAGTAAGCAATTTCGCCCCGTGGCAGAACAGTTCATCAACGACTACGCCACCTTGTTCAAAAAAGAGATGAAGTTGGCTACAGGAAAAGCCAAAGCCGGCGACATTGTGCTTACCTGCAAGAAATTGGACAACACCCCAGATGAAGGCTACCGGCTGATTATCGGCAACTTCGTGGAGATTGAGGCTCCTGCCACGGACGGTGCATT
This sequence comes from uncultured Prevotellaceae bacterium, assembly GCA_947169115.1. Classification (GTDB taxonomy): domain Bacteria; phylum Bacteroidota; class Bacteroidia; order Bacteroidales; family Bacteroidaceae; genus Physcousia. Next base: position 11,937 of record CAMVOK010000014.1, read on the forward strand.
CTGGGCCACAAGAACCCTGTTGCAACTGATGGAACAAGGAAATCTGCCACAGGGCGAGGCCATAGACATCCCCCAGTACAAGCTACGCGGTTTCATGATAGACGTAGGACGCAAGTTCATACCCATTAGTTACCTGCGCAACCTCGTCCGCATAATGGCCTATTACAAGATGAATACCCTGCAGATTCATCTTAACGACAATGGATTCCCCAAATACTTTGGCGACGACTGGGCCAAGACATCGGCCGCCTTCCGTCTGGAATGCGAAACCTATCCAGGTTTGACTGCCACCGATGGCAGTTACACGAAACAGGAGTTCATAGAGTTGCAAAAACTGGCCGAACAGCTGCATGTCGAAATCATCCCCGAGATAGATTCTCCCGCCCATGTTTTGGCTTTCACTCACTACCGTCCCGAACTGGGTTCCGAGGAATACGGCATGGATCACTTCAATCTCTCAAACCCTGAAGTTTACACCTTCATGGACAACCTCTTCAAGGAATATTTATCTGGCAAGGAGCCTGTGTTCCGTGGCCCCAAGGTAAACATTGGCACCGACGAGTATTCGAATCGCAAACAAGAAGTCGTAGAACAGTTCCGCGCTTACACCGACTATTATCTGGATCTCATCCAGAAATACGGCAAGCAGCCTATGCTGTGGGGCTCCCTTACACACGCCAACGGCACCACACCCATTCGCCATGAGAATGTGCTTATGGCCTGTTGGTCGAACACCTACGCACGCCCAAAGGACATGGCCGACCTAGGTTACCAACTGGTGAGCATTCCTGACGGACTGGTGTATATTGTACCTGCTGCAGGATATTACTACGATTATCTGAATTGCCAGAACCTTTATGAGCACTGGACACCTGCCGTCATTGGCAACTACACCTTCCCCGAACAACACCCACAAGTAGAGGGTGGCATGTTCGCCGTATGGAACGACCATTATGGCAACGGCATCTCCACGAAGGACATACACCACCGTCTTTTCCCAGCCATGCAGACAATGGCCGTAAAGTGCTGGACGGGACAGAAAACCACCCTACCCTACGCCGACTACAACACCAAGCGCAGCACGCTCAGCGAGGCACCCGGCATCAACGAACTGGGACGACTGGCAAAGGGTGAATGCAAACTGGCGACAATAGAAAGCGGAAAATCTCTGGAATTAGGCATCGACGACATGGGATACGACTATGCCGTGTCGTTTGACATAGAGTGCCAGCCCGAACAAAAGGGAACCATCCTGACGCAGAGCGATTACGCAACATTCTATCTCTGCGACCCGCAACAGGGCAATCTGGCATTCCAGCGAGACGGCTACCTCAACTGCTTTAACTATCGCCTACCCCAGTCTGGCAAGGTAAGCATCCGCATCGAAGGCACGAACAAGGAAACCCGCCTCTTTGTCAACGACCGTCGCGTGCAGGTGCTCAGCACCCACGAGGTCTATGCCATCCCCTCTGGCAACCTCCTCAACAAGATGCCTGGCGCCCCGTTCCAAACGGTAGTTTATGAAACCGGAATGAGAATGTATTACGTACCCACACTCTTCTTCCCCCTCAAGCAAGCAGGAGACTTCAAGAGCCAAGTAAGCAACCTCCGTATATCGAATCTATAAGATTCGTCCCCGATATTAGGATATTTGGAAAAGATTCGTTATCTTTGTACTCGAAATACCAAAACGAGTATAAAGATGACGAATCAACGTTATATGATGCGTGGTGTATCTGCGGCCAAAGAGGACGTACACAACGCAATCAAGAACATCGACAAGGGTCTATACCCACAGGCCTTTTGTAAAATCATCCCCGACATACTGGGCGGAGATTCCGAATATTGCAACATCATGCACGCTGACGGAGCCGGCACCAAATCGAGTCTGGCGTACATGTACTGGCGCGAGACGGGTGACCTCTCCGTGTGGAAAGGCATTGCCCAGGATGCACTGGTGATGAACACCGACGATTTGCTTTGTGTAGGAGCCGTGGACAACATCCTCGTCAGTTCCACCATCGGACGTAACAAGATGTTGATTCCAGGCGAGGTGATTCGTGCCATCATCGAGGGCACCGAGGAGCTCATGCAACAGATGCGTGACTGGGGCATCGGCATACATGGAACTGGAGGCGAAACCGCCGACGTGGGCGACCTTGTACGTACCATTATTGTGGACAGCACGGTTACCTGCCGCATGAAACGTAGCGATGTCATCGACAACAAGAACATTCGTCCCGGTGACGTCATCGTGGGACTGGCCAGCTATGGACAGGCCTGCTACGAAAAGGAATACAACGGCGGCATGGGTTCGAATGGGCTCACCTCTGCCCGTCACGATGTTTTTGCCAAATATCTGGCCGAAAAATACCCTGAGAGCTACGACCACGCCGTACCCGAAGAACTGGTGTATAGTGGCAGCTACCGCTTAAATGAAGAATTAAGAATGGAGAATGAAGGATTACCCAATGTCGGAAAACTCGTTCTTAGTCCCACAAGAACCTACGCCCCTGTCATTCGTCGCATTCTTGATGAAATGCGTCCCCGCATCCATGGGATGGTACACTGCACGGGCGGAGCACAGACCAAGGTACTGCATTTCGTGGGCGACAACTGCCGCATTGTCAAGGACAACATGTTCCCCGTACCTCCCCTCTTCAAAACCATCATAAAGGAAAGCGGCACCGACTATGCCGAAGCCTATAAGGTATTCAACATGGGACACCGCATGGAGATTTATGTTACACCCGAAGATGCGGAAAAGATAATTGAAATTAGCCGTTCGTTTAACATTGATGCACAAATCATCGGACACATTGAAGAGGGTTCGAAGAGCCTCACTATCCAAAGCGAGTACGGAACTTTTGAATATTGATTCATGACAGAAAACACAATACTGAACAAACTGGAGGGACTGGTGGCACGATACGAGGAGGTATCGACACTCATCACGGACCCGAATGTCATTAGTGACCAAAAACGTTACGTGAAACTTACCAAGGAATACAAAGACCTTGGAAAAATCATCGAAGCACGAAAGGAGTACATGGGACACCTGCAAAACGTGCAGGATGCCAAAGACATGCTGGCTCTGGAGGACGACCCTGAAACGAAGGAGATGCTACGCGAGGAAATGGCGGCAAGCGAGAAGCGCATCCCAGAACTGGAGGAGGAAATAAAATTGCTCCTGATTCCTGCCGACCCCGAGGACGACAAGAACGTAATCATGGAAATCCGTGGCGGCACAGGAGGCGACGAGGCAGCCCTGTTCGCTGGTGACCTGTTCCGCATGTATACGAAGTATTGTGAGACAAAGGGCTGGAAGACCAGTGTATCGAGTTTCACCGAGGGTGCCGCTGGAGGGTACAAGGAAATCGTATTCTCCGTAACGGGCGAAGGTTGCTATGGAACACTGAAATATGAATCGGGCGTTCACCGCGTACAACGTGTGCCTGTAACAGAGACTCAAGGAAGAGTACATACCAGTGCTGCCACAGTTGCCGTACTTCCCGAGGCCGAGGAGTTCGACGTGGAGATAAACGAAGGAGCCATCAAATGGGACACTTTCCGTTCCTCGGGTGCCGGCGGTCAGAACGTAAATAAAGTGGAATCGGGTGTCCGTGCCCGTTACATGTGGACGAACCCCAATACGGGAGAGACGGAGGAGATACTGGTGGAATGTACCGAGACGCGCGACCAGCCGAAGAACAAGGAACGTGCATTGGCCCGTCTGCGTACGTTCATCTACGACAAAGAGCACCAGAAGTACATCGACGACATTGCCAGCCGACGCAAGACCATGGTATCGACGGGCGACCGCTCGGCCAAGATTCGCACTTACAACTATCCACAGGGGCGCATCACCGACCACCGCATTGGCTACACCATTTACAACCTTGCCGCCTTCATGGACGGCGACATTCAGGATTGCGTCGACCACCTCATCGTGGCTGAAAATGCAGAACGGATGAAGGAGGCAGAACTCTAAAACGGCCCCTACCCCAACCCTCCCCGAGGGGAGGGAGTAGTTACGAATAAGGAAATAAGATATAATTAATAATAACCAATAAAGCCAAGCCCCAAACCACGAATGTATATACGCCCTCCCCCGGGGAGGGAATGGGAAGGGGGTCGAGATTATGACACGACAAGAATTGATTGAAAACATACAGAGGAAGAAGAGTTTTCTGTGTGTGGGACTAGATACGGATATCAAGAAGATTCCGCAGTGTTTAATGAAAGAAGACGACCCATTGTTTGCCTTCAACAAAGCTATCATCGATGCCACAGCACCCTACTGCATCGCCTACAAACCCAATCTGGCATTCTACGAGGCGCACGGTGTGAAGGGGCTCATAGCTTTTGAAAAAACGGTGCGATACATTCGCGAGCAATACCCCGACCAGTTTATCATAGCAGACGCCAAGCGCGGTGACATCGGCAACACCAGTAAAATGTATGCCCGCACGTTCTTTGGCGAATACGATGTTGACGCACTGACCGTTGCCCCCTACATGGGCGAAGATAGCGTTACGCCCTTCCTGGAGCCCCCTTCCGTTCCCTCCGTCGCTACGCTCCCCAACGCTAACGCCTGTCCTTGCGTTGCCCCCGAGGGGGAGAGGACCGCTCGGAATCATTGGGTGATATTGTTGGCGCTGACCAGCAACAAAGGAAGTCACGATTTCCAAACACAGCCCCTCTCCAACACCCCCGAGGGGGAGAGCGTTCAAGAAGAACGGCTGTTTGAGAGAGTTCTGCGCAAGAGCAAGGAGTGGGAAAAGAACGCCCTCCCCCTCGGGGGAGCCGAAGGGGGGCTTCTGATGTATGTTGTTGGTGCTACCCAAGGACAGGCTTTTGAGGACATCCGAAAGATTGTGCCAAACCATTTCCTGCTCGTGCCTGGCATCGGTGCCCAGGGCGGGAGCCTCGAAGAGGTTTGCAAATATGGCATGACCAAGGACTGCGGCCTCATCGTAAACAGCAGCCGTGCCATTATCTATGCCTCCAACGGTGAGGACTTCGCCGATAGAGCCAGAGAAGAAGCCAGAAAGGTGCAGGAACAAATGGCCATGATAATGCATAATTCATAATGCACAATGCATAATTGTTAAAATAACAAATCGTAAATATAATGGAATTTTCAGCGCAGCAGATTGCAGGCCTCGTAGGAGGCACAATTGAGGGAAATCCCGCAATAAAAGTAAATGACTTTGCCAAGATAGAGGAAGGCCGTCCTGGCTGTATCTCGTTTCTGGCCAATATGAAGTATGCTCACTATCTGTATGAGACGGAGAGCAGCATAGTACTTATCAACAAGGACTTCCAACTGGAGGGCGAGACCAAGGCCACCCTCATTCGGGTAGAAAACGCTTATGAGACGGTGGCCAAGTTGCTCACTCTGGCAGAAAGTATGAAACCAAGGAAGAAAGGTATCGACTCGCTGGCTTTCATCGACCCCACAGCTACCATTGGAAAGGACTGCTATATTGGCCCCTTTGTCGCAATAGGTCCTGGAGTTGTGATTGGTGACGAAGTTGTCCTGCATCCCCATGTTACAATCGGGGCAAATGCAAGTGTAGGCAATCATACGGAAATATATTCAAATGCCGTAATTTATCACGACTGTAAGGTTGGCCAGAACTGCATCCTACACGCCGGTTGTGTTATTGGTGCCGATGGCTTCGGATTCGCCCCCACCCCAGACGGCTACGAGAAGATTCCACAGATTGGTATCGTTACCATCGAGGATAATGTGGAGATAGGTGCCAACACTTGCGTGGATCGCTCCACGATGGGCAGCACCTACGTCCGCAAGGGAGTTAAGATTGACAACCTGGTGCAGATTGCCCACAACGACGATATCGGCAGCCACACGGTAATGAGCGCCCAGGTTGGAGTGGCCGGCAGTACGAAGGTGGGTGAATGGTGTATGTTTGGCGGCCAAGTGGGCATTGCAGGACACGCCACTATTGCCAATCGCACACAAGCTGGAGCACAAGCCGGAATCCCGAACAGTGTGAAGAAAGAAGGTACGGCTGTACAGGGTACGCCAGCCATTGACTTCCGCACCTTCTGGAAATCGAGTGCTGTCTTTAAAAATCTGCCCGACCTTGCCAAGGAGGTATATCAACTGAGGAAGGAACTGGAAGCCCTAAAGGCGGAAAAGCAATAAGTGACCCCACCCCCTAAGCCCCTCCCGAGGGAGGGGAGTGATTACGCTTGAAGATATATAAATAATATAAACCAAATCAAATACCCCTAACCACGAAACGTATATACGCCCTCCCCTCGGGGAGGGATTGGGGAAGGGGTCGTAAATAATTATGACTAACAAACAAAATACGCTGAACGAAAGTTTCTCCCTCAGCGGGAAAGGACTGCATACAGGATTGAACCTGACCGTAACCTTCTGCCCTGCACCCGAGAATTTTGGTTATAAAATCCAACGTATAGACCTACCCGAACAACCCATTCTGGAGGCTATAGCAGAGAACGTAGTAGAAACGACCCGTGGTACGGTTCTGGGAAAGAAAGGCATAAAGGTAAGTACCATCGAGCATGGATTAGCTGCACTCTATGCCTTGGGCGTAGATAACGTGCTTATTCAGGTCAACGGCCCGGAATTCCCCATTCTTGACGGCAGTGCCGAGCTATATGTAAAGGAGATTCGTCGTGTTGGCATAAAAGTGCAAGAAGCCGAGAAGGACTACTACATCATCAGTCGGAAAACCGAAATCAAGGACGAGAACACGGGTTCCTGCATTACGCTGTTGCCTGACGAGGACTTCTCTATCACGACGATGATTGATTTCGAGTCGAAATTCATCAGCAGTCAGTTCGCCACGCTTGACAACATGGACAACTTTGAAAAGGAAATTGCCGCCGCACGTACCTTTGTGTTTGTCCGTGAAATAGAACCTTTGCTGAAAGCCGGATTAGTAAAAGGCGGAGATCTGGACAACGCCATCGTCATCTACGAAAGACAAACCACCCAAGAAGCATTGGACGAACTTTGCGATAAAACAGGAGCCGAGCACCACGATGCCAACGTATTAGGCTACATCCAGCATAAGCCTCTGGTATGGGAGAACGAGCCCGCACGCCATAAGTTGCTCGACATTGTCGGTGACATGGCCCTGATTGGAAAGCCCATAAAGGGACGCATCATTGCTACCCGACCAGGACATACCATTAACAACAAGTTCGCCCGTCTTATGCGCAAGGAGATTCGGAAGTACGAAGTGCAAGCTCCTATCTACGACCCGAACAAGAAACCCCTGATGGACAACATTCGCATCAAGGAGATTCTGCCCCACCGCTATCCCATGCAACTGGTGGACAAAATCATTGCCATGGACAAGAAGAGTGTAGTGGGTATAAAGAACGTGACAGCCAACGAACCCTTCTTCCAAGGTCATTTCCCGCAAGAGCCCGTTATGCCGGGTATTCTCATCATCGAAGCCTTGGCACAGACAGGCGGTCTGCTGGTTCTGGGTGGACTGGACGAACCCGAACGCTACAGCACCTATTTCTTGCGTATCGACAATGTGAAGTTCCGCCAGAAGGTTGTGCCTGGCGACACACTCATCTTCAAGGCCGAAATCATAACCCCATTGTCACACAGCATTGTCTCCATGCAAGGCTATGCCTTCGTGGGCGAGAATTGTGTGGCAGAGGCAACACTAACCGCGCAAGTGATAAAGAACAAGTGAGCAGCCCTCTCCCAACCTCCCCGAGGGGAGGAGAAAATTTAATTCTTAATTCTTCACTCTTAACTCTTAATTCTTCACTCTTCACCCTTAATTCTTAATTTATTTTATGATTAGTCCATTAGCATATATCCATCCTGAGGCCAAGATTGGCGAGAACTGTGAGATTGGCCCGTTCTGTTACATCGACAAGAACGTTGTCATCGGCGACAACAACACCCTAATGAACAGCGTAACCATACTCTATGGAGCACGCATCGGTAATGGGAACATTTTTTTCCCAGGTGCAGTCATCAGTGCCATTCCCCAGGACTTGAAATTCGTAGGCGAGGAAACTACCGCCGAGATTGGTGACAACAACAAGATTCGTGAAAACGTGACCATAAACCGTGGAACGAAAGCCAAAGGAAAGACCATTGTAGGCAACGACAATTTGTTGATGGAAGGGGCACACGTAGCCCACGATACCATTGTCGGCAACGGTTGCATCCTTGGTAACGGCACGAAACTGGCCGGAGAGGTTGTCATAGACGACAAGGCTATATTGAGTGCCCACGTTTTGGTTCACCAGTTCTGCCGCATTGGTTCGTATACCATGGTTGGTGGTGGTTCAAAAGTGAACATGAACATCTTGCCATACACCATGACAGCCCGCGAACCGGCAAGTTTTTGCGGTTTGAATCTGGTAGGGCTACGCCGTCGCGGCTTCACCCCCGAAACCATCGATTTGCTCCACCGCACGTTCCAGATTATCATGGGCGAAGGATTGCTCAAGGAGAAAGTAGAGCGCGTGAAGGAAGAGATTGGAATGACACCAGAAACCGAATACATCCTCGATTTCATTAAGGCGACCGAGAAACGCGGATTCATAAGGTAAACAGACATGACATTAAGATTAACACTTATCAGCACAGAGGTTGACGACTTTGCCCTGGAGTTTAAGATTGATGCAGATGCTTCATTTGCCCAACTCCACCATCTCATCCTTCGTCATTGCGGATACGAGGAGAAAGAAGGACAACGCTTTTATATTTGCAATGAAAGCTGGCGTCCCGTACAACGGATTCTCTTCAGCGACGAAGATTCTGCCAACACCGACGAAGACATATTCCTCATGGCAAAGACTTCTCTGGGAGAGTTCCTAGAAGACGAAGGCCAAAGACTGACCTACCGCTTCGACCCAGAGAATCGGCGTATGTTCCTACTCGAGCTGACAGAGACCACCTTCGGCGACCCTGTTGAGAAAGAAGGAAAACTCACACGCCGTCACGGAAAAGCACCTACCCAGTTCTTAGAAGAGGAAGAAGTCCAACCCTCCACCTCTACAACCACCACAGAAGAAATCGAAGAAGAGTTCTATGGTGAGGATGGGTATGAGGAAGAAGACCTCGATATGGAAAGCTTTGGTATCATGGAATGAAGACGCTGGTTGTACTATTAGGTCCCACTGCCGTTGGAAAAACGGAGCTAAGTCTTTCACTGGCCGAAAGACTTGGCTGCCCGATTATCAACTGCGACAGCCGTCAACTGTTTGCCGACCTAAAGATTGGTACAGCCGCCCCAACCGAAGCACAGATGCAAAGGGTGCCCCATTACTTTGTTGGTACCATGAAACTGGATGACTATTACAGTGCAGCAAGATACGAGACCGACGTGATGAAACTCACGGCCACTCTTTTCCAGCAACACGACACCCTTTTACTCTCTGGTGGATGTATGATGTACATCGATGCCGTTTGCCAAGGTATTGACGACATTCCCACCATTAGCGAGGAGATACGGACTCAGGTGAAGACAGAACTGAAGGAAAAAGGTCTGGAGTCCCTTATGGACGAACTCCGACAGCTCGATTCCGAATACTCTACCATTGTTGACCCCCAAAACACGCGTCGCGTAGTACATGCCATCGAAGTTTGTCGGATGACCGGACAAACCTACACCTCCTATCGGGTAAGAGCTCACAAGGAACGTCCGTTCCGTATTCTGAAGATTGGACTCAATCGTCCACGTGAAGAACTGTTCGAACGCATCAACAAACGGGTTGACCAGATGATGGAGGATGGCATGATGGAAGAGGTGAAAAAACTGATTGCCTTCCGTCATTGCAACGCCCTGAACACCGTAGGTTACAAGGAACTGCTCCATGTCATCGATGGGGAGTGGCCATTGGAGATGGCGGTAGAGAGAATAAAAAAGAACACACGTGTATATGCGAAGAAACAACTGACATGGTTTCGCCGCGACGAATCCATCCGATGGTTTCATCCCGACGACAAGGAGCACATAGAATCATACTTAAATCTGACATTACATGAAAATCAAGCAAACACTACACAAGATATATAGCGGACCGTGGTGGAAGAGAGTGTTTATATGGATAAGCACCCTGTTCTTGCTTCTGCTCCTCTTTCTCGGAGCGGTCGATATGAATCTGCTTTGGCTTTTTGGTCGTTCCCCAGGTTTCCACGACATCAAACACCCAGTCACCAACGAAGCCAGCATCATCATCAGTGCCGATAGCGTTCCCATAGGGAAATACTACAACGAGAATCGAACCCCCGTCACCTATCGGGAAATAAGCCCTATCCTGGTTCGTACTCTTATAGCCACAGAAGACGAGCGATTCTATCATCATCACGGCATCGACATCAAGGGACTCTTTGCCGCAGTCAAGGACATGTTCGGCGGTCATGCCCGTGGTGCAAGCACCATCACACAGCAACTGGCCAAGAACCTTTTCCGTGTCCGCACGAAAAAGGAATACTCCACAGGCTTGTTGGGAAAGTTCTCTACCACTCGACTTCTCATTATAAAAGCCAAAGAATGGATAGTTGCCACCAAACTGGAAATGCTTTTTTCCAAAGAAGAAATCCTAACGATGTATTTCAACACCGTGGATTTTGGAAACAATGCGTATGGGATAAAAACGGCATGTGAAACCTATTTTGCAACCACACCCGACAATCTCACTTACGAACAAGCAGCAACCCTCATCGGTCTTTTGAAGGCTACCAGTACCTACAATCCCAAACGTAACCCCAAGAACAGCACGGCACGGCGAAATGTGGTACTTGCCAATCTCTACAACAATGGCGGCCTGTATATTAATGCACGGCCTGCTACCCCCCAACAATTGGACAGTCTGCAAAACAGCCCAATGATTACTGCAGAGCGAAGCACAGGTCGCAGTCATCTTGGCCCAGTCCCCTACTTCCGCGATGCGCTGAAAAACTATGTTGACATGCTTTGCAGGAATGGGATGATTCCAGGCTACGACAACGAACATCCGCTTGACTTGGATATTGCCGGACTAAAAATCTACACAAGCCTCGACACACGCATTCAGCAATATGCCGAAGCTGCCGCCCGCAAACAGATGCGTGTCATTCAACAGCATTTCCGCAGCCACTGGGGCACCACACCTCCTTGGCAAGATGCCCAGCACCGCGAGATACCAAATTTCATTGAAGATATTGCCCGACAGACATCTGCCTACAAATACTATGCCAAAAAATTTGACGGTAATATTGACTCCATTTTCTACTACCTCAACCAACCTCATACGGTAGAAGTGTTCACCTATGACGGACCAGAAGAAAAAGAAATGAGCACGATGGACAGCATCCGCTACATGGTTAGCTTCATGCACTGTGGTTTCGTGGCTATTGAGCCTGATACTCGTCAGGTAAAGGCATGGGTTGGTGATGTTGATTACAACTCATGGGAATATGACAAAGTGACCGCCATGCGCCAACCGGGTTCCACTTTTAAACTTTTCGTTTACACCGAGGCCATGAATCAAGGACTGACCCCCTGCGACCGTCGTCTGGACGAATGGGCTTCTTATCCCGACACCATAAACGGCGAACCCAAGCAGTGGACACCCCACAATGCTAACGGTTACTTCACGCATGCCAACATGCCCTTGAAGAGTGCCTTTGCCCAGAGCATCAACAGTATTGCTGTAAAACTAGGCTACGAATGTGGCATTCCCAATATCGTGCGCACCGCTCATGCCATGGGCATTCTGTCCCCCCTCAAGGCCACGCCCTCACTCAGTTTGGGAGCTAGTGATGTCAACCTTTTGGAACTCGTCAATGCCTACAGCACCGTCATTGACGATGGCATATACAACATGCCCATTCTGGTCACACGCATAGAAGACCGCAACGGCAAGGTCATCTACGAGCCACAACTCCGCAAGGAGCAAGCCATCCCCTATCGTTCAGCCTATCTCATGCAGCAAATGCTACGTGCCGGACTGACAGAGCCTGGTGGTACGACAGCAGCCCTTTGGGAATACATCCATCCGATTCTCAACAAGACGGAGTTCGGTGGCAAGACTGGCACCAGTAACAACCATTCCGATGCCTGGTTCGTAGGAGTTACCCCAGGATTGGTTGCCGGAGCCTGGGTTGGCGGTGAATATAGAAGCATCCACTTCCGCACGGGTGAACTCGGACAAGGTAGCCGCACGGCCCTTCCTATTTTCGGATGGTTCATCCAGTCATTGTTAAAAGATAGTCGTTTCTCACGCTACTATCGTAAGTTCGAAGCACCCAAGGAGGAAATCGACCCACAATGCTGGAGTTGTGTTGGAGCTTACTATCCACCTCCATCAGAAGATGACGAGGATTTCTATTTCAACGTAAATGACGAAGATAGTGAAGTTGAGACAGGAAACCCCGATGAGGAATGATAAAATACCCATTAAAATTAAACCAACAGACATTATTACGGTCAAATACAATTAATTACATTTGCAACACAAACATAAAAAATTATAATAACTATGAAGCGTTTTACATTATTGATGGCATGGATTGCCTGTGCTCAGTTCTCACACCTCAGCGCCGCCAACTACGTGGCCTATCTGTTTACCTACTTCACGGGAAATGCTCCCGAGAACGAACAAATCTGTTATGCCCTGTCGAGTGATGGTTGGAACTACACTCCCCTCAACGACGGTCATCCCATTATCGCCAGCGACAGCATCGCACGCACCAAGTGCGTACGCGACCCTCACATCCTGCGTGGCGAAGACGGATGGTTCTATCAGGTAGTAACCGACATGCGCAGTAGTCTCGGATGGAGCAGCAACCGTGGTATGGTGCTCATGCGCAGCCGCGACCTCATCCACTGGGAACACCACGCCATTCACTTCCCCGAACGATACAAAGGTACCATGTTTGAACATGTAACTCGTGTATGGGCACCTCAGACCATCTACGATGCCTCCGTTGGCAAGTACATGGTTTACTTCTCCATTCTGACAGATGACGGTTCCTGCCCTTACGACCGCGTGTATTATGCTTACGCCAATAACGATTTCAGCGACTTGGAGGGTCAGCCCAAAGTTCTCTTTGATGTCAAGAACGCAAGCATCGACACCGACATTGTCCGTGACGACGATGGTCTTTACCACATCTTCTTCAAGACCGAAGGTCAGAAGCAGAAAGGCATCAAGCAATTTATTACGTCCGACCTTCACGACATGAGTAAGTGGGAACTCCAGCCAGGCTTCTGCCAAGACACGAACAAGGCCGTAGAAGGCAGTGGTGTCTTCCGTCTGTTCGACGGCACTTGGGTTCTGATGTACGACTGCTATACCAGTTACCACTATCAGTTCTGCAAGAGCACCGACCTTAAGACGTTCAAGCAAGTGCAGGATACACAGACCACAGGTATGTTCACTCCCCGTCATGGCACCGTCATTGCCATTACCAAACAGGAGAACGACCTGCTAACGGCATGGAACAGCTTACTCCTGGCCAACCGTGAATTGAAGGAGCGTGCCGTTCCTACCTTCACCCTGAAGCAGCTCGACTCACGTAAGGCTCTGATGGAAGAAACCCAACGTGTGCTCAACGGAAAGGCATCGGCCAAAGCCTATAAGGCACAAGCCAAGAAAATTCAGAAATTCCTGAAATAATTACAAATTAGGATATCCATACGACCATGAAACTGAGAACCCTTTTAGCAGTTCTTTTCTGCTCCTCATCGGCCTTTGCCATGAACGATGTCGAAACCGTTGCCAATGTTGCAGAAGACCGCACACTGACCACGCCTATCGACCTCGTCATTACAAGTGCCGAAAATGCCCTGACGGGTCACATTGACATTGCCAACGACGATGCCGCAGTTGTTTTTGAGAATGTAATTCCCACCGATGTAATTGACACCTACCTCAAAAACATAACCATAAGTGGAGAAAACGCAACCAACGGCAGCAACTGCCGCGTTGCCATCTATCGTCATGGTGCCATTGTATTACCACGTGGAAAAAGCTATCCTGCGCTCACCGTTTACACAGAACCGGACTTCGCAGGTGATAGCCGCACGTTCTCACAAGGAGGACGACAGGCAAGTCTTGGTAAGTTCAACAACAACATCTATTCTTTCAAGTTGAAGCGTGGCTACATGGCCACCCTGGCCAACCATACCGATGGTACAGGCTACAGTCACTGCTACATTGCTGACCGTGAGGACTTGGAAGTTAACTTGCCAAAAACCATGGCAGGACGTATTTCCATGCTCCGCGTATTCGTTTGGAACTGGGTAAGCAAGAAGGGATGCAGCGACTCACGCGACGCGAACATGATGAATACAGCCCACGCCACATGGTACTACGACTGGGGAGCAGGTACAACCAGCCGCACCAATCATGAGTACGTCCCCCAACGTCACCACGAGGCCGGCAACAGCAATGGAAATGGTTGGAAAGGTGCCTGGGAATCGTGGGGGAACATCAACGCCAGCGACGAGACTTGTACCCATGTATTAGGTCAGAACGAGCCCGACAACACCAGTGGTGGCGATGAGGTTTACACTTATGTCACCACCATTCCCGACGACGCACGCGAGAAACATGCCTCATCTACCCTGGCCGACCACGCCAAGGAATTCCTCTATAGCGGCAAACGCATTGGCACCTTTGCCTGCTGTAACCCCAACACAGGATGGGTCAGCGAATACGTCAACTATTGTCGCCAAAACAATATCCGCATCGACTTCGTAGCCACTCACTACTATATTGGTGGTACCGACCCTGCCGGATGCATCAGTCGTCTGAAATCGCTCTATGATGTTACTGGACTTCCCGTCTGGGCCACGGAATGGAACAACGGAGCAAACTGGACCTCTGAAGGTGGTTTCTCCACAGACTCCGAGGGCTGGTATTCTTGGGGAAGTGGAAATGACCAGTACAAAAATGGTGTGTGGCTCCGCGATGTATTAAAACGAGCTGACAGCGAACCATGGTTGGAGCGTCTAGCCGTGTACAACGCAGTAGAGTGGAAACGCCAGATTACCGATGGTAGCAACCTAACCGAAGGCGGAAAGGTTTGGGCTAAGCATCTCAGCAAGCTTGCCTACGACAGCAAGAATGGTGGCATCAGTTATTTCATGCCTTGGAATCATCATAGTCCCACAGACTTTACCATCACCTATGACAACAAGAAGCAAATAGCCAATCTCTCATGGACAAACCCCAATACCGACATGACAGATAGTGTTGTCATCGAACGTAAAGAGGGAAGCAAGTGGATAAGAATCACATCTCTCCCCTTGAATGACAATGAAACAATGACATTGGCTCTCGATGTAAAGGAGTATGCACCTGCCATGTACACACTACGCCTGACAAACTACGACTGCGATGGCAAGAAACGTACATCTACAACAACTCCCTCATTCACGATAGCCGCCGCTAATTCTGTGGGCTCTCTGCAGTTTGGCCAACTCAGCATTGGAAACACCGAGAGTGTGACCACCGACATTGAGACTCAGGAAGTCATTCCATACGTTGTTGTGGGCATGGTATCTAACCAGAATTCGAGTAACGCCATCACCAATCAGGTACAATTGATGAGCAAAACGAGTTTCAAGTTCCGCTTCTATCCCTGGCAGTTGCCAACACCTGTGGATTTTACAAAGGCCGAAACTGCCGACTACATGATTCTGCCTCCCAACATGGTTTACCATCTGTCCGACGACATGATGCTCATTTCACAGAAAGCTGGTAGTGTCAAGGGCGCCGAAACAGAAATCGTATTCCCCGAAGCATTCCCCGAAGGCGTTACACCCGTTGTTGTTGCTCAGCAAAACACATCAACCAGCAGTTATGCCCCTGTAACGGTTCGAGTATATGATGTCACCAACACTGGTTTCAAGGTTAAATTAGTACGTCAGGAAGGGGTAACCTCTGGTTTTAATGCTCAAAATGTCAATTACTTTGCAGCTTCACCCGGACAAATCGCCATTGGTAATGGCAAAATGCTGACTGTAGGTAGAAACAACAATGTCCTCGTAGGAGGAACCACACGTCAAAACGTTATGTTTGCGAACCAAGCTGGCGAAACCCAGTACTTCAAGAATCCAATTATCGTAGCTGCCAGTCAGACCGACAACTACGAAAAAGCAAGTGTTTTCCGCCAGCACTCTATCCTCAGCAACACCGATGGGGTTTATGGTATCAATGTCCGTCGTCAAGTTGATGGAACCAGCACATCCACGGTTGCCAACAGTGCTAAGAACAACGGTGACTACATTGGTTGGTTCATCATCAGCGACGATCCCAACGGCACAGGTAGCGAAGACCCCATTATCGTTCCTACGGGCATCACTAACCTCAAGAACGAGCAAGGTTTCAGTGTCTGCGTTAGCAACCATGCCATATATGCCGACGGCAAAAACCTACGTGCCTACGCAGCAAACGGCAGTCAGGTTCGTCTGGGAACTCCCCTGCCCAAAGGCATCTATATCGTGACTAACGGAAGTAAACGCATCAAGGTTCGCGTGCCATAATACGCACCTGATTTCGTCCTGTATATTGATGGGCCTTGGTCAACCTTATGACCGAGGCCCGTCAACCTTATGTCGGAGCTTCGTCAACCTTATGACGAAGCCCCGACGTCCTTATGGCTAAATGAAGTCATCCCTTCGCACGCGCACGCGCGTTCCTTTATATATATATTGAACTCGGAGAATTAGACAATCATAAAATTTCATATGATTATATGCAATCGTACTACCAAAGCCCGAAGGGCTGATAATATTACAGGCAGGGGTAATGCCCTTGCTAAAATGTATGCAGTAGGCAAACCCCGAAGGGGTGGCAGAACAGTCTGTCGCCCTTTCTGGGCTAACGTTACGCCTCTTTTTAGCAGGGGTGTTACCCCTGCCTGTAATCTGTTGCCCATTCTGGGCCTTGATGATACGATTGAGTATAATTCGCCTACAAATATTGATATTATCGTCAATTCGTTTCAGAGAAATACGGTTCGCTGAATAGTTAGGTTTAAACTTCGTTTAGTTAATTTTTGTTAATACATAAAGTTTTAACCCTAAATTTTCATAATATTTATGAAATAAGGCTTATATTTGTAAAATGGGAGCGGAGAATATCGGCCTATACGGGTGTATGGAAAGACATTTTCACACCGTTTGGCATGGATAAACTCGCTCTGAGTCATAGATATGGAACAAAAAAGGAATAAACAAATAAATAAAACCTAAAAACTCTAATTGTGTATGAAAAACCGTTTAAGCAAACTGAGCAGGCACGCATCCTTCATGATGCTCCTACTGGCGGCCAGCGGCATTTCGACATCATGTAAGGACGAGTACAAACTGGACGACGAAATGCCCAGTTCACTCGGAACCAGCATCTACGAGAGTTTGGAAAAGGGAGGCTACTCCTACTACCTGCGACTCGTGTCCGACCCTGATGTCAATCCTACCAATGCCCGTCCAATCTCCGAAGTGCTAGCGCGAACAGGTTCAAAGACTGTCTTCGTGGCCAACGATGAAGCTTGGGAGAAGTTTTTCCAAGAAAATGCCAAGCGAGCTGCAAGTGACCCTTGGCATGGTGCCACCAGTTATGAAAATCTGAGCACGAGCCAGAAGAAACTGCTCATCCACACCAGTATGCTCAACAATGCCATCACCATGGAAAACCTCTCTGCCAGCAGCGAAGAGCTTTCCAGCCGTGGTGACATCATGCGTCGCTACACCGATGTGGAACTCACCGACACCATCACCCAATTGGCAGCAGAGGACCTTCCCATAAATTACAACGAAGATCTTTACCCCGAAGGCACAGACAATGCCGGTAAGAGGAGTGAGGTTGACTATTGGGCTCGTTTCCGTGGCAAGGACAATGGTGCTCTCCACGACGGCATACTCCTCGTCACCGACAACACGTCCAACATGATGATTCACTTCACCCAGGAGCACATGGCCAAGAACAACATCACCGACGATGACTTCGCCAAGTTCATGGGACGTCCCCGTAAGACGGGTGATGTTCACATCTACGATGCCCTGCTCACCGAGAAGGATGCTGTGGCTCAAAACGGATACATCAATGTCACTGAAAAACTCATTCACCCCCTGCCCAACATGGCTGAAATGTTGCGCACCAGTGGGAAAACGAACATTTTCAGCCACATGCTCGACCGCTGGAGTGTTCCTTTCTTCAATTCCGAGGTGACCGAAGCCTACCGCGACCTGATGGCAGCCAAGGGCAACACCGAATGGGATGACTCCATCTTCACCAAACGTTATTTTGCCAACAACGGTTATAACCACAAACCCGTTATGGCCGACACCAAAGGTAACTATACAACTGTTGCTTCTGATAATGCCTTCCGCACGGCCAACTCCAGCAACTTGCTGCTGAAGTTCGATCCGGGATGGAATGCATACGCTTACGACGACAATCAGTGGGCAAACAGCCCTACCAATGCCCCGAAGTTCGACATGGCCGCCATCTTTGTTCCCAACGATGAGGCCCTTTGGAAATACTTCACCCAAGGCGGCGGTGGTTTCCCCATGGTTGAGACCTACTACCTGCGCAAGGGCAAGCCCGATGCACGCCCATACGTAGCCCCCACCACATTGGATGAGTTATACCGTCAGATAGACCAGATTCCCATGGACAAGCTCTATCCCCTCATCAACGTGGTCATGGCACCCAGCTTCACAAGCTACGTACCCAGCAAGATGACCAAGTTCCGCGACGATGCCATGGAGCAACTCTTCTACCCCGAAGACCAACAGCACATTGTGGAGACCATGCTGGCCTGCAACGGTATGCTTTATATTACCGACCAAGTTTACGGACCCGCCGACTACACCTCTGTTGCCGCCCCTGTCTTCACCACCAACACCTGTAACGTGATGAACTTTGCCATCTATAACGGTAGTACAGGCGGTACCGATTACATGGGCTTGAACTACTACGCTTATCTGAAGGCCATGCAGAGCCGATTCGCCCTGTTTCTGCCCTCCGACACTGCCATGTGGTACTACTACGATGCTATTTCCTTCAAGAGCAAGGTTCCCCGTGTCGTTCGCTTCTATAACCAAAGCGGAAACTTCACCGTGGGAGCCGATGCATACCAGTATAACACCACAACGGGTGAAATCGGAGGTAAATACGGAAGTAATGCAGCTACAGCCAATCAGACTGAAATTGTCAACCGTCTGAAAGACATTCTGGAGAGCCACACGTTGGTGCTCGACGGCAAGGATGAAATCAACACCGACATTGACGAGTACTACATCGCCAAGAATGGATGTGCCATGAAAGTAACCCGTGGCATCATCAATGGCAAGCCCACCATCACCCAAATTCAAGGTGGTTTCCAACTCGAAAATGTGGAGAATGATATTGTGGGAAGTATTGGTTCTGCAAGTTCTGTTGTACACGAAGAAGTTCGCGGTATTCAAGAAAACAAGGTAACAGAGCGTTACGAGCAGAAGAACGGATTCACCTACATGCTCGACAGTCCCCTCATCCCCGCAAGTCGCAGTGTATATAACATTCTTTCCAACGACGGTGTGGTGGATGACGAGACTTATGAGTTCAATGCATTCTATCAACTGGCTGACGGTGCAGACAACGACATCATTATGGACTGCGGTCTGGTTAAACGTTCCCTGCCAGCATCCCAAAAGAATGCAGAGTTAAAGAAATTCTCTACCTTCATCGACAATAATGCTCCCGACAAGAACGTACAGTTCTTCAACAACTATCGATATACTGTATTGGTTCCCACGGCAGATGCCATTGAGGATGCCAGAGCACTGGGTTTGGCTACATGGGAAGATATCAAGGCCGACTACGAGTCCCTACGTGACGCAGAGACAGGAAAAGTAGTTCTTTCCCACACGGATAGTATCCGCCTACAGCATAAGATTACGTACCTGACCAACTTCATCCGTTACCACTTCGTGGACAACAGCGTCTTTGTCGATAAGAGTCAGCTCGCTGCTTCTGACTATGTAACCTCCAGTTATGACAACCAGAAGGGACTCTTCTGCAAGATTTATATGCAGCGCCCATCGGCTGATGTTCTTCAGGTCAAGGACGATAATGGTGGCGATTGGATGACCGTCAGTGGCAAGTATAACGTTATGGCACGCGACGTATCATGTAGCAAGACCATCAAGAATGTAAGTGACCTACGTGGCATCACCATAAACAGCACAAGTTATGCTGTCATCCATCAGATACCCAAGGTTCTCCTTCATGCCAACATTCCTACCGACTGGGAAAATGAAGCAGAAGCAAAAGAATACCTGAGACGATTTGCAATCCGCTAAAACCACTAAGCCATGAATAAATATATCAAGATTTTAATGCTATGGGCAGTTCTGCTAAGCGCACTGCCTATCAGTGCACAGATAAACCGCATCAGCGGTACCGTGTCCGACGAGTTTGGTGGCATCCCTGGCGTACAGGTCAAGGAGTTGGATTCGAACAATCGTATCGTCAGCAGTGCCATCACCGATGCCAATGGTAACTTCACCATGGTGGTTAAAAGCCAGAAAAATAAACTGGTTTTCCACGGCATGGGTTACCAAGACAAAACCTTCCCCATCAACAAGACCGTCTATAAGGTGAATATGGCCGAGGCGGTAAAGATGATGAAGGAAGCCGTTGTAACAGCCAAAAAGAAATCCCCCACCACGGGTCTCGACATTCCACAGCGTGAGTATGCCGGTGCTGTATCCAGCATGAAGATGGACGACCTCGAAGGTCTGGCCTTCGAATCAGTTGACCAAGCCCTGCAAGGTCAGATTGCCGGTCTCGACATCGTGGCCAACTCTGGTAACCTGGGTTCTGGTACTACCATGCGTCTGCGTGGTACCACCACCATCAACGGTAATGCCCAGCCTCTGATTGTTGTCAACGACCACATCTTTGAACTCCCCGACGATGCCCAGCAAATCAATTTCGAAGACATGGACAACGAGGAGCAGTTCTCTACCCTGCTGAATGTCAACACCGAAGACATCGAAAGCATCACCGTTCTGAAGGATGCCGCATCGGCAGCCAAATGGGGTGTGCAGGGTTCCAATGGTGTCATTGAGATTAAGCTCCGCCGTGGTAAGCGTGGACCCACTCAGGTTAACTTCTCCTATAAGTTCAATGGAACCTGGCAGCCCGAGGGCTATAAGATGCTCGACGGTGACGGTTATACCATGATGCAGAAGGAAGCTTTCTACAATCCCACAAACGGAAAGGTTGTTGCCAACATTCCTGAGTTCGACTACAACACCGAACTTCCCTACATCTACAACCATTTCTCGCACAACACCGATTGGTTAGATGCCGTAAAACAGTTTGGTAAAGAACATCGTTATTATATCAACCTATCAGGTGGTGGTGAAAAGGCTCAGTTCCGCATTGGTGCCGGCTATAACAAATCTACAGGTTCTATCATCGGACAGAGTTTGGATCAGTTCACCGAGTCAACCACACTGGACTATCAGGTCAGCGACCGCATCCAGTTCCGTACGACCATGAACATGACCTTCACCAGCAACCACAAGAATTACGGAAACGACATCCTCTCACGTGCCTACAACGCCATGCCTAACATGAGCATCTACGAATACGATGCCATGGGCAATCAGACGGGCAACTACTTCAACATGCTCCCCCTGGCCGCCAACTACGGGCACAGTTCTTCAAGTGGCATAGCCAACGACGGCACCATGACATCATGGGAACTGCGTAGCATGTTTGTTAATGGTAACCCTGTGGCTCGTGCCGAGCTGGCCTGGTGGAAGATGAAGCAGTACAACCTCACCCCACAGTTCGACATCACCTATAAACTTTGGGGTAAGGACAATGACCATCACCAAATCAACTATAAAGGTGACGTTCAACTCAACATCTACAACACCAGCAACGACTACTATTGCCCCAGCGTGCTGAAGAATATGCCTTGGGTATTCGGTGGCGACAACAGTGCTTCTGTTACCAGCAACGAACGTAATCTCGTCAGCAACGACGAATACAAGTCATTGGAATTCACCACTCGTCACGAACTGCACTACTACTCCCATTTCAAGAACTCCGACCATAGTCTATCAGCCATGGCCCGTTTCGAAATGGCCACGGGTAACAGTTCCAAGCAGAACCTCGGTTTGTGGAATGCCCCTGACGGCATTTCCGACCCCACCGTTGTTGCCCTGCTGAGTTCAGCCGGTTCTTCTAACGGAGAATGGCGTCGCCATAGCTTCTATGAGCAGGTTCACTACTCCTACAAGAGTAAATATTCGTTGGATGCCAGCGTCCGCACCGACGGACGTACCGATTTCGGTCGTGGTCACAAATACGGTACATTCCCTGCTGTAGGTGCCCGTTGGAACATCAGCGATGAAAAGTTCATGGAGCCCACCCGTAAAATCATCAGCATGTTGGCCTTCCGTCCCACATGGGGTATCACAGGTAATCCTGGTCAAGCTGGTGGCAACCAATACAACAAGTACGGCTCAGCCGGTTACTACAACGGTCACCAGATTGTACGTCCCGAGAACCTCTCCCTGACCGAACTGCGTTGGGAAAAGACTCAGCAATGGAACCTTGGTTTCAACCTTGGTCTGCTTGACGACTTGCTCACCTTCGAGTTTGAAGTCTATAATAAAAAGACCACCGACCTGTTGATGAGCGGTCTGCGCATCTCTAGTGCCAATGGTTTCAGCAGTCTGGCCTGGGCCAACGGCGGAACCATGCGTAACAAGGGTTGGGAATTGAATGGTAGCACGGCTAAATTTGCCAAGATTGGTAAATTCTCCATGAAATTGCGTGGTAACGTATCCCAGAACTTCAATGAGGTAGAGGAAATGGACAATCTGATACTGGAAGACTTGAACGGTTCCAAGACCTGGAATCCCACCAACTTCGCCTACCAGAAGCGCGTCCAGAAGCACAATGCCTTAGGTTCCATCTATGGACTGAAGTATAAAGGTGTATATCGTTACGACTACAACCATAACGGTTACGAGAACTCCTCTTGGAAAGCATACGGATATGCAGAAAGCGTACCTGATGGTGCCGGAGGCTACCGCAACAGTACATCTGCAGACGAGGCCACAGCCTATGGTGATGGTTACCACTACAGCCAGAATGCCGATGGCAGTTGGTACCGCGACTACGAGATTAACACAGCTGCCGCAGCTGCACGCCGTGGGCACAACAGTACCTGCCCCATTGCTTTCGATGCTGCCGGTAATATGCTCACCGATGCCAAGGGTAATCCCCTACCTATGTATTACTGTTATAGTGAAGGTTCCAAATACCAGTTCCAGGGAGGTGATGCCATCTATGAAGACATTAACAACGACGGTTCCATCGACCGCTACGATGTTGTCTATCTGGGCAACTCCAATCCCAAACTCTATGGTGGCTTCGGTGTCAACTTCTACTATGGCCGCTTCGAATTGAATGCATCCTTTAACTTCCGCATGGGTAGCCAGATTCTCAATCTGGCCAAGGCTCGCTATGAGAGCATGACGGGTATCACCAACCAGAGCTATGCCACCACATGGCGCTGGCGCAAGAATGGCGACGAAACCGTCATCCCACGTGCACTCTCTGGCACAGGCATCATGAATGCCACTGGTTTTTCCAGTTACAACTCTCTTGTCAGCGACCGCTACGTAGAGGATGGAAACTACCTGCGTCTGCAATACATTCAGTTGAAGTACAACTTCGATGCCAAGAAATTGAAGAAGATAGGCATTCGTACCCTTTATCTTTCCGCCACCATCAACAACGTATTCTGTTGGACGAAATACACGGGTGTTGACCCCGAAATCAGTCCGGGTGGTTTCAACATGGCCGTGGATGAATCTAAAACCCCACGTGCGCGCTCGTTCACTTGCAGTGTTAACCTTGGATTCTAAAACTTACGACAATGAAAACACGATATAAAACCATAAAAACAATCCTGCTCCTAAGCATGGTAGCTTGGGGTTTGTCATCCTGCCAAGACTGGCTTACTATCACCCCAACCACCCAGATTGTCGAGGATGATTTCTGGGAAGACAAGAGTGACTTGGAAGGTGTGCGATATGCAGCCTATCAGCAAATGTGCAACACCATTAGTAGTTTGATTCTGTGGGGCGACCTGAGAGCCGACACCTACGAACTAAATGCTAACGACGGAGACAAGGACACCTATGCCCTGTATCAGGATATATGGGAGGCACGTATGGAACGAGATTCTGCCAATGCCTACTTCGACTGGAGTGGCATATATCGTACCATCAACTACTGCAACAAAGTATTGCAGCATGGTCCCGAGGTTTTGCAACGCGACAAACAGTTTACGACCACGGAATGGCTACAAATCAAATCGGAAGTGACAACGCTTCGTGCCCTGAACTATTTCTATCTGATTCGCGCCTTCAAGGATGTCCCCTACACCACCCGAGTTGTAAACAACGATACAGAAGTGGCTCCCTTCGGGGCTACCGACCAGTTGGTCATTCTGGATTCGCTGATTGCCGAACTGGAAGAAGATCCCAGTATCATCAATCAGGCCCGTCGCCGCTTTGATGCAACCCGCTATCAAGATACCAAGACTCTGATTACAAAGCCTGCCATTTTAGCCATACTGAGCGACATGTATCTATGGCGCGCTTCTCTGCGTCAAGGACGTGCAGCTGGCGATCTGAATGCATCCGACGATGTCACCATCACCAACGTTCCATCAAGTGCTGGCAAGGTGGTAACTCACACGGTGAGAGGAGACTATGAGAAGTGTATCGACTATGGTCGAAGAGCCCTGAAAGAACTCCGAGAGCAAAACACAGGTGGTTCCGAAAGTTTTTCAACCAACGATTATCTCATAACAGGTTTGGAAAAAGAGAATGTCTATCTTTATAAGAACGACTTCGAAGGATTTGCCTCCTCCGGAACACCCCCCTCTTTAGATGCCTTCAGAAATATTTTTTCAGGTCTTAGCGATGAAACCTTCTTTGAACTTCCATTTAGTACCTCTGAAAAACGCGAACATAGCCTATGCCGAATGGGATCTGAAGGTGGAATATGGGGAAATTCCAGCAAATCACATCTGTTTATCAGTCTTTCATCCATTAGAGACATACTCACTGAAACTAATGCAGAAAAACGAGATAGTCGAATGTGGTTCTCGGCCTGGGAACAAATCGGATCTGCATCAAGTAGTCAGACAGCCAAAAAAGATGGAAAATACTACTGCTTCAAGTGGAGCGGAGGTCGCTGTGCCCTTAGTGTTATTGGCGACCAGCATAAATGTGAAGAGATTTATTTATCGCCGACAATCTCAAGCATGAGCAATGTACCCATATACCGCATAAGCGATGTTATGCTCCAAATAGCAGAAGCGCTTGCCGTACTTGGAAAGAAAGAAGTTAATGATTCTTACGACCATCCTCTAATCTACGTCAATGCAATTCATCGCCGTTGGCATTGTCCGGATTATGACAACGACAATCCAATTCAAACTGATACCACTGGGCTTCATGCATTCTATAAGAGCAGCGACAAGAACACTACGGGTAATATTTCCAAGCCAGCACGTGGAGATAGTTACGAAATGGCTGTTCTAAACGAACGTAAACTTGAGTTCATTGGCGAAGGAAAACGTTGGTTCGACATGGTACGTTATGCCGAACGCCATGATGACGGAGTTGACGGACATAAGGGTGTTGAGACTATGACCGACGATCTAATGGGATGGATGGATGATAGTACCAGAAAAGGGCTTTACAGCCGAATGCAAAACCGCTGGGGGTTGTACAACCTTATCTACTACAAGGAGATACAGGCAGCCCATGGACTGCTAAGTCAGAATCCTGTCTGGAACAAATCTAAGTACGAGAAATAAAGAGAGGAGGTCTTCACGATGAAAAACAGGAATAAAAAAGGACTTCTGGTTTCCCTGCTTGTCTGCCTACTTGCCCTACCCTATAGCTGCAAGGAAAACATCGACATGGAGAACCAGTACACATTCCAGGAATATACCATCACCAGTTATTTGGAAGAGCACGAAGCCACATACAGCGAGTACATCAAACTGCTGAGTGAAATAAAAGTCAGTAAGCGCTCATCTTCTTCGGTGTTGCAGTTGCTGTCGGCACGCGGTAAATATACAGTATTTGCACCCAGCAATGAAGCCATCCACAACTATTTGGATAGCCTAACACGGTTAGGACTGATCTCGGAACCCTCTTGGGATGCATTCCCCAATGAGCAAAAACTGGATTCTGTCCGTCAGGTGATTGTCTATAACAGTATTATTGATGGAACACGTGACAACGTGGAACCCTACACAACTAGCAGTTTCCAGGATGAACGGGAAATTGACTACCCCAATATGAATGACCGAAAGTTGATTCCCTATTATGACCAAAATGATAAAAGCATCATTTACATCAATGGGGTAAAGGACAAGGACGGAAATATTCAGAACGGAGCCATCATTGATGCGGATAATCGCGACATCTATACGGTAAATGGCTACATCCATCAGGTACACGATGTAGTAGCTCCCAGCGATGAGACAATGACAGACTTGCTGAAAAGCTACATAGAGGGAAATGAAGGAGACTATGTAGTGGCAGCCAAGATGCTTCTGGCCACGGGGTTAGGCGACTCATTGACCAAAGACAAAGACGAACGCTACGAGGAACTGAAAGTCATGGGCGATGAGCGTGTCAACGACTTGCCCAAGCATCCTACAGAAACAGAAGGTCGTCTGCCAGAACATCGTTACTACGGCTATACGCTATTTGCTGAAACAGATGATTTCTGGCGCGCTACGCTGGGGAAAGAACCCAAAGACATCTCTCCAGCTGATGTACAGGCATGGGTCGTGAGCCAAGGCTTCTATCCCAATGCCAAGGTTGACAACGACTACAGCAATGAGGAGAATGCCCTGAATCAGTTCTTCACCTATCATCTGCTGCCCGTGAAATTACCTGCCAACAAACTGGTCATCCACTATAATGAAAAAGGGTATAACTACAAGACGCTGATGAGCTTCACGGTACCCACCTATGAACTCTATACCACGATGGGCAAGCGTCGTCTGCTCAAACTCTACCAGTGTGGAAAACGATTCTCTTTGGAAGGTAGTGAGGGAATATTTATTAACCGTTTCCCCGAATTTAACACCGACCGTGACCGCGACGGCAAGGATGACTATAGTGAAAAGAGCATTCTCACAGGTGGAGAGGGCATCGAAGTTAATACAGAAAAACTCATTAGCCTGAAAAATGCATACATCTACCCCATCGACAAGCCATTGGTATATGATGAGCAAACCCGCGAGAATTTCCAGAAACAGCGTTTGCGTTTCGATGTGGCTGGTCTGTTCCCCGAATTTATGAACAATAACATTCGAGCTAACCGTAGCGTGTATCTCTGTATGGGCTTCCCCATCGATGCAAATTATAAGTACCTCGACGACGTTGATTTGGAAGAAGGAACAAACTTCTTCTACCTTTCCGGTCTGGATAGGAACTGGAACAACTGGCAGGGTGACGAGTTGAACGTGGTCGGCCAATACGGCATGACCTTCCGTCTGCCTCCTGTACCCAAAGCCGGAACCTACGAAATACGTTATGCCGTACAGAGTAATAGTTCTTATCGCGGCATGTGTCAGGTTTATTTCGGCAGCGACAAGGAGAACCTGCCCGCCATGGGTATTCCCCTTGACCTCCGCATGGGTGGTGTCACCCGACGTACCAGTGCCGGCAACTTCCCCTCTATCGTAGGTTGGGAAGCCGACAAGGTAAACGACGACGAATACAATGCTGAGGTAGATAAGAAAATGCGTGCCAATGGCTTCATGAAAGGTCCCAAGATTTATGCGTTCACACCGGGTGGCAGTAACTACGCCCGTGACAGCGAAAACACCATACGTCGCATTATCGTACGTGAATACATGGTACCCGAAAAAACCTACTACCTGAAATTCAAAACGGTACTTGAGGACAAGACCAAACAGTTCTTTATGGACTACATCGAGTTCTGTGCCAAAGAGGTCTATGACAACCCCAATACGCCGGAAGACCTGTGGTAAGAATGGACAATTGATAATTGATAATAAATACGGATATGAAAAAGACAACAAAATATATGGGTATGGCCTTGCTCGGAACGGCCTTACTGGCATGTCCAAGTTGCTCCGACACTTGGGACGAGCATTATAATGCCGCCGAAGAAGGAGGAAGTACGGCTGCCACAGAAACCCTCTGGGATTTGATTTCCCAGAACCCAGAATTGAGCCACTTCAAAGAGGTTGCAGAAAAAGCAACATATTACCGCGATGAGGACCACCCTCAGACGGGCTATACATTCAAAGATATGTTGCAGTCCCCCATGCAGTTGACCGTGTGGGCACCCAAAAACGATGCCTATACAGAAGCAGAATGGCAAGAATGGCTCGAATGGACAGAAACCCGTGGCTACACCGTGCAGCAGCAACTTATGGGCAACTGCATTGCCCTGTGGCGAAGAGTAGCTACAGCCAGTGGAGTTGATACGCTCATCATGCTGAATGGTAAAAAGATTGCTTTCGACAAGGAGAAAGCCACCATGTATGGCATACCCATTGACGAGAAAAACATCCCAGCCGCCAACGGTACCATGCACACCATGGTGAAAGCCCTGCCTTTCAGCTACAACCTGTATGAGTATATCAAGGATGCAGAGAATGCCACCAAGAATAAGATTGACTCCATACACAAATATGTGGTAAGCATGGATACCACCTATTTCAGTGAGAGTGCCAGTGTTGAAGGGGTTCCCAATATTGATGGAGAACCGACATACGTGGACAGCGTTTACTTTAACAGCAATGAACTATATTCTTCGTGGATGCTGAACCTCCGGGGAAAAGGAATCCAAAAGGACGAGTCAGAAGAACTGAGAAGCATTTATTTAGAGAACTTCTTTGCCAACATCAATGTCGAAGACTCTGCATTCGTCATGCTACTCCCCACCAATCAGGCTTTTAAAGAAGCCTACGACAAACTGGTTCCCCTGTACAACTATAGTTCCACATACATTGACAGGACAAAACAGAACACGAATGTGACCACTATTACGTCACGTAATCTGACACTTCCTACTCGTGATTCCGAGAAAATAGGTTCGCCGGTTAGCCCTGAAGATTTCTCTTCCTTTAATCGTAAAATGGATATTATCACTCCCACGGTGTTCAACTTGAATCTGCAACCCGATGCAAACAACAACAAGGGCAGATGGACCATGGAAGCATTCATGGCAGATAAGGCAGCCAGCTCACCCTACGTTATCAACACCTACGGAGATACACTCCGCACGGATGACAATTGGGACAAGACCGACCTATTTAATGGAACACAAGTGAAAATGACCAATGGCGTAGGTATTGTTGCCGACAAATGGAATTTCCCCAAGAAGTTCTATAAGCCAGACCTTGACATTGACCTTGAAAGTTCATTTTTCAATATAAAAGCATATGAGGGTACAGATCCCAACAACATCTCCTCGAAAAGGACATTATATAGCATCGCATACAACGAGGATTCCAAATGGTGGATTGACAGTGTCGGAAAAATTAGCAACAACAACTTCATGCAGGTTTCTGCCATTCAGAAGATTCAGCCCAAATATGAATTTAGGCTTATGGGAACCCAACAGGAATTGCGTGAGACTGAAGTCATGAGCGGGAAATATGACATCGGTGTCATTATGGTACCATACTACTTCATGACCAGCGATGACAGCATCCGACTGGAAAAAGGAACATCGTGCTATATCACCTCTAAGAAAGACACAATTAAGCTCAAATGTCGAATTGAAGCGACCCTTAATCTGGGTATAGCAGAAGGCGATAAAGAAATAACTGTGAAAGCTGAGAAGAATAATGATGGCTACATCTTCGAAGGTGAGAAAGTAGATACCATTTGGTTGTTCAAAGACTATAAGTTTGACTACAGCTACAAGAACCTCATCCATTGCTTCCCTACCCTGACTATTGGAATTAAAAAATTGAGTGGTTCATACAGCGCTCGAAACGGCTACGTGGAGGATAATTTCTGTTTCGACCGTATCATTTTGAGAAGTAAAGAAGACTAAGACTATGAAAAAGACAAGCTATAGAATTCTGCACATGGCTTTACAGAAAAGCCTGTGCCTCATGATGCTCTCAGGCATCTGCTTCCCTGCCTTTGCACAGTCGGAGAACGAAACTGCAGATGAACAGGCGACTGTCATCTACAACAAGCGAAAGGCCGAAAAAGAGAAAGCGGAGAAACAGTATGAGATGCAGACCGTGAAAGGTATGGTCACCGACAATGCCACTGGCCAACCCTTAGGGGGTGTACGCGTTCAGGCTTTTGGGTATGAAAAATACTCTGTGCTGACCGAGGAGGATGGTACCTACGAAATCAAAGTACCGACCTTTGTAAAGGCTATGTATTATTACGTACCAGGCTACACACCTCTGCAAGTGACTGTAAAGAAAGGCCGTGATACAGATGCCTCCATGTTAAGTAGCGCATTCAACAGCTATTACGCCACAGGTACGGATATTACCTCCAAGGCCATTGCCCTACTGGACGATCCCAGCAGCATAACCGTGGAAACTGATATCGAGAACAAACTTGCAGGTGCCGTGCACACGATCAGTCGCAGTGGCATCCCCGGACAAGGTGCCTACATGACCATCCGTGGTGTCAATTCACTGAATGCAAACGCACAGCCCCTGATAGTCATTGACGGCAACATCATTGACCCAGAATACGAACGTACCAGTCTGCACGAAGGATACTATAACAACCTGTTAGCAGGCCTCGACCCCGAGAATGTAGAGAGCATTGAGGTGCTGAAAAACGGAACTGCTCTCTATGGAGCAAAGGGTGGTAACGGTGTCATCGTCATTAAGACCAAGCGAGGAAAGAGCATGACCACCAAGATTAACGTGCGCATTCATGGTGGAACGGAACTAACCCCCAAACGATTGGACATGCTCAACGGCAATCAGTATCGCTCATACCTTGGCGACCTGACAAACACAATCAAGGATGTTAGCTACAACACCACAGACGGCCATGCCACCGCTTTCCTAAGCGACAATCCTGGAAATTACTATTACAACGTATTCCACAATAATACGGACTGGCAGAAAGACATGTACCGTAACACGTTTGTACAAAGCTACAAGATAAATGTAGAAGGTGGTGATGAGATTGGTATGTACGCTCTCTCATTGGGCTATACCAAGGCAGATGCTACTCAGAAAGGAACGGATATGAGTCGTCTGAACCTTCGCTTCAACACCGACATCAAGATTGCCAGCAAACTGACGACTGGACTGGACATTGCCTACAACCAAACGTCCTATAACCTGCTGGACAACGGATGGAGCGAAAACTACGACATGCAGAACATCGGTAGTACCAATGTGCTAGGCCTGATACAAAGCCCTATGATTAGCCCCTACTCCTACTACCTTGACGAGTCCACCAGCAAACTGGCTCTTTCCTCGGAATACGCTGGAAAGTATGCCTACGACCATAGTTCCGCATCCACACGCGATTGGGTACAGAATCCGTTCTACTTCCCTCGCGCAATGGGTATCAACGAAAGCCTCCGCAATCCCTATTGGGTATTGGAGAATGGAAAGGGCAAGAACAAGAACTATGCCGAGCTGACACAAATCAACATCAATGTAAGTCCCAAGTACCAGATTACGAAACAGTTCTCTATCAGCGACCGTTTCAACTACCAGCTGAACCGCAACAATGAGAAATATTTCCTACCCATCTCTGGTGCAACAGCTTACCAGTTGACCGACTTGGGTAACATTTCTTCTGTACTGAAATCGCAGTTCACCAAGGAAACCACCATTAACAATGACTTACGTCTGGAATGGAAGAACAGTTATGGAGCTCACAATGTGGATATTTATGGGGGCTGGCGCTATAACAACTATAGTTACTCTTATAACTACATGCGGGGTTACAACAACGAGAACGACAAGTTGCCCAACATGAGCAAAAGTATGCAGTACATCAACTATGGAGGTACGAAGGACAACTGGATAGACATGACTTACTATCTGGATGCCAACTATAACTATGCACACAAATATTTTGCCGACTTTACCATCAGCAGTCAGTCGAGCAGTAAGTTTGGTGACCATACAAAAGACGGCTTCCAGTTAGGTGGTGTCAGCTGGGGTGTTTTCCCAAGTCTGCAGCTTGGTTGGCTTATCAGCAACGAAGGATGGTTCCGCACCGACAGAGGTGTGAATTACCTGAAACTGACTGCCGGTGTTGACCAAAGTGGTAACGACGACCTTGACTACTATGCAGCCCGTACGTACTGGGAAAGCCAGCAGGTCGGTGAAAACATGGTAGGTTTGGTACTTTCCAACATTGAGAATAGCACCATTCAGTGGGAAACAGTAACCAAGTACAATGTGGCTCTTGAGGGCTCATTCCTGAAAAACCGCTTACACGCAGGACTTGACCTGTATTGGCATAAGATAGACAACCTTTTGACCATTAAAGACCTGCAATACGTATCGGGTATGCAGAAATACTGGACCAACGAAGGTGCCATGACCAACAAAGGATTTGAGTTCAACGTAAACGCTGCCCTGCTGAACAAGAAGAACTGGAAGTGGGAAGCCGGACTGACCATCGGTCACTACAACAACAAGATTACGGCCATGCCTGGTGAGAACTACTTTGAGCACAAAGATGCAACAGGAAAAGTGACCGCAGCCTACAATGGTTATACGAGCAGCATCTACGGAAAGGACAATGTGCTCACTGCTGTTGGCTATGCCGCTGGTAGTTTCTTCGGTTGGCAGACAAACGGAGTTTTGGCCGACGACAATGCCGCCAAGACGGCTGGTGCCATGGGTTACCTGAAATACCCAACTGGACTGGCAGCAGATCCCTATCGCAACTTCCAGGCTGGCGACGTACGATTTGTAGATCAGAATGGCGATGGAGTCATTGACGATGCAGACCGTGTGGTTATCGGCAATCCCAATCCCGACATCTACGGTAACATCTACACCAGCCTTACCTGGAAAGACCTTCGCCTTGATGTCAACTTCAAATACTCATTGGGTAACGATGTCTATAACTACCAGCGTTCTATCCTTGAAGGTCTGAATACGACCTACAACCAAACAACCGCTGCCCTGTCACGTTGGACCTACGAAGGCCAACAGACCACACTTCCCAAAGTGTGCTATACAACCAGCGACGACTGGCGCAACAACGAACGTATGAGCGACCGTTGGATTGAGGATGGAAGCTATCTGAAACTGAAGAATGTCCGCTTAACCTATACCCTCCCCTACACCAACAGCTGGTTGCAGGGTCTGAAGATATGGGCTGAGGGAAACAACCTCTGGACGCTGACAAAGTATCTGGGCACAGACCCCGAAATGTCGTGTCGCAACAATGCACTCTACCAAGGCATAGATACGGGGCTGATACCTAACGGACGCAGTTTCAACCTGGGTGTGAGCATCAACCTGTAAGAAACTGACAATTGATAATGGATAATTGAAAATTGACAATTATGAAAAAGACATCAATTATAAGCTTATTGATTGGCTGCATGGCCTTGGGCTCGGTGACCACCTCTTGCGAGGACATGCTTTCGCCAGACAGCGAACGCCACAGCTACGTTGTGGCCCAAGATACCCTATATAGTTACTGGGGCATCATAAAATCGTGGCAGAACATTGCCGAACGCTACATCATTTTGGGTGAATGCCGTGGTGAACTGGTAAGTGGCACGTCATTTGTTAGTGACAGTATAAATGCCATGTTGAACTTCGACATGGGCAATTGTCAAGACGGCAGCAACCGCTTCCTGAAGGCAAGTGATTTCTACCATGTCATTAATTCCTGTAATGCCTATTTGGCAGATTGCGACCGTGTGCGTACAACAGGCACTCTGGAGCCCTATATGCTGAAAGAAGCAGCTCAGGTGGAAGCTATACGCGCCTGGACTTATCTGCAATTGGTGCAGATTTATGACGAGGTTCCCTTCCGCACAGAGCCCCTGCTTACCACGGACGATATCAGCAACTTCATGAAAGCTCCCAAGACGGTCAACTCCATGAATTTGATTAATGAACTGGAAACTCCGTTGAAAGAGGCCCTGCAAGTGGAACTTCGCTATGGACAGCCCCAATATGAGAGTTATGGATTTAACCAACTCATGTGCCATAGCAGCAAGGTTATGATTCCCCTCAATGTAATTCTGGGTGATTTATACCTAACCGCCAATCGTTATGAGGAAGCTGCTAAATACTACTATGACTATCTGTCGAACAACCAAGGACAAGGACACCTTGTAGCTGGTGGGGTGCCTGCAACCAATTACTATTATGCCATCCAAACCACCAACATGGATCAACCCCGGTATTCATACAGTTGGCAAAATACCACAAACCCTTGGACTGACAGGACTAAAACTTCACAGAGGTCAGAATCCATAACTGCCATTCCTTCCAGCACAAACATTTTGTGGGGCTCAGTATTGCGTGGCGTGCAGCAGATTTATGGTTTCGACAGTAAGATTACGGTAGCCACAGGTGAATATGATGTTACACTTGGTGGAAGCGGTGGTACTAAAGATACCACAGTAGTAGCAACATCGGCCAATGTAACCCTGACTCCTCAACAAGAAGCCAAGCAGTTAACTGCCAGCCCTGCATATCTAACATTAACAGAACAGCAGGATTTTGAAATCTACGAAGGTACTACAGATGTCAATACTCATAAACTGATTGTTGCCAAAGATATTCCTGATGGACGTCGATACTGGTTGATGGATCAATACGTTAGTTACTCCAATGGCTTGAGTGGACGTGAGAAATTCATCAGCAAGATGGGTTCCAGTTTCTCTACGGTTGCACACGTAATATACCGTAAGAGCATGATATGGCTACGCTTTGCCGAGGCTCTTAATCGTGCCGGTTATCCCAGTTATGCCTTTGCTATCCTGAGAAGCGGACTTTGCAGCAATAAAGTAGATTGGTATCCAAGCCCTGGAACAACAGACTATGCAGTAAAGGACTCCTCACACTATTTTGTCACTTCAACCAAGGACACAATACCTGCTACCTATAAAGCAGGCACCTATGGCAATAACCAGAAAGCTGCGCTGGTTGCAGCCCTTGACCAGATGATAACAGACGGAGATTTGGATGCAACTGAGGTTTACGATGACAACAATGACCTTATCGCAACAAAGTTCAAGGTCTATCCCCTCTCCTACGAAAACTATCCCGATGAAGCCTGCACCAAAGAACTGTACTATCTTGACCAGCGCGAAGCAAAGAAGACACCCTATTATCTGAATTTCAACCTGCCAGAATTCAATGGAACATTAGGTGGTTCTTCCTACTTGCGTCGCACGGATGTTGATGACATCTCATTATCAATAGAAATGGATACTTGGGGAACAGAAAATGGAACAGTTGGTATTCACAGCCATGGTTGCGGTAGGTTAAAGTATGGTGAAAAAGACAGCAAATTTGACTACGTAAAGAAAGTCATTGAGAAGGCTGCCCAGCCCAAGTACGGTCGGACGCTTACCAAGGCTGATATCTACACCATTGACCATACAAGTGACGATATCGTGATTAAGTGCGTGGAAGACTTGATTGTAGATGAGGAGGCCCTGGAACTGGCCTTTGAGGGAACACGTTTCTTCGACCTCATGCGTGTTGACAACCATCGTGGTGGCGACGGCTCCTACATTGCCGACAAACTGGCAAGTAGAAAGTCTGGACTGGCACGTTCGCAGATGTTCTTCCCTCTCCCCCAAAGATAAACCAATAAGGGCATAAAAAAAACCGACGGCCTCCGAAAATGGAGATCGTCGGTTTTTATGTGGATAAAAAAAATGTCATGAATAAGAGAAGCAGGGCAGCCAACAAATAGGGCCACGAACGAAAGAAAAGAGCCATGCGAAGTCTTGGCAAAGGAACATCGGGAACACGCAACACATAGAGAAC
Source organism: uncultured Prevotellaceae bacterium (assembly GCA_947169115.1). Taxonomy (GTDB): domain Bacteria; phylum Bacteroidota; class Bacteroidia; order Bacteroidales; family Bacteroidaceae; genus Physcousia. The sequence continues at coordinate 47,980 of CAMVOK010000014.1, forward strand.
GGGAAGAAGGCAAAGCAGGGCTGCATAGGATAAAACGACCTGATCCAAAGAGAAAATAAGATGTTCTGCCCGACTAAAAGAGAGATTGGAGACGAGAGACATTAGACTATGCTGTAAGCTTATCAATACCTCAACACAGAAGGAAAAGAGAAATGCAACGCCTACCGGATATGTTAAAAGCATAAACAGGGCAGCATAGAGTATGGCTGTTGCCAGCATGATGTATATGGGACTAAAGAGAAGACTGGAAAGTACAAAACTATGGAAGTAATGTAACAGGAGGGGAAGGGTTACGATTTGTGCAGAAAAAGATAGGGCTACAACCTTATATAGCCAAGTGGAAAGGCGATGGTGTGGATGCCACAAGCCTGTAAGAGCGGGGTAGATGAAAAGAATACCTGACACGGCCATAAAGGAAAGTTGGAAACCCACATCGAATAACGAATCTGGACTTATCAGCAACAATAGGAAAGCGGCTAAACCGAGTGCATGTACTCCACTGTTCCCTACCAAACGCACTTGACCAATGATAAAAACAGATAGCATCAGAGAGGCACGACACAAAGACGATGGAAATCCTGCAACTAAAGCATACCCCCACATGAGACATATCTCGATAAAACCTATCAGATAGCGAATTCGGTATTGTACGGAACGAACGAGTATAAAATTGAAGAGGCCAAATAAGATGCCAAGATGCAGCCCGGAAAGGGCCAGGATGTGTGAAGCTCCAGTCTGGCGATATAAATCGACTAACGAAGGGGATAATAACGACCGTTGGCCGAGAAGCATGGCAGAAAGCAATGATGAGGATGTCTCACATAATCCAACTTGATGTATAACAGATGATACGGAAGAGGACACCGATGTCCCCCACTCCACCAGAAATGTCGGAAGAATAAAGAAATCGCCCAATTGTGCCCGAACCCATCCCACGTCAATAAAGAAGAATGACAAGGCGAGGAAAGGCACCCAACCGTTCCGGCTTACCACATAAGCATAGAGCAGCAAAAGAGCAACACCTATTAAAGCAAAAGCTGTACCCACGGGTACAACTATATAAGTGCCCAAGAAAATGCCGACAGCCAAACAAATGGCCATCTGCAGCATTAAGAACCTATCGCTTATCACGAGAGGGATTTCAGATTTTCAACTGCCTGCCGGGGATTAGGCGCTCCAAAAACAAAGGAACCCGCAACCAACACGTCGGCACCGGCCTCGGCCAACTGCTGCCCTGTCTCCATATTTACGCCCCCATCAATTTCAATCAATGCCGTACTTCCTGTCTCATGTATCAGACGACGTAACTCAACCACCTTTTGCAAGGTGTGGGTAATAAACTTCTGACCGCCAAAACCAGGATTGACAGACATCAACAGTACCATATCTACCTCGGTTATGATGTCTGACAAGAGGCTAACTGGTGTAGAAGGACACAAGGTGATGGCAGGATGCAAACCAGCCTCACGTATCTGCTGAAGCACACGATGATGGTGGGTCAACGCTTCGTAATGCACATTCATGTAATATGCTCCAAGAGCGGCCACCTGTGGTATGAACTTCTGAGGTTCCACTATCATCAAGTGAACATCCAAGGGTTTCTTACAGATACGAGCAACATGTTTCAAGACAGGGAAACCGAATGAGATATTCGGTACAAAAACACCGTCCATCACATCCAAATGCAAGTAATCGGCGTGGCTCTGGTTGAACCACTCCATCTCCCGTTCCAAATTACCGAAATCGGCTGCCAATAAAGACGGTGCAACTAACATGATGCTCGGAGAGGTTTATAGGTCCGGGCAAATTCGCGAATGTATTGCAGGACTGCTGGATTGGGTTGATAAGATTCCTGAGGTAAAAACTGCATCATAGGCAAATAGAATTTAGGGTTATATGGGTATAATTGTGCCTTGTACCTTTATAACGTAAGAAGTCTGCCAAATATTGTATCTGACAGACTTTATTTTGTTGCGATGTTATCGCAGCATACAAAAAAGGGGGGAAACTAAACAGCAAGATAGAGGTCGCGATGCTCTGCCATGCGACGGAGGTTTATCATAGCATACCGCATTCGCCCCAAAGAAGTATTGATACTTACTCCTGTTTTCTCGGCAATCTCCTTAAACGACATATCCTCGTAATAACGCATATAAACAACCTCCTTCTGGGCTTCAGGCAACCGTTCTATCATCATGCGTACATCCTCATGAGACTGCTCTACCAACATTTTGGCTTCAATGTTCGGTTCGCTATACCTGGGGTCATTAAACAAATCGCCAACCACATCCCCTTGGTCGTCCGTTACCTCATGAGACACGACCATGTGGGTGGAACTTCTCTGACTACGAAAACGGTCGAGCACCTGATTACGCGCAACTCGCATAATCCATGAGTTGAACTGACCAGTTTCGGTATAATGTCCATTGCGAATGGCCATGATAATCCGTACAAATGTGTCCTGAAAAACATCGTTAGCCAAATCCGTATCTGGAATCATACAACGGATATAACTAAATACCTTGGTCTGGTATCTTTCCAAGAGGATGTCAAATGCGTGAAAATCGCCTTCCTCGTACGCGCTCACCAGTTGTTCGTCGGTAAGCTTTACGTAATTGTCCATTACCTTAATTTTAGTTAGTTATCGGGGTAATGTTGTATCTATAGGCGAATATTTTTTTGTTAAACGACTGCAAATATAAGTAATTATTACGAAACACAGGTTACTAATTACAATTTATTTGCTATAAAAGTATCAAAAAAAACTTAAATAACACACTCAGCCGAAATATGTGCACCGCGAAGGAAGTCTTCTGTAGGCATTCGGCGCTTGCCAGCCAGTTGCAAGGAAACCACTTCAATCCACCCCTCACGACAGGCAATCCGAAGATAGGACTTGCCATCCGTATCTATGCTTCCAGGCATCGCCTTACTGGCTTCATTGACAATCCGACACTGATATATCTTGAGCATTGTACCCGAGAGTGTTGTCCATGCTGCCGGATATGGGGAAAGACCTCTCACGAAGTTGTAAACTTGGCGGGCAGTCAACTCATTCCATCTTATCTGGCAAGTCTCCTTGAATATCTTGGGAGCAGGACGTAAGGGGGTATCCACTGTCAGTTCGCTCTGAGATATAGGATGTACTGCTCCGCGAGCCACATCATCAACCGTACGCAAAACAAGTTCTGCTCCAAGAACCATCAGGCGGTCATGAACAGCCTCTACATCGTCTTCCTCATAAATGGGTACAGCCTCCCGATATATAACCTGTCCTGTATCAATGTCATGGTCAAGAAAGAAGGTGGTAATACCTGTTTCCTTATCCCCATTAATGATGGCCCAGTTGATGGGAGCCGCACCGCGATACTGCGGCAATAAAGCAGCATGAAGATTGAATGTTCCTAAACGTGGCATGGACCACACTACCTCCGGCAACATGCGGAAAGCAACGACTACCTGCAAGTCGGCTTGATAACTGCGTAACTGTTCGAGGAAAGTCTCGTCCTTCAATTTCTCTGGCTGTAAAACGGGAATAGCATGAGCCACGGCATACTGTTTGACTGGACTTTGCTGCAATACATCATGATGACGTCCGACAGGTTTGTCCGGCATGGTGATAACAGCCACAATATTATAGCCCCCCTCAACAAGGCGGCGAAGAGGCTCGACCGCAAAATCGGGCGTGCCCATATAGATGATTCTCAAACTCTCTTTCTCCATCTCACATTTACCATTTTTCCATTTACCATTTACCATTTGCCATTTGTCATTTGACATTTCCCATTTGACATTTACCATTTGACATTTCCCGTCAATCGTCACTAATATCAGCCAACATTTGACGATACATGGTAAACACTCTCGACTTGCGAATAAAGCCAACAAAACAGCCAGAAGAATCCACCACAGGTAATGTCCATGCTCCTGTCCGCTCAAACACTTTCACAACATCGTCCATCTCATCCTGTGTTGACAGACGCGATGCAGGCTCTACCATCAGTTCACTCACGCGATAACGCTGATAGAGTTCTGTACGGAACATGATGTGACGAATGTCATCAATATAAAGCACCGCCACTAACTGTCGCTGGGCATTAAGAACGGGGAATACACTGTGTTTGGATACGGCAATCTGTTTTACAACCTCACCCAGTGTCATCTCTGGGGTCAGGAACTTACTATAACGGTCTATAACCGAATCCATACTCATTAGCGTGAGAATGGCTCTGTCCTTGTTATGTGTAAGCAACTCACCACGACGTGCCAATCGCATGGCATAGATGCTATGAGGTTCAAAGAAATGGATGGTAAGATAGGCACATACGGAAACTACCATCAAGGGCATGAACAACTGGTAACCACCAGTAAGTTCAGCTATAAGGAATATACCCGTCAAAGGGGCGTGCATCACACCGCTCATCAAGCCACACATGCCCAACAGCGCATAATTGTTCTCTGGGAGATTCACACCCAAGACTTCATTTTGGTTCCATATTTGCGAGAAAACAAAACCAAAAATGCAACCAAGGAATAGCGTGGGGGCAAATATACCACCACAACCGCCACCGCCATTGGTAGCCGTGGAAGCAAAGACCTTAAAAATAATAACCAAGGAGAGATAGACCAACAGCATATTGTTGTGACCATAGAAGAGCGAGTGATTGAGTGCTGTAAGCCAATCCTGCTCTCCCTTACCACTTAAAAGCAGTTCAATAAGGTCATAACCTTCACCATACAGCGATGGGAACAAGTATATCAACACAGAAAGCATGGCTCCACCAAAAGCAAACCGTGCATAGGGATGGCGAAAGCGACGGAAAATCTCCTCAAGTGCATTCATTGTGCGGGTAAAGTACAAAGATACCAATCCACAACCAATGCCCAAGAGTATATTGGCAGGTAAACGAGTTACAGAAAATACGTAATCGTGGTGAAATTCAAAGATTGGGGTAATCCCCGTAAGGGCAAAGGTAACAGTTGCCGCCGTAACGCAGGAAACAAGCAAGGGTAGCAAGGAGCCCATGGTCATGTCTATCATCAAAACCTCCAACACAAAGGCCAAACCCGCAATAGGAGCCTTGAATATACCAGCCACAGCACCAGCTGCGCCACACCCCACAAGCAGCATCAATTGTTTGGCATTCAATCGGAACATGCGTCCCAGATTACTTCCAATAGCAGAACCAGTAAGTACAATAGGAGCCTCGGCACCTACAGAACCACCAAAACCGATGGTAATGGCAGAGGCAATAACACTACTCCAACAATTATGAGCCTTTATCTGACTTTGTTTACGGGCTATGGCAAAAAGAATCTTGGTTACACCATGGCCAATATCGTCCCGAACAATGCGCCTGATGAAAACCGAAGTAAGAAAGATGCCGACAACAGGATATATGAGATAGAGCCAGTTAGAAGAGGATATGCTGAACTGGTGAGTCAACATATACTGGATATAGGAGATAAGCCATTTCAAGAAAAGACCTGCAAAGGCTGTCAGGACACCCACTGCAAGGGCAAGAAGCAGCATGAAGTGTTTTTCCTTAATGCCACGTTTGCTCCATATAATGAGACGACTATAGAGCCTTCCCCTACCCCCTCCCAAAGAGGCAGATTGAACAGCATTGCGAGTAGCCTGTATCTTATTATTCACCATATCATCATTCTTCTTTATTGCCTGACTTGATGTGCCATGAAACCTTATCCTCACCTGCGAATAACCGTAACGGCACCGTCCTCCTTTAGTTTGATAATACTTGATGCCCTTCCATCTGACTTACGTCCACGGGCAAACTGCACAATATAATCGACCTTAGAGGTTATCTCCTCGGGTATGTCATAGAAACTCTTTGGCGAAGGTTCACCACTCAAGTTGGCTGATGTAGAAACAATGGCTTTCTGGAATCGATAACACAACTGACGAGAAAACTCCTCCTTGGTCACCCGAATACCTAATGAGCCATCCTCGGCTACTAAATTGGGAGCGACATTGACGGCTCCATCCAGTATCAGAGTCAGTGGGCGATCGGCATACTCAATAAGTTCCCATGCCACATCGGGCACATTACGAAAGTAGCGTTGCATGCGATTGGCCGAATCAACAAGGCATATCAGTGCTTTCGAATCAGCCCTGTGCTTTATCTCATATACCCGCTGAACGGCCTCAGCATTCGAAGCATCACAGCCAATACCCCAGATGGTATCGGTAGGATAAAGTATCACACCACCTTTTCGCAAAACCTCTACGGCATTCTTTATGTCTATGTCACAGTTCATTGGATAGGATTTATAGGAACGATGGTAACTATTGGGACTATATGTATTATATCTTAGAATTCGCTGGTAAAGTGGAACTTTATGTGCTCGAAGTCTTGTTGGGCCATTTGCAAAACATAACCACTATCGGCCAAAAACACATCGCGTCCCTCACGGTCTTTGGCCATATACTGATACTTTCGCTTTTTGAAGGCTTCGAGCTCAGACTCGTTATCGCTTTCTATCCAGCATGCCTTATAGAGGCTTATTGGTTCCCAACGGCACTTGGCTCCGTACTCGTTCTCAAGTCGGTACTGTATGACCTCGAATTGCAGTTGTCCCACTGTGCCGATAATCTTGCGACCATTGAACTGGTTGACAAAGAGCTGAGCTACGCCCTCGTCCATCAACTGTTCTATTCCTTTCTGTAATTGCTTGGTCTTCATGGGGTCGGCATTTTCGATGTACTTGAACATCTCGGGAGAGAAAGACGGCAACCCGCGGAAGTGTATCAGTTCGCCCTCAGTCAGTGTGTCACCAATCTTAAAAGTACCATTATCTGGCAAACCGATAATGTCGCCTGGCCATGCCTCGTCGATGGTGGACTTGCGCTGAGCCATAAACTGTGTGGGACTACTGAAGCGCAGGGTTTTGCCCTGACGGACATGGAGATAGGGGGCATTGCGGACAAACTTGCCCGAGCATACTTTACAAAAGGCAATACAGGAACGATGATTGGGGTCGATATTAGCTGTTATCTTGAAGATGAAACCCGTAAACTTGGGTTCCTCTGGATTCACCTCTCTCTCCTCTGCCTTTGTGGGACGGGGGGATGGGGCAATCTCCACAAAGCAATTAAGAAGTTCTTCCACACCAAAGTTGTTCAACGCCGAACCAAAGAATACAGGAGCCACACGTGCATCGAGATAGTCGTTTACCTCAAAATCGTCATACACACCAGCCAGCAAGTCAAGATCCTCACGAAGTTTCGTTGCATCGGACTCTCCTACATAATCATCAAGCACGGTGCTCTGTATGTCCACCTCAACTTTCTCTGTCACCTTCTGCTTATCGGAAGCAAAAAGATTAAGACGTTGTTCGTAGATATTATACACCCCCTTGAAACGTGCTCCTTGGTTGATTGGCCACGAGAGGGGACGAACCTTGATTTGCAACTCTGTCTCCAGTTCATCGAGCAGGTCGAAGGGGTCTTTACCCTCACGGTCCATCTTGTTCACAAAAACAATGACAGGAGTTTTGCGCATTCGGCAAACGGTCATCAGTTTCCGTGTCTGTGCTTCCACACCCTTGGCACTGTCAACAACAATAATACAGGAATCAACTGCCGTAAGCGTACGGAAGGTGTCTTCAGCAAAATCCTGGTGACCCGGTGTATCGAGGATATTCACCTTGTAGCCATTGTAATCGAACTCCATGACCGAGGTGGTTACACTGATACCGCGCTGCTTCTCTATCTCCATCCAGTCGCTCGTCGCGGTTTTCTTTATCTTATTGCTTTTCACAGCACCTGCCACCTGTATCTGTCCACCAAAGAGCAAAAGTTTCTCTGTCAAGGTGGTCTTACCAGCATCGGGATGGGAGATGATGGCAAAGGTTCTGCGTCTTGTTATTTCTTCGTTCATAGTTTATGGTTTTCTAATAAGGCATATAGGGCTTATAAGCCTTATAAGCTACAATTCAAGTTCTCCTCTTTTTTCTTTCTTCCAACTATCAGCCAACAGAGCCAGCAGATGGGTGATTTCTGCTAAGGCCCGTTGGGTTTCCTCTCCAACCTCCTTTTTCTGAAGACGAAGCATCATCACTCCATAAAGACAGTTGAAACAAGTCTCCAACTCCCCCACATTCTTATCACCACGTGCTCTCAGCTCTACGATAAAGGGTAACACCTTATAATAGGCAGCTGAGTAGAAGGGATGTTTGGTACTACGCAAAAGTTCGGCATGGAGGTCTGCCAGCAAGGCAAGTGTCCCCTTGTTGATTTGCAGGTGTCCTCGTTCCTGGCAACCTTCCTCACGCATCATACGAATAAGGTTTTCGTACCATTCTGCTTCTGTCTTTGCTTCATCGGTGGAAAATTGGAAACGGGGGATATACTCTTTCTCTATACGTTCCATGTCGAGACCATAGGCACGCAAAGTATCTTCTACCTGCCACATATACAACAGGTATTCACACACATTCTGGTCTTTCAGTTGTCTGGCTATCTTCATCAATACAACGATTTACCACGCAGGGTGAAATAGAAACCAATGAGCGACACGGCCATAACAACAATACCAATGGTTCGGTTGAGCCATACTATGCCACGGATGTCGAAACGGTTCCTAACTTTATTTATAGAATATGTCAAGGCATACCACCAACCGACAGCCCCAAAAAGGAGAGCCAAGTAGCCCATCGTCTGCTCAACGGGATGGGATGGCACAATAAAAGCGAACCTTGCAAACAGGGCTACGAAAAGCAACACGATTAGGGGGTTGCTCAAAGTAACCAAGAAACCCGTCAGTGCATTGTGAAAATAGGTTCCCCTCCGGTTACTGCTGGGGTGAATGGCCCGAGTGGGATTGCTCTTGTAAGTAGATAATCCAAAAAAGAATAGCATAACAGCTCCGGCCAACTGAACAAAATACATCGTTCGGGGCTTCTCAACCAGTTCCATGACGAAACTCATGCCAAAGCCTGTCAGTAGTGCATATATAATGTCACTCAGTGCTGCGCCAAGCCCTGTCACAAAACCATACCAACGTCCCTTGTTTAAGGTACGCTGCACGGTGAGCACGCCAACAGGTCCCATGGGAGCTGAAGCTACTACACCAATAATTACGCCCTTGAACATCAGGTCAATGGCATCTACATGTTGAATCCACATCATTTCGACCGCGAAGATAACGATTTTTCCTCAGTTGGACAACACATCGGCTTATTATTTCGCCTATGTCCAAGGTTTATACACATTATGACGGGAACTCAAACGCAATAGGTCGCACACGAACAAGCCTACGCATGCAAAGAAGAGAACATTACTATTGCGGACAGAGAAAGATTACTATTGCGAACAGAGGAGGATTACTATTGCGGACAGAAGAGGATTACTATTTCCCTTCGTAAGCACCGGCATCGGGTGCTCCATCTGACATACGATTGGTTCCTCGCCTGTCCGTTGGGAACATGAGGGCAAATTCAGAATCAGCGATTCCACGGATAGCACTCTCGGACTTTGGTGCGAAATCATACAGGAAATTCTTTGTATCAAACAACACGAAATGTTCCTTTGCCTCCGTCTCTGGTGACTCGAAAGTGACGTTGACAAAACGCGTAGCATCATCACTGACGACCGTACGCAAAAGACAATTCTGGAAAAGGAAGTTACAATGTTCCTCATCGCTCTCCACGATGTCACCCATGACAACATCGTCGGCATAGCCCGTAACTACACAATTCAGAAAATCGCACCAGACAAAAGGATATGGGGTATCACCTTCGTGGTTTGTCAGGAAGAGTGCATCACCACGATTGGCCGAGAAGGGATAGAACTGAGCTATCGTGCAATGGATGAACTGATGGGCACCTCCCATAAGACGGACACACTCGCCACGAGTGTTACTAATCTGCGTGCCCACAAAACGTGTCATACAATGCGTCAACGACAAACCTGTTCCGCCAATATTGTGGACAACACTGTTCTCCATGACAAGTAGTGGAGTCGTTGTCTCCGTAAAGGCTATACTATCGCAAACAATGCCATAGTCACCACCATGAATATCACACTGGGTAAGAACATTGTTAGTGGATTCGGCAAAGAAATGGATGCCCCCCCATCGGTTGGGTGTATTGTCGTAGGGAAGATTGTCGAACATACGATCCACACGGTCACCTCGGAATATAACTGGTTTTTCCAACGTGCCATTGGCCACTAAGGTTCCTCGCACCAAAAGCGATGTCCAGTCATGGAACATAAGTGTACACCCTTCAGGCAATGTCAACGTAACATTGGGAGCCACCACCAACGAATCATATACCAAATAAGGACGATGTGCATCCAGTGTACGATTGGCAGTTATAGTCTCCCCACGTAGGATTATTACATCCATACCACTGGCCGTAAGTACAACCTTCTGACGCGTACCCGACTCCAGTGTAAAATACAATTCATCCTTATAGTCATGGATGTCATCGCTATCCATAGCGGGCAGTTTCACTTCGATGCGTACATAGATGCTGTCCTTTCTCCGAACCTCAAAGTCCTCTCCCACTCCACCGTAAAGATACTGGCCATCGACATTCACATGGAAAGGCGAAGCTGCTCCCTGTGCCAGTTCCACTTGTCGGATGCGTAAGCCCTTATCATTATGGTTAAAGAGGATAAGGGTCTTGGTTGCCGAGCCCTGGTTGGTAATCAAGGTGTCAAAAGCTACGGTGTCTTTTGACAACGTGAGTTGTGACGATGGATTGGTTGTCCAAGAATCATAATCGTCACAAGAGACACAAAACAGGAGTAAAAGGAATAACCACCCCATCCCTCCGTTAAAGGGAGAGAGGAAGTGGTTTCGCATATATTGTACTATTCCTTTCTTCATACCATTCCCTCCCATTAAGGGAGGTTTAGGATGGAGAGTTTAGATATTTTCCAGGATGGTCAGCAAGTGGCGCCATACCATATCCACGGTAGGAATAAGCAACTTCTCGTCAGGCGAGTGAACACCACGTAAAGTGGGACCGAAACTTACCATATCCAAGCCAGGATATTTCTCACTGAACAATCCACATTCCAAACCAGCATGTATGCCACGCACCACGGGTTCCTTACCAAACAGGCGTTTATACTCGGCTACGGTCACCTTCAGCAAATGGCTGTCTGGATTAGGTTTCCATCCAGGATAGCCTTCACCGGTCTCTACATCTGCACCAGCCAGTTCAAAGACAGCTGCAAACGTGTCAGCTATATTGTGACGTGCACTCAGGAGTGAACTACGTTGACTACTGTTGATTTCAATGGTTTTTCGTTCGGGCACCATATGTATGCTGGCCAAGTTTGTACTGGTTTCTACAAGAGCAATGTCCTGAGACATAGCGTATATTCCATTATATACGCCCTGCAAAGCACGAATAAGACGGTCACATGTAGAACGGTCAACTACGGTTGGTGTGGCATCAGCGGTCTCTAATACAAACTCCATCGAAGGTTCTGTTACACGATACTCTTCCTCCACATCAGCAGAAAAAAGATTCCAATCCACACGTAAGGTCTCCTTCATCGAGGTGGGAACGACGACAACAGCCATAGCTTCACGAGGAATGGCATTGTGCAAACCTCCAGCCTGTATGTCAGCCAACAATACGGGCATTTTCTTCAATTCCATGTACAGGAAACGAGCCAACAACTTATTTGCATTTGCACGTTTCTTGTCGATATCGTCACCAGAGTGGCCACCTGTCAATCCCTTGATACATAGTTTGACAAAGAACTGATTCTGAGGGGTTGCCTTCTCTTCATAATGGAAAGTTGCCGTTGTACGACAGCCACCGGCACAGGAAACGAATATCTCTCCCTCATCTTCCGAATCGAGATTGATAAGGTATTGCCCTGACATAAAACCAGGTTGCATACCCTCAGCACCTGTCAGTCCCGTCTCTTCATCACGAGTAAACACACACTCCAGAGGACCATGCTTGACATCCTTTGCAGCTAATATGGCCATCTCCATGGCAACGCCTATGCCATCGTCGGCACCAAGAGTTGTACCCTTCGCTTTCAGCCATTCACCATCCACATAGGTTTGAATCGCATCCTTATCAAAATCGAAATCTACATCGTTGTTCTTCTCACATACCATATCCATGTGACTTTGCAGGACAACGGTTGCCCTATTCTCCATACCTGGAGTTGCCGGTTTGCGAATAATAACGTTACCTGTCTCGTCCCGTTGGGTATCAAGTCCCAGTCCACGGCCATATTCAAGCAGGAATTCAATCATCTTCTCCTCACGTTTCGAAGGACGAGGCACTTTATTTACCTGTGCAAAGCACTCAAATACACTCTCGGGTTTCAACATTGTTTCACTCATTTCTTTACGTTTTTCTATATTTCTTAATTTTATAACGCACGCGAAGGCGTTTTCGTATATAAAAAAGCCGTTAAAAAAACATAAATACGAAACAAAAACGCTTTTCGTAATTCGTAATTCGTAATTAAAACACTACCTTTGTGGGCGATATGCTAAAACTTATGTTCATTATACTGGTTCTCGTAGCCATCAGCGTACTGTTGCTGACGATAAACATTTGGTTACGTGGCGGCGAGTTCCGCAGCCAGCATATCAGCCAGAGTGCAGAAATGAGGCGCAGGGGCATACATTGCGTGCAAAGCATGGATGCCATGGAGCGGAAAGAGCAAAGGCTAAAGACAGAAAGACTAAAACATAAAGACTAAGATATGAAGAAGATTTGCATGATGGCCCTTTGCATGGCCGTTGTCGGAATGACAAGTTGTGGAAACAAAGAAAAAGACACAGAGGAAAAAGTTGTAGAACCCCAGGAATCCACAGAACTGAGAATAGCCTATGTTGAGATAGATACCCTGATGTCTCAATATCAGTTCTGCAAGGACTACACAGAACTGGCCAACATTGAGGGTGAGAACATACAACGCACACTGGCTGGCAAACAACGTACCCTGGAGCAGCACGCTGCTGCCATGCAAAAGAAATACGAATCAAACGGTTTCACTAGCCAAGAGGAACTCACCCGTGCTCAGCAGTCACTTCAAGCCGAGCAGCAGTCCTTACAGGAATTGAGCGAACGCCTGTATGCTTCTTTCCAGGAAGAACAAAACCAATATAATGAGGAGATGCGCGACTCCATACAGAAGTTCCTTACAAAATACAACAAGACCAAGAAGTATGATATCATCCTTTCGAAGGCTGGCGACAACATGCTATATGCCAATCCCAAGTTCGATATCACGAATGAGGTTGTAAAGGGTTTGAACAAACGTTACAAAGTGAAGCCAGAAGTGGCAGAGAAGTTGAAGAAGAACAAGAAAGAAGATAAGAAGTAACAACAAAAAACCTTGGCCAAACGGTCAAGGTTTTTTATTATTGTCTGTAGTTACCTGCTTGCCATTAGCAGAACAAGAGCGCACACGGCTAAGGGTCTCTGGAGTCATTTGCAGGAGGGAGGCAATGTGTAACATCGGAGCCCTCAGTACAATCTCTGGTTTCGTAGCCATTAAACGGGCGTAACGCTCAGCCGCATTCTCAAAGCGCTGGGAGTCGGCATGTTCCTGGCTACTGATAAGTGCATGTTCCAGTATCTTACGATAGAGCAACTCCATTTCCTGATTTTGCAACATGGTCATGTGCCACACCTCGTAGGGCAAAGCATAGAGAATGGTGTTCTCCAGAGCCTCTACAATCAACCGGCTGGGTTCCTGTTTTAGGAAACTTTCTATGCAGAATACAATGCGGCCCTCGAACGAAATGTGCTCAGTAACATCCTTTCCGTTCTTATAATAGAATTGACGTACCATGCCGCGCTCAACAAAAAACATTGCCTTGCAAATCTCTCCCTCGGGCAATACAACGTCGCCTTTCTGGAACTTCATCGGCACCAGCATCTGCGACAAGGAGTCTATACCCATCGGACTTAGTTTGCAATAGAGGCGGGCTATTTCACGTGCGACGTCTCTGGGAGTGTTTAACATGGTGTCTAATCTTTATTTATTCTCAATCCAGTTTCAGTACTGCAAGAAAGGCTTTCTGAGGCACTTGCACATTGCCAATCTGCTTCATGCGCTTCTTTCCTTTCTTTTGTTTTTCAAGCAACTTCCGTTTTCGGCTGACATCACCTCCATAACACTTGGCCAACACATCCTTTCTCACCTGTTTCACTGTTTCACGGGCAATTATCTTGGCACCGATTGCTGCTTGTATGGCTATATCGAACTGCTGACGAGGCAGTAGGTCTTTCAGTTTCTCACACATGCGACGACCAAAGTCAACCGAGTTGTCAACGTGGGTCAACGTACTAAGTGCATCCACGGGTTCACCATTCAGCAGGATGTCCAGCTTCACGAGTTTCGAGGGACGGAAACCATCCTGATGGTAGTCAAATGAGGCGTAGCCCTTTGATATACTTTTCAGCTTATCGTAGAAGTCTATCACGATTTCTCCCAAAGGCATGGCATACTGGAGTTCCACTCGGTTTCCACTAATGAAATCCTGACGTATCAACTCACCCCGTTTCCCAAGGCAGAGTGTCATGATCGGGCCAATGAAGTTAGCTGTTGTAATGACAGACGCATGGATATATGGTTCCTCGATATGGTCAATGAGGGTGGGTTCTGGCATACCAGCAGGATTGTGCACCTCCTTCACTTCTCCTTGTTTGTCATACACAAGATAGGAAACGTTGGGCACCGTAGTGATGACATCCATGTTAAACTCACGGTCGAGACGTTCCTGCACAATCTCCATGTGTAACAAGCCCAAGAATCCACATCGGAAGCCAAATCCCAAAGCCACAGAAGACTCAGGTTGAAAGGTAAGCGATGCATCATTCAACTGAAGCTTCTCCAGTGAGGCACGCAGGTTTTCAAAATCCTCAGTCTCTATAGGGTAAACTCCCGCAAACACCATGGGCTTCACTTCCTCGAAACCAGCAATGGCGTCTTTCGTAGGATTGGAAAGACTGGTGATAGTATCACCAACCTTTACCTCTGTTGCCGTTTTAATGCCCGATACAATGTAACCCACATTACCACAATGTAACTCCTGACGAGGCACCATATCCATTTTCAGAATACCAATCTCGTCAGCCTTGTACTCCTTACCAGTATTGATAAACTGGACTTGCTCACCACTTCTGATACTACCGTTGACAATCTTGTAATAAGCAATTATGCCTCTGAACGGGTTGAATACAGAGTCGAAAATAAGTGCCTGCAAAGGGGCAGATTCATCACCCGAAGGAGGTTGTATGCGGTCAACGACAGCATTCAGGATATCATCAACTCCCATACCCGTCTTTCCACTGGCACGGATGATGTCCTCATGTTTGCAACCTATCAAGTCAACGATTTCGTCTTCCACCTCCTCGGGCATGGCATTGGGCATGTCACACTTATTCACAACAGGAATTATCTCCAGATCGTGGTCAATGGCCATATACAGGTTAGAGATGGTCTGCGCCTGAACGCCCTGCGTAGCATCAACCACCAGCAGAGCCCCTTCACAAGCTGCTATGGAACGGCTCACCTCATACGAGAAATCCACATGCCCTGGAGTGTCAATAAGATTCAGCGTATAAACCTCACCATCACGTTTGTATTCCATCTGTATGGCATGACTCTTGATGGTAATCCCACGCTCCTTCTCCAAATCCATATCATCGAGCATTTGCCCTTCCGTCACCTTTATCGTATTCGTACGTTCCAACAAACGGTCAGCCAAAGTTGACTTACCATGGTCTATGTGGGCTATGATGCAAAAGTTACGAATATTCTGTTGCATGTGGGTAATTTTGTGCAAAGATAGTAAATAAAATGTAAAAAGTGAAATGTAGAATGTAAAAAGACATGAAAAACGTCCCGAAACCGAAGTTCCGGGACGCATAACACAACAATCTTTTTACAATAAAAGCCGTCGTACCCTATTAGTTCAGGGCAACGATGTAGTCCTTTTCAGCCTCAGTCAGAGCAACCTTGTCCTCACGAAGCAACCAACCCAGACCCATGAACAGGTCCTTGTCGTTCTTTACCTTAGCTGCCTTCTTCAAATCCTTGGTGTTCAAAGCACCGTTTTCATTCAACGCGGTCCAAATCTGACCTGCAATTGTACCTACTTTTTCGTTCATAATCTTCTTAAACCTTAAAAGTTTGTTATACCTTGTCTTTTTTGACAACACAAAGTTACAAACAAATTAAAAATTGATAAACGCGAAATAAGATTAATCTTATCTTTCCATAGGTTTTCTTGATTTATATCAAGATTATGTTTACCTTTGCAGCACACAAGGATTAGAAAATATGAGAAAGGCGATATTAATTCTACTGACACTTACAACGTTAGCCTCATGTAAGAAACAGAGTTTTGACGAGCAAGTTCTTCAGGATATTGAGGATTTCAACCAAAAGGATGCCCCCAAACGCTTAGATCCCAACACTACATTTGACAGCATTCAATACGATATTCATTCGCGTACATTATCCTATTTCTACACTATCGAAGGAGATATTAGCCTCGATGATTTGCCCATCGAAGACATGCAACAGGTATTGCTCAACAATATCCGTTCGTCCATACAATTCAAAGCCCACAAGGAGCATGGGGTGAACTTCCATTACATATATATCGATGGAAAAACGGGGAAGGCATTCATCAACTGCACCTTCACCCCCGAGGACTATAAATAATGTAAAGGAAATTCTTCCTGACTATGATTCGTGGCTGATGAGTCTTAGAAACTCATCACGTGTCTTGGCTTGATTAAATGCTCCTGTAAAATCGCTGGTTGTGGTCACAGAACCCTGTTTCTCTACGCCACGCATTTGCATACACATGTGCTGAGCCTCAACAACCACCATCACGCCAAGAGGCTGCAAGGCTTCCTGTATGGCCTCACGAATCTGTAAGGTCATACGTTCCTGCACCTGCAGACGATGGCTGAAACAATCCACAACGCGGGCTATCTTGCTCAGCCCCGTAATATATCCGTTGGGGATATAAGCCACATGAACCTTACCATAGAAAGGCAAAAGATGGTGCTCGCACAAACTATAGAAATTAATATCCTTCACAATAACCATCTGGCTGTAATCCTCCTTGAACTTGGCGGAATTCAGTATCGCTATAGGATCTTGTGAATAGCCACAGGTCAAATCGGTCATGGCCCGTGCAACACGTTTGGGGGTCTTGACAAGTCCCTCACGAGTGACATCCTCACCAATCAAATCAAGGACCTCACGCATACGGGACTCTATCTCTTTCTGCGTAGGTGTCAATGGCTCTTTTTTACTCTTCATACACAAATGCATTTATCTTGCATTTTACAGTTATGGCTTCAGGGAAGCGTCCTGTTTTACGTAAATCCTCAAGCAGTTCCAAAGCTTCCTCACGGGTTTGGAAATCGCCCACATGACATATCCAACGCGGAGGGACGAAACGTGTGTAAACAGGCTGGTCGGGAAACAAATTCTTCACCTGTCCCTCCATCTGGTAGGCACGTCGTTTGGCTTCACGAGAGTTTCCGCCAGCATAGACCTGCACACGGAAACCATTCATGCGTACCTTATGTCCGGGCGCCCACAACATAGTGTCATGCACCAAGGTGTCGGGGGTCTGTAAACCAGAAGCTGTAGTAGAAACGGTTTGCCCCAATCGGTTTCTATGGAGCAAGTTATCGCCGCTCTTCACCATGCGTCCACTCACCAGCGCAGCAATTTCGGCATCCTGCCTAACCTGCACCCTACCCTGCCCTGCGACAGGGCGCTGTAAGCGCTCTACAAATGTGTCCTGCGATATGCCACTAAGGGCACAAAACACCATAAAACCAATTAAGGCAAACCGTTTCATGTTTTAGTTTTTCAGATTCTTAATTCCAAGCATCAATAATGCCCTTGAAGTCTGCACACTTCAATGCAGCACCACCAATCAGGCCACCATCAACATCAGGCTTCGAGAAAATCTCCTTTGCATTGCTGGGCTTGCAGCTACCACCATAAAGGATGCTGGTGTTCTCGGCAACAGACTCACCAAAGCGACCAGCAATGACACCACGGATGAACTCATGCATATCCTGAGCCTGCTCAGCGGTAGCGGTTTTGCCTGTACCAATGGCCCAAACGGGTTCGTAAGCCAGAATGATGTTGCCCATCTGCTCTTCGGTCAGGTCGAACAAACTGTCAGCAAGCTGTGCACCTACAACCTCGTTCTGCTTTCCAGCCTCACGCTCCTCCAGCACCTCACCGATACAGAAGATAACCTTCAGACCATTTGCCAGTGCCAAGTTAACCTTCTCCTTCAAGATTTCAGGAGTCTCACCATAATAGGCACGACGCTCCGAGTGACCCAGGATTACATATTGTGCGCCAGTACTCTTCACCTGAGCAGCACTTACTTCACCCGTATAGGCACCCTTCTCTTTGTCTGCACAGTTTTCTGCACCAAGACCGATAACCGTACCCTCAACAACACCAGCCACAGTAGCCAAGTGTATGAAGGGAGTGCAGATAACCACGTCACAGTTGGGTTTCTCTGCAGCGAGAGCAGTTTTCAACTCAGTAGCCAATGCTACACCTTCTTGCAGGTTCAGGTTCATTTTCCAGTTTCCTGCTACAATCTTCTTTCTCATGTGTTTAAAAATTAATACTTTTGTGTATTCTATATCGTTTATAATATTTACTTGCTATCCATATTCGGTCTATCAACGTCCATGCCAACAGAGGTAACATGAAGAACAAGAACAAACGAGACATTGTCCTCACACGTCTCTTTTCCTGCATTTTACCTATTCGTAGCTCCTCCAATGGTGCCGACTGAACGCCCAATTCAGGAATGTCCTCTGCCGACCACTTCTGATATATCATCCCATCATGCATAAGCAGCAGACCGGGATTGGAGCGGACAATGGTCTTCAACACCGTACCATCGGCATGAGCAAACTCATATTCTGCTCCCGTAAGGTCTTTCCAGTACTCAATCGACTCCTCAAGACTTGAGGTAAGAGCCAGGAACGGGTAACCAAATTGCTGACAATAGTCATAGACTCCGTTGATATAATCCATCTGCCCATCATCCGCCAGCTCCAGAAAAGGAGCAACCAACAGGAACTTATATCCCTCTTGCTCAAGCCACGGCAATGTAATGTCCTCGCCCATAAGTGTCTGGATGGAGAAGTCGGCATACCTCATCTCCGTTCCGTCACCCTCCCATTCTTCCTTAATGACCTTGGGCAGATCCACACCTACCTGATAGGGTCGGAAATCCATTATCGGCAAATGGCGGATCGTATAGATGCTCAGGAACAGGGCAAACACCATTGAATAGAGCAGGAGAAGCCACTGATTACGCTCCGTGATAAAGCGTGTGAGCCTACGATACGAATAGGTGACCATCATGGCAGCAACGAGCAACACCAGATTCTTACCAAACGTCTGCCAGTTTGTCAACACCACAACATCGCCAAAACATCCACAATCCATGTGGGCATCTGTCCATGCCAGATAAAGCGTAAGTGGAGTCATCACAACCATAAACAACAGCGTCATCCGAGTTGTCGTGCGCCTACGAATACCGAAAAACAGACTAAGTCCTACATAGAACTCGAAAAGAGCGAGCAATATTGCCAAAAATAGAGGTGTGCCTTGAGGCAGGAATGCGCTCAAATCCAAATAGGCAGCATAATCCTCAATCTTGTACTGCGTGCCTCGTGGGTCAATCAATTTGACCATTCCAGAGAACACGAAAGTCACCGCAAGCAGCAAACGGCAGAAATTAGCCAGCAGCCACCACAGCAGACTTATTTTCCTCGATTGCCTCATCGCCTTCTCCGAAAGTCAGTTTTATCAGCCCAAATACCGCATAGTTCATCATGTCCATATAATTCGCGTCGATGCCTTCAGACACCAACGTTGCTCCGCTGAGCGTTTCAATTTGTTTCGTCCGGAATATCTTCATCAGAATCAGGTCGGTATAGCTGCTTACCCTCATGCCACGCCATGCCTCGTCGTAGTCATGGTTTTTGCGCAGCATCAGGTCCAGAGTCTTTTGTGCCCACTTGTCGTAAGCCTCCAGTGCCTCTTCGGCACTCATGTCATCTGCCACCTCTGAAAAGCCTAAGTCAAGCTGTATCAGTCCTATTATGGCATAATTCACGATACCGATAAACTCGGGACGTATGCCCTCGTCAACGAGAGCCACACCCTTTGTTTCTATACTTCTGATTCGATTAGCCTTTATGTAAATCTGATCTGTAACAGAAGAGGGCCTCATAATGCGCCATGCTGCCCCGTAGTCGTGCAGTTTATTGGCAAAAAGTGTCCGACACTCTTCCATTACCTGTCTGAATTGCTGTTCTGTATTCATCGTTAATATGTATTCTGGCCACAAAGATAATAAAAAAAGCCCGATGTATCACTACATCGAGCCTGTTTTTCTATTTTTAACCTCGTATTACGAGCATTTAAGTATCTGTCCCGGACGCAAAGTCTTTGTGCGCGAGATGTTATTCAGACGGCACAGACGGTCAACCGTAATCCCATGTTTGCGAGCAATAGCACCCAACGTGTCACCCTTCCGCACCTTATAGACGCGGCTACGATTCTCACGATTCATACGCTCCTGCTGGAATGCTCTCGACTCTTCAGCCTTGGCCAAAGCCTCTTCGTTACTAACAGAGTTCAACTCGTGGGTTGCCATCAACTGCGAACGACCATTACTTCTGAATACATAATAGTCACCACGGATGTCTGCGGCCTCAAAGCAGAACAAGAGTTCGGGATTGATAAACTGCCCCAGCAGACGGGTCTCAAAATGAAGGTGAGGGCCTGTTGAACGTCCTGTGTTTCCACCGAGCCCGATGGGGTCACCAGCCTTTACGGTCTGGTCTTCCGTAACCAACTGCTTCGACATGTGGCCATATACCGTTTCAAGTCCATTAGGATGACGGATGATAACATACTTACCATAGCCCTTGCGGTAACCTTGGTCTTTCACCACACGAACCTTTCCGCTGAAGGCTGCACGTATAGTGTCGCCAATGTAAACCTTGATGTCAGTACCATAGTGGTTGCGGCGGAACTGACGACGATAGCCGTAATGAGAGTTCACCACACGACTGTCACAGGGCATGCGGAACTCGCGCAGGTCTATCTTGTATTCAGCAGGCAATGCCTGAGTATAACGTACATACTCATTAGTCCATGATTCATAGAGCTCTCCAGCAGGATTCTCCAGAGATTCTACACGCAACAATCTGTTTATGGCTACTGAGTCCACAGCACGCAGTTTTGCATCCAAGGGAGCCTGACGAGCCATCAGGTCCTGCCCCTGAGCAGCAACAGACATGGTCGCCGCAGACAGCATTAACACATATTTTTTAAGGGAATCAAATATCTTCATAAATTCAATTTAAGGTCAATTTTTAGTCTTACATATCCACCTCATCCACAGCATAAAGAGAGCTGAAGTTCAAGTCACCGAAGTCGAATACCTCCTCTGGTTTGAAGAATCGGTTTATCTCCTCCTTGGCCACATGAACTCCGTCACTGGCATGAACGATGTTCTGCTGGTTCGACATGGCATAATCACCACGTATGGTACCAATTGCAGCGTTACGACCATTTGTCACACCTGCCATGGCACGCACTACGCGCACTACTTCAACACCCTCTACGCACATGGCCACAATAGGGGTCTGTTGCATAGACTTTTTCAGAAGGGGGAAGAAAGGTTTGTCCTTGAGGTGGCTGTAATGCTCTTCAACGAGTTCGTCGGTCATATAGAGCATCTTCATGCCTATGATTCTTAGTCCCTTGCGCTCGAAACGACTGATAATTTCGCCCATCAGCATACGCTTCACGACAGAGGGTTTCAAAAGTACTAAGGTTCTTTCCATGTCTTGATTTTGGCGTTAACTTTAGTTACTGAAAATACGCACGCACGAATTTTCGAGTGCAAAGGTACGAAAAATAATTGGAAACTAAAAATTAATCTTCAAAAAATCCTCTTTTTTGTGCTCTTTTTATGAAATAGACGACCAATTCACATTGTTTTTGTTCATTTCAGCAAGGGTTTTCCACATTTGAGTGTGTTCGGAACGACTACCATCGGGGTCACTGTCAAGCACACGCTTGGCCACATCGCGAGCCAACTGTACCACCTGTCCGTCACGAGCCAAGTTGGCAACATGCAAATCAAATGGGATGCCACTCTGCTGTGTACCCTCCAAGTCACCGGGACCACGCAAGCGCATGTCTTCCTCAGCAATTTGAAAACCATCGTTCGTCTCACACATAATCTGTATGCGCCGTCGGGTATCGTTGCTGAGCTTGAAACTGGTAACCAGTATGCAATACGATTGGTCGGCACCACGTCCTACCCTGCCTCGCAGCTGGTGAAGCTGAGCCAGTCCAAATCTTTCCGCATTCATGATGGCCATAACAGAGGCATTGGGTACATTTACGCCCACTTCTATGACCGTTGTAGCCATCAAGATCTGTGTTTCGCCGCGTACAAAACGGTCCATCTCACCGTCCTTCTCCGCTGGTTTCATCTTGCCATGCACCATACTGATATGGAGGTCGGGAAAAGCCTTGCAAAACTCCTTGTAGCCCACCTCCAGGTTCTGGAGATCCATCTTCTCCGATTCCTTAATAAGGGGATAAACAATGTAGGCTTGCCTTCCCAGACCGATTTGCTGACGCAGTCCACGATAAAGTTCTTCTCTTCGGTTCTCGTAGTGATGGATGGTCTGGATGGGTTTTCTACCAGGCGGCAGTTCATCGATTACACTGACATCCAAGTCGCCATAGACCGTCATCGCCAGGGTTCTGGGGATAGGGGTTGCAGTCATTACGAGCACATGGGGAGGTGTATGGTTCTTACTCCATAACTTTGCCCTTTGCGCCACCCCAAATCGGTGTTGCTCATCAATGACCACGAAGCCGAGGTTACGAAAGAGGACATTTTCCTCAATGACGGCATGCGTGCCAACCAATATCTGCACCTCTCCCGTCTGTAGTCCATCCATGATGGCCTTACGGCGCTTACCTTTGACGGTCGAAGTCAGTAGTTCTACATGCACAGACATATCGCCAAGGAAGTGGCGGAACGTGTCGAGGTGTTGCTCGGCCAGTATCTCCGTCGGAGCCATTATGCAAGCCTGATAGCCGTTGTCTAAGGCGATGAGCATGGACATCAAGGCCACCAACGTCTTACCGCTACCCACATCGCCCTGTAGCAGACGGTTCATCTGACGGCCGGTCATAGTATCCTGTCGTATCTCGCGAATGACCCGTTTCTGTGCCCCCGTCAGTTCGAAAGGCAAGTGATGATAGAAGAAATCGTTGAACAGCTGCCCTACCCTCGCAAACACATGTCCGACATACCTGCGATTGCGCTCACGGCTATATCTTAATATATTAAGTTGGATGAAAAACAGTTCCTCGAACTTCAGACGGAACGAGGCTCTGCTGAGGTGGTCAGCCGATTGAGGATAGTGCATAGCACGGATAGCCTCGTCGCGCGACATAAGTCTCAGTTCCTGCACCAGATACTCTGGCAATGTCTCTGGCAGAGGGTCGTGTATGATGCGAAAGACCGTGGCCACCCATTGTTCCACCATGCGTGTGTTGACGCCTCGTTTCTGCAACTTTTCAGGCACGGAGTAGTAGGGTCTTAAGCCATTCGTCGTACGGGCAAAACGTTCTGCACTCTCTATCTCGGGGTGGGTGATGTTGAAGCGGTCACGGAAAAGTGTAGGCTTGCCGAATACGACATAGTCCGTCAGCAACTTATAGCTTTTCTCAACGTACTGCAAGCCATTGAACCATACAAGGTCAACCACCCCATGCCCATCCGAGAAGTGCCCCACGATGCGTTGCTTACGGCCGAACCCCTCCTTCTCGAAACTGAGTATCTGTCCTCTCATCTGCACGTAGGGCATGTCCGTTGTCAGTTCGTGCGTATAATAGAAACGGCTGCGATCAATGTGTTTCGTAGGGTAATACTGCAGGAGGTCACCATAGGTATTTATACCCATGTCTTCCCTTAGCAACTTCGCCTTTGTTGGACCGATGTTGGAGAGATACGTTACAGGATAGTCAAGCGCATTCGTGAGCATCTTGCCTTCAGTTTCTTAATCTTCAATGTTCAATGAACATAAGTACTCGGCATACTGGATGTCGGAGGGAGTGGTTAGTTTGATGTTTTCGCGATTACCCTCGACAAGGGTTATGCGGTGTCCCAGATGTTCTACCACAGAGGCATCGTCGGTAAACCCAGACTGATAGGTCTGACAATAGGCCTCTTTCAGAAGAGGGATGCTGAAAGTCTGCGGGGTCTGAACAAGACGGTAAAGAGAACGGTCAACAGTCGCGCTATCACCCTCTGGCATCAACTGCCTTACGGTCTCCACCACAGGAACTACAGGCACCACGGCACCATGCTCCCGGGCAGCATCGTAACAACGACGGATAACTTCCGCCGATACAAAAGGACGCACACCATCGTGCACTCCGACCACCCCCTCGGCATCATCAGGAATGAGTTTCAACCCGTTCTGTACCGAATGGAAGCGAGTCTCTCCCCCATCGGCAATCTGATGGGGAACCGCAAAGAGATATTTGCGGCACAACTGCTGCCAGTACCCCTGTTGGCCTTTCGGGAGGACGAGGATGATGCCAAGCTCGTCGTCTGCCTCATGAAAGGCCTCTATCGTACGCATCAGCACAGGTTTAGCACCGATGGGCAGGAACTGTTTGGGCACGTCCCCACCCATTCTCAGACCTTTGCCACCCGCGACTAATATTGCATAATCCATAGACGATCAAGAATTAAGAGTTAAGAATGAGTATAATGTCCAATAGCACAGCAACTCTAATTCTTAATTTTTCTCTCTTAACTCTTCATTAAGAAGTTATACATCATCCCTTCGCGCAGGGCATCGGCAGTTTGCTTGTCCTTCAGACGTTCCACAAGCACGTAACCCAGCTCCATGGCTGCACCGGGACCCTTGCCTGTAATAAACTGACCATCCTGTTCCACAAGGGAGGCCGTATAGTCTGCCCCCTTCAACTCGGACTCGAAGCCAGGGTAACAGGTAGCCTTACGACCTTCCAAAATACCGAGATGTCCCAAGACAAGGGGAGCCGCACAGATGGCGGCAAGAGGACGACCAGCCTTGTAGTGCTGCATGAGTCCTTCACGCAGAGGCAGACAGGCATCAAGGTTCGTAGCTCCAGGCAGACCACCAGGAAGGAATAGGAGGTCGGCATCCTCGAAGTCAATCTCCGCCAACGTCTTGTCAGCCACAAAACCCACACCGTGGGCACTGGTTACAACAATTTCGTCCGTGATGCTTACGGTCTCCACTTGAAGACCTGCACGACGCATGATGTCAACGGGAGCCAATGCTTCAATGTCCTCGAAGCCTGTGGCAAGGAATACGTAAATCATATTTTAGAGGTTTAGAGGTTTAGTAATCGGACGCCCGGAGGGCTACGCTTGCGTAGCATCACGGAGCAAGAAGTTTAGAAGCCTCACCCCCAACCCCTCTCCGAAGGGCGAGGGGGAGTGTTTACTACTAATAGTGACAATTTAATTTTTAACTCTTAATTTTTAACTCTTAACTGAGGCTCCCCTCCCCAGGGAGGGTCGGGGTGGGCCTTTAAGGATAGAGGCACGCACGATACCTCTTTATGGTTTCTTCTAATCCCAAATAGAGGGCATCGCAGATGAGGGCATGACCGATGCTGCACTCATCGACGTAGGGCATACAATCGTGCATGTAACGTAGGTTCTCAAGACTGAGGTCATGTCCCATATTCAGTCCCATACCCAACTTCTTGGCTCGTTCACCAGCCTTTACAAAGGGAGCAATAGCTTCTTCCTTACCCTTCGGATAAAGTGTAGCGTAAGGTTCGGTATAGAGTTCCACACGGTCTGCTCCAGTCTTGGCTGCATACTCCACCATTTCCTCATCGGCATCCACAAAGATGCTCACTCGTATGCCCTTCTCATGGAAACGGTCAGTTACCTCGGAGAGGAAAGCCTGATTCTTCTTAGTGTCCCACCCATGGTTGCTCGTCAACTGGTCGGGGCTATCGGGTACAAGAGTCACCTGTGTGGGAGTGACCTGCAGAACCAAACTGATAAACTCGGGAGAGGGATAACCCTCGATATTGAACTCTGTCCGCAGACGGGGACGTAGGTCAAAAACATCCTGTCTGCGAATGTGGCGTTCATCGGGACGGGGATGAACCGTGATACCCTGTGCTCCGAAACGCTCACAATCCAAGGCCACCTGCAAGACATTGGGATTGTCTCCTCCTCTGGCATTGCGAAGAGTGGCTATTTTATTGATATTTACACTCAGTTTCGTCATATTACTCTATATAACAACACCACAAAGGTAGTGCAAACCGAGCGAAAACGCAAATTTATTTGCAGTTTTCATAGGTGCAGCCTACCTTCGAGACCATGCAAAAGGGATTAAAGGTAGTGCAAACCGAGCGAAAAACCAAACATGTTTAGGTATTTTCTTGCCAATAATTCGTATCTTTGTCGCATGATTCAAAGTTTGGTCAGACAACGCGAACTTCTCCGGCTGGAATATGAGTACGAACGCGAACAGTTCCAGCGACAGACAGAAGCCATGGGTGTAGAGAGAAAAATACGTCGTGGCCTTTGTTGGTTTCCACTCGGTGTAGGGCGCAGTTACTACAATTCGTTGGACCAGCTGGTGGTAGAAGTTTATAACGGCAACCCACAGCCAGACAACGAGCACCAGTTTGAACCTGGCAAGCCCGTTTGCTTCTTCGAGCAAGACGGTTCGGAAATGCTTCGTTACATGAAGTTCGTGGCCCAAGTGAGTTACGTAGAAGAAGACAGGATGGTGGTAGTGATTCCAACCACCGACGCCTTGCAGCAAGTACAGAATGCCATGCGACTGGGCGTACAACTGTATCTCGACGAATACACCTACCGACAGATGTTTGCCGCACTGGACCAAGTCATCAATGCCCAGAAAGGCAGGTTGGCCGAACTGCGCGACATCGTCCACACCTCAGCCCCTACCCATAAGTTTACCTTCTCCCCTGTTCGTTTCCCTTGGCTGAATCCCAGTCAGGAACAGGCAGTAAACGAAGTCTTATGGGCCAAAGACGTTGCCGTAGTGCATGGCCCGCCAGGAACCGGAAAGACCACCACCTTAGTGGAAGCCATCTACGAAACCCTACGGCGTGAAAACCAAGTTTTGGTATGCGCCCAGAGCAACATGGCCGTGGACTGGATTAGCGAAAAGCTGGCAGACCGTGGAGTATCTGTATTGCGCATTGGGAACCCCACCCGTGTGACAGACAAGATGCTGGGCTACACCTACGAACGGCAGTTCGAGAACCATCCCAGATACACCGACCTCTGGACACTGCGACGCGAAATCCGTCGCATGTATGAGAGTCGAAAGGATGCGAGCAACAACTTCCACCAGAAGATTGCCCGTCTGCGAGACCGCTGTACGGAACTCGAAATGACCATTACGGCAGACCTCTTTGCCGAAGCCCGTGTAATCTCCTGCACCCTGACAGGGAGTGCCAACCATCTGCTCGTAGGTCACCACTTCGGCACGTTGTTCATCGACGAAGCGGCACAGGCCTTGGAAGCAGCCTGTTGGATTGCCATACAAAAGGCTGACCGTGTGGTGCTGGCTGGCGACCATCGTCAATTGCCTCCCACCATCAAGTGTCCCGAAGCCCTGAAAGGAGGACTCAACCACACCCTGATGCAAACCCTGACAGAAACGAAACCCCAGTGTGTATCGCTGCTGACCATACAATACCGCATGTCGGAAGGCATCATGCAGTTCCCCAACCAAGAGTTTTACGATGGCAAACTGGAGAGTGCTCCCGAGGTGAAATACCGCGGCATACTGGACTGGGACACGGCCATCGATTGGATAGACACTCCCGACGAACCCGAATACATGGAACAACAGGCTGGCGATGGACTGAGCAGACAGAATCCGGCGGAAGCCCAACTCACCCTGCAGACCCTACGGGAGTATTTCGACAAGATAGGAAAAGACCGCATCCTGCACGAACGGCTCGATGTGGGCATCATATCCCCCTACCGAGGACAGGTTGGCCTGCTACGACGGATGCTTCGGCACGATGCCTACTGGAAACCCTTCCGCTCGCTCATCACCATCAACACCATCGATGGGTTCCAAGGGCAGGAACGCGACATCATTGTCATCTCCATGGTTCGTAACAACGACGAGGGAGAGGTCGGTTTCTTAAGAGATCTCAGACGCATGAATGTGGCCATCACCCGTGCCCGCATGAAGATTCTGCTCATTGGTCACCGTGCCACACTTTCCCGACATCCCTTCTACCGCCACCTGATGCAGTACGTTAGAGGTTTAGAGGTTTAGAGGTTTAGAAGGTGAGAGGTTTAGAGGTGAGAGGTCACTTTTGCAACTTGTTATCCAGTCAAATACATTTCTTGCTCCTCTTCGCTACGCAAGCGTAGGCCAAAGACCGTCCGATTACTTGCTCCGTTCCTCTATGCAAACGTAGGCTGAGCCGTCCGATTTCTCTTCTCACTTCTCACCTCTCACATCTCACTTCTAAACCTCTAAATCCCTAAACCTCTAACTATAATAAAACATTTTTCACTTTTCATTTTTCACTTTTCCCTTAAATATTGTATATTTGCAGTCCCAAGCATGGGTAATGACTATGAAGCCACTACGATTCGCCTTATTCGGAAACATTTACCAAGCCAGGAAATCGGCTTTGGTGAAGAAACTATTATGTACGCTGGAGACATATGGTGCAGAAGTATGGATAGACCACTCTTTCCACGACTATCTGACCAAAAAACTATTGCTCAATGTTTCTGCCAAGGGACTTATTGAGGGCAACGACTTCGAAGCCGACTTTGCCGTATCTATGGGAGGCGACGGTACTTTTCTGGAGACAGCAACCCGCGTGGGCGACAAGGGAATCCCCATCATCGGCATCAACATGGGACGCATGGGTTTCTTGGCCGATGTGTCTGGCAATGAGATTGATGCCACCGTCAGAAACATCTATAATAGGGAATACAGACTGGAAGAACGCAGCGTGCTGGAAGTACGTATGCAAGACACCGAGTCTGGAGGTGTTCAACATGTAGTCCCCCAATCCTCCCCTTATGCGCTGAACGAAGTGGCCGTGCTGAAACGTGACAACTCATCGATGATAAGCATTCGCGTGGATGTAAACGAAGAGTACCTCACCACCTATCAGGCTGACGGTCTCATCATCAACAGCCCAACAGGTTCTACGGGCTATGCCCTGAGCGTAGGAGGCAGCATTATGTCTCCCCAGTCCCGCACCTTGGGCATTACCCCTGTGGCTGCCCACAGTCTGAACGTGCGTCCCATCACCATCTGCGACGATGCCGTCATCAGCCTCACCGTCGAAAGCCGTAACCACCAATATCTGGTGGCCATAGACGGCAGGAGCGAAACATGCAGCGAGGGAACACGCCTCACCATACAAAAGGCCCCCTATACCATACATGTCCTGAAGCGTCCCGACAGCAGTTTCTTCCGCACCCTGCGCGAAAAACTCATGTGGGGAAACGACATCAGGATAGAGAGTTGAATGCCATAGTCCGTAATACAGAGTTTGTCCCTTTGAAGAATAGTTCCCTGCCCATCAACAAACTGAAATCGAGCAGTAGCATCATACGCTGGTTTTGGACGATATCGAAGAACCTGAGATTCCAGGCTTTTCTGAATGCTGTCATCGGTATAGTCTCCGTGGGACTTGATTTCGCATTCATCTGGGCCACCAAACTCTGCATCGACATAGCCACCAACCGCACCACCGCCTTTTCCCTACATCAGGCAGCCCTCATGCTCGCAGTCATCATGGTTTGTCAGATAGGCATTGGCTTTGCCCGTCGTTGGATTGGTGCCCTGTTGGGAGTACGGGCTCAGAACCGCATGCAGCTGAAGATATTCCGCCAGTTGCTGGTCAGTGAATGGAATGGCAAGGAACGCCGCCATAGCGGTGACGTGCTAAATCGCCTTATCCGCGATGTTCGCGATGTGACCAACGTCATCACAGAGACCGTGCCCGCTGCACTCAGTGTCCTGACACGTCTGGTTGGAGCCTTCGTTTTCCTCTACTCTATGGACGCCCAGCTGGCCATGCTCATTATCGTCATCGTTCCTGTCTTTCTTTTTGTCAGCCGCTTCTATGTCCGCAAGATGCGCACCATCACCCGCGACATCCGCAACACAGACAGCGACATACAAAGCATTCTGCAGGAAAGCATACAACACCGCATCATATTGAAGACACTGGAGCGTGTGGGAACCATGACCGACCGTTTGGATGCCACCCAGCAACACCTGCGCCAACAGGTACGCCACCGCACGGTGTTCTCCTCCATTTCCGGCACGTTGGTCAGCACGGGATTTGCCACGGGCTACCTGATCACGTTTTTGTGGGGTGTCCATGGCATCCATCAGGGTATCATCACCTACGGTATGATGATTGCCTTCATCCAGCTGGTAGGACAGATTCAAGGGCCTTTCCGCGAGATGACGAAGTTCGTACCCATCATCATCAGTGCCTTCACGGCAGGAGAACGCCTCATGGAGCTAGAAGATACTCCCATGGAACAGGAAGGTACCCCCATCAAGTTCCAAGGTGGTGTGGGTCTGCGTCTGGAGCATGTAAGTTTCCAATACGACGAGAACGAACGCCACATCCTCCACGATTTTTCCTACGACTTCCCCCCTGGCAGCAGCACTGCCATCTTGGGAGAGACTGGAGCCGGAAAGACCACCCTCATCCGTCTCATCCTGGCTTTGCTCAAGCCCACAGAGGGAAAGGTGGAGATGTACTCGAAAGTGCAAAGTGCAAAGTTCAAAGTGCAAAGTTATGCCTCCGGCGAGTGCGAGATGGGAGGCAATCAAGGCGCAGCTCAACTTTCAACTTCTGTAAGTCCCCTCACCCGTTGCAACCTTGTCTATGTGCCACAGGACAACACGCTCTTCTCGGGCACTATACGCTACAACCTCCTGCTCGGCAACCCCAAAGCCACAGAGGAGCAGATGGTAGCAGCCCTGAAAACGGCCTGTGCTGAATTTGTCTTATCTCTGCCAGAGGGACTTGACAGTCGTTGCGGAGAGAATGGCACCGGTCTGAGTCAAGGCCAAGCCCAGCGCATCAGCATTGCCCGTGCCTTGTTACGCGACGGAAATGTCTTGCTCCTCGACGAGGCCACCTCTGCCCTTGACACCGATACGGAGAGTCGTCTGCTGAAGAATCTCACCCAATGGATGCGTCCCGAGCAAACCCTGCTCTTCGTTACTCACCGTCATGCCGTAGTGGATCATTGTACGCAAGTTCTTCGCCTGACAAGAAACCCCAAATAAAAATCGAATAAAAAAGTAACAGAAGGTCATACAAGTTTCAGATTTATTTTCTAAATTTGCCTCATGAACTTGTTGACAAAGATATGGCACCTCTATTACGATGGCTTCCGTTCTATGACGCTCGGACGCACATTGTGGCTCATCATCGCCATAAAACTATTCATCATCTTCGTCGTCCTACGCTTATGTTTCTTCCCTAATTATATAAAGGAACACGCGCGTGAGGGCAATGAAGCGGAATTCGTAGCAAAAACATTGAACATTGAGAATTGAACATTGAACATTAGGCTACGCCCTCTCTCTTCTCTCCTCTCACTTCTCACCTCTCACTTCTCACCTCTAAACCTCTAAACCTCCAAATACTATGAATCAACTACACATCGACTTGGCAGCGGTGGACTGGGCAAGAGCACAGTTCGCCCTAACAGCCATCTACCATTGGCTGTTCGTACCCCTGACACTCGGCTTGGCCGTAGTCATGGGCATCATGGAGACCCTGTACTATCGCACGGGTCAGGAGTTCTGGAAACAAACGGCGAAGTACTGGCAGCGTCTTTTTGGCATCAACTTTGCCATGGGCGTGGCCACGGGTATTATTCTGGAGTTCGAATTTGGCACGAACTGGAGTAACTACTCCTACCTCGTGGGAGACATCTTCGGTGCTCCCCTAGCCGTAGAGGGCATTGTGGCCTTCTTCATGGAATCGACCTTCGTGGCCGTGATGTTCTTCGGTTGGAACAAGGTCAGCAAGGGATTCCACTTAGCCTCAACGTGGCTCACCGGTTTGGGTGCCACCATCTCGGCCTGGTGGATTCTGGTAGCCAACTCGTGGATGCAGCACCCTGTGGGACAGGCATTCAACCCCGACACCATGCGAAACGAAATGACCAGTTTCATGGAGGTGGCACTTTCACCCGTTGCCGTCGATAAGTTTGTCCACACGGTATTGTCCGCCTGGGTGCTGGGAGCCGTGTTTGTAGTGGGCGTATCGAGTTGGTATCTCTTGAAGCAACGCCACCTGGAGTTCGCACACAAGAGTCTCCGTGTGGGAGCCATCTTCGGACTTATCGCCTCCCTCTTGTTAATGGGCTCCGGCCACCATTCTGCCTACACCGTAGCACAGACACAGCCCATGAAGTTAGCAGCCATGGAGGGATTATATAAAGGCGGTAGCGACCAGCCCCTGACCATCATCGCAGGCATCAACCCATTCCAACAGCCTGACTACGAAGCCGAAGATGAGGCTCCGCTGAAACTGGCAGTCCCCTACGCCCTGTCGTTCCTTGCCACGAATGACATGAACGGCTATGTGCCTGGCGTTCGCGACATTCTGGATGGCTACACCAAGGAAGACGGAACACCGGAACTTTCCTTAGAACAGAAGATAGAACGCGGACAATGTGCCATCACGGCCTTGCAGGAATACCGCAAAGCCAAGAAGGACGGAGCCGCACAGGAGTTCCTCGACGAACTGACCACCGAGATACAGGAGAACATGCCCTACTTCGGCTATGGTTACGTTAAGGAACGTTCGGACATAGTGCCCTACATCCCCGTTTGCTTCTATGCCTTCCGTGTGATGGTTGGTGGCGGTTGTCTGTTTATACTCCTATTCTTAATAATGATCATACAGCCCCCCTGTGGGGGGAAGGACGACACTCCCCCTCGGGGGAGATGGAAGGGGGCTTTTGCTCTCGTATGCATCCCCGTTGCCTACATCGTCAGCGAGGCTGGTTGGCTGGTAGCAGAGTTCGGACGTCAGCCTTGGACTATTCAGGACATGCTGCCCACATGGGTAGGCGTGAGCCAGTTAGGCTCTGGGGCTGTGATGACCACTTTCTTCCTCTTCCTCATCCTCTTCACGACCTTGCTGGCCGTAGAAATCAACATCATGTGCAAAGCAATAAAGAATGGACCGAAAGGGATAGAGGATAGATAAAAATTAAAAGAGAAAAGAGAAAAGAGAAATAGAGAAAAAGAGAAAAATGAATTTTTTATCTCTTCACTCACTTTTATTTTTTAATTTTTAATTTTTAATTATAAATAAGATTATGACATATCTATTTTTACAGCACTATTGGTGCTTCGTAGTAGCCCTGCTTGCTGCACTTCTCGTTTTCCTCATGTTCGTGCAGGGTGCCAACTCACTCATCTTCACTTTGGGACGTACTCCTGATGAACGACGTCTCGTAGTAAACGCCACGGGGCGCAAGTGGGAATTTACGTTCACCACACTCGTCACCTTCGGCGGAGCATTTTTTGCCTCCTATCCCCTATTCTATTCCACTAGCTTCGGCGGTGCCTACTGGCTTTGGATGATTATCCTCTTCTCCTTCGTCCTGCAAGCCGTAAGCTATGAGTTCCAATCGAAGTTAGGCAACCTGCTGGGTGCTCGTACGTTTCAGTGGCTGCTCGTCTTGAACGGCATCCTCGGTCCCCTGCTTCTTGGCGGTGCCGTTGCCACGTTCTTCACTGGCTCCAACTTCATTGTGGAAGGAGGCCTATCATCTCAAGCGGGAGATGTTACTACCATAGCTCCTCCCCACGGGGAGGCTGGGAAGGGGCTTCTCGTAATCAGCCGCTGGGCCAACGCCTCGCACGGACTCGATGCCCTGCTGAATCCGTGGAACCTCTGCCTGGGTCTTGCCGTCTTCTTCCTGGCTCGCATACTGGGGTGCCTGTACATCCACAAGCAGGTGGACGACGGTCTGTTCGACAATCACAACCGCATCATTCAGCCCCTGTGGCGCAGCACCATCCTGTTCCTTGGGTTCTTCCTGGCCTTCGCCGGTCATATACTGACGTGCGAGGGCTATGCCTACGACCCCGAAACGGGAGTCATATTCATGGAACCCTACAAATACCTGCACAATCTCTTGGCGATGTGGCCTCTGCTTGTGATGCTCCTCGTAGGTGTGGTGTTTGTTCTGTTCGGCATCTTCTGGTCGATGTTCCATAAGGAATGGAAGCGCGGCTTCTGGGTTGTCGGCTTCGGTACGGTCGTCACGGTGCTCGTGCTGCTCCTGCTCACGGCTTGGAACAACACCGCCTACTACCCCTCGACGGCAGACCTGCAGTCGTCGCTCACGATGCAGAACTCTTCGAGCAGCGAGTTCACCCTCCGCACCATGTTCTACGTCTCCCTGCTCATCCCCTTTGTGCTGGCCTACATCGTCTATGCCTGGCAAGCCATCGACAAGAAGGAACTGACCATGGACGAAATCAACAACGACCACGCTTACTAAGGCAAATAAGAGTTATACGAACACAGATTATACGGAGTTTATCTACTGAAATACAAACACCTACGAATCTGTGTTTGAGAAAAGAATGGGGTCACTTCAAAATTGAAGTGACCCCTTAACTGTTATACTCCGTTAGGAGGGAACATAGCTTTATCTTTTGCTACTTCACCATCATCTTTTTCGCTGTTCCATCACTCATTCGGATGATGTTGATGCCCTTCTGTATTTTCGTCTGACGACGACCTTGAAGGTCATAGACATTTTCCATTGTCAATTTTCCATTATCCATTGTTAATTCTTCTACGCAATCTATGTCTTCTTCACCGAATATCATCACCTTAACTTCTCCCAAAGCCACGGAGTTGCCACTGCGGTCTGTGGCACTCATATACCAACGATACGAACCAAGGTCTTCATCGGCATTCTCCACTTGGCGTAGAGCACCATTTGCCAGCGAATAATATCCATTCCCAGATAACATAGACGCACCTTGGGTAGTGTACGTACCCGTAAAAGTAAAGCGCGTTTCCACAGAAGAACAGTCTATGCTATTTAGCATAGCACCCATAAGATGTGCCTTAGGCATGGCTATGCACTTCTCTCCTATCTCCTTAGCTTTAATCAGGTAAGGTGTATTAGGCTCTATACTTCCCTCTTTTATCTTGATTATCTCCAGCGCAGTTCGGTCTATCTTTCCGTCGTCGTCGATATCCCATTGATGGACGTTGTTGATGCGTGCGACTTCAAAGTTATCCGCCCAGTCTTCATAGACCATAGCGAATGGCACATACAGAGGTTGCCAGTTTGTATCTGCAAATGTACGTTGATAAGTAAGCGTATCTTTCAATTCCAAGTTATAACTATTTGCGTATTCCTCCTCATCCACAAGGACTACACTGTCGCTCATACCCCAAATCGTATAAAAACGATTCCATGGACTTGTACCCGTATATTCCGCAATCAAAGAGCCAGGGACATGCAAGGCGGCAACCCTATATGTAGTAGTTGAAAAACTATTAGATGTCCCCGTCGGTACAGCATTTGCATAACAGAACACATCCATTATACCACAACTCCGAAAAGCATAAGCCTCCAAAGCAGATACATTTTGTGGAATCACCAGTGTATCAATCGTACATCCATAAAAAGCATCTCTACCTATCGTCGTCACGCTTTCGGGAATGACGGTGTTATTACAGCCACATACCAATCTGTTTGTCTCCTTTTCGATGATAGCATTGCAGTTATCGCGCGAATCATATTTTTCATTCTCCGCGGAGACTACGATGTATGTCAAACTATCACAATAGGCAAATGCTGTATTCCCAATAGAG
>CAMVOK010000015.1 GCA_947169115.1 uncultured Prevotellaceae bacterium
ATAGATAGACATTATTAGGAGCGAACGTCATCTTCTCCGTTTTCCTCGAACCAGAAACAATAATCGGTTGTACATACTCTTCTTTTGCCTGATTAGAAGGCGGAAATTGTCCCCCGATTCTATTCTTACATGCAGTCTGATAATCTCTATTCTTTACCATGTCCCGTATGTTATAATCAAACGGATATTCCCTTGCCTCACTGAACAATATCTGACCATGTAAATGTGCTATAGTAGAAACACCTCTTTGGTTCTCATAATAGCGTTTAGCTGAAAATCGGCTATAGTTCTCTCCTTCTTCGATTGGTGGGAACCCATCCTCATATTCACCAAGGCTATTCTCTATCGTATTGTCATAATTCAGATTGAAGATATTCGATCTCGATGACAAGGATTTCCAGAAATCTCGATACCATTGTTCCCTAAATGTATCTTCTTCGAAAAAAGCATCGTATTGATTCACGATGTCCATTACGATCTTTTGCAGCCCATATGCAGCCCTGATATAATCATACGTATGAATATCTTTCAAGAACTTGACAGGTTGAATCAGAGTTCCGAACTCTGGAAATGGAATCCATGACACGTATTCCTTATGCCAGCAGCTACTATATGAAATGCACATCTCTATGACATGTAATATGTTCTCAAAATTTAATTGTGATGGAATATAGCGATTAACCTCTGATCGTCCTACTTGGTTCAATTTCCCAACAATATAATCATAGAGTTCTCGCAAGAGCGGTCTTTCACCTCCAGTAACTTTCTGGATTTTTAGTTTAAGCACCTCGTCCGTGATATTCTTCACAGACGGGAAAATACCCTTGTGCTCAAAATCCAGAACGGCACCTGCACCAACGATAATAGTCACTCCATTACCCATTGTCTTATCTTCAACTACGCATATTGATTCACCCTCTTGTATCCCTCACACAATGCAAGCACCTTCTCAAATAGTTCACATACGCCTAATCTTCCTTATACATATTCACAATCTTGGTAAAACACCATGCTCCTCGTATATTGTAATGCTTTTTGTATCAAAGATTCTGATTTTAGTTGTATAATTCTCCTTTAATGATCGTCCTCGCAGTTTCATCCTCGTCTCCGAAATAATGCAATAAGAGGAATTCTTCTATATCTTCCTTACTTGTCAGAGCGTCCAAATGGGCCAATTGCTCTTCGTTAAAGTCCGGTATACCAAAGTACCTGATATACCTTTTACCCATAGAATAGTAACCATTAGCATATGGCTTACTTATATTTTTTACGTAAAACCAGAAAATTTCCGTATTCAATATCTTTTTCAATCGTTCCAGTTGATGTATGTCATTACTTAATAGAGCAAAGCCGTTATAGTAAAGCAATTCCTCAAGATTTGACAACATAAAGGTTGGCTTATCTGCAATATAAGGCATTAATAGTCTGTAGCCAGGCGAATTAATCGCCTGACTTCTACCATAGGCAAACCATTGCTCATATTTCCGCTTCCCCTTATCTCTTTTATCAAGAATAGGCTTCACGGCTTGCAGGTAGGAATAGGTATGTGGATATTGTTCCTTCATTTTTCTCTCATCATAACAGACAACTCTTCTACCTATGATGTCATATGGAAATATGATCCACTTCGTTTGCTCTTCCACAGGCATATTTGGATTCATTGCACTCGGTTTAACTACCAATCTGCATATGTCACGTTCAATTGGATACCTGTTCCCATTATACTCATGTATGAATACATTGACATCTTCTTCCACAACATTCAGAACATATATATCATTCTTCAACGTGGCCAAACCATTTGAAATAGATGCAACATCGCCAAGAGGCGTTCCCACGCTCGTTATCTGCTGCAAAAGATCATTGGTCCTCCTATCCTTCATCACCCAGCCTTTTGCAGCATCTAAATCTTCGTATACAGATTCTACAAATCTTAGATTCCGAACTTCCTCAACATTATCACTTATAGTTCGAATGAACCTAACCATTCCATCTTGTCGTTTGTCTGCAAAGAACAGACACGTATATGTAGAGCAACCTTTAAACACCTGTTCTCCTCCAAAATCTACAATAGTCAGATTCAAATTGTGCTCCGCAAAATATTCTCTTAAAGCTTTACCATTTAAACTCCGGTAGAAATTACTAACCGTAATATAGCCAAGCACGCCATTATCATTTAGCAATTCAATTGCAATTTGGAAAAAAGGAATATATAAATCAGCCTTACCCGAATCACACACCTCCCAATTATTCAATAACCCTCTCGTTTCCTCATTCATCTTTGCTGAAGTGACATACGGAGGATTTCCAACAACGGCATCGAAGCCTATAAAATCCGCCAACTTTTCATTCCAGTTAAAGACAAGCGAATTGCCTTGGTATAGATGAAAAGTTAGGTCATTTGTACGCTCCCCTCTTTCCAAGGCCTTAAGAGCTAATAAAATCTTACATCTTTCTATACAATATGCCTCAATGTCGCAACCATATAAGATATGCTCATAGATGTAATGACAGTCAACATTTCCAGTTTCAAGCATTTTATCACAGACTGTCAAAAAAAAACCTCCACATCCGCATGCTATATCAGCAATTTTCAGTTCTTTTACATCTCTATTGACAAGAAGATTCAGAACATGTTCCACTATGCGATTACGAATATATTGAGGTGTATATATAGCACCGGTGACTACCTTGTCTGCCGGTGATACCACAAATTCAAATAAATCTATAAGTGTTTCCAAGCAAAGATCTGGATAATATCTTTTCATGGCCTGGCTGAGTTTATCAGCACCATCCCATAGCTTATCTTCTTTTGTGATTACATAAGGTTCAAGAATAGAACCAGAGTCTATTTTCAAACTGCGACACCTTAAATAAGCGGTTACCAGCAGTTTGTTAACATCACTAACATCATGAATTCTGTTTAATAGTAAAGATATTCTTCCTTTCATATGTATAATGG
Source organism: uncultured Prevotellaceae bacterium (assembly GCA_947169115.1). Taxonomy (GTDB): domain Bacteria; phylum Bacteroidota; class Bacteroidia; order Bacteroidales; family Bacteroidaceae; genus Physcousia. The sequence continues at coordinate 2,963 of CAMVOK010000015.1, forward strand.
AAAATACGAGCAGTCCTTGTTGCTTAACAGAGCTTGCTGTATCTTTTCGTAATATGGTTTAATGATTTTTTCTACAGATTCCGCCATTATATTGCGGTAATCTCCTTTCCCTAGGGCTTTGAAATTATCTGCGTATACCTCCCTATTGAAAAAATTCATCAACACAAAGTTAATGGCAAGCACAACGTCCATTGGAGGATATGCTATCCTTGGCGAAGTCAACATAAGTAGTTCACCTGTTTCTGCATCTTCAATTTTATGCCCTCCTGCATGAAAATGGAAATGAGGATGTAAAAAACTAGCCTTGGTATATGGTTCACAATCCAAATGCCACGCGAATTTGTTCTGTTTATCTCCTTCTTTCTGCTTGGCAGTCAAAAGGATATTCATATTGTAATCATTTATATCGTCCTCTTTAATGCTACCATCCTCTAACAAGATGTAATCCATCTCTAAGGTTATATCCAAATCTTCATCTATTGGAATTGACGGTTTCGGTTTCATCCTTGAGTGACTAACATGAAATATCATCTCTTTAAGACTAATCTTACAAATCTTCCCCTTTTGGGGTCTGTTTAAGTCACTGACAAGTTGATTAAGAGCCTGTAGTTCAACTAAGCCCCTATTTTCCCAATTACCATCTCGTAATAATCGAGCCAGATGTCCCAATACTGACGATGGATTCGGCCTAATTCTTCGTCCCATACTCTAAAATCTCTCTTATATCTGCTGGTGATAGTCTTTTCTGCCATTCCGGTTTTTCTAATGCTCCCTCTAACGAAATATACATGGGCTCTTCCCATTCTCTTCTCGTCACATCATCTATCACAAACCCATCAGATGGATCAAGCGGGATGTGCTTGGCAAAACACATTGTCCAAAATTTAGTACTGTCTTCTTTTGCTAACGGTTCAGCAGCCAAAAGATTTAGTCCATACTTCTCATTCAGTAATTCAACTCTTTGTTTTGCCTCAAGAGATCTAAGCCGTCCTATTCCTTCAAATTCTCTCTCCCACCATTCCTCAATTTTCCTCATCCACCACCGGGAATAAAAATCCTTAAATATCCCCTCGTAACGACAAGGTGTTAATATTTCCATAAGTGTTCCCCACGCAGGTTGTTCTTGATCAATCTTTACCCCCAGTCTAGCAGCAAGTATATCAGGGCCAATAAGCGTCCCTATCGATCGCACAATATAGTTCAGCGTGAAATGTGTTATTCCAAACACATCTCTTGATTTTGATAACAAATCCCTTTCAAACCTATAGTCCAAAAGACCTATTTCTTTTTTGTCAATTCCCAAAATAGAAGGAACCTCAAACCCGCTCTCTTGAACTCGTCGATACGCCTTAATAAAACTCACAATCAGCTCACCTGTTTTTTGTTTGTTTTCTCTAAATAGATCTTTTGTCATTACATAATCAAACAGATCTTGTTCCCTCTGTGCAGAGTTTACTATTTTTAGACCACTTTCATCAGTTATCATGAAAATAGGGGCGTTAATCTTGAATTCGTCCTTTCCTGACTCTGTTCTAATGATACCAGCCAAAGCCGGCGCATCTATTAGTCCATTTCCATCAGTAAGTCTGTAATCCATTAAGTAGGCATCGTGATTGTTTGCCTTAAGGGCATCTATCGATATTTTTGTATCTTCACATTTCTCGATATCAACCTCAAAACCAAGGTTCTCCAAATCTGCCTTTATGGAACCAGATTCCTTATCCTCATAATACAGTATTTTGTATGCCATTTTAATAAAGTTTTAGAATTTCTTTGTCACTCAGAGCCGGGATTTCCACTCTGATACAAGTTTCGAAGTCTCCTTTAGGGTTCACAACTTTGACATTGCCTTGATAGCTTTCCACTATATCTTTAACAATAGTCAATCCTAATCCCGAACCTGATATCTCGTTTACCTGATTCAAATCTGCAAAATTCCGTGGAGATGACGTAGTAAAAAACTCGTCGAAGATTTTGTCTTCATTTTCTTTTGAAATTCCGTCTCCGTTGTCCGAAAACTCTAAATAAACCACTCCGTTTTCCTTTCCACACGCTATACCAATCATTCCTTCTTTTCTCATTGCTCTTTTGATGGCCTTTTTAGAATTAGTGTAGAAATTAAATAATATCGACAACCATTCAGATGGATGCATATTTTTTGTGTATAGATTATATCCTATGAACTCTGGCGTCATTATCTTAATTCTTGAGGCCTTCGCATCGTTAGTCAAATTATTAACAAATGGATTCACAACCTCCCTTAATTCTATAGGCCTCAGTTCTCTGTTTACATTATTAGCCACCGCAGTGTCCATATAAGAGATATATGTTCTGAAATTTGAGAAGTTCTCGTCTAATATCATTATCCGCTCCATAACCTTCGCGTCTTGATACTTTTGTTCCTTCAGATAACTCATATCATCACTCATATTGTGCAAATAATACTTTATCTCATGCACAAACTGTTCAGTTGAAAGCCCCACACTACTCAACACTCTAAGTCTTACCTTCTCTTCAATCGAGCGTTTCTGTATCTCTTTCTGTAGTTTGCGAAGCTTTTTGATTTCCTTCTTCACATTCTTGATAGCCTGCTGACCCGATTCCTTTACGGCTGGTGATATAACTGTTGACTGTTCTATTGCCTTATCTATCTCGTCAATAGTGTATGCAATGTTTCTTACTCTTAGATCTATTATCTCCCAGTTACCATCTTCATCTTTCTTCTGGCCAGTTCTGATTTTTACATTTCTCACTTGGCCTATAGCAATTATCGAAGTCAACAGTACTCGATATGCGAAGTTCTGCAACTGGATAAACGCATCGTTACCAAGCATTCCTTCTCGACTCGATGTTTCTTCAAAGTCCCCAGAATTAAGTTCTATTTCTATGATACCATAGAAATTCTGATTACCATGCTGCGGAAGAATTGAATTTCTTTTCAATGATGCATCCAATGACAGCCAATCATCCCCACTTTCGGCATATGGAAAAACTCTGTATCCATTTCTATAAAGCCTAATACCGCCATTTTCTTTTAAAAAGTTCTGCAAACTCAGTTTCTGATCCTTGGGAAAGTAATCATTTAGAAAATGATACGCTTTCAACCTAACATTGCGTATAAGATTAAAATCAACCCCTTCTTTGTCTGGATCCATGCTCAAATCCCCATTCATATGCATCAGCAACCTGTCGCTGTCAACTTTATAGGTCGCATGTCCGTTTTCATCTACATATCCCTCAATAGTAGCGATGGCAAAGTTTCCTATATTTGGGCTTTTCACCTCTATCTGTTTATCCTCCCCACTTATTTGAAGATAGGTTTTTATTACCATCCCTGGGTCTTGGCCAATACTTCCTTTGTTAACGCCAAATAAATCCGGTCGCAAAATGCCCAGCAAATAACGGTACATTCGCTCTATGGCCTTTTCATTCCACTTGTCTCTTAGTTCCTTTATGATGAGTGTTGTACCTTGTTGGTTCTGTTGAATTACAGATATCGTGTTCTTGATCTCTGTTAGTTCTTTATTCCTTTGGTATTCACTCCAATCAAAATTAACCGAGTAGCCCTCTGTAGATGATTCCGATCTCGTTTTAATTTCAAGTATGCCACCAAGTCTTTGCACAGCAAAACGTCCTATTCCTTTTTGTCCAGCCTTACTCCGATGATAATTCTGAGATACTGGATGTAATAACTTGTCGCCTGAAGAGATTCGCATAAATCCACTAATCAGTTGTTCCTTGGTCATTCCTACGCCATTATCTTCTATTACCAAGGTTCCGCCCTTCGTTAATGAATCTATAAAACGTAGCGTTACCTGTGTTGCATCTGCATCGTATGCATTTTTCACCAGTTCAGATAATGCGGTCTCTTGTCTTGCCACAAGTTCATTACCTAGACGACTCACCAAGTCTGCATCGACAGTGAAGCGGACGCTATTGGGATCTTGTTTAGCTAACTCATTTGAGAGCGAAACAATTTTATCATAGTTAAGCACTTCTTCTGTAAGTAATGCTTGTAATTGTTCTTTTATCAGATTTTCATCCATATCTAAAATACAAATATCAGGAGTAATTAATATGCTTGACTTAATTCATCAGCCACTTCCAAACCGGCAACACGGGTATTCCCTCTTCCGTGCCCTCCTCATCATACGTAATCAGCAGGCACTTCCAGTCCTTGTGCGCTTTGGCATACTTCACCAGTGGCGGCACCTCCCTGTTGTAAGTGGCCCCATCCTTGATGCTGTAGGATACCTGTATGGCCAGTTTCTCGTCAGGCACAATGAAGTCTATTTCCTTCTCCGCGTTCAGGAAAAACACATTCCCCTTGCCAAACCGCCTGCACAGCTCCACCGCCACCATGTTCTCTAGTAGCGATGTCTCTGGATTCATCAAGAACAGGTTCAACAAACCATTGTCAATAAAGTAGTACTTCTTCTGCGTCTCCTTCTCCGTCAACTTTCCCACCTCATTCTCCATGGGCAGTATCAGCCAACTATCAGCTACATATCCCGCATAATCAATCGTCGTTGGGACACTGAGAGCCGAACCAGTTGATACGATCACATTCCTTAAGCGGTTAAACGACAGAGGCTGCTTCACACTCTCTGCCATTTTCTTGACCAGGATGTTCATCACACGGTCATTTTTGATGTTGTTTCGTGCACAGATATCGCCCAAGTAAATTTTCTGGTAAAGACTTGACAGCATGGCGCGCTTATTCTTGAACGACAGGATTTCAGGCAACCCCCCATAATAGAAGTATTTGTTCAGATGTCGCTTCACCTCACTTCTCTGGATAGTGTCATACTCCCAATGCTCCCTCAGTTCCACCTGCTGTGCAGCCAGATACTCTTTGAACGAATATGGGTACGCATCATAGATAAAGAACCGTCCGCCCAGCGTAGTTGCCACCTCCTTGCTAAGCATCTTCGCATTGCTGCCCGTCACATACACCTTGTATTTCGCATCAGTCAACCTCCGCACGAATTTATCCCAATGCGGAATGTTCTGTACCTCGTCCAGGAATACCACCGGTTTCTTACCATACAGTTCCAGATGGGCCTCCAGCAGGCTGTTAAAGTCTTCCGTCTGAAATTCCGCCAGACGCTCATCTTCAAAGTCCACAAACAGAATCTCGTCCCATCCCTTTCCTGCTGCCTGTAGCTGACGCACGCGCTGATACAACAGGTACGACTTACCTGCATGTCTCACGCCAACTATCACATAGTTGCCATTCTCTTCAAAATCTATTGGACGGTTCACAATCACCGCCTCATCCACCTCACGTTGCTTACTAATCAGGCATTGTTTGATGACATCTTTACTGACACTCATATAAATTATATTTAATAATGATTACATGATTTTATTAAGTTTGGCTTACAAAGTTAAATATTTTCTATCAAACAAAATTAATAAGCCTTGAATTTTTGCAATATTTTCACACTTTTTTATCACAAACCATGATTTTTACCCAAAAATGAAATCTTTCTGGATTATTCCTGTCAAAAAAGCCGTATCATTCTCACATAATTTTAGAATTTAATATTGCTTCGCAAAAAGTACTATAGATAAATGGTTTAAGAAAGTTAAAAACGTTAAATCTTTACATTTTTGACTCTTCATAGAATTCACGTCATCACTTTTCTACCGTTTAAGATGTAAATAATTGATAGAAAAAGACTTGCAAATACTCTCGCTGCAGTGGTCTGGCCTCCGTCACCATCGGCAACAATGTGACAAGCATCGGTAGTTCGGCATTCGATGGTACAGCATGGTATAACAATCAGCCTAACGGGTTGGTATATGCAGGCAAAGTAGCCTATAAATATAAAGGAACCATGCCTGAAGGAACAAGCATTGTATTAGAGGAGGGAACAGTGAGCATAACAAGCTATGCATTCGAAGATTGCAGTGGGCTAACCTCCGTTATTATTCCCAACAGTGTGAAAAGTATCGGTGGAAGTGCGTTCTATAACTGTGCAGGTCTGACCTCCGTCACCATCCCCAACAACGTGATCAGCATCGGAAGTTCTGTGTTTTATGGTTGCAGTGCTCTGACCTCCGTCACCATCCCTAACAGTGTGACAAGCATCGGTGCTTATGCGTTCGCTGATTGCAGTGCTCTGGGTTCCATCGTCATCCCCAACAGCGTGGCCAGCATTGGCAATTCTGCGTTCTCTGGTTGCACAGACCTAACCGATGTGTATTGTTATGCTACGGATGTTCCAAAAGCAACGAATTACAGTTTTGATAATCCTGCTTCTAGTACGCTCCATGTTCCAGCTTCTTCCCTCGAAGCCTACCGAGCAACAGGACCTTGGAGCCGTTTTGGCACAATCGTAGCTTTGACGGATGAAGAAGTGGGAATAAAAGCAATTGATAATGGACAATTGACAATTGATAATGCCTATGACCTCAGCGGACGCCAGCAAAGGAAGATGCAGAAGGGCATCAACATCATCCGAATGAGCAACGGCACCACAAGAAAGGTGCTGGTTAAGTGAGCGCAAAGCGATGCTTGGCAGAAGGGGGCACATCATCAGATTGCTCCCTTTTGCTTGTTATATAGCGTAATGGCTATTATTTAACGTGATTTCGACGAAACGATTACGCCGTTATTTTTAATAATACGGAATATTATGCTCTAATAACAATTCGTGGCATTCGTGGTTTTCGATGTTAATATAAAAGAAGGGCATGTTTTTGTTTTGACATATCCATTTTATTTCTACAACAGATTATTCTCCCATAAACTGGCAGGGAAGGAAGAAAGTGCCCCAAGAAAATAGGCAAAGGCTTGGACATTCGGTCAGAAAGATTTATATTTGCAGTCAACAAGAGTTCTCTTGGAGAATGGTAAATGGTAAAATGGCTAAATAGTAAATGGTAAAATAGTAAATGGTAAAATGGTAAATGTGAGATGGCTAAATGTATATACTATGAAACGAATTGCACTATTCCTTTCCTTAATTCTTAATTCATCTCTTTTCATTCTTCATTCATCTGCCCAGCAGGTGGAGACGAAGGTGATTGACGAGGGCGGTACAGGTATGTTCAAGGCCGTGGCCGTAAAGGAGGCTTCGATGCCGGACTTTGTGGTGTATAGACCCAAGGATTTGCTTCACGTTCATGCCCGTCAGGGGGCTGTGCCTTTGTTGCTGTTCGGCAATGGGGCATGCTCCGACACCAGCATTGGCTACGAGAGGATGCTCACCGAAGTTGCCTCGCACGGCTACGTGGTGGTGGCTATCGGTGAACTGATGATGCAACAGGGCGACCGCAAGGAGGGGCACACGCCTTCATCAGAACTGAAGCGTGGACTGGACTTGATGTTGAATCTCTGCCGCACGAAGGGCAGCGACTACTATAGCTACATCGACACAACACGCATTGCCGCGGCCGGACATTCGTGCGGTGGAGCACAAGTTTTGGCCAACGCTGCCGACCCACACCTGAAGACCTACCTCATACTGAACGCCGGCATGGGCGACATGGAGATGGCAGGAGCCAGCACGGAATCGCTGAAGAACGTGCATGCACCTATACTTTATATAGTAGGTGGACCCAGCGACGTAGCCTATCAGAATGCACAGAAGGACTACGACCGCATCCACCATGTACCCGTTTGTCTGGCCGACCATCCGGCATCGGGTCACGGCGGTACCTATTGGGCACCGAACGGTGGTGACTACGGCCGAATGGTCATCGACTGGCTCGACTGGCAATTAAAAGGCAAGAAGGAGAATGCGGCCATCTTCCTCAATGGTGAATTGTCCAAGTATCAGGGGTGGACGGTAAAGAGCAAGAACTTCCGTCAGCGACCTGGCCGACTGGAGGAAAAGAGGATGCCCTGCACACTATTGGAGGGTGTGACGGAGCGCGACTATAGCATCTATCTGCCTGCTTCATACAACACTGACAGCCTGCGCCAATATCCTGTTCTCTACTTGATGCACGGCGGCGGCGAGTCGCACACCATATGGCAGAGCAAGGGCGGTCTACGCCAGATGGCCGACAGCCTCATCGACTGCCATGCCATTGGGGAGATGATTATCGTATGCCCCGAAGGGAACGAGGGGAACATGATGTACTTCAATGCTCCACAGTGGAAGTATGAGGACTACTTCTTCCAGGAACTCATCCCCTACATAGAAAAGAACTACCGCGCACGAACGGACAAAGGGGGCAGAGCCATCGCTGGGTTCTCGATGGGCGGAGGTGCCGCCACGGTGTACGGTGTGCACCACCCCGAAATGTTCTCTATGGTCTATGACATCAGCGGCTACCTGCGTCCGCAGCCTCTCGACTTCCTGAAGAACGACCCGTCGGCCCAGTGGCGACAGCAGGTCATCAGGGAGAACGACCCCATCCGTCGCATCTCCGAGAGTACGGAACAGGAGGCAAAGGTATGGAAGAACGTAGATTGGATGGTGAACGTGGGCGACCACGACTTTACGTTGGAGGGCAACATGGACTTCGTGAAAGCCCTGCGGCAGTGGGACATCCCCTACTCCATGCACGTAGGCAACGGCAAGCACGACTGGCAATACGTCCGTCCAGCACTGGAGGATGCCCTGAAACGTGCCAGCCATAACTTCGAAGCCCTGTGGATAAAGAACGGCGACCGCCACCTCTATGGTGTGATAAGCCGTCCGCCCTATACCGGAAAGAAGCAACCCGTAGCCATCGTGGCACATGGCTTCAACGCCACGCACTACGTGGGCTACGCCTATGCCAAGGAACTCAACCGACTGGGCTATCAGGTATATGCCTTCGACTTTGCCTGTGGTTCTGTGCATAGTCGAAGCGACAACAACACGATGAACATGTCTATTCGCGACGAGGAGAGCGACCTCGTGGCTGTTATCCGCTACTTCCAGCAACAACCTGACGTGGATGCTGACCATATTATCGTTATCGGCGAAAGCCAAGGCGGACTGGTGTCGGCTCTGACTGCCGCCGAGCATCCGAAGAACATTGAAAAACTCATACTCATCTTCCCTGCCCTCTGCATTCCCGACAACTGGAACGAACGCTATCCGAAACTTGAAAATGTGCCCGAAGTAACCACGCTGTGGGGTGTGCCTCTCGGTCGCCGTTTCTTCCGCGAGATACGCGAACTGCCCGAGGTAAAGTACATTGGCAAGTACAAGCGTCCCGTACTTATCGTTCACGGTGATGCTGACCCAGTGGTTCCCTTCCGGTACTCCGTTGATGCCCAGAAGTTCTACAAAAAAGCCCGGCTCCACATTATCCCGGGAGCTGGTCACGGCTTCAATGCCGAACAGCAGACAGAGTGCCTACGTGAAATACGGAAGTTCCTTCAAGAAGGTGAGTAATCGGACGACCCGAAGGGACTACGCTTGCAGAGCGAAGCGGGGCAAGAAGTGAGAAGTGAGAGGTAAGAGGTGAGTAATCGGACAACAAAACCTACGCTTGCGTAGCATCGCGGAGCAAGAAATCGGACGGCCTTTGGCCTACGCTTGCGTAGAGAAACGGAGCAAGAAGTGAGAAGTTCGTCTTAACAGGAGCTTGATGTTAAAATAAGATAATAAAATTAACTTTTTAGGGAGAACATGTGTCATAATAGCAAAGAATAACGTAATTTTGGGAGAGGAAACAAAGAAAGAAACCTTTTAACGAAGAAAGAAAGATGAAAAAACTTTTGACACTGACCCTGATTGCAGGCATTGGATTGTGCCTGACAGGTTGCGCGAGCAAGAAACAGTTGGCCGCATGCCAAAATGATTATTCGGCACTCATGAGCAAGTTCCAATCGACTCAAGAGAAACTGTCCGACACTAAGGAGCAACTGAGTGCCTCGCAGGTTCGCGTAAGCAGTTTGCAGGAACAATTGACAAGCAGCAAGAATGCGCTTTCGAAAATGGAAGAGTCGAACAAGGCTTTGCAAGCCTCGCTCAACCAGAGTCTGAGCAATGCCAGCCAAAACAACGTGAGCATAGAGAAACTGGTGGACCAGATTAACGAATCGAACCAGTACATCCGCCATCTGGTGGACGTGAAGTCGAAGAGCGACTCCCTAAACCTGGTGCTGACCAACAACCTCACACGCTCCCTCTCCAAGGAGGAACTGAAGGAGGTAGATGTACAGGTGTTGAAGGGTGTTGTCTATATCTCTTTGGCTGACAACATGCTCTACAAGAGCGGTTCCTACGAAATCAGCGACCGTGCTGCCGAGACATTGGAAAAGATTGCCAAGATTATCAAGGACTACAACGACTACGACGTGCTCATCGAGGGTAATACGGACAATGTGCCCATCACACGCGAAAACATCCGTAACAACTGGGACCTCTCCTGTCTGCGTGCCTCCAGTGTCGTTCAATGCCTGCAGACAAAATACGGTGTTGACCCCAAACGTCTGACGGCTGGTGGTCGTGGCGAATTTAACCCACTGGCCGACAACGCCACCGCAGAGGGCAAACAGCGCAACCGCCGCACACAGATTATCATCACACCGAAGCTCGACGAGTTCATGGAGCTCATCGGTCAGGCTCCCGAAGAGAAATAAAAAGGAACTGCGACTTAACGAAAACAGCCCCCAAAGTCTCGCTGACTTTGGGGGCTTTTTTTATTCTCCCTTATCCATCATGCGCCGCCACTTGCAATAGCCCAGAATGGCAATGACCACATAGAGAGCGTAGAGCGAGGCTTTGAAGGGGATATCTTTGTAGAAGTAAAGCGCCGAGGTGACCACATCCACGACAATCCAAATGAGCCACTGTTCGAGATACTTTCGGGCCAGTGCCCAGATGCCGACGATGGAGAGGGCTGTGGTGAAAGAGTCGGCAAGGGGGACGGTACTATTGGTGCAGGTGACCAAGAACAAATAGATTAAGCCCCAAGCCGTCAAAGTAATTATCGTCCAAAGCAAAGCCAAGCGCAAAGGGAAGTGGCGCACCGGCCTCTCCCCAGCCCTCCCCTCAAGGGAGGAGGCTTTTGATGGATTTAGCCAATGCCACCAACCGTAAATGGTCATCGCCAGATAGTAGAACTCCATACCGCAATCGGCATAGAGTCCCTTCTGGTAATAGAGTACAATGCCCAGGCTCTGCATGGCGAAGCCTACCGCCCAAAGCCAAATGCTGGCCTTGTACTCCAGAAAGATGTACGCCAACCCCAGTATGGTGGTCAGCAGGTCGAGCCAATGCTCCGCCAAAAAGTTTGCCATTCTTAATTCTTCTTTCTTAATTATCTCCCATTCGGTCAATGGGTCTCACTTCGTTCAACAAATCTCTTAATTAGAACTTAAGCGTGATATTTCCCATTGCCGTAAAGCCAGCCATTGGGATGTAGCCAATCTGATAGTAACGGTTCGATTCGGGGTAGTCCGTACCTACGATGGCCGAATACACCCAACCCGACGATGCATAATGACGGTTGAAGATGTTGTTCAGGTTCACGCCGAACAGGATGTGCTTCAATCCCTTTTGGGCAATCTTCAAGTCGTAGCCCAGTCGGATGCTCGTTTGTGAGAACTTGGGGAGCGAGCGGTCCTTGTTGGCCGTATTGTCAAGATACTGGCGCGAAACGAAGTTGGTGTGCCAGATAGCCTCGAAGCCTTTCCAATGGAAGTCGGCAAAGCCGTTGAGGATGACCGAGGGAGAGAAAGCCAGCGTGGAGTTGTCGTAGTGAACGGTGGTGGGGTCTATTTCGTCCCAAGAGGCATCGTAGGTCTCCACCACCTCGTCGAAGTCGCGAATGGTATTGCGGCTGATGGCGGCATTGGCTTCGAGGGAGAACCACTTCGTCACATTGACTCCTCCCGTCAGTTCAATGCCCTGACGATAGCTGGAATAGATGTTGGCCGTCAGCTTCTCGCCGATGTCGCTTACCGCACCCGTCTGTACAAACTGGTTATGATAGTGCATGGTATATAGGCCGATGCCTGCATGCCAGCGGGCTGTCTGGTAGCTGTAGCCCAGTTCCACATCGTGGAGGCTCTCGGACTTGGGCAAGGGATAGTTACCATTGTCGGTAAAGTTGTTTCGCTCGGGCTCACGATGGCTGAGGGCATAACTGAGATAGGCATTGTGTCCGCCACGATGGAACGAGAAGCCCGCCTTGGGATTGATGAAGTCGTAGTGCCTCGAGATGTTGAGTTGGTAGGCAGTATATGAACCGTCAGGCTGCGCAATGAACTTGTCGTTGGTACCGTTGGTGAGGAAGGCCACATGGCGATACTGCACATCGGCAAAGGCATCCCACGAGGGTGTGATGTGGTACATGCCCTTCAGGAAGAGTTGGTCGTCGGTCTTCGTGGCATTGCTGCCATAATATTTGTAGCGACCCTTGTCTGTGAAGAGGTCGGCACGTAACTGGTCGTTGCTCGTGTAGGTGAGATAGCCATAGTGGTCGGCCTCGAAGTTCTGCAACGACAGACCACCGATGACATCCCACTTTTCGTTCTTGTAGTTCACATTCCAGATGACGCCGTAGGTATCCTGCGTCAATCCCTTCTTGCGCACATAGTCCTCCTTACCCAAGGTCGAGCCATCGGAGAGTGTGGTGGGCAGGCCGAATTTCTTCGGTCCCTTGTTCTGGTAGCGGAACTCCTCGTAGTAGCCACGCCCGTGAGTATAGTGTAGGGTTCCCGTCGTACTCCAGCGGTCGTTGATGCGCCACGAGAGGTTCAGCAGGTGATGGTTCTGCCAGAAGTTGTCAGTAGTGCGAGGCCAAAGGCTGCCGTCGTTCATCCTGTAGCGATTGATGGTCCAACCACCAGCCCAATCAGGGTCGAAATATTCATACAGGCTGTTGTACTTGCCAAGCCCAAGGCGATACATGTCCTTATAGGTGCGCACGCCATCATAGGCATTCAGGCTATAGTCGTCGTTACCGGCCGTCACACCATTCCACGCCTGCCCCGTCTTCTCGTAGTTGCCGATGCTCTTGTAACTGAGTTTCAGCGTCCCTTCATTATTGATATAGGTAAGGCCACCATAGTAACTACCGCTGTTTCCCTCCGTACCATGAATATAGCCATCGGTATGCGTTCCATGGTACGCGCCATCAATGATGAGGTGATTCTTCCACAATCCCGTAGAGAAGTTACCACCGAAGTTCCATGTATTATAAGAGCCGCCCGATACCGTGAGTTGCAATTCGGGCATCGTGTTGGGAAACTTCGTCTGCAAGGCCACCGTGCCGCCAAAGGCTCCGTCACCATTGGTGGAGGTTCCCACGCCACGCTGGATGTGCACGTTAGACAGCAGTGCCGCATAGGAATTCATATTGACCCAGAATACACACTGGTCTTCGGGTGAGTTGAGGGAAACGCCATCAAGGGTAACATTGATACGGCTATCCCCTGCCCCACGGATGCGCATATAGGTTGTCCCCGTACCCATACCATTCTCACTCCATGCCATCACACCAGGTGTGCGAGCAAACAGGAAAGGCAACTCCTGTCCCGTCTTCGAGAACGTCTCCAGTTGCTTCCGGTCAATCTTCGATACCGCAAACGGTGCATTCGCAGGAGCCTTCACAGCTTTCACCACCACCTCATTCAACTCCTCCATTTTCACGGAGTCCTTGTTTAACATTTGACTTTTGACATCACTAAACGCTGTCATGCCCATCATGAGCACGGCGATACACAGTTTCTTCATAATTTTATGCTAATTAATATGTTCATACTCTCTACGCCAGCATTACCTGGTTCAGATTCCGAGGGTCTGTTCTCAGCCACACCAAACGATGCGGCACCCCTGATTAACGACTGCGAAATTACAAAGAAATGTCCATAATGCCAAATAAATGGACGTCAAATACTACTTTTAAAGCAACAAATCATGTTTTCAGCATGATATTATAGAGTGTCGCAACGACGAAACCGAACGGCTATTGGCAATTGGACGCGATGAGCAAGGACAATAATCATGTCTAGGTTAATGCCTATGCATCATAAGGGGCATGAATGTTTATGGCTTATCGTTACGTGCGTATATATGGGCCACGATGGCACCGCTGATGTTGTGCCACACGCTGAACACGGCACCCGGGATGGTAGCCAAGGGATAGGCAGCGAAATGAAGCGTGGCCAGTGACGAGGCGAGGCCTGAGTTTTGCATTCCGACCTCAATAGAGATGGCCCTGCGCTTGGCCGACGGAAGACGAAGAAGCCGCCCCACCCCATAGCCGATGGCAAGGCCGAGCAGGTTGTGGAGCATTACGACGAGGATGACTATCAGACCAGCGGAAAGCAGACGATCGGCGGTGTGCGACACTATCAAGGCCACCACAAGGGCTATTACCAGCGTGGAGAAGGCAGGAAGATAGGGCACAACCCGCTCCGTGAAGCGAGGAAAGAAACGCTGAACGAGAAAACCGACGACGATGGGAGCAATGACCACATAGAGAATGGAAAGGAGCATACCCACGGTATCGACATCGACGAACGTGCCAGCCATTCCCCACACCAACAGGGGGGTGAGGAGCGGAGCCAACAGAGTGCTCGTGGCCGTCATGCCAACCGAAAGTGCAAGGTCGCCACGGGCAAGGAAGGTAATGACATTGGAGGCCGTACCTCCCGGGCAGCACCCAACGAGAATCACACCCAGTGCCAGTTCTGAGGGCAAGGAGAAGGTCTTGACCAACAGCCACGCTACGAGGGGCATCACCGAAAACTGTGCCAGACAACCGATCAGCACATCCTTCGGTCGTTGGAAGACAATGCGGAAATCAGTAGGACGAAGCGTAAGTCCCATGCCGAACATAATCAAGCCCAGCATTGGATTTATCACCCACATATCCACGGGAAGAAGAATATGGGGAAAGGTAAACGAGCCTACAGCCGTCAACAACACCAAGGCCCCCATCCATCGGGCAATGAAGTCACAAATACGCTTCATTTTTCATCCAATTGCCGAACAGGGAATGTGAAATAGGTGTCGGGGAAGGGTTCATCCTTCAGGGTAAAATGCCACCATTCGCTATCTAAGGGTTTGAAACCATGACGGAGCATAGCCTGACGGAGCACCATGCGGTTGTAGAACTGCACCGACGTAATGGCACGCCCCGTAGGACTCTTGCTGTTATCGCCCGTGTATTCCAGTGTCTCGGGATTTCCACAGAAATCGGGATGACTCTCAGGACCAAACCAGTCGAAGGTGCCGCCCATGTCCACTTCCTTTTCCGTCTGCATGTCGAAGAGGGTCAAATCAACGGTAGAACCGCGCGTATGGCCGCTCTTAGCCATGATGTAGTCCTGGTCGAAGAGCACGCTCTTGTCAAGGTCGGGATAAAAGTACTGCTTCATCAGAGTGTCGGGCACATCTGCCGCCCAGCGCACGAAGTGATCTACCCCCATCTGGGGACGGTAGGCATCATAAATCTTCAAACGATAGCCTTGGCGCATCACATCGTCGCTCACGGCACGGAGACTATCGGCAGCCACGCGGGTCAGTAAAGCCGTAGGCTCCAAGTAGCCATCAATGCGCGTTCCCACGAAGTTATACGTGCCAAAGTAGCGTATCTCCAGAATGGCATCGGGCACTGCATCGGTCAGCGTCACAAACTGGCTTGTGTCCTCCGTAACTTCCTTTATAGAGGACACATCTCGCTTGCACCCCGTAAAAAGAACAAGGGAAAGGACGGCAATAATAGTCGATAGCGACCTATTGGATATCCGTATCATATTTGGGATGGGGATTAATTACCAGTCGTCATCTTCGTTACCAACAATACCGTTCTTCACGGCCTCCTCCACCTTGTCGATGATGGCGTTGGAATAGGCATGGGTCATCACAAGAGCCTTGGCGCAGGTGCGCTTCTGCTTGTCGCTTTCCACAAAGGGGTAGTGTTTTGCAATCTCCCACTGTTCATCGTAGAGGTTGGCGTTGGTCTTGTCATCCTTCTTACGCTTCGAGTCACCATAAGTTCGGTCGTCACTATCTGCGAGGCTAAGCCAACCACCGCTGATATCCTTCAGGATGTCGTAGTTCTGGACAGTATATGTCACACGGACACGTCCTTCCTTGATGTCAAGTCGAATGATGGGAGTGATGCTAACAGAATATTTGTTCAACGTTCCCGTATGGTTGGCAATGTCGGAGATTGTGGAAGAGATGATGATACAACCTGCTTCCTTGTCGTTGAGAGTGATGGCCTGCTTGTCCTTGAAGGTAGCCGTAGCCCAATAGTTCAGGGCAACATAGAGTTGCTGACGCGACTTACCGGGCGCTTCTATCACCTCTTGGTAGGAAAGCGACTGGTTCTTGTCGAGAGTCAACCCACTGGCAAGATTCCGAGCAGCATCAAGCCACTTGTCACCATATTTCTTTTTAGCATACTTCTCTAAGTCTGCAGACTTCATCACTTGTGCCTGAACACTGTTTACACCGCAGAAGATAAGGATAGCGGCGAGCATCCAAAATTTTACTCGTTTCATATTATTACGACAAATACATTAATTATTTCTTATTAATACGTTTTGCTAAACCGATTGCTCCTGTGGGACATACCAAGCGGCAGAGGTGACAACCGACACACTTCTGACCGACGAGGCGAGGCTGACGGGTTTCGAGGTCGAAAACAATAGCCTGATGACCACCATCAGAACAGGATATCTGACAACGACCACAACCGATACACTTTTCACGGTCGAACTTCGGATAGACCATGGTTTCTCTGTCAAGGTCAGCGGGCAAGAAGAACTTTGGCAAAAGCTCACCTACAAGGTCATCCACGTTCTCCACGCCCCTTTCGGCCATATAACTCTGTAGTCCGAGAATCATGTCCTCGATGATGCGATAACCATACTGCATCACGGCCGTGCATACCTGCACATTACGACACCCCAGTTGGATGAACTCCAGAGCATCGCGCCAGTTCTCGATACCACCGATGCCGCTATACTGGATATTCTTCATGATGGGGTTCTTAACCATTGCCAGGATGTGGCGGAGAGCGATGGGCTTGACGGCCTTGCCCGAGTAACCCGAACCTGTCTGGCAACCGTTCACCTCTGAACCTTCACCAAGCGTTACGCTCTTTATGGTATTGATGGCAGAGATAGCATCTGCACCAGCAAAATAGGCACCCATAGCAGGCTGAGAGATATGGGCAATGTTGGGTGTCATCTTAGGAATGACGGGAATCTTCACACTACGTTTAACGTAGGCCGTGAAGAAGGTAACCAGTTCCGGGTCTTGTCCGACATCACTTCCCATACCGCTTTCACGCATTTGCGGACAGGAGAAATTGAGTTCAACAGCATCACACCCAGCCTCCTCAGCCATCTTGGCCAGTTCTATCCATTCCTCCTCGGCCTGTCCCATAATACTGGCAATGACCACCTTCGAGGGATAGTCTTGCTTCAAGCGACGCAGTATATCGAAATCCACCTGATAAGGATTCTCCGACAGCTGTTCCATATTTCGAAAGCCGATGAAAGAGGGACCTTCCTTGACGGCATCGAAACGTGGCGACACCTCACGGATCTCCTGTTTGCAAATAGTCTTGTAAAAGACACCAGCCCACCCCATTTCGAAGGCACGCGCCACCATCTCATAGTTGGTGCAGACAGCCGATGAAGCCAAGAAGAAGGGATTCTCACAAGGAATGCCACAAAAATCGATGGCAAGGCTGGGGAGGGGTTTGTTTGCTGCGACTGAGTCGCAGCTTACAGCACGAAGCATTTCGCGAATGCGAATGGGACGATCGTAATGGATGCAAGCCTGCTCGGCACATTCGAGGTCATTATCCGTACAATCGGCTATCCATCGCCAAGCATTCTTCTCGTTGGCAAAACGGATAGCGCGTATCGCCCTTGCCGGGTCTCCATTCTTACATGCTTTCGTACAAGGTGCGTCCTGACATAGCAGGCATCGTGCAGCCTCTTCTTGGATTTTCAGTTGTCGTGTCATGGGGATTCGAGGTTTGGAGGTTTAGAGGTTTGGAAGTTTAGAGGGTTAGAGGATTAGAAGGTTAGAGGTAAGGTGAGAAAACGGACATACCAGCAAGATGCCGGTACGTCCGTCCTATATACACTTACGCCTGACGGTAATTCTCAATATTTTCCGTTGTCATGCGCTTGATGAGCGAATTGTGACGTTCCACATCGGCCTCAGCAAGGTTGACATACACTTGCAGACTCTTGGCAAACAACTCGGGAGCCTTGACTGCATTCTGCAAAAGCAGAAGCGACATAATGACGTCGCCAGCCATTTCGTAAAGATGACGGGCACAGAGGTCGTGCAGTTCGTCGTTTCCGGCCTCCTTAACGGTAGCGATGCAAGCGTTGAACTTCTCGTCCATAGCCTTGATGCGTGTGAGGTAGCCCTCGTTTTCACCGACGAGAAGGTCGGCGCACTGCTGCTGTTCATTGAGCATCTCCTCGATGACCTGACTGTACATGCCGTTGGTAACATAGCGGATAGCAGCCACCGTCTGCAACTGCGTCGTACCTTCGTAAATGCTGGTGATGCGAGCATCGCGATAGATGCGCTGACAAGCGTATTCGAGCATGAAACCACTACCGCCATGTACCTGGATGCAGTCATAGCAGTTCTGATTGGCATACTCTGAGTTCATACCCTTGGCCAGTGGTGTGAATGCATCGGCCAGACGGCTGTATTTCTTCAGTTCAGCCCGTTCTTCGGGTTCCAATTTACGTTCACGGGCAATGTCCTCCAGTGCCTTGTAGATATCGACGTAACGAGCCGTCTGATAGAGCAAAGCCCGACCGGCATCCAGTTTTGCCTTTATGTTGCTTATCATCTCGGCAACAGCGGGGAACTCGATGATAGCCTTACCAAACTGCTTGCGGTCGCGAGCGTAGGCAATGGCTTCGTTGTAAGCGGTTTGAGAGAGACCTACCGACTGAGCGGCGATACCCAGGCGGGCACCGTTCATCAGCGACATCACATACTTGATAAGACCCAGCTTGCGGTCGCCACAGAGTTCGCACTTGGCGTTCTTATAGACGAGTTCACAGGTTGGCGAACCATGAATACCGAGTTTGTTCTCGATGCGGCGTACGTCAACACCACCATCACGCTTGTCGTAGATGAACATCGACAGACCACGACCATCGCGGGTACCAGCCTCCGAGCGAGCCAGCACGAGGTGGATATCCGAATCGCCGTTGGTGATGAAACGCTTCGAACCATTCAGACGCCAACAATCGTTCTCTTCGTCGTAGGTGGCCTTCAGCATCACGCTCTGCAAGTCACTGCCGGCATCGGGTTCCGTGAGGTCCATCGACATGGTCTCACCAGCACAGACACGAGGGATGTACTTCTTACGCTGCTCCTCGTTGCCAAAGCAATAGAGGGTCTCTATACAATCCTGCAACGACCATATGTTTTCGAAACCAGCATCGGCAGCCGAAACCAGCTCATTAGCTGCGGTATATACCGTTACGGGTAGATTCAAGCCACCGTACCTACGAGGCATTGTCACACCGTTCAGACCAGCCTGACGCATAGCGGCAAGGTTCTCGTAAGTTTTTTCGGCGTAGCACACACGACCACCCTCACAGTGGGGACCTTCGGCATCCACGGCCTCGGCGTTAGGAGCAATCACGTTGCCCGTAATATCGCCCACGATGTCCAACACCTTGTCGTACGAGTCCATTGCATCGGCAAAGTCCTGCGGAGCATCATCGTATTGGTCCTTGTCTGCAAAATCACGTTCTTTCAGTTCCACGATGCGTTGCATCAGTGGGCTATTCTCCAGTTCGAACTGGATTTCAGGAAAATCTTTATAATAATTCATAGCATATTCACGACCCCTACCCATACCCTCCCCGGGGGGAGGGAGTAGAATGTTTTGTCGGGTCACTTTTTCTGTTAATATTTTTCATTCCTCATCCACAAATATACCATTAGGTCTGTATATACGCCCCTCCCTCAGGAGGGGATTGGGGGTGGGGTCTTATTTGCTGTTCTGCTTATAATACTTAATCAACTTCGGCACCACTTCTTCTACGGTACCATTAATGACGTAATCAGCAATCTGGTTGATGGGAGCATTCTCGTCGCTATTGATGGAGATGATGATGCCCGATTCTTTCATACCTGCCACATGTTGGATGGCACCGCTGATGCCACAAGCGATATAGACCTTGGGACGAACGGTGACACCCGTCTGACCAATCTGCAGGTCGTGGTCGGCAAAGCCCGCATCGACAGCAGCACGCGAGGCACCTACTTCAGCGTGAAGCACTTTGGCGAGTTCATAGAGTTGGTCGAAACCTTCCTTAGAACCTACACCGTAACCACCAGCCACGATGATGCTGGCACCCTTGAGGTTGTTCTTGGCGGCCTGTACATGACGATCGAGCACCTTGGTGACATACTCCGTCTCGGGCACAAACTTCGCAACATCCTCAATGATGACCTCGCCCTTGTAGTTGGGGTCGAGAATCTCGGCCTTCATCACACCCGAGCGGACGGTAGCCATTTGGGGACGATTCTCGGGATTGACAATCGTAGCCACGATGTTACCACCAAAGGCGGGACGAATCTGATAGAGCAGGTTCTCGTAGGTCTTGCCCAGTTTCTTGTCCTCGTGAGGACCAATCTCCAAAGCCGTGCAGTCGGCGGTCAAACCGCTATGCAGGGCACTCGACACACGAGGACCTAGGTCGCGGCCCACAACGTCAGCACCCATGAGGCAAATCTGAGGCTTCTCCTGCCTGAAGAGGTTCACCAATACTGCTGTATGAGGCTTCGAGGTGTAGGGAGCGAGTCCTTCTGCATCGAAGATATGTAACTTATCCACGCCGTAGGGCAGGATTTGGCTCTCCACCTTGCCCGTAATGCCGCTACCAGCCGCAACGGCTTCCAACTGCACACCCAACGTGTTGGCCAACTTGCGGCCCTTGGTGAGCAGTTCCTGACTTACTTCGGCAACTTTCGTGCCTTCAAGTTCACAATATACAAATACGTTGTTCATATTATCCAATCGTATGGCTGGCGAGGAGTTCCTTCACCAGTTCGTTGATATCATTATCGCTGCCTGTCAGCACTTTACTCTCTTTGGCCTTGAAGACGATGTTCTCTACGGCCTTCACCTTCGTCGGCGAACCTGCGAGGCCACATTGATTGAGGTCGGCATTCACGTCGGCGGTAGTCAGCTGACCAATCTTCAGGTATGCCTTCTTGCCGTACTGATCGGCGTAGGGCAACTCTTCATAGCTCGTACCAGAAGCCAACTCCATAGGAGCGAGGGCACGCTTGTACTTCATCACTAACTTGACATTGCGGGGACGACAGGGAGCAGCACTTCCGTTCACCGTCAGCACACAAGGCAGAGGGCTTTCTACAGTTTCCACACCGCCATCGATGTGACGGGTTGCGGTAATGCGAAGCCCACCATCATTCCCCCCAAGTGGGGAAGACACACCTCCCCTCGAGGAGGTTGGGAGGGGGCTGACTTCTTTAACCTCTTCCACGTATGTAATCTGATTCAACCCTAACTTCTCGGCCACCTGAGGTCCTACCTGTGCCGTATCACCATCAATGGCCTGACGACCACCTATGATGAGGTCCACATTGGGGCATACATGCTTGATGGCCGTGGCAAGCGCATAACTGGTAGCCAGCGTGTCAGCACCGGCAAAAGCACGGTCGGTGAGCAAATAGCCTCCGTCGGCTCCGCGATACATAGCTTCGCGGATGACCTCTGCCGCACGGCCGGGTCCCATAGTGAGTACGTGTACGGTGGAACCGGGGAATTGGTCTTTCAATCTGAGAGCCTGCTCCAAAGCATTTAAGTCCTCGGGATTAAATATGGCAGGCAGCGCACTGCGGTTAACCGTGCCTTCGGGTGTCATGGCATCGGGGCCGACATTGCGCGTGTCGGGTACTTGCTTAGCAAGCACAACAATTTTCAAACTCATATTTCTTTATAATACTTAATAATATATACTTTAATTTAAATACGCCACAAAGTTACGAAAATCTTTCGACATACTGATATACATTGATAAGAAATCTGAAACAACGTGATTTCAATGAATTTATTTTTGTTGCTATCCATAAATGAACGACAAAACGTAATCGTCACTCGTTGATTGAGGCAATTATCATTCGTTGATTGCTACAACCATCATAAGTTGATTGCTGCAACCATTATAAGTTGATTGCTGCAACCGTTATATGTTGATTGCTGCAACCGTTATATGTTGATTGCAGTTACGAAGGGGGAAATCCCTCTTCACAATAGGATTATTGCCCTCAAATAATGGAGAATCCACTTGCATGACTGAGAAATAGTTTCTACCTTTGCAACATGAACTTTAAAACGAGGGAATTATGAAAACTACATTTACGTCCATCATGAAGAACTTTTGGATTATAGGTTTGATGTCCATCGGCATGTGTTGTCTCAGCAGTTGTGACGAGGACGAACAAATTGGGAGTTATGTCAGTGGTCGCTGGTTCGGCGACATGGATATGTGGTTAGGCGAAGAACGTGCTTTGGGCTCCGAAATTGAGTTCTACCCAGAGGGATGGGGAAGCACCCAAGGACGCGGCATTGAAGTGGACTATTACCACAGAGGTTCCATAAGACACGATTTCAGATGGCGAATTCGCGACGGAGTAATTTACATGACATTCGACGACTCGGATCTCGACTGTGCCATTGCCGATTATCGCATTGACGAGTATTATTTCCGTGGCTATATTGCCGACTACTACACTTTGGGTAACCAGACCTATTTTAATCTGCGTAATTACGACCGATACTGGAACGAATATGGTTACAGCAACTATTATAATGGAGGTGGATACTATTACGTAAAGGGCGAGAAGAACTGGGGCATAGGAAATGACAGCACGGCCATTCCGACGGAAACGGAAGAGCCTAAATGCATCCGCGGCGTAAATAAGGTGAAGGAATAAGGATTAAAGGTGAAGAGTTATGGAAATAAGAGTCTCTGAAGAGATACGGCAGCGGTGCCCTGAGTTTACGGGTGCCGCTGTTTTGGCTTGCGTACAGAACACGGAAACCAATCCTCAATTATGGGAGGAGATTAACCATTTCATCACTGACTATCGAAGTCGCTATACGCCCGATAGTATTAAGGAAATGCCAACAATCTTAGCCACACGAGAAGCCTACAAACGTTGTGGAAAAGACCCAAGCCGCTACCGTCCTTCGGGGGAAGCCTTGGTTCGACGCACCCTAAAGGGGAACGATCTCTATCGCGTGTCAACCATCGTTGACCTTATTAACCTGGCCTCTATCGCCTACGGATATAGTATAGGCGGGTTCGATTCAGACAAAATAAAAGGTCAAACATTGACATTGGGCATAGGCAAAGAAGGAGAACCCTACGAAGGGATAGGAAGGGGAACCTTAAACATCAGCGGATTGCCCGTTTTTCGCGATGAATTAGGCGGAATTGGAACACCGACAAGCGACAACGAGCGTACTAAAATCTCCTTAGAAACCACCCACTTGCTGACCATCGTAAATGGCTATGACGGAGACAAAACTAACACCCTGGCCTGTGCCCAATACATTCAAGAACTACTTCAGAAATATGCCATGAGTGAGCGTAATGAAATCATATTATTCGGCTGTTAGACGCATTGGCAAGAAAACCTTTTTGCCAATAGCGTGTCTAATAGACAATATCATAATTCATTACGTCATGAAGAAGCTCGTTACATTACTCCTGATTTTCAGTTTCGGCACAGCCAATGCTAAGTGGACAACCATCAAAAATGGTCAGTTATGGAAAGACACCAACGGGAACACGGTACAGGCTCATGCCCCAGGTTTTATTCATAAAGATGGCCGTTGGTACATGGTAGGCGAAGACCGTTCTAATGCCTTTCGTCCTGACGTCAACCTTTACTCAAGTAACGATTTGGTCCACTGGACGTTCGAAAGAAAAATCATCCAAAATAAAGTGACAACTCCAGAACTGGGACGCTCACGTATGATTGAGCGTGCCAAACTGCTTTACAACGAAGCCACACATCAGTACGTTGTCTGGTGCCATTACGAATCGGGCAACTATGCCGCATCGGAAGCGGCATGTTTCGAAAGCGACTCTGTCAATGGCAAATACCATCTGGTATGGAGCGGACGGCCTTTAGGTATCAAGAGTAGGGATTGCAACATCTTCCAGGATATCGACGGCACGACATACTTCATTTCCACCACTGAGGAGAATCAGCACCTCGGACTTTTCACCCTCAGCACCGATTACCACGAACCTATTAGCCATACCCAACTTTTTCCCCACCAACGACGGGAAGCGCCAGCAGTCGTTCGTGTCGGAGACTATTATTTCATGTTCAGTTCTGCCTGTTCTGGCTGGACTCCAAATCAGTGCAAGGTATCTTACTCCAAAAGTCTAACCGAGGGGTGGTCGCCCCTCAGAAACATCGGCGACAAAACCGCATTTCGAACCCAAGCCGCCGCAATTTTAACCATCAAAGGAACCAAACAGACCACCTATCTCTACGTCGGCGACAGATGGATGGACCCCACCCTACCCGAGTCCAAAATCATCATCTTTCCAATCACCTTCCAGGGTACAGAATGCCAGTTCCACTACATGGAGGAATTTGACATCAATTTCAAGACAGGAGAATGGCGTAAAAATTAGTTATGTTGCTTTGCAACAAAAACATCTTATTTAATTTCTTTAGACACGAAGAAATTACTATCTTTGTAGCCAAAATACAAAGTATTTATCTGGATTTACAAACCAATCAAAACATAACTCTAACATCATGAGAAAATTACACTCATTTTGGAAGAAAATATATCTGGCCGTGATAACAGCCCTTCTCTCTACAGGAATATCGGCACAAGACAACTATCGTCCCATGGAGGACGTAAACAAAGTCGTTGACCTTACGCTCGATTCTTTAGAAAAGGCCGCTACAGCTCGCCCAGAAGCTGGTAGCAGTCGTAGAGGAAATAACCCAGTACTTTTCCTTGTGGGAAACTCTACTATGAGGACAGGCACATTGGGGAATGGAGACAATGGTCAATGGGGATGGGGATACTATGCCCACGAATTTTTCGATGAGAATCAAATAACGGTTGAGAATCAAGCATTAGGAGGAACATCGAGTCGCACTTTCTACAACCGTCTATGGCCAGACGTAAAGAAAGGCATACGATCTGGGGACTATGTTATCATCGAACTCGGGCACAACGACAACGGCCCATTCGATTCAGGTCGCGCACGTGCATCCATTCGTGGAATATCTGCCACTGACAGCCTCAACGTAACTATAAAAGAGACAGGAAAAAAGGAGACGGTATATTCTTATGGAGAATACATGCGTCGCTTTGTACGGGAAACTCGCGCTTTGGGTGCCCATCCTATCCTGATGAGCCTAACACCAAGGAATGCCTATGAAAGACCAGGGCGAGTAGTTCGTGTGAATGAGACGTTTGGACTGTGGGCAAGACAAATAGCAGAAGAACTGAATTGCCCCTTCGTGGATTTGAACGAAATTTCAGCCTTAAAGTATGATGTCATGTCGGAATGGAAGTTCAACTATCACTTCTATCTGGACCACATACACACCTCTGCTTTTGGAGCACGGCTCAATGCACGTTCAGCTGCCGAAGGACTAATGCAGTGCAACCATCCCGAGATACAGTCCTTAAAGGTTATGATGAAGACTGAGAAACCGACAACTGGTGTACGACGTGAAAAAGGCAAACCCGTATTATTCATCACTGGTGATTCCACAGTAAAGAATACCGACAAAGACGAAGATGGGATGTGGGGCTGGGGAAGCCAAGCTGCTACCGTATTCGATGCCAGCCGCATCACGATTCAAAACTCAGCACAAGCAGGACGTTCGTGCCGTTCGTACCTGCGCGAAGGACGTTGGGACAAAGTCATCAATGACGTTCAAGCAGGAGACTTCGTACTCATTCAGTTTGGACACAACGATGCCGGTAAGGAACTGGACTACGGCAAGGCTCGCAACGACATCATGGGCACGGCTGATTCAAGCCATGTATATCGTGTACGTACAGACAAGGAAGTGCGGAATGAGGTGGTTTATACCTTTGGTTGGTATTTACACAAAATGATTGACGATGTTCGAGAGAAAGGAGCCACACCCATTCTGGTAAGTCTAACCCCCAGAAACGAATGGAAGGACGGAAAGATAGAAAGAAGAAACGATTCTTTCGGCCAGTGGTATCGTAATGTCGTGGAACAGACAAGCGTAGAGTTTGTGGATTTACACAACATCTCTGCTGATGCCTTCGACCAGATGGGACAGACTGCAACCCAGGAGTTCTACAAAGGCGACCACACACACACCAGTAAACTGGGTGCAAAATTAAACGCCCAAGGCATTGCCAAAGGACTTAGGCAAAACAAGAGTGAACTGGCAAAATATTTACTCCCAGAATGAGAATGAAATAAAAAGAAAAACAAGATACATATGAAAAAGAATGTACTATCCTTACTGATGCTCTTTTATGGACTAACATTCCTTTGGGCAATCAACTGGGAAAAGCCTGTCCTCAAAACGACAGACACTCCAAACGAAGGAACAAGCTACTATTTGTATCATACAGGTAGGAAACAGATGCTCACCTATGGTGGAAAGTGGGGTACTCATGCCTTTCTGGACAGCACGGGGGTGGCCGCCCTACCATACCTGATAACTCAGTCGAGCCAAGGCTATACATTCTATAGTTCACAGGCTGAAAATCAAGGACTACTATTCCGAGAGAGTACGGGTACGGGTGTTTATACCGATTACAACTATCACGGCGATGCCTCCACACATTGGGCCATTGTGAAAAACGGCAATGGCACGGTGAACATCAAGACAGATGCCAATGATTACATCTGGGGAGATTATGGGTACAAGGTGACCAGTGACGAAAACACTTACTTACTCGGTTGGAACCCCGATGCCGTGGATATCAGTAAAGACGGGGAACCTTTAGGCGGCAATCAGTCCGTATATATGCTGAAGCCTAACGTATCCGGCTTCGAGACCAACTGGACATTTATAGTCACCACCGACTACGAACTGTATCAAGCACAAGAGGCTCTGTATGCCATGGCAGAAAAGGCTGCAAGCAGAGGTATTACATACACTGACTTCACCAGTGTCTATAACGGGACCGACATCAAAGCGATCAAAGCCGCTACAGCCACTCTAAAGGAACGGATAGAACAAGGAGAAGAGGAAGACACCATCATCACCGACACTTTGTTCATTGCACTGAACGACAGTTCTACTATGATATTCCCCCAAAAATACATAAAGGGCACAGAAGAGAATGAAGATTTTATCACCTTCACCTTGGCAGGAGACACCAGCATCGTGATAGCCAAGAGCCATATCGTAAGCATGGGTACGGAATACAAAGGTACACTACCCAACTTTGAAAGTTACAAGTTTAACAATAAATTTAACGACCAACTCTATACCGATGCCGAAGGCGAAATAGACAGCATCAACAGAAAAGTTTACGTAAGCATAGGGTGCATTGGAAAACGCCTAACCCCATCCTTCAAACTCCCCGATGGAGTAAAAGCCTATATTAACGGGGTACAGCAACACAGCAAAGAAACCCGTTTGCGTTTCGATGCTCCCGTACATTACACCCTTGCCTATCCTAAGCAATATCTCTACAAAGTAGTAAAAGTAAGCGATGAGGTTTGGAGCACCCCCGAAGGAAACGGCGAAATGTGGATAACGACACAAGTGAATTTGACGGAGGATATGCTTTCAACGAATGCGCCAAGCAACTCAGACGAAGGCCCAGACAAAATGCTTGACGGCAACCCGAGCACCTTCTATCACTCCACCTGGGGCAATGGGGCATATACGCCACTGACCTGGAGCAATGGAGGGTATTATGGTGATGGTGTAACCGAATGGCCCTACATTCAGATTGCCTTGAAAGAACCTCTATCACGTATTAAGTTCACCTATATCACTCGTCCTCAGACCAGCAACGGCTATTGTCCGCTCGGCTTCATACTGCAAGGTAGCAACGACGGCAATAGCTGGAACGATATTCAGACCCTCACCAGCGAGAAGGATGGTTTGCCCACCACAGCAGCCACGGAATATACTAGCGCCATACTGAATCTGGGTGCCACATACAAGTACCTGCGTTTGCAGTTGACTCAGTCGCAACGTAAAAACTACCTTGTATTGAGCGAGTTTGCTTTATTTCAAGTAGAGGAGAATCCAGATTATGTGCAAGAAGACCCCGTTCTCATATCTCCTGCAGAGTATACCAAGACCTTTGTCCCCTATGGTTCAGAATATGAGGTGAAAGTCGACTTCCTCACCGATCATCCCACTACAGAGTATAACGTGCCACGCGTTGACATCTGGTTCGGAGACAAGGAAACCTGGAGCAGTTCCATGTGGATTGGACGCAACGGCAAGTCATTCTACGAGGATGCTACCATCAAGATTGACGGTGCCGGTGTATTCCCCGACATGGAAGAGACAGAAATCCAGATTAAGGGTCGTGGCAATTCCAGTTGGACGAACTCGTATAGCAGCAAGAACCCCTATCGCATGAAGTTCGCCACTAAGGTAAAACCCTTCGGAATGACCAAGGGCAAGTCATGGGTATTGCTGGCCAACAAGCAGAGCGGTTCCATGACCACCAACGCTATAGCCATGAAAATAGCCGACATGGTGGAAACGCGCGGATGCAATCACATCATCCCCGTCGAACTATACGTAAATAATCAGTACCGAGGCTCCTATAACTTCACGGAGAAAACAGGATTCTCCAACAATAGTATTGACCTTGACGACGATACGAACGCCGTTTTCCTGGAACTCGACTCATACTATGACGAGACCTACAAGTTCCGCGACAAGAACTATAACCTCTATGTCAACGTAAAAGAACCCGAACTGAGCGAGCAAGTAACAGAGGGGCTACTTACTGAGACAGAAGCCAGACAAAGATTCCAGCAGATACAAGAAGCCTTCAACACCTTTACTGGCGCAACAAAAGATGGCGGGACTGCCATGCTCGATGTTGATGCCTTCGTGCGTGCCATGCTGGTCACCGACCTTGTCCGCAACGAGGAATTGAAACATCCCAAGAGTTGGTTCCTTTATAACGAAGACATCACAACAACCGATTCCCTCTGGACCTTTGGTCCCGTGTGGGACTTCGACTGGTCGTATGGCTACGAGGGCACAAGCACATATTTCATCAACAATGCAGAGATTGACCTTTTTGCCAAGATGGGTTCCAACAACATCGGATTCCCATTCTTCCAGCAACTATTGCGCGGAAGCGATGTGGTGAAGAAAGCTTACTATAAGTTATGGACGGAGTTCATCAAGAGTGGGAAGTTGGACGAACTCATTGAGTTCTGCGACGACTATCAAAGCTATGTAAATCCCTCATTCATACATAATCAGGATGG
Organism: uncultured Prevotellaceae bacterium; assembly: GCA_947169115.1. GTDB lineage: Bacteria > Bacteroidota > Bacteroidia > Bacteroidales > Bacteroidaceae > Physcousia. The sequence goes on from CAMVOK010000015.1 coordinate 32,361, forward strand.
CGTAATCGTAGATAGCTACGACTGGTGGACGAACACAGGTTGGGGCGACGGAAAAAACTACGCTACAGTAAACACCAACGCCAAGAACTGGTTGACGAAACGTGCCAATTACATCTACACTCACCTTGACGTGTATGACATCTCGGACGACATCATCGAGCCTGAAGAGGATGATTACGGCCGACCTGACCGTGTAGATGTCGCAGAGGTCATGCAGAAGCCCGTTGATGTATATACGATTCATGGCATACTTGTCCGCAAGCAGGTTCCATACGGCCGTTTCAACATTGGGCTGATGCCTGGCATCTACGTTGTTAATGGTAAGAAAGTTGCAATACAATAAGAAATTATGAAGTTCGTCAGTTGGAATGTCAATGGTCTGCGTGCCGTCGCAGGCAAAAACTTTGGTGAAGCCTTTGAATCTATAGATGCTGACTTCTTTTGCCTACAAGAAACAAAAATGCAACAAGGTCAGCTTGACATAGCATTCCTCGGCTATCAGAGTTTTTGGAACTATGCCGACAAAAAAGGCTACTCTGGCACAGCCATCTTTACGAAATACGCACCCCTGAATGTCCGTTATGGTATGGGCATTGACGAACATGACCATGAGGGACGTCTCATTACATTAGAATACAAAGATTTCTATCTTGTATGTTGCTACACGCCTAACAGCCAGGATGGTTTGCGCCGCCTTGACTATCGCATGAAGTGGGAAGACGACTTCCGCAAATACCTCTTAGAACTGGACAAGACGAAGCCCGTTATCCTCTGTGGAGACCTAAATGTGGCTCACGAGGAGATTGACCTGAAGAATCCCAAGAGCAATCGACAGAACGCTGGTTTCACCGATCAAGAACGTGAAAAGATGACAAACCTACTCCAAAGTGGTTTTACCGATTCGTTCCGCCACTTCTACCCTACCCTTGAAGGTGCCTATTCGTGGTGGAGCTATCGTTTCCGAGCCCGAGAGAAGAATGCTGGATGGCGTATCGATTACTTTATCATTAGCAACAGACTCGTCCCCTCTATGCTGTCAGCCACCATACATAACGAAGTATTCGGCAGCGACCATTGTCCCGTGGAAGTTGTTTTAGATATAAATCCATGACCTTCTTTCAAACGTGCACTCAATAAGAGTCCAATATAACAACAGAAATTGAAATTCAAGCCTTTCACGCGGAACTGGATTGATACCCTTTGAGTTTCCGTAGAAGACTGAATAAAAAAAAGCCCCCTGCCATCCATTTGGAAAGCAGGGGGCTTAATATGTCTTCGGGCTTATCTGACTATACGTTTTCTTCCATCTATGATGTAGAGGCCTGGCTTCAGATTTGCGTTATTCACGTGACGTCCGCTCAAGTCATATACACCTTGACGAGAAGCATCAAGAAGGCTCTGTTCTTCATCAACACCCTCAATTCCGTCAATTACGATGTCTCCTTGTTTTGTACCAAAGTTCAGGCAGAAAACACCTTTAGAGAGCCCCCAAGCGTCACCATCCGGACCGAAGCCCACACGGAGACCTGTATTGCCGTTAGAGGTTGCATCCTCTACGTCACCACCAGTCTGGTTGAAGGGATAGTAAAGCAACAGTTTGTAGTTAGCCTTCTCGCCTGTGATGTAGGTTTCAGGATCTTCCATAGGCTGGTTGCCAAAGTTCTGATAGTTGGTCTTCACAAGATTATTGTTCCAGATACGGAACTCATCTATGCAGCCCGTCATATCAGCAGAGGTTGTACCAATGGAGAATGTCTCTGGACGTGCCACCGTGGTGCCTGCTCCAGAAACAGATGCTATCTGCACGGCATCGCGGAAGAACTTGACAGCACCCTTAGAGTAACTTATAGCATAGTGATGCCACTCACCAGCAATGACAAATTCATTGCCACTCTTTACCGTGCGTGTGCCATTGTGGAAGTACATGCAACCCTTAGAATCTGTACGCAGCATGAAGGTGCTTGTGCTCTCACCGATACCCAGACAGTAGTCAGTCAGTTTTTCGGGATTCATCCACCACTCAAGCGAGAGTTGTTGTGTAGTTTCCGCCTCAAAGAGGGGCTTCGACAATACCACCTTGGAACCAGCACCGAAAGTAAGTCCATTGTATGAATCGGCATTGGTTACAATGAGTCCACGCTCCTGTGTTTTGCTGTCCGAACCCTTTTCGTTGGTAGCCAAGAGCGTAATGTTGTAAATACCAGGTTCCTCAGGAACGAATTCATAGGTGTTGGCATTCCTGATGACATACTTCTGAATGGTTCCGGCCAATGTCCACTGTACCGAAGACGGATGGTGCTTCGAGGTGCTGACAAGGCGTGTGGGAGTACCCTTGAGAACAACAGGCTCACTCAATGTGAAGTCAGCCACGGGGGCAACCTCCCTTACTGATATGGAAGTCGAACTTTGTGCTGTAGCTCCAGCAGGAGAAGTGACAGTAAGGGTTACAGTATATTCTCCTGCTTTCTGATAAGTAGCACCTGCGGTCAGCGTACCTGCCTTTTCAACATCAGCACCTGGCATAGACCATACGTAGGAGTAACCTGCAATTGGGTTCTTCACGGAAAAACTTACACGGTCGCCACTGGCAATCTCAGTAGCGGTAGTCGTGAATTCAGTATCAATAGCCGGGGAGCCAACAACGGTTATCGTAAGCGTGTTTGTTATGGTGCGAGCCTGTGGGTTTTCACCAGTAGCATAAGCCTCATAGTCAGAGCCTGTAACCTGAACCTCATAAGTACCAGGTTCGGGGAACGTAACAGAAGGATTCGTAATTTTCCAGTTGAAGATATTAAGCGAAGGAATGTCCCACGAGAGTTCGCGAATGGCATCGCCACGGGTAGTAGTGATAGTTGTAGGAATACCTGCATAAACAGGTTCCGAAGGTTCATTGATACGGAGAATATTCTCACTATCCTTGGGACGATAAAGTGTAGGCTGTTTGGTTGGAACCTCCTGCACATAGTTCACATTAGTGAAGGGAGCGTGGTGACCGCCAACACAGTCGCGCATGTAATCAACTCCATCAATATTGATAATGTCGCCCTTGTAATAAGCAATCAAGCCATCAGGCATAACATCACCGAAGAACTCACGGTTGTAGCTGTTCTTGATTTGATCTGCCGTGCGTGCACAATTCCAAATGCGAATTTCGTCATACGATGCATCCTGATAGCTGTTGCCACCATTCTGGAATACGAGATTTCCGAAGCCACCGATACCGCGGAAGGAAGAACTTGAACAGCTGCCAACCTGTGCATTTCCAAAATAGAGCCTCATGGTACTGCCGCTGACAACAATACTCACATGAGTCCAAGCATTCTTAGTCAGTGACTTGCTGCTGGCATCGATACGATGACCACCCGTGTTCCAACCCACAGACATGGTGCCATTGGAGTTACAATGAGCCGAGAATGTGCCCCAGCCTGGACCGAACATATTATTGTAGTTAATCAGGCTGTTGGGCTTGATGTAGTACTCGATGGTGCATTCGTCGTAACTGGCATTGAAGATGTCGGGAATCATGAATCCTCCCTTAGTGAAGTTAACTACTTGATTCGTTTCTGACTTTTCAATGGTAGAAACCACCGTAGCCTGTTCGCTCTCCACCTCACCCTCATAGATGGCTGCTACTCCATAAGTACCATTGCCATCCAATTCATAGGTATGAATGTCTGAACCCACTGTTCCTAACTTCGTACCATCAAAATATACGGCATAGCCCTGTAGTGTGTGGCCAGAAGTCATAGGAGCCTCCCATACTAGACGACCATCAGCAAAAGCAACGTTCTGAGGAGCATTGTAAGCCGCACCATTGACAATAACGCTAATGATGGTCTTTGCTCCTGCGCTCTTAACCTCGACTACGCCCGCTTCTCCTAAATCAAACGGAGTTTCCACGCCCTCGCGGTCATACTTGTAATCCATGATAGAGGCTCCGTAGATGTGTCCTTCGCCTTCACCCCAAGCGCGAGTGTTGACGATGAAGAAGTACTTGAGCGACTGGTTGGTGTCATAACCACTTGAGAGGTCTGTCAGGTCGTAACCAAACTCCATGGGCTCGGTGTGCATTTTGCCGTCAGCCCATCTACCCAACATTGGAGTTTCGGGAGCAGGTTGCGTGTCTCCATTATGACCGTCACCGGCATATTTGAAGTGATCCATCGAGATAATGGCATCGGGCTGGGTGGCCGACAAATCGCTGGAAACACCCGCCTGAAGTAGGAGTTCACTACGACGTGTATAATCCATCTTCAGTTTGATGGTACGCAGGGGACGATAATCCTTACGAGTGTGGTACAATTCTCCTGTCCAGAAACCTGTTAGTTTGCCTTCGCTATTGACAGAAGGGCCACCCATGGCATAAGGACAATAGATGAAACCACCGTTACACCAACCGCCCCATGAGTTAACGATAATCCAGGCACCCTTCTCGTCCTTACTCTCCTCACCATAGATACCGTTTCCGTCAATGTCAAACTCAATGCGGTCGTCGTAGCCCACCATAGTCAGAGCGTGGTCAACTGAAGTTCCCCATTTCTTGACGTAGTACATATTGGTGACGCCGATAGCATCGTTCTGCGCTGTTTTAGGAATCCTCTGCCAGTCACCACCAGAGGCTACACCCAGACCGATGAGTCCGCCACACTTGAAAGAGTTGTCGCCTCCATGGTTGTAGAGCCACGACTTTGCTGCCAAACGACCTTCAGGGGTTCCGAGGTTGTAGGGTACCTGAGTGGGTTTGGTCATGCGGTTGGAAAAGCCAGAGAACCACTTGTCATAACCCTGCATCCAGCCAAAAACCTCACTGTTCCAGTCGTAGTTTCCATATGTTCGGCTGTAGGTACGACCTCCATAGGTTGCCGATGTGGGGACACCTACGTTTGTCACAAAGTCGTCCTTGCTTGAATTGCCGTAAGTTAGCAACCACACAAAATGGCTGGGATAGTTGTTCTCTGGTGTGCTACTGTCGATGTCACGATAGCTATTGAGTTCGTGAGTAAACATGTAGCAGATACGCGATGCTGAACCACACGAACCTCCATCCTGGTTAAAAACTGGAGGGAAATACTTCGTTGTGGAATTGTTCACATGGTCGGGTAGTCCTGCATCCTTAGCCATGGCACGGGCTTTTCCCGGAGTGTTTGCCTTTCCGAACTTCAGAAGGCTGGGCTCGGGGTCATATCCATTCGGATTGTAATCGGGATATTTCTCACGATTCCAGTCCTGAGCCATTAATGACAGTGGCAACATAAGCAGTGTTGCCAACATAATGTTTGACAGTTTCCTCATAATATTACATTTTAAGGTTTTTTATCTTTTATAGTGCCTACAAATATAAGACTTTTTAGCGATTATTTCGTAACTTCGTAGCGTTTTTAACATATTTCAAGAATGATTGACCCTAGAAATATACAAATCAAAGCATTCAACTACCCCCTTGAAGACGAAAGGATAGCTAAATTCCCACTTCCAGAACGCGACCAGAGCAAACTGCTGGTTTATGACCAGGGAAGTATCTGCGAACAGAAATTCTACAACCTGCCCTGTCTGTTGCCCGAAGGAGCATTGCTGGTGATGAACAACACGAGAGTCATACAGGCACGACTGTTTTTCCACAAAGAAACGGGAGCACGTGTGGAGATTCTTGTTCTGGAACCAGCCTGGCCACGGGAATATCAGGAGAACTTTGCCCAACGAGGACATACCGCATGGCTATGCATGGTGGGTGGACTGAAAAAGTGGAAACAGGGGAATTTGCGTGCCGAAGTAGAGATACAAGGGGAACATGTTGTCATCACAGCAGCGCGAGGCGAACAGTTTGGCACAAGCCATTGGGTAGATTTCCATTGGAACGGGGAATGGACTTGGTCAGAAATCCTCGAAGCCATGGGAGAGCTGCCCATCCCACCCTATCTTAACCGTCCCACAGAGGAAAGTGACAAACAGACGTACCAAACCGTCTATTCGAAGATAGAAGGCAGTGTGGCCGCACCAACGGCCGGATTGCATTTCACCCAGCATGTTCTGGACGAACTGGATAGAAAGGGGATTGAACGTGAAGAGGTGACCCTCCACGTCGGTGCAGGTACGTTTCGACCAGTCAAGTCGGAAGACATCGGACACCACGATATGCATACTGAGCACATCGCTGTCTGCCGACATACCATAGAACGGCTGATTGCACATGGCGGACGTGCCATAGCCGTGGGGACAACCAGCGTTAGGACATTGGAAAGTCTGTACTGGTTGGGGAGGAAAGTCCTCTCCTCAAATCTTCCCCGTAATGAGGAGGGTGACCTATTCCACGTGGGGCAATGGGAACCGTATGAAGAGGTGAATGGTGAAGGGTTAAAGGTGAGACGTGAGGATGCACTCAAAGCCCTGCTCAAGTATATGGACGATCATGACCTCGACGTACTTCATGCCTCTACGCAAATCATTATAGCACCAGGCTACACATATCACATCGTTGAGCGCATGATTACGAACTTCCACCAACCACAATCCACCCTATTGCTGCTGGTTTCGGCTTTCGTGGGAGACGACTGGCATCGCATCTACGACTATGCCCTTGAACATGATTTCCGCTTCCTCAGTTACGGTGATTCATCCATACTCATCCCCCAACGAGAGGAGTAGTAATCCTTAACCTCCAACATTACTAATCTTACCACCAGAGCATTACTAATCTTCAACCTCTAACGATACTAATCCTATTTTCAAACCATACGACAATGAATAAACTACTAACCATGATGCTCGTCCTCGCGCTGATAAGCCCGACGATGAGTGCAAAAGAGAAAAAGAACTCGGAAAAGCCCAAGACCGAGCAAAGCAAGAAGACCAAGGACGACAAGTCTAAGGACAAAAAACGACAGAAAGGGAAGAAGGGACAAACCGAACAACCCGCTCCTACACAAAAACCTGCTCCCAAACCTTCTGTTGACAGGAAGGGGATGTTCCAGGTGCAGAAGGTGGAGAACGACTGGTTCTTCTTCATTCCCGACTCACTCATCGGCCGTGACTTTCTCACGACAACTCGCTATACCTCCACTCCTGCCGGAAGTGGCAAGTTCGGCGGTGAAATGCTGAACCAACAGACGGTATATTTCCAAGAGGGAGTTGACAATCAACTGCTTCTGCGTGTTCGTCTCTTCGTAAACGTAAGCGACACCACACAAAACATCAACAAGGCCATCACCGTCTCGAACGAAAACCCCATTATTGCATCTTTCAAGATTGAGAGCCACAAGGACAGCTTGTACAAGGTAAAGGTGACACAGTTCCTGAACGAAGACAACCCTACCACAGGACTGACCAAGGCAACGAAGACGACCTACCAGATTGCCAACATGATGCCAAACCTCTCGTATATCGAGGACATTAAAACCTTTCCTCTAAACACTGAGGTACGTATGGTGAAGACCTATAACTCTAACTCCACCTCACTGGCTTCTGTGCGCAGCACTGGAAAAGTCACATTCGGACTAAATCTGTCGTTTGTGTTGTTACCCTCTAACCCCATGAAGCCCCGATACTATGACCCACGTGTGGGTTTCTTCACACATGGTTTCAATAGCTACAACGATGGTCAGCAGCGTGTCAAGGCTAAAGTTTTTGCCAGCCGTTGGCGTCTTGAACCCAAGCCAGAGGATGTGGAAAAAATGCGCCGTGGCGAACTGGTGGAACCCCAGAAACCCATAGTCTATTACATAGACCCTGCCACGCCTAAGCAATGGCGCAAGTACCTTATTGCAGGTGTAAACGACTGGCAAAAAGCTTTCGAGAAGGCTGGTTTCAAGAATGCCATCTATGCACTGGAATGGCCAGAAGGAGAAGACAGCATCATGTCAATGGAAGATGCCCGATACAGTGTGATTCGCTATTTGGCCAGTCCCATACCCAATGCATATGGTCCCCACGTCAGCGACCCTCGCACGGGTGAGATTTTGGAGAGCCACATCTGTTGGTACCACAACGTAATGTCGCTTGTTCACGACTGGTATATGGTTCAGGCCAGTTCGATAGACGAGGCTGCCCGTAAGATGCACTACGACGAGGAACTCATGGGGCAGTTGATTCGTTTCGTCAGCAGCCACGAGGTAGGCCACACGCTGGGTCTGCGCCACAACTTCGGTTCCAGCAGCACCGTGCCTGTTGAGAAACTGAGGGACAAGGCTTGGGTCAGCGAACACGGACACACGCCCAGTATCATGGACTACGCCCGCTTCAACTACGTGGCCCAGCCCGAGGATGGCATGACGCAGCACGAAATCTTCCCTCGAATCAACGACTACGACTGCTGGGCCATACAGTGGGGTTACACCCCCATGCTGGATGCGAGAAACGAGGATGAGGATTACAAGGCTCTGCAAGCCCTGTTCGAGAAGGAGAACGTCAAGAATAACCCCCGACTCTGGTGGGGCGACGGTGAGACCAATCAGGACGACCCTCGCCGACAGACCGAGGATCTGGGCGACAACGCCATAAAAGCCAGCGAGTATGGCATACTGAACCTGAAGCGCGAACTTAAGGAACTGCCCAAGTGGACCTACAGCGAGGATGACATCTACAACGAGAACTTAGAGACAATGTACAACCAAATTCGTACCCAGTTCCAACGATACAACATTCATGTCATCAATAACATTGGTGGCCAACTTGAGAACTTCAGAACAAACACCGAAGAAGGCGATGTATATCGTCCGCAGCCTCGCGAGAAACAACTCGAAGCCCTCAAATACGTGGAGCGCAACATCCTCAACGAACCCACCTGGCTCCGCAATCTCCCCTACGCCAAGCGACTGACTTCTGACCCGAACACGCTAACCAACAGCATTGCCATTGTGGGCATTGCTCGTTTGATTGGCCGCCTCGGATACCTTAACGACCTGTACAAGGGTGATGAATATCTGACAGACCTAAGCCGCATGATTATGAAGGATGTCAATCAGCGTGATCTCTCCCCTTATCGTCAGACCTTGCAGACGGCATACGTCAATAACCTCATTGGCAGACTGGATACTGATAACGAGAAACTTCGTCCGTTCGCCCTACAAGCCCTGAAGCAGTTGCAACGCCAGTTAGCAACAGCCACCACGCCCCATGCCCTGGCTTTGAAGGACCGCATAGATCGCGCTCTCGTCATCAAGTAACTCCATCCCGTATATTGCAACCGAGTTGCAATCTGCTATCAAAAAGAAAAGCCCCCTCAATCCTGAAACGGACGAGGGGGCTATTTTAGGAGGATGTTACTTTTGCTTACTTCTTATTACTGCCATACCCGTAGGCATAGCCATAACGACCATATCCATAGCCATAGCCATAGCCGTAACGCTTGCGTTCTACACGCGCATCGTTGATGAGGATGCAGAGGTTGTTGAACTTACCTTCCTGATGCAGACGTTCGAGTTCGGGCAGATAACGGCGATCAAGCCTGCGGTCACGCACAACATAAACGGTGAGGTCTGCCACACGGTTAACGATACCAGCATCGGCCACCACCTGAGCAGGTACATTGTCCACGATAATGTAGTCGTAGGTCTCCTTTAGTTTCTCAATAAGTTCATCCAGACGCTCACTCATCAGCAACTCTGCTGGGTTGGGAGGCACCACACCGGCTGGCATTACATCCACGGTCTTCTTGTCGGCATCGTGGATAATGAGGTTCTGAATATCGTCCACGGCACCGCTGAGATAAGAAGTAAGACCCTCATGACGGGACGCTCCGTAAAGAGCCGTCTGGGTACGTTTACGAATGTCGGTATCAAGTAGTATTACTCTCTTGCCTAAGAGAGCAAGCGTATGAGCAAAGTTGCGGCTGACAAAAGTCTTACCCTCACCGGGCATGGTGCTAGTAAACATGATGACACGGGCATCCTTCTTGACAAACCCGAGGTTGAAACGAAGAAGGCGGAATGCCTCATTGACGGCATCGTTGCTATTTTCGCCCACCATGACCTGAGAGTCTTTGAACTCATGCTTGATGCGGGGAATCTCACCGATGACTGGGATGGAGGTGTATGTCTCGATATCCTTGCGGCCACGGACTCCCATGTTGAGCAGACTCAGCAAATAGAGGATGAAGAAGGGGATGACAAGACCTATCATACCTGCAGTAGCGCGGATGACCAGTTTACGAGGTGCAATGGGGCGTGTGCTGCCGAATGGACGTTCCACAATACGGATGTTGGCTTCGGAAATGGCCAATTGCAGGGCGGTCTCCTCACGTTTGTTCAGCAGATAGGTGTAAAGTGTAGCTTTGATACTCTGCTGACGGCTGATGTCCATCACCTGCTTCTCTTTCTGAGGTACAACGGACAGGGTGTTTTGCAGGGTATTCTCTTCGCGCATAGCCTGTTGTGCCTGTAGGTCAAGCGTAGCGGCATAACCTTTCATAGAGGCGATGATGGCCTGTTTCATCTGCTGGAGGTTGGTGTCCAGTTCGCGGATGGTGATGGCATTTTCGCTGGAGTTTTCTATCAGGCGATTACGATTGAGCATGAGCTCGTTGTACTTCGTTATCTGACTTTGGATGGACATGTCGGTCAGTCCTCCCATGGCAGGGATGAGTCCGTTGCCCTCACTACTACTCTTCAGATAGTCAAGCAGATAGGAGACGGCCGATTGTTGAGCCTGCAACTGGAGTGTGCGCTGACGTGCTACACTGGTCTGCTGGAGGAAGACCTGAGCATTCTGCGAAAGGTCGATGATGTTGTTGTTTTGTTTGAAAGCAGCCAATTGTCCTTCCACTTCGCCCAGTTCCTTGCTGATGAGCTGAATGCGCTCGTCAATGAAGTCTGCCGTACTCTGTGCTAGTATGTTTTTGTCGGCAATGATGCTTTGTTTATAAGCTTCGAGCAGTGCGGCCAGAATGTCGTCGGCACGCTTGATGTCGGTGTCTGTGCATACCAGTCGCACCAGAGAACTTTCCCTATCCATCTCCCCAGTCTGCACCTTTGCCGCAACTACGTTGGCTGCTGTCTCAAGATCCAGATGGGTGACGTTGATGGTCTTGTCGATGAAGTCTTTTAGATACTCGGGCTGGGGGACAATGGTGAGTGTGCCCACTGGGGTTTTTACCTGCTGGCCGAAGCGAACCACCTTCTCAAAGTCAGCCTTCCCCTTCTTGCTCTGCATATTGGAGATGCTGCATTGATTGCGGTCGATGATGCGCACGGAGAAGACGGAGAGGATAGCATCCTCGTCATTGGAAAACTGCACGATGAAGGGTTTTTCCATGTAGGGAGAGACGGTCTTCAACCCCTTTTTATAGGAGTACATGACATCAAGGTGAAGATTCTTCACCACTTCCTTCATCAGCTGATGGCTACGCAGAATGTACACTTCGTTCTTCACGGAGGAACCTGCCAGAACACCATTCAGTTGCATGAGAGCGTCGTTGCTGATGGTACTGCGGCGACTCCCCATTCCTCCATTGTCGTCCTTCACCAACATGACAGCCTGACGCTGATAGACATATGACTGTGTGGCTAGATAAAGGGATGCCAGCGCAACACATACAACAAAGGAGAGCACAAACCATTTCCAGTTACCAAGGACCATATCGAAAATCTCACGTAAGGAGAGCATTTCCTCCGTTCCCTGGGGCTTTTGTGCTGGAGCCGTATTGGGGTTAACTGTTGTTACTTCCATATCCATTTCTTACTTCTTTAAGGCTATTACCAAAGATACTACCGAAACAATCATACTCACGACCGTAGCTCCGACGGAAAGCAGGGTATAGCCGGTACTACCCTTCACGCGGACGCTTTTGTTTGGCTGAACATACACGATGTCGTTCTGCTGCAGGTAATAGGCAGGAGAATCGAAAACACTCTTCGTATCGCGCAGATCGATGTCATAGGTCACACGCTGTTCGCCAATCTCGCGGACTACCAGGACGTGGTCGCGATGAGCTGTATTGTTGAGGTCACCAGCTTTACCGAGTGCCTCAAGCAAGGTCAGGCGTTCGCCTTGGAAGGTCTGAGTGCCGGGGTTCTTCACGTCTCCAAGCACGGTGACCTTGAAGGACATCACTTTTACGTTGACCACAGCGTCCTGAATCCATCCCTCTTTTACGAAACGGTTCTGAAGTTCCCGAGCCAGTTGCTTGCAGGTCTTTCCGCCAGTGTTGATGGTTCCGAAGATGGGGAACTCGATATTGCCCTCCTTGTCCACCAAGAAATAGGAGACACGCGAAGTGGTGTTGGTGGTATTACTACCCGACACCGACGATGCTCCGCCACCGATGAGTGTGTTGTTGTTGAAACGCTGTATCAACTCGGCATCCTTACTCGTTACGGAAATGGCCAGCTCATCGTCGGGCTGTATCTCCAGTTCGAAGGCTTGCTGAATCTGCTGGGGCACACGGTACATCGTGTCCGCTCCTTGCAGGTAAATTATCTTCTTCTCGCTGATGCACGAAGAATTTGATAGCATTGCCGCACACAACAACACTGGGAACGCGTATTTCAATAGTCCTTTCATATATTTATAATACAATTTAACTGCAAAGGTACAAAAAAAAGTGATAATTTAAAAATTAAAAATTAAAAATGACTATCTTTGTAGCCGTACATTTATGAAAAACACAAGAACACCATTAGGATGGCTCCTACTGCTGGGACTTATGTCCAGCTTTCTCGTCCCCGCCATGTGGGCGGAGCGTGGGGTTGCCTCGTATTACCACAACAAGTTCCATGGGCGCAAGATGGCTAACGGGGAGCCTTACCATCGCGACAGTTTCACGTGTGCCCACCGTCATTATCCGCTTGGTACGTGGCTACGTGTGTCGAACCCAAAGAACGGAAAGGCAGTTATAGTAAGGGTCACCGACCGTGGTCCCTACTCAAAGCGGTTCACCATCGATCTCAGTTTAGCGGCCGCACGTCATCTCAATGTCATCCCATACGGCTATATCCCCGTAGAAATCAATCAGGTTTCTTCGCGCGAAGGCGGCATAGTGCCTTTCAAAATGGAGGAGGAGCAGGAGGAACTGGTGGACATAGAACTGGACTTTGTCCCTGCCGCCGAGTATCCGTTCCCCGACTGGAGACCAGACTCAATAGAATAAGGGGTAGAGTGATAGCAGAACTAAAAGATCATGGTTAAATAGAGTTACTTATCATAGAAAAGTGCCCCATCCGTCTCGGACAGGGCACTTCACCTTTTTATTTTATGCAATTAGATTTGCTTACTCAGCAGCCTCCGTCGGTTTCTCCTCCGTCTGAACCTCAACTGTTTCAGCTACAGGAGCCTCGGCAGACTTCTTGCCACTGCGACGTGTGCGCTTAGCCTTCTTCTGTGTCTTGGCCATATTCTCGTCGAAGTCAACAAGTTCGATGAAGCAAGTGGCAGCAGCATCGCCCTGGCGGAAACCAGTCTTGATGATGCGAGTGTAGCCACCGGGACGCTCAGCTACCTTCTCAGAGATAACCTGGAAGAGTTCCGTAACGGCATACTTGTTCTGCAGGTAGCTGAACACAACACGGCGACTGGCCGTAGTGTCCTGCTTCGAGCGGTTAATCAGGGGCTCAACGTACTTACGCAGAGCCTTAGCCTTTGCCACGGTGGTATTGATTCGCTTGTGCATGATGAGCGAAATGGCCATGTTGGCAAGCATGGCATCCCTGTGAGAAGCCGTGCGGCTAAGATGGTTGAATTTCTTATTGTGTCTCATTGTTCTTATTCTTTGTCAAGTTTGTACTTTGAAATATCGGTCCCAAAAGAGAGATTCAGGCGTTCGAACATGTCGTCAAGCTCCATCAGAGACTTCTTACCGAAGTTGCGGAACTTCAGCAGGTCGGTCTTGTTGAACTGAACGAGGTCGGCCAGCGTATCCACGTTGGCAGCCTTCAGACAGTTCAGGGCACGAACACTAAGATCCATGTCCACAAGTTTCGTCTTCAAGAGCTGGCGCATGTGCAACACCTCCTCGTCAAATTCCTCGTTACCCTCGGCATCGCTGTTTTCCAGCGTGATCTTCTCGTCGGAGAAGAGCATGAAGTGGTAAATCAGAATCTTAGCAGCCTCCTTCAGTGCTTCCTTCGGATGGATGCTACCATCAGTGGTTATTTCCAAAACGAGTTTCTCGTAGTCAGTCTTTCCCTCAACACGGTAGTTCTCCACAGCATACTTCACGTTGCGGATGGGCGTGTAGATAGAATCGATGGGAATAACATTCACATCGGTGCAGAATTCGCGATTCTCGTCGGCAGGAACATATCCACGACCCTTGTTGACGGAAATCTCAATCTGCATCGTAGCTTTGGGATCCAAATGGCAAATTACCAACTCGGGGTTTAACACTTCAAATCCAGTCAGATACTTATTAAACTCACCGGCTCTCAGCTCAGTCGCCTTCTCCACGGTGACCGTAATTTTCTCGTTCTCGAATTCGTCTGATAATCTCTTGAACCTGACTTGCTTCAGGTTAAGGATAATGTTGGTTACGTCTTCCTTCACACCTGGAACGGTGGCAAACTCATGCTCAACACCGCTAATGGCAATCGTGTTGATGGCATATCCATCCAACGAAGAAAGAAGTATTCGGCGCAAAGCATTACCTACGGTAGTACCAAAGCCACCTTCCAGTGGACGAAACTCGAACTTGCCGAACTTATCGTCCGCTTGCAACATTATAACCTTCTCGGGTTTTTGAAATGCTAATATCGCCATTTTAATCAGAATTTATTTAGAGTATAACTCAACTATCAACTGCTCCTTGATGTTCTCGGGAATGTCGGCACGCTCAGGCTTGTGAAGAAGCTTGCCAGACTTGGAATTCTCATCCCACTCCAGCCAAGGATACTTGCTGTGGTTGAAACCTGCTAAAGCAGCCTCGATAACCTCGAGAGATTTGCTGCGCTCGCGTACACCTACAATCTGGCCTGGAGCAACGCTATAGCTGGCGATGCCCACAACCTTGCCATCGACAATGATGTGTTTGTGATTAACCAACTGACGGGCAGCAGCACGAGTGGGAGCAATGCCCAGACGATAGACAACATTGTCCAGACGGCACTCAAGGTTCTGAAGCAATATCTCACCCGTGATGCCACTGGTGCGGGCTGCCTTCTCGAACATGTTGCGGAACTGCTTCTCCAGAATGCCATAAGTGTAGCGTGCCTTCTGCTTCTCAGCAAGCATGATGCCATACTCAGAAGTCTTGCGGCGACGATTGTTTCCATGCTGACCAGGAGGGAAATTCCTCTTGGCAAGAGCCTTGTCAGCACCAAAGATGGGCTCACCAAAACGGCGGGCAATTCTTGTTTTTGGTCCAGTATATCTAGCCATAATACTTTTGTTATTTAAAATTGTATCAGCATCAACCAGGGTAGCAGCCGCGGCCACATGATGAGGAAATGTAAGCCAGAAAAAACCTGTTTGCTGCTGAATTCTCTTCTATTGTGTCTCGAATCAATTTCTCTAATTAAACCCTTCTTCTCTTCGGAGGACGGCAGCCGTTGTGGGGCAGCGGAGTAACGTCAACGATTTCAACCACCTCGATACCAGCACCATGCACCGTACGGATGGCAGATTCACGACCATTACCGGGACCCTTCACGTAAGCCTTTACCTTTCTCAACCCCAGGTCAAATGCAACCTTTGCACAATCCTGAGCGGCCATTTGGGCTGCATAAGGTGTGTTCTTCTTAGAACCACGGAAACCCATTTTACCAGCACTCGACCAGGAAATAACCTGCCCCTCGCTGTTGGCCAAGGACACAATAATGTTGTTGAAGGAGCTGTGTACGTGGAGCTGACCCATTGCGTCAACCTTCACCACACGCTTCTTAGCTGCGACTGTTTTCTTTGCCATATTTAATTCTCAATTTTCAATTGTCAAATTTAATTACTTCGTAGCCTTCTTCTTGTTTGCAACGGTCTTTTTCTTTCCCTTGCGAGTGCGAGCATTGTTCTTCGTGCTCTGGCCACGAACAGGCAGACCATTACGGTGACGAACACCACGATAGCAACCAATGTCCATCAAACGTTTGATGTTCATAGCTATCTCACTGCGGAGATCACCCTCAACCTTGTACTCGGCACCAATAATCTCACGAATCTTGGCAGCCTCGTCGTCAGTCCAGTCTACTACCTTCTTGTCACGATTAACTCCAGCCTTGTCCAAAATCTTGGCCGAGCTACTACGACCTATACCATAAACATAGGTCAAAGCGATTTCACCTCTCTTGTTCTGAGGTAAATCAACACCAACAATTCTAATTGCCATATATTAACTACTTTTCTTGCAATAATATTAACCCTGACGCATCTTGAACTTAGGGTTCTTCTTGTTAATTACATACAAACGTCCCTTGCGACGCACAATTTTGCACTCTGGAGTACGTTTCTTGATAGAAGCTCTTGTTTTCATATTGTTGTTTTTATTTGTATCTGAATACTATGCGACCCTTCGAAAGGTCATACGGACTCATTTCAACTTTTACCTTATCGCCTGGCAGTATCTTGATGTAGTGCATCCTCATCTTACCTGAGATATGCGCCGTAATCTCGTGGCCGTTCTCCAGTTCAACGTGGAACATGGCATTGGAAAGCGCCTCCACGATTACACCATCTTGCTCAATTGCTGACTGTTTTGCCATCTCTAAATCGTATTACTCTGTTCTAACTTCTCTATTTCTTCAAACGAGGAAAGGATGTCCACCCTACCCTGATGTATTGCAATGGTATGCTCAAAATGTGCTGCGGGCTTGCCATCTCGCGTCTTCACCGACCACCTGTCTGCCGCAAGGTAAACCTTCGGGCTACCCATCGTTATCATCGGCTCAATGGCTATACACAGACCATTCTTTATCTGAGGTCCGTTACCCCTGCGTCCATAGTTGGGAACGGGCGGATCCTCATGCATCTGCTGACCGATACCATGGCCTACGAATTCTCGCACAACCCCGTATCCCTGTCCTTCGCAGTGCTCTTGAACAGCACATCCTATATCTCCTATTCGCCGTCCAGGCAAGGCCGTCTCAATACCAAGGTAAAGAGCCTCCTTCGTGGTCTGGAGCAACCGACGAACCTCCTCCGAGGGTTCACCCACACAAAACGTGTAGCAGGAGTCACCATTATATCCGTTTAATAGTATTCCACAGTCCACCGAAACTATATCACCCTCCTTCAGGGCATTGTCATCGGGCACACCATGTACCACCACATCATTCACGGACGTACAAATTGACGCAGGAAACGCTTCACCACCGCATGGATTCGGAAACCCCTTAAAGGTGGGAACCGCTCCATTGTCTCTTATGTACTCTTCGGCAATCTTGTCGAGTTGACGGGTCGTCATCCCAGGCTTAATCACCTTTCCTATCTCTGCGAGCGTTGCACCCACCATTAGGTTGGCCGCTCTCATCAGTTTAATTTCGTCCTCTGTCTTCAGAAATATCTTCATAGATACTCTTTAGTAGGCAGCAACACCGCCACGGCCATGAATTCTGCCAGAACTCAACAAACCGTCGTAATGTCTCATCAGCAGGTGGCTCTCAATCTGCTGCAGGGTATCCAGAACAACACCTACAAGAATCAAGAGCGACGTACCACCGAAGAAATGTGCAAACTCGGGCTTCACGTCAAGCAAGCCTGCGAAAGCGGGCATACAGGCAATAAAGGCAAGGAACACAGATCCAGGCACAGTGATACGAGTCATTATCTCATCCAGATAGTCAGCCGTAGCCTTTCCAGGACGTACACCAGGAATGAAGCCATTGTTGCGCTTGATATCCTCAGCCATCTGCTGGGGATTCATCGTGATGGCAGTGTACAGGAAAGTGAATGCAATGATAAGGAATGCAAACACTACATTGTACTGCCAACTCGTATAATCCGACATCACCATGGCCACACGAGTCAGCACACTGCTGCCCTCAGCAATAAAGCCTATTAGCGTGGAGGGGATGAACATGATGGCCTGTGCAAAAATGATAGGCATCACATTAGCTGCAAACAACTTCAAAGGAATGTACTGGCGTGCGCCACCCACCTGCTGACCACGTACCATACGCTGAGCATACTGTACGGACACCTTGCGAGTACCCTGCACCAATAAAATGGCAGCAAGAATAACTGCAAACAGGATAATCAACTCAACCAGGAACATTAGCAGGCCGCCACCCGAAAGACCCGTGAAGCGAGACACTAATTCCTGACCGAATGCCTGAGGCAGACGGGCAATGATACCCAACATGATGATGATGGAAACACCATTACCAATACCCTTGTCTGTTATACGCTCACCTAGCCAGAGGATGAACATGCTACCTGCAGCCAGAATAATGGTGGAGGTAAGCATGAACATCGTCCAGGATACATTGGGATTCAATGCACCAGCAGCCTGATGCTGCAGGTTCATCAAATAGAACGGACCCTGAAAGAGCAGGATGAAAATGGTCAAATAACGAGTGTACTGGTTAATCTTACGACGGCCACTCTCACCCTCACGCTGCATCTTCTGAAAATAGGGAACGACAACTGCCAACAACTGGATAACGATAGAAGCTGAAATGTAGGGCATGATTCCCAGCGCAAAAATAGATGCATTGGAGAAAGCACCACCCGAGAACATATTCAACAAAGACATCAAGCCTTCATTGGTCTGCTCACGCAAAGCCGTCAAACGCTCAGGGTTAATGCCAGGAAGCACAACGAACGAGCCCAAACGATAAAACGCGGCAAACAACAGGGTCAAACCAATCTTCGCACGAAGATCCTCAATGGCCCAAATGTTCTTAATTGTCTTTACAAACTTCTTCATAATCTAAAAGGTTCTTACAATTTAGTTACCGTGCCACCAGCGTTCTGGATGGCAGCTTCAGCTGCTGCAGAGAAGGCATTGGCAGTTACGTCAACCTTGGCAGTCAGCGTGCCGTTGGCTAGAATCTTCACCAGGACATCGCCCTTGATGACGCGGTTAGCCTTCAACTCAGCAATACCGATAGTGGTGACACCCTTGTCGGCCAAAGCCTGTAGGGTTGAGAGATTCACTGCCTGATACTCTACACGATTGATATTCTTGAAGCCAAACTTCGGCAGGCGACGTTGCAGAGGCATCTGACCACCCTCAAAACCAATCTTTCTCTTATAGCCAGAACGTGCCTTGGCTCCCTTGTGACCACGAGTAGATGTGCCACCCAAACCAGAACCCGGACCGCGACCAATACGACGGCGGGAATGGGTAGAACCTGCTGCGGGTTTCAAATTATTTAATTTCATATCTGTATCGAATTAACTCTTCATTGTTATTATTAGTCAATCACTTGCACCAGATGGTGAACCGTCTGAATTAGGCCACGATTAGAGGCATTATCCTCAATCTCAACCACACGGTTCATCTTACAAAGACCCAGAGTGTCAAGCGTAGCCTTCTGATACTTGGGGCAATGAATACGACTTCTTACTTGCTTTACTTTTATAGTTGCCATAGTTTTACCTCCTTTTCATTAGCCTCTAAATACTTTCTCAAGACTTATACCACGCTGAGCAGCAACAGCCTTTGCATCACGCATCTCTGACAGGGCAGCGATGGTGGCCTTCACCAAGTTGTGGGGGTTGGAAGAACCCTTCGACTTAGCCAGCACATCCTTCACACCTACACTGTCGAGCACGGCACGCATAGCACCACCGGCTACAACACCCGTACCAGCGGAAGCGGGCATAATCAGCACCTCTGCTCCACCAAAGTGAGCAGAAGCCTCGTGGGGAACTGTTCCCTTTACAACGGGCACACGTACCAGATTCTTCTTGGCAGCCTCAACGCCCTTGGCAATGGCAGCGGTCACCTCACCTGCCTTACCCAGCCCCCAGCCAATAATACCGTTCTCGTTACCAACGACAACGATTGCGCTGAAAGTGAAAGCACGGCCACCCTTGGTTACCTTTGTAACACGGTTGATTGCAACCAATCTGTCTTTTAATTCGATATCGCTATTGATTTTAACTTTATTCAGTGCCATAATCAATTAGAATTTAAGTCCACCGTTACGAGCTGCATCAGCTACTTCCTTCACACGACCATGGTACAGATAACCATTGCGATCGAAAACGACTGTCGTAATGCCAGCCTCAAGAGCTTTCTTGGCAATGAGCTCACCAACCTTGGCTGCCTGTTCCTTCTTAGGACAAGTCTCCATGCCCAGAGAAGAAGCGGATACCAACGTAGTGCCATTCAAATCATTGATAATCTGTACATATATCTGCTTGTTGCTGCGGAACACCGACATGCGGGGACGCTCTGCAGTACCAGAAACCTTATTGCGAACTCTGTACTTAATCTTAATTCGTCTTTCTATTTTTGTTGTCATAATCCTACGATTTTAAAATTACTTAGCACCAGCCGACTTACCAGACTTTCTGCGAATCTGCTCACCAAGGAACAAGATACCCTTACCTTTGTAAGGCTCTGGTTTACGGAAAGAACGAATTTTTGCACACACCTGTCCAAGAAGCTGCTTGTCGCAAGACTTCAGGATAATCTGAGGATTCTGGTTTCTCTCAGACTTGGTCTCAACCTTAATCTCAGCGGGAAGCTGGATAAAGATGCTGTGGGTATATCCCAGAGAGAACTCCACTAAATTACCCTGGTTGGAAACACGGTAACCAACACCGACAAGTTCCATTTGCTTCTGATAACCCTGAGATACGCCGACAACCATGTTGTTAATAAGCGCACGGTACAGACCATGGAAAGCCTGCTTCTGCTTCGTCTCAACAGTGTCGTTGGTCTCATCAATCTCCAGATTCAGGACACCATCTGCAAGATTCAACTTAATAGAGGGATGAACAGCCTGGCTCAATTCTCCTTCCTTTCCCTTTACGGTAACCACGTTATCATCACTGATTTTCATGGTCACACCAGCAGGGATTGTAATAGGCATTTTTCCAATTCTTGACATACTTCTATCCTCCTATTAATATACATAACAAAGAACCTCACCGCCAATTTTCAGTTCGGCAGCTTCCTTGTTGGTCATTACACCCTTGGATGTAGATAAGATAGCAATACCTAATCCATTAATAACTCGTGGCATGTCCTTGTAACCTGTGTACTTGCGCATGCCAGGCTTGGAAATGCGAATCAACTTCTTGATTGCATTCTCCTTCGACGAATTGTCGTACTTCAAGGCTATCTTGATAGTCCCCTGAGGTCCGTCCTCAACGAACTGGTAGTTCAAGATGTAGCCTTTCTCGAAAAGGATTTTTGTGATTTCCTTTTTCAAGTTTGACGCAGGGCACTCCACAACTCTGTGCTTTGCCTGGATTGCGTTACGCAACCGCGTCAAAAAATCTGCTATTGGATCTGTCATTTTATAAATGTTTTAATTAATCGGGACTCTCCCGACAATATTAAAAAAATATGCTTACCAGCTTGCTTTCTTCACACCGGGAATCAGACCACTTGAGGCCATCTCACGGAACTGAATACGGCTGATTCCGAACAAACGCATATAACCCTTAGGACGACC
This sequence comes from uncultured Prevotellaceae bacterium, assembly GCA_947169115.1. Lineage (GTDB taxonomy): Bacteria > Bacteroidota > Bacteroidia > Bacteroidales > Bacteroidaceae > Physcousia. The sequence continues at coordinate 53,846 of CAMVOK010000015.1, forward strand.
CGTCAACTTGCAACGATTGTGCAAGCGGATGGGGTTAGCGTTACGGGGAATTTCCTGAAGTTTACGCGCTGCTTCGTATGCCTCCACGGGATCACCCGTGTTCACAATTTTCTTCAGTGCAGCACGCTTCTCAGCATACTTGGCCACGAGCTTTGCTCTCTTCACCTCGCGGGCCTTCATTGATTCTTTTGCCATATCTTACTTAATCGTTATTAGCGTTCTTAAAGGGCAAACCAAACTCCTTCAGCAGAGCGTAACCTTCCTCGTCCGTCTTAGCAGTGGTTACAAAGGTAATGTTCATACCAAGGATGCGATCAATGGTATCAATGTTAATCTCAGGGAAGATAATCTGCTCCTGGATACCGAGTGTATAGTTTCCACGACCGTCGAACTTGCTTTCAATACCCTTGAAGTCACGGATACGGGGCAGAGCCACGCGAACCAGCTTCTCTAAAAACTCATACATACGCTCGCGACGCAGTGTCACCATCACACCGATAGGCATCTTCTTACGAAGCTTGAAGTTAGCCACGTCCTTCTTAGACACAGTAGCAACCGCCTTCTGGCCAGTGATAGCCGTAATCTCGTTGATTGCCACCTCAATAATCTTCTTGTCAGCAGTAGCCATGCCAAGACCCTGATTGATGACAATCTTCTTCAGCACGGGAATCTGCATAGATGAAGAGTAGTTAAACTGCTTCATCAAAGCAGGAGCAATGCGCTCCGCATATTCTTTCTTAAGGCTTGCAGTATTTGCCATTACTTAATCTCCTCTCCAGATTTTTTAGCATAACGGACCAACTTGCCGTCAGCATTCAGTTTTCTACCAATACGAGTAGGTTTACCATCCTTGGGGTCAACCACATTCAGATTAGAAATGTGGATAGGAGCTTCCTGCTTAATAATACCACCTTGAGGGTATTTAGCACTGGGCTTCTGGCTCTTAGAGACCATGTTTACACCCTTGACGATGGCGCGCTGCTCTTTTACCAACACTTTCAGCACGGGGCCTGTCTTGCCCTTGTCGTTACCAGCGTTTACGTAAACTGTATCGCCTTTCTTAATGTGTAACTTGCTCATTACTTGATTTCTTAAATAGATTAAAGAACCTCAGGTGCCAAAGAAACGACCTTCATGTTGGCTGCGCGAAGTTCACGAGCAACGGGACCGAAGATACGACTTCCACGCAACTCACCTGCATTGTTCAACAAAACACAGGCATTGTCATCAAAACGGATGTACGAACCGTCAGGACGGCGTACTTCCTTCTTCGTACGTACGATCAGGGCCTTTGATACTGCACCTTTCTTAACATCACTGGTGGGGATTGCGCTCTTGATAGCCACAACAATCACATCACCGACAGACGCATAACGACGACGAGTGCCCCCCAGTACACGGATGCACAGGCACTCCTTGGCGCCACTGTTGTCTGCAACTACTAATCTAGATTCTGCTTGTATCATGATTACTTAGCTCTTTCTACGATTTCAACTACTCTCCATCTCTTAGTTTTGCTCAGAGGACGAGTCTCCATAATCAACACGGTGTCACCCTTGTGACAGTCGTTCTTCTCGTCATGGGCATGGTATTTCTTCGTCTTATTGACGAACTTACCATAAATAGGGTGCTTCTCCTTGAACTTAGCAGCTACTACAATGGTCTTATCCATCTTGTCGCTAACTACGACACCCGTTCTAGTTTTTCTTAAATTTCTAACTTCCATTGCTGTAGCCATTATTTGTTAAGTTCTCTCTGACGAAGAACCGTCAGCATGCGCGCGATATTACGACGAGCCGCCTTAATCTGAGCGTTGTTCTCGAGGGGAGATACGGCATGGTTCAACAACATCTGTGTGTAGTTAGCCTTCTCCGTCTGAATCATCTCCTGCAAATCAGCAGTAGACATCTTCTGAATTTCTGCAACTTTCATATTTATGCGTTTTTATCGTAATCTCTTCTAACAATGAACTTGGTTGTTACAGGCAGTTTCTGAGCTGCGAGGCGGAGAGCCTCCTTAGCAATGTCGTAAGAAACGCCTTCAATCTCAAAAATAATACGTCCGGGAGTGATGGGGAACACGTAGCCTACGGGATCACCCTTACCCTTACCCATACGTACATCAGCAGGTTTCTTCGTGATGGGTTTGTCAGGGAAGATGCGAATCCAGCTCTGACCCTCACGCTGCATGTAACGTGTCATGGCAACACGGGCAGCCTCAATCTGGCGAGCCGTAATCCAGTGGGTTTCCAGTGACTTGATACCAAAGGAACCGAATGTCAACTGGTTGCCGCGCTGGGCATTGCCCTTGCAACGACCTTTTTGCGGTCTTCTATATTTAGTTCTTTTAGGTTGTAACATGATGATTTAATTTTAGCGATTGTTGTTTCTCTTACGGCGGAAGTTCTTTGCACCACCGTTGCCAAAGTTGCGGTTACCGCTCTCCTTCTGTGCAGTGAAGTCGGGTGCGAGATCCTTCTTGCCAAAGATTTCGCCACGGCAAATCCATACCTTGATACCCAGCAAACCAACCTTGGTCAGAGCCTCTGTGTGGCAGTAGTCGATATCAGCACGGAATGTGTGCAGAGGCGTACGGCCTTCCTTGAACATTTCGCTACGTGCGATTTCAGCACCATTCAAACGACCGGAAATCTGTACCTTGATACCCTCGGCACCAGCACGCATCGTATTTGCGATGGCCATCTTAATGGCACGACGATAAGAGACCTTACCCTCTACTTGGCGAGCGATGTTGTTGCCAACAATCGTAGCATCGAGCTCGGGCTTTCTTACCTCGAAGATATTAATCTGGATTTCCTTATCAGTAACCTTCTTCAGTTCTTCCTTCAGTTTGTCGACCTTTTCTCCACCCTTACCAATGATAAGACCAGGACGGGCCGTGCAAACCGTAATGGTCACGAGCTTCAGCGTGCGCTCGATGACAATCTTTGAGATGCTGGCATCACCCAGACGGGCGTTCAGATACTTACGGATTTTGCTGTCTTCCAGCAAAGCATCTCCAAAGTCCTTGCCACCATACCAATTTGAATCCCAACCGCGGACAATACCCAGACGATTGCTTATAGGATTTACTTTCTGTCCCATACTTTTACTTAATCATTAATCATTCTTAGTGTCGACGTACAAAGTGATATGGTTAGAACGCTTACGGATTCTGTAACCACGACCCTGAGGAGCGGGTCTCATACGCTTGAGGGTAGCACCCTCATCTACAAACACACGGGTAACGAACAATTCGCCATCTTCGGCCTTACGCTCGTTTTTCTGCTCCCAGTTAGCGATAGCAGAACGAAGTACCTTTGCGACGTCGGCAGAAGCTGCCTTCGTAGAGAACTTCAGTGTGCCAAGTGCTCTGTTCACCTCCATGCCACGGATTAAATCAACCACATATCTCATCTTGCGGGGAGAAGAAGGCACATCTTTCAGCTTTGCGAAATACTGGGTCTTCAAGGCTGCCTTTCTAGCCTCGGCAGCTAATTTTTTTCTTTTTCCCATTATATTATTACTTCTTTTTCTAATTAATGCCTTGCTTACTTCTTCTTCTGACCAGCATGGCCACCGAACTTACGTGTGGGAGCGAACTCGCCAAGCTTGTGTCCAACCATGTTCTCAGTAATGTAAACAGGAATGAATTTGTTTCCGTTATGCACTGCTACGGTATGCCCCACGAAATCAGGGGAAATCATAGAAGCACGGGCCCATGTCTTAACCACGGTCTTCTTGCCACTTTCGTTCATGGCGAGTACCTTGTTTTCAAGGTTAACTTCTATATATGGACCTTTCTTTAATGAACGACTCATAATTTACACGATTAACTTGCCTGGTTACTTCTTCTTGTTAGCTCTCTCGATAATGTACTTGTTCGACTGCTTCTTCGGTGCGCGTGTCTTCAGACCCTTAGCATACAAGCCCTTACGTGAACGAGGATGTCCACCGGACTGACGGCCTTCACCACCACCCATGGGATGATCGTGGGGATTCATGACAACACCACGGTTGTGAGGACGACGTCCCAACCAACGTGAGCGACCGGCCTTACCCGAACTCTCCAAAGCATGGTCAGAGTTACCTACGCTACCAATAGTAGCCTTGCAGGCGCTAAGAATCTGACGGGTCTCGCCAGAAGGCAACTTAATCACACAGTAACTACCCTCACGAGAAGTGAGCTGTGCAAAGTTACCAGCCGAACGAACGAGCAGAGCGCCCTGACCAGGACGGAGCTCGATATTGTGAATGATGGTACCAACGGGGATGTTCTGCAGGGGAAGTGCATTACCTACTTCAGGTGCAGCCTCTGCGCCGCTCATCACCTTGTCACCAACCTTCAGTCCGTTGGGAGCAATAATATAACGTTTCTCACCATCAACGTAATACAGCAAGGCGATACGAGCCGAACGATTCGGATCATACTCAATTGCCTTTACAGTTGCTGGAACACCATCTTTCTCTCGCTTGAAGTCAATAAAGCGGAACTTTTTCTTGTGGCCGCCACCAATGTAGCGCATAGTCATCTTACCGTCATTGTTACGGCCGCCAGACGAACGCTTACCATACACGAGAGACTTCTCAGGTACTGATGCAGTAATTTCCTCGAAAGTACCTATAATCTTGTGTCTCTGCCCAGGTGTCGTGGGCTTAAATTTACGTACTGCCATCTCTTATTAAATATTGCTATAAAAATCAATTGTGTCGCCATCCTTCAGGGTAACGATGGCCTTCTTAAAGGCGTTCGTGCGGCCCTTAAGCAAGCCAGAACGGGTGTAGCGCTGCTTAGCCTTGCCAGCATATACCATCGTATTCACGTCGGTAACGGTGACATTGTAACGAGCCTCCACCTCTTTCTGAATCTCAATCTTGTTGGCCTCGGGACGAACGATGAAGCCGAACTTGTTCTGCTTCTCTGTTGTCTGGGTCATCTTCTCAGTGACCAGAGGTTTGATAATGTATGCCATATCAGCTTCTTTTACTTGTTAAGGTTGCCCTCGATTACGGGAAGCGCACCCTCTGCTACAACCATAACATCTGCATCGAGCACCTTATAGGTATTCAGAGCAGATGCGGCCATTACATTGACACGCTCCAGATTTCGGGACGACAAATATACAACTTTATCTACACCTGGCAAAACGAAAAGGCACTTCTTGTCTGAAATTTTAAGATTATTTAAGATTTCGACGAAGGATTTCGTCTTCGGAGCCTCCAAAGTGAAGTTCTCAACAACAACAATGGCATTCTCCTGAGCCTTGTATGCGAGGGCTGACTTACGAGCCAGTACGCGCTGCTTTTTGTTCAGTTTGAAACCATAGTCACGGGGAGTGGGACCAAACACACGACCTCCGCCAACCAGAACAGGCGACTTAATATCACCACGACGAGCGCCACCGCCACCTTTCTGGCGACCAAGCTTACGTGTGGAACCTGCGATTTCACTTCTTTCCTTCGACTTTGCTGTGCCCTGGCGCTTGTTGGCCATGATCAGTTTCACATCCAGATAGATGGCATGATCGTTGGGCTCGATGGCGTAGATAGCATCGTTCAAAGATACCTTGCGACCAGTATCCTGACCCTTAATATTTAATACACTAACTTCCATTTTACTTCAGAACGCTAACGATTGAACCATTATATCCGGGAACACTACCCTTGATGAGCAAGAGATTGTGCTCGGGAATTACTTTTAACACTTGCAAGTTGTGCGTAGTCACGCGCTTGTTGCCCATTTGACCACCCATACGCAGACCCTTGAACACCTTGGCGGGATAAGAGCAGGCACCGATAGAACCGGGCTTGCGCAGACGGTCGTCCTGACCGTGTGTTGCCTGGCCTACACCACCGAAACCATGACGCTTTACAACGCCCTGGAAACCGCGACCCTTAGACGTACCTATTACGTCAACATAAAGGGTATCGGCGAACAGGTCAACGGTGACGGTGTCACCCAGATTCATCTCCTGTTCGAAACCTGTGAACTCGGCCAAGTGTCTCTTGGGAGTGGTACCAGCCTTCTGGAAGTGACCCTTCATGGGGGCGGAGGTATTCTTCTCCTTAGCTTCCTCATAGCCGAGTTGAACGGCTGCATAGCCATCCTTCTCAACGCTCTTAATCTGTGTAACCACGCAAGGACCTACTTCGATAACAGTGCATGGTACATTCTTACCCTCGGCACTGAAAACGGATGTCATTCCGATTTTTTTTCCTAATAATCCTGGCATTTCAGTTATTTTTAATTAAATTAATATTTATAGTACCTATAGTGAATATAGTTCCTATATCAGACTTTGATTTCAACCTCTACACCACTGGGCAATTCCAGTTTCATCAGAGCATCAACGGTCTTAGCCGTGCTGCTGTAGATATCAATCAGACGCTTGTAGCAGTTCAACTCGAACTGTTCACGGGCCTTCTTGTTAACGAAAGTTGAACGGTTTACAGTGAAGATACGCTTGTGTGTTGGAAGAGGAATTGGACCACTTACGATGGCGCCACTAACCTTCACCGTCTTCACAATTTTCTCTGCAGACTTATCAACCAGATTATGGTCATAAGACTTCAGCTTGATTCTAATTTTCTGACTCATCTTGATAATTTACAATTTAATTATTTACAATTTACTATTTGTGGCTGCCGCCAAAGAGTCATTTGCTCGGCGGCAGCCTTTTTCTCATAATTTACACAAGGTCAACACGGCCCTTGATTTCTTCCAGGACAGCCTTGGCGATACCCGTGCTCACAGGAGCATGGTGATCGTAGGTCATCGAAGAAGTTGCACGACCAGAGGTGATGGTACGCAGAGCGGTTACATAACCGAACATCTCTGCCAGGGGAACCATAGCCTTTACCAGACGGGCACCCGTACGAGTAGTATCCATACCCTCTACCTGGCCACGACGTTTGTTCAAGTCACCGATAACGTCACCCATGTTCTCTTCAGGAGTAACAACCTCCAGACGCATGATGGGTTCCATCAGTACGGGCTTAGCCTGTGCACAAGCGTTCTTGTAAGCCTGGATAGCGCAGATTTCGAATGAAAGCTGGTCAGAGTCCACGGGATGGAAAGAACCATCGAGCAGTTCTACCTTCATGCTGTCCATGGGGAAGCCACCGAGCACACCATTCTTCATGGCACTCTCGAAACCCTTTTGAACACTGGGGATGAACTCCTTGGGAATATTACCGCCAGTTACCAGATTACTGAACTGCAAGCCACCCTCCTTATAGTCCTCATCAACGGGACCAACATTAACGATGATGTCGGCAAACTTACCACGACCACCGGACTGCTTCTTGTAAACCTCACGCAGGTTAACGGTCTTGGTGATAGCCTCCTTGTAGTTCACCTGGGGCTTACCCTGGTTACATTCTACCTTGAACTCACGCTTCAGACGGTCGATAATAATATCGAGGTGTAACTCACCCATACCACTGATGACGGTCTGGCCACTCTGCTCGTCGGTGCGAACCGTGAAGGTGGGATCCTCTTCTGCCAACTTGGCCAAGCCATTTGACAGTTTGTCGAGGTCTTTCTGGGTCTTGGGCTCGACGGCGATACCAATAACGGGATCGGGGAAGTCCATGGACTCCAGTACGATGGGGGCATCCTCATCACAGAGAGTATCACCCGTACGGATATCCTTGAAACCAACACCTGCGCCAATGTCACCTGCACCAATAACCTCTACTGGATTCTGGTGATTAGAGTGCATCTGGAACAGACGGCTCACACGCTCCTTCTTGCCAGAACGAACATTGTAGGTATAAGAACCTGCCTCAATCTTACCACTATATACACGGAAGAAGGTCAGGCGACCAACATACGGGTCAGTGGCAATCTTAAAGGCCAGAGCTGCTGTCTTTTCGTCCTCGCTGGGCTTACGATCCTCTTCTTCGCCCGTGTCAGGGTTGGTACCAACGATAGCAGGAGTATCCAGAGGAGAGGGCAAGAACATGCAGACATAGTCAAGCAGTTTCTGCACACCCTTGTTCTTGAACGAAGAGCCACAGGTCATGGGCACGAGGTCAAGATTGAGCGTGCCCTTACGGATAGCAGCAATCACCTCTTCCTCAGTCAGGCTGTCGGGATCCTCAAAGTACTTCTCCATAAGGCTCTCATCCTGCTCAGCAGCCTGCTCAATAAGTTTTGCACGCCACTCTTCGCATTCGTCCTTCATGTCTGCGGGAATCTCTTCCACGCTATATTCAGCACCCATTGTCTCATCGTGCCACAGGATGGCTTTCATCTGAATCAGGTCAACGATACCCTTAAAGTTCTCCTCAGAGCCAATGGGCACGGCGATAACTGCAGGGGTAGCACCCAATACATCCTTCATCTGACGCACAACCTCGAAAAAGTCGGCACCAGAACGGTCCATCTTGTTCACGTAACCCATACGGGGAACATTGTACTTATCAGCCTGACGCCATACAGTCTCAGACTGAGGCTCAACGCCACCTACTGCGCAGTAAGCAGCAACGGCACCGTCCAGCACGCGCAGAGAACGCTCCACCTCAGCGGTGAAGTCCACGTGTCCCGGAGTGTCAATCAGGTTAATCTTGTACTCCTTGCCGTTCCACTTCCAGTTACAGGTGGTAGCAGCAGAGGTGATAGTGATACCACGCTCCTGCTCCTGGGCCATCCAGTCCATGGTAGCAGCACCATCGTGCACCTCACCAATCTTGTGAGTCTTACCTGTGTAGAACAGGATACGCTCAGAGGTAGTCGTCTTACCGGCATCGATGTGAGCCATGATACCGATGTTGCGGGTCAAATGTAGATCTTGTTTTGCCATTTTTCTTAATCCTTACGATGTGAGGGAATTAGAAACGGAAGTGTGCGAATGCACGGTTTGCCTCAGCCATACGGTGCATATCTTCCTTACGTTTGAAGGCACCACCCTGCTCGTTATAGGCATCCATAATCTCGGCAGCCAGTTTGTCGGCCATAGTCTTACCACCACGCTTACGAGCGTAGGAAATCATGTTCTTCATCGAAACAGACTCCTTACGGTCGGGACGGATTTCCGTGGGCACCTGGAAAGTAGCACCACCGATACGACGGCTCTTAACCTCCACCTGTGGAGTTATCTTGTCCAGAGCCTCCTTCCAAATCTGGAGGGCGGGCTTCTCTTCACTCTTCATCTTCTCACCCACGAGTTCCAGGGCGCTATAGAAGATGCTGTACGAAATACTCTTCTTACCAGAGTACATCAGGTGGTTCACAAACTTAGACACCTTCACGTCGCCAAACACGGGATCGGGAAGGATAATACGCTTCTTTGGTTTTGCTTTACGCATTTGTTTTGGGTTTTGTGTTCAGGGCTGTATTCTCGCGTTCTTCAGAGCTCCCTCCGGAGCCTTACTCAACCTTAGTTTACAACTCAAAACGATTAATTCTTAATTTTTCTCTTTTCACTTCTTAGCCTTGGGACGCTTAGCACCATACTTCGAGCGACGCTGTGTACGGTTGGCAACGCCAGCAGTATCAAGCGTACCGCGAACGATGTGGTAACGTACACCTGGCAGGTCCTTCACACGACCGCCACGCACCAGCACGATACTGTGCTCCTGCAAGTTGTGTCCCTCTCCGGGAATGTAACTGTTCACTTCTTTCTGGTTCGTCAGGCGAACACGGGCGACCTTTCTCATCGCCGAATTAGGCTTCTTAGGTGTGGTGGTATAGACACGCACGCAAACACCGCGACGCTGAGGACAGCTGTCCAAAGCAGGGCTCTTGCTCTTGTCTGCCAACACAGCACGGCCTTTTCTTACCAATTGTTGAATTGTAGGCATTTTGTTTTTAGTTTATATTATTATTTATGTATTTTCAGTCATTTATGGGTCTCAAACGGGCACAATTTGCCTATTCGGGGTGCAAAGTTACGAATAATATCTGAAAACACCATATATTCCCGGCCTTTATTTCGTCCCAATAGGCTTAAAATACCACTTTTTAAGAAGAATTAACATATTTAATACATATTAGCAAAACAAGAGTACACGTTCCTTCGATCGTTTCCACACACGCGCGTAATATATAATAGGTATAAGGGGAAGAATATGGTCTGTTGCCACATCCCAATCATACGAATAGAAATATTCGTTTTTATTCCAGTCAGAGACCTTATATATCAGAAATAATCACTATATTTGCCAACAAAAGCATTACAAAAGACATTTATCACCATGAAAAGAACGACACTGATGTTGTGTGCACTACTCTGCACAGCCATCCTCTTCGCATCGAAAAACAAACCCATCCGCGTGAGTTGCATCGGCAACAGCATCACCTATGGGACAGGACTGCAACAGCCTGAACTCTACTCCTACCCTACCCAGCTGCAACAATTATTGGGCGAGGACTACGAGGTGGGACGCTTCGGAAAGCCTGGAGCCACACTGCTTCGACGTGCCTTCCGCCCCTTTTTTGCCCAACAAGAGTTCCAACAGGCCATGGACTTCCACGGCGACATCGCTGTCATCCACCTTGGCATCAACGATACCGACCCACGCGCCTGGCCAAACTATCGCGACGAATTCATTGCCGACTACTCAGCCCTCATAGACTCCGTACGCAAGTCCAACCCCAAGTGCCGTATTCTAATAGCAAGGCTGACTCCCATTTCCGATCGTCACCACCGCTTCCTCTCCGGCACACGCGACTGGCATCGCGAAATCACACAAGCCATCGAACAAGTAGCACAGCGCAAGGGATGTGAACTTTTCTCCTTCTTCGAGCCCTTACATAAGCGTCCCGAACTCTTTCCTGACGGCATCCACCCCAACCGTGAGGGTTACGCACTAATGGCTCAGATTGTCTATAGTGCCATCACAGGCGACTACGGAGGCCTAAGTCTTCCCACCTACTACACCGACAACATGGTGCTACCTCGCAATCGAACTTTTCCCATACAAGGAACAGCAAACGTCGGAGACAAAGTAACCTTACGTATCAACGGCCAGCGCCATTATGCCAAGACGGGTAAGGACGGCCGTTGGTGTGTGATGGTCAATCCTTTGCCCTCGGGTGGTCCCTATACGTTGACCGTAAGTACCTCCGAACGCGAGATTGTCCTGCACAACATCATGGCGGGTGAGCTTTGGCTATGTTCAGGACAGTCAAACATGGAGTTCCAACTCCAGCAATGTGCCACAGGAGAGGCCGACATTCCCCAGTCGGACTATCCCAACATCCGCTTGCTTAACCTCGAGGCTCTCTGGCGCACCGACAACGTACAATGGCCTGCCAGTGCTTTAGACAGTATTAACAAACTTCAGTACTATACCGATTCCGGGTGGCAGCTCTGCACCCCGAAGACTTCCCCCCGGTTCAGTGCCATCGGCTACTATTTTGCACGCGAACTGCAAGACAGACTCCAGTGCCCCATCGGTGTCATCAACAATGCCATAGGGGGCAGTCCTGCCGAAGCATGGATAGACCGCTGGACACTGGAATATCAGTTCCCCGAGATTCTGCGCGACTGGACTCACAACGACTTCATCCAAGACTGGGTGCGCGGACGTGCCGAACGCAACATGGGCGAAGGTCACAACCCTCTGCAACGCCATCCCTATCAGCCCTGCTACCTCTACGAGGCCAGCATCGACCTACTCCGTGCGCTACCCATCTCTGGTGTCATCTGGTATCAAGGCGAAAGCAATGCCCACAACAAGGATGCCCACAATCGCCTGTTCCCACTACTCGTCAAGAGTTGGCGTAAGGCATGGAATCGCGACGACCTGCCCTTCTATTACGTCCAGCTTTCCAGCATCGAACGTCCATCATGGCCATGGTTCCGCGATTCCCAACGTCTCCTGCTTACCCAGATTCCACATTCCGGCATGGCTGTATCGTCCGACCTTGGACATGCCAGCGATGTGCATCCGCGTAACAAACGTCCCATTGGTCACCGTCTGGCGGTCCTGGCTCTGCACAACGACTACGGCTACACCTCTGTTGTTCCCTCTGGTCCCTTGTTCCGTTCCGTTCATTTCAAGGGTCGTGAGGCATGGATCAGCTTCGACTATGCCGAGGGCTTGCGTTCTGCTGATGAAAAACCCCTGCGAACCTTCGAGGTAGCGGAGTTCCCGGGTGAGTACTATCCTGCACAAGCAGAAATCGTAGGCAGTCAGGTTCGCCTCACCAGCAAGGAGGTTAAGCATCCCCACTATGTTCGCTACGCTTGGCAACCCTTCACCACGGCCAACCTCGAGAATGGTGCCGGCTTGCCAGCTTCCACATTCCAGAGTGAGTAGCACGAACTCGCTGAAAATTTTGTAACATAGGGCTGCACGACAGGGAACTTAATCTATAACAGCATAGTGAGCAACAACTCCAGACGTTGCTTGCAGGAAATGAGGTTTAAAGACTATCCAGCAACGCTCGGAGACGTTGTCCACTATCTTCAACTACGATAACTCATACACAGGCAGATATGGGACGTTGCTCGCACGGGTAGTAGCCTTTGCGACCTCGGACAATGTCTGTTGTCCGTATCGGACGTGCAACATCGTCCCATACGGGCTAACGACATTGCTCCCTTTTTCTGTCTCTATCGTCCTATGGGGAATGCAATACTTTTGTTCCGTGTCTCGAAATACTATTGCACCGCCCTACCATTGCCCATGCACAAGGTATAACAAGCACAAGTTAAGCAGCAAGCATGGATAAGCAAATGAAAAGGGGCATGTCTGTTGATTCAGACACGCCCCTTTGGGTTACAAACGAAACGGGAGATTAGAGTCCCAGCTTCTTGGCAGCTGCAGCAGCGCCTTTCTCGATCTGCTTGTTGGCTTCTTCCTGACCCTTGTTGATGGTGCTCTTGGCAGTTTCCTTGCCAGCCTCAACAGCAGCGTCCTTTACCTGATTGGCAGCATCGACAGCTGTTTCCTTAACGGTCTTCTCAGCAGCCTCAGCCTCGGTAGCCTCAGTCTCAGCGGCAGTAGCCTCAGCAGCCTCAGCCTTCTCTGGGCAAGCAGCACACTCATCCTGGCCACACTGGCAGGGTTCGCATTCGCAAGTTTCGCACTTGCATGCACAAGAATCTTCACACTCAGCTTTCTCGGTCTTGTTACCACAAGAAACGAAGGAAATGGCAGCTACAGCCATTACCATTGCAAATAACTTTTTCATTTGAATTTGAGTTAATTAGTTATTAGTTTACTGTCTATTTTCGATTTCCGACTGCAAAGATAACACTTTTTGCGATTCTAAGATACGAAACCAAGGCTTTTTTCGTATCTTTGCAGCGAAATTAATACAAAAGGACAAAGTATGAGCCTAACCGAACGGGTGAAAGCAACCATGAAGTCGGAAGACACCGAAGGCGCCTTCGAGCTCTACGTCACACGTACGCCCGGCTACCTGTGGGCTTTGTTCTTCAAGGCATTGCACATACACCCGATTGTCGTCACCCTCATTTCCATTGTCATCGGTACCAGTTGTGGCTACTTCTTCTACTTCGACGACCTAAAGATGAACCTCATTGGTATGCTGATGCTGATATGGGCCAACTGGTACGACTGTGCTGACGGCCAGTTAGCCCGTATGACCAGCCAGCGCACGGCCATCGGACGATTCCTGGATGGACTGGGTGGCGAACTTTGGTTCCTGAGCATCTATGTGTCGTTGGCCTTACGCATGGACGACATCTATGGTTGGTGGATATGGCCCCTGCTCCTGTTTACAGGATTCTACTGCCATGCCCGCCAAGCAGCCTTGGCCGACTATTACCGCAACATCCACCTATGGTTCCTGTTTGCAGGAAAGGGGAACGGCAACGAACTGGACCGTTCTTCGCAGACACAGGAGCGTTACGACCTGCTCCATTGGAAACAGGGCGAGTGGATGGAGAAGGCATACCTACTTTTCTATATGTTATATACGCGAGGACAGGAGATAGCGACCCCATGGTTCCAACGTTTCTACGAGCAGTTGCAGACCACCTACGGCAAAAATATCCCCGATAACCTGCGTCATCGTTTCCGCATAAAGAGCCGTCCCCTGATGAAATACTGCAACATACTGACCTTCGATTCCCGGGTAGGCGTATTCTTCCTGTCGATACTCACAGGGTGGCTGCTCATGTTCCCGATGTTCGAGATTTTCATCTTGGAACCTCTACGCTACTACGTAAAACACCGCCACGAAGGTTTCTGCCACGAGTTCTACAACGAATTGACCAACCATGAAGCATGACACCCCTACGATAATCGCCCTTTTGCTGGCTGGAGGCCACGGGTTGCGCATGCACACCACACGGCCCAAGCAATTCATTGAGACCGAAGGAGAATCCATCCTATTGCATACGATGAAAGCCTTCGAACGGCATCCGTTGGTCAACGAGATATGGGTGGTATGCAACCCTGAATGGGAAAGCTATGTAGCACAGCAAGCCCATATCGGACAGGTGAGCAAGTTCCAGAAAACCATCGAGGCCGGAACTACCAGTCATCAGTCATTCATCAACGGCATACATGGTCTGGAGGAGGAAGGCAAGGAGACGGACTGCATCGTAATGGTGCACGAAAGCGTGCGCCCCTTTGTTACCCACGAAATTATCAGTAACAATATACAAACCTGTCTCGAACAGGGCAATGCCGTGACAGCCATCGGTAGCCACGAAGCCTATATCCGTATTAAGGAAGGGAAAGACACATCGGAGGGCTATGTGCCACGAGAAGAACTGATGCGTGCCCAGACTCCCGTCACCTTCCGCATGGGCGACCTTTCCGACATCATCCGAAAGGCAGAGCAACAGGGGATCAACCACTCACAGTCACTCTTTACCCTGGCCAACCAAATAGGATGGTCACCCCTACACATCGTAGAGGGCAACTTGCTGAACTTCAAGATTACCCTACCCCTCGACGTAGAAGTATATAACCGGCTACGAACGCTATACAGTTTTTAGATATAGGGAATTTAAGGGGAGTTAAAGAGGAGTTAAAGGGGAGTTCTTGCTAAGGCAAGCGTCACCCTTCGGGATGCCGAGCGAAAAGGACGATAGTATTAGACTGGTGAATGCTCAATGTTCAATACTCAATGTTCAATGTTCAATCAACAAATGTATCGTCCCTTTAACTCCCAAACAATTAGAACGAGGCTTGGAAGGTGAAGCGTATGCCCCACTTCTGAGTATCGTGATGGATGTACGTAAGACGCTGCACATACTCGATGTGGAAAAACTTAAAGACATTGTGTACACCTATCATCGCCTCTACGTAAGGGATACGGGGATTCATCTCCTGAGAAACGAAGTGGAATGAACCATCAGCCTCGTAATAACCAGGGAAAAACATAAGCATGGAATCACCCGCATTACGGGCAAGGAAGGGATTGTTCTTATCCGACAACATGCCCCACATCGTGTTCACACCAATAAACTCCCTCCACTTGAGTTTCTTTATCAGCGGAATACGATTGAATATCTTACCATTCATGTCCCAAGAAAGCATGAGCGAAGCATAGCGGTCGTTGAGGAACTCCATATTGTTCATCAGGCGGAACGAATAAGCATCCATAATGTAGCTGAGGTTGGCAGCCGGCATAATCAGCAACGGGTAAGGAACCTTATTCCATTGCACCCCCCCACGAGCCATACAGTTTATCTTACCCCACGAACGGAGCCAGAAACGCTTGTAAACAGAGGCTTCAGTGAAGTTATAATTGTATTGTCCACCCAAGACGCCCTTCACACCTACCGTATGGGTAAGTCCCAATACAGGTGTATCGTTGTTGGTTGCCAGGCGACGCTGCTTGGTGTTTACATAAGTGGCTCCTGGCTGGTAGTTCAGTGACACCACGGCCTCTGTAAACACTATCTTCTTCATCGTCGTTCCCATGGGATCGGGTTGCCATGTCTGCCCCGTTGCATCGAACTTTCCATTGGCCAAGGTCTGATAGAAAAGCTCACCGGCCCCCTCATTGCGTTCGCGACGCAACTGGAGTCCCATGCGGAAGCCATTCTCCCATTCTTTGTCATAGAGCAGACGATAGCGTTCGAAATAGTTCATGTGCTTGACAGGAGCCCACTTCAGGGCAAAGAAGACATTGTCCTTATCGCTTTGCAGGAATTTGTCGCAAGGCGACATGACGTCGTTTTGGTACGAAAAGGTCAGGTTGTGGACGGGAAACTCACGAGGCAAATAGTCCTTCTTATTGAAACTATACGTCAGTTCTCCCAATCCCTTCCAGCGTTTGTCGCCAAAACCGTATTTGGCATAGCCTCTGGCAAACAAGTGTTTATTAAGGTTCGCCGTGGTCTGTGCACTGAGACGCAAACGGAAGCCCTCCACGAAATTGCTGCCTATCATCGTATTGATAGGACCTATATCGACCTTGCTGGGATGCTTGGGATTGATGCTGGTCTCCACGTAGTTCTCAATAATAGGCTTGGCTATCCATACGATATACTTAAAACCTTTAAGATTCCGCAAACGTTGCATGAAAAGGCTCATCCTGCCCTCGCCTTCCGTCAAGGGAGCAGGACGATACTCGTCCCAAAAAGCATCGTCACGCATTCGTGCCGAACTTTCCACCTTCACATCACCCCGGATATTGAACATACGGTCGGGCAAAGGGGAGAATGCATAATTGGAATGATGGGCAACACGCTCTACCTGGAATTTCTGGATGAACGAGGTAAGCATCAACTGGATAATCATCTTATTGTCCCGGATTACCTGCTCGCCGCTGGGCAGTGTCTCAAAATCCTGAACAATATCGAGATGTTCTATAAAGTTGACATCCGTTCTTTGTGGCACATTCAACAAAGCCCGACGCACACGCCATGTAGAGTCTGCCAGTACATAAAGTGAACCTGAGAAACCGAAATCCTGGGGATTGTTAGGAGTGAAGTCAATCTTAAAGCACTTTTCCGTATTCAGATACAGGGTATCGGTCAAGAAATAGCGATAGAAACGTATGGCACCCTCTCCACTGCTTATGGGGCTAATAAAGGGATACTGGAACAGGCGAACATTGTCCTCATAGATGTCCACATCCTGAAAACATTCTGCCATCATTCCGTTTACCATATCACCTGTGTTGATGAGGTCGGTAATACCATCACTGTGCTCACCCATCACGATGGTCTTCTCCGCTTTCGGACTTTTGCGGTAAATCTGTTTACTGACTTTCTCCTCCACCATCAAGGGCAAGATGAGTTTACCCGTCTCCGGACAAATCCCTACATGTTCGCGAAGGAAAGGAAGTCGCTTGAAATGGTCGTCCTCAAAAACCTTCTCCGTCACCTCATTCAGCGCAAACGTCATCTTCTCATACTTCTGATAGGAGAAGTAGTCATGGGCATACAGGTCACTCGACTTCTTGGCTGCAATCACCTTGCGCATCATATCCACGGCAGGATTTTCCTTACGGCTATACTTCTGCTTCTTGCGGACAATCTCCACCTCATCCAGCGAATGTGTGGTCTCTTTCAAGGTAACATTGATTTTCTGCGTCTTTGCAGTCCTAACCGTTTCGATGTGTTCATCGTAACCGACTGTGGAGAAGACCAAATCGCCCCGACGGGCCACAATCTTGTAGCGGCCATTATTGTCACTGACCACCATCGTCTTCTTATTGTCCACATAATAGACATAAACACCAGGGATGGGTTCCCCTTGCTCCTTGTCAGTGATGGTTCCCGAAATAAGTTGGGCTGCCATTCGCATGGGAGCGAGCAACAAAAGAAATATGATTACCGTGTAAGTTCTCAATTCAGAATGCATAATTCACAATGAGGCTTCGCTATGCAATGCCTCGCAAATCGGTTGCAAAGGTACAATATTTTTGTGATATGGCGAAATCTTACCCTTATTAGGAGAGTTTTATATCCAAAAACGAAACCTAGAAGAACAAAGAGTGGGAATGACCCATCAAGGACATCCCCACTCTTTCATACATTATCTCATCGACTATAGGTCGTCGTCGAAGTCAAGCACAGACTTACGCGTATCCATGATACGGTCGAAGTCCTCCTTTGTGCCAACGACAATCTTGTCAAATTCACGCAAACCAGTACCGGCAGGAATGAGGTGACCAGAAATTACGTTCTCCTTCATACCCTCCAGACGGTCGGTCTTTCCATTGATGGCAGCCTCATTGAGCACCTTGGTGGTCTCCTGGAAGGATGCGGCAGAGATGAAGCTACCCGTCTGCAATGCGGCACGAGTGATACCCTGCAGAATCTGTGTAGAAGTAGCAGGCACAGCGTCGCGTACCTCCACAAGCTTCATATCCTTACGCTTGAGCATGGAGTTCTCGTCACGCAGTTTGCGGGCGGTAACAATCATACCCTTCTGCATCGTCTCGGAATCACCGGCGTCAATCACCACCTTCTTACCCCAGATGCGGTCGTTCTCCTCGGCAAAGTCGAGTTTATCAACAACCTGCTGCTCCAGGAAGCGAGTATCACCGGGTTCGTCAACCTGAACCTTGCGCATCATCTGACGTACAATAACCTCAAAGTGCTTATCGTTAATCTTTACACCTTGCAGGCGATATACGTCCTGAATCTCGTTCACAATGTATTCCTGAACAGCCGTGGGACCCTTGATGGCCAAGATATCAGCTGGAGTGATGGCTCCATCGGACAGAGGTGTTCCGGCACGCACATAGTCGTTCTCCTGAACCAATATCTGCTTCGACAGAGGAACAAGGTACTTACGGACATCGCCAACCTTAGAAGTGATGACGATTTCACGATTACCACGCTTCAGCTTGCCCATGGTAACCTCACCGTCGATTTCGGCTACGATGGCAGGGTTACTTGGGTTACGAGCCTCGAACAGCTCAGTAACACGGGGCAGACCACCAGTGATGTCACCACCGCCGCCACCCAGTGCACGAGGAATCTTCACCAGAACGTCACCAGCGGTCACCATCTGTCCGTCGTTCACGGAAATATGACCATTGATGGGGAAGTTATACGTACGGATGAGTTCACCATTCTCGTCAAGGATATGAGCTGAAGGCGCAATGGTACGGTCCTTTGATTCCGTAACAATCAGCTCACGCTGACCAGAAATTTCGTCCGTCTCCACGCGGTAGGTGACACCCTCAACTACGTTCTCGAACTGAACCTTACCTGAGGTCTCGGTTACGATAACAGCATTGAAGGGATCCCACTTGGCAACAACGTCACCCTTCTTGACAACATCGCCTTCCTTGCAGTACAACGTAGAACCATAAGGAACGCTCTGGGTCAGCAGGATAATACCGGTTGTAGGCTCAACGAAGCGAACCTCGGCCAAACGGCCAACCACCATCTGGGCTGCCTTGCCGTCCTCGTCAACGAAATCTACTGTACGCAGTTCGTCGAAATTCAGCTTAGCATCATACTTAGCCACAATCATGGCATTGGCCACGGCGTTACCAGCCACACCACCGGCATGGAACGTACGCAGAGTCAGCTGTGTACCAGGCTCACCGATAGACTGTGCAGCAATCACACCGACAGCCTCACCCTTCTGAACCATCTGACTGGTAGCCAAGTTGCGGCCGTAGCACTTCATGCAGACACCATGCTTCGATTCACAAGTGAGCACAGAGCGAATCTCAACCTTCTCAATGGGGCTATCCTCAATCTCCTGTGCCTTAGCCTCAGTGATTTCGTCACCGGCAGCACAGATGAGTTTTCCAGTAATAGGATGGATGATATCGTGAACAGATACACGACCCAAGATACGCTCATAAAGTGAAGAAATAACCTCATCGCCATTCTTCAAAGCCGTGCACTCCAGACCACGCAGTGTGCCACAGTCTTCCTCGTTGATGATGACATCATGGGAAACGTCCACAAGACGACGTGTCAAATAACCGGCATCGGCTGTCTTCAAGGCGGTATCGGCCAGACCCTTACGGGCACCGTGAGTAGAGATGAAGTACTCCAGCACCGACATACCCTCCTTAAAGTTAGAGATAATGGGGTCTTCGATAATCAGAGGTTCAGCACCAGCCTTCTGAGGCTTGGCCATCAGACCACGCATACCCGAAAGCTGACTAATCTGTCCCTTACTACCACGAGCACCAGAGTCGAGCATCATATAAACGGCATTGAAGCCCTGGTCTGCCTCCTTCATCTCCTTCATCAGGATTTCAGAGAGGTCGTTGTTGATATGTGTCCAGGCGTCGATAACCTTGTTATAACGCTCCTTATCGGTAATGAATCCCATTCCATAGTCTTGCTGGATGGCCTCTACCTCGTCGTTACCACGATGGATAAGGGCTTTCTTAGCCTCAGGAATGATGATGTCACCAAGGTTGAACGACAGACCACCTTCGTAGGCCATCTTATAACCCAGGTTCTTGATACCATCGAGGAATTCACAGGCACGAGCCACACCCACAGTCTTGATGACCAAGGTAATGATGTCGCGCAGGTTCTTCTTGGAAATGGTCTCGTTGAAGAAACCAACCTCGGTGGGAACTACCTCGTTCACAATGACACGACCTACAGAGGTCTCCACCATACGCTTGCCGATAGTGCCGTCTTCCAACTTATCATCTACAATAACCTTGATAGGAGCATGGATGTCCAGTTTCTTCTCGTTGTAGGCGATAATAGCCTCCTCGGGACCATAGAAGGTGAGACCTTCGCCCTTGGCTCCGGGACGCAACTTGGTGATATAGTAGAGGCCCAGCACCATATCCTGAGAAGGAACGGTAATAGGTGCACCATTGGCGGGGTTCAGGATATTGTGGCTCTGCAGCATCAGAATCTGAGCTTCCAGAATAGCCTCGTTGCTCAAAGGCAAGTGAACAGCCATCTGGTCACCGTCGAAGTCGGCGTTGAAGGCCGTACATGCCAACGGGTGCAACTGGATAGCCTTACCTTCAATCATCTTGGGCTGGAATGCCTGGATACCCAGACGGTGCAGTGTCGGGGCACGGTTCAGCAGGACGGGATGGCCCTTCATCACATGCTCCAAGATATCCCAAATGATGGGTTCCTTGCGGTCAACAATCTTCTTGGCCGACTTCACCGTCTTGACGATGCCACGCTCGATGAGCTTGCGGATGATAAATGGCTTGTAGAGTTCGGCAGCCATCAACTTCGGCAGACCGCACTCACCCATCTTCAGTTCGGGACCAACCACGATAACCGAACGTGCAGAGTAATCGACACGCTTACCCAGGAGGTTCTGACGGAAGCGACCTTGCTTACCCTTCAGTGAATCGGAAAGAGATTTCAGAGGACGGTTGTTCTCTGTCTTTACGGCGCTACTCTTACGGCTATTGTCGAACAGGCTGTCAACAGCCTCCTGCAACATACGTTTTTCGTTACGCAAGATAACTTCGGGAGCCTTAATCTCAATCAGACGCTTCAGACGATTGTTACGAATGATGACGCGACGATAGAGGTCGTTCAGGTCGCTCGTGGCAAAACGTCCACCATCCAGGGGAACCAACGGACGCAATTCGGGTGGAATGACGGGAAGAATCTTCATAATCATCCATTCAGGACGGTTACGGTCGCGACTTGCGCGGAAAGATTCTACCACCTGCAGACGCTTCAGAGCCTCGTTCTTACGCTGCTGTGCACCTTCCTGATTGGCCTGGTCACGCAGTTCGTAGGAGAGTTTGTCAAGATCTACACGACACAGCAGGTCGTAAACGGCCTCTGCACCCATCTTACAGATGAACTTGTTGGGGTCGTTGTCCTCCAGATAAACATTCTCCTTCGATACGTGCTCCATTACCTCGGTGTACTCCTCCTCAGACAGCAGGTCATTCTCCTCCAGGGGACGGCCCAATGACTCGATTTTCACATCAGCCAAAGCACCTACCTGAATGACTACGTAACGCTCGTAGTAAATAATCTGATCCAGTTTCTTGGTAGGAAGTCCCAACAGATAACCAATCTTATTGGGCAGCGAACGGAAGTACCAGATATGGGCTACGGGCACGACGAGGGCAATATGACCACTGCGCTCGCGGCGTACCTTCTTCTCCGTGACCTCAACACCACAACGGTCGCAGACAATACCCTTGTAACGGATACGCTTGTACTTACCGCAATGGCACTCATAGTCCTTCGTCGGGCCAAAAATACGCTCGCAGAACAAACCGTCACGTTCAGGCTTGTAGGTACGATAGTTAATGGTTTCGGGCTTCAGGACCTCACCATACGAATTTTCCAGAATCTCCTCGGGAGAAGCCAAACCGATGGTAATCTTCGTAAAATTATTTTTTATCTTACTTTCTTTCTTAAAAGCCATAGTTCTATTTACGATTTACGGATTTACGATTTACGATTTATCCTCTCAGTTAGTCTAAAGTAACACTCAGACCTAAGCCCTTGAGTTCATGCAACAATACGTTCAGAGACTCGGGAATACCCGGAGTAGGCATAGGATCGCCCTTCACAATAGCCTCGTATGCCTTGCTGCGGCCAACAACATCGTCGGACTTGATGGTAAGAATCTCTTGCAGGACGTGCGAAGCACCGAATGCCTCGATAGCCCAAACCTCCATCTCTCCAAAACGCTGACCACCAAACTGGGCTTTACCGCCAAGAGGCTGCTGTGTAATGAGAGAGTACGGACCAATAGAACGGGCATGCATCTTATCCTCAACCATGTGACCCAGTTTCAGCATATAAGCCACACCTACGGTTGCCAACTGGTCGAAAGGTTCACCCGTGGCACCATCGTACAACTGTGTAGAGCAATAGCGAGGCAGACCTGCCTTTTCCGTCCATTCATCCAGGTCATCGAGCGTTGCACCGTCAAAGATGGGTGACGCGAACTTCACGCCCAACTGCTTTCCGGCAGCACCCAGGATGGTCTCGAATATCTGACCAATGTTCATACGTGAGGGCACGCCCAGAGGGTTCAGTACGATATCGACAGGCGTACCGTCAGCCATGAATGGCATATCCTCCTGACGAACAACCTTTGATACGATACCCTTGTTACCATGACGACCGGCCATCTTGTCACCTACGCCAATCTTACGTTTCTTGGCGATGTAAACCTTAGCCATCTGTATGATACCTGCGGGCAGTTCGTCACCGATAGTGATAGCAAACTTCTTACGCTTAGCTTCAGCATCCAACAGTTTGTACTTCTTCAGGAAATTGATAACCAGCTTAGAGATAAGTTCATTGGTATGCTCCTTCTTTGTCCATCCCGACAACTGAATAGCTGTATAGTCGAGATTGTTCAATGCGGCAGCTGTAAACTTCTTACCTGCAGGAATTACATCGGCACCCATGTAGTCCTTTACACCAGCCGATGTCGTGCCCTTGGTCAGTTCCAGAAGTTTGTCGATAAGGATGGCCTTCAAATCAGCAACCTTGTTCTCGAACTCTTCGTCGATAGCAAGCAGACGAGGCTTATCCTGAATCTTGGCAGAACGTGTCTTAATGGCACGTGAGAAGAGCTTCTTGTCAATAACCACACCGTTGAGGGAGGGATTTGCCTTCAGAGAAGCATCCTTTACATCG
The DNA here is from genome assembly GCA_947169115.1 of uncultured Prevotellaceae bacterium. Taxonomy (GTDB): domain Bacteria; phylum Bacteroidota; class Bacteroidia; order Bacteroidales; family Bacteroidaceae; genus Physcousia. The sequence goes on from CAMVOK010000015.1 coordinate 77,313, forward strand.
CCGGCCTTATCGCCGAAGATGGCACGCAACAGTTTCTCTTCAGGACTGGGATCGCTCTCGCCCTTAGGCGTAATCTTACCAATCATGATGTCGCCTGGAGTTACACGGGCACCAATGCGGATGATACCATTCTCGTCCAGGTCCTTGGTAGCTTCCTCGCTGACATTGGGGATATCGTTCGTCAGTTCCTCGTAACCGCGCTTGGTTTCACGAACTTCCAAAGCGAACTCCTCAACATGCACACTGGTCATGATATCTTCTTCAACGATACGCTCGTTCAACACGATAGCATCCTCGTAGTTGTAACCCTTCCAGGGCATGTAGGCCACCAACAGGTTCTTACCCAGAGCCAATTCACCGTTCTCCGTAGAATAACCCTCGGTCAGGATGTCACCCTTCTTCACACGGTCGCCCTTGTTACAGATGGGACGGAGGTCGATGGTCATATTCTGGTTGGTGCGACGGAACTTAGGAATGCGGTACTCCTTCAAAGCAGGCTCGAAGCTTACAAATTCCTCGTCCTCTGTACGATCATACAGGATGCGGATGGTAGTAGCGTCAACATAGTCAACGACGCCATCGCCCTCTGCCGTAATCATCGTGCGGCTGTCCTCACAAACCTGCTTCTCAATACCTGTACCTACAATAGGAGCCTCGGTACGGAGCAAGGGAACAGCCTGACGCATCATGTTCGATCCCATCAATGCACGGTGAGCATCATCGTGCTCCAGGAAAGGAATCAGGGCAGCAGCGATAGAGGCAATCTGCTGAGGAGCAACGTCCATCAGATTAACCTCCGAGGGAGGAACAACAGGATAGTCATCGTCCTGACGACACTTTACGCGAGAGCGGATGAAGGTACCATCATCGTTCAACGGGGCATTACCCTGACCGATAATCTGACCCTCTTCTTCCTCGGCAGTCATGTATTTAACACCCTCGTCGCTCAAGTCAACCTTACCGTCCTTAACCACACGGTAGGGGGTCTCGATGAAGCCAAGGTCATTAATCTTCGCAAATACACAGAGCGAACTGATAAGACCAATGTTGGGTCCTTCAGGCGACTCAATAGGACAAAGACGACCATAGTGAGTATAGTGTACGTCACGCACCTCAAATCCGGCACGCTCACGGGACAGACCACCAGGACCCAGGGCAGAAAGGCGACGCTTGTGAGTCACCTCGGCCAGAGGATTGGTCTGGTCCATGAACTGAGACAGGGCATTCGTTCCAAAGAAGCTGTTGATTACGCTGGATATCGTCTTTGCGTTAATCAAATCTGTAGGCGTGAACACCTCATTGTCACGTACGTTCATACGCTCACGGATGGTACGAGCCATACGAGCCAAACCAATAGCAAACTGGTTGCTCAACTGCTCACCTACCGTGCGGACGTGACGGTTCGACAAGTGGTCGATATCATCTACGGCTGCCTTCGAGTTAATCAACTCAATCAGATACTTAATAATCTCAATAATATCCTCCTTCGTCAAAACACGTACACTGGGGTCTGTGTCCAGTCCCAGCTTGCGGTTGATGCGATAACGCCCTACATCACCCAAATCATAACGCTTCTCCGAGAAGAAAAGATTGTAGATGACCTCACGGGCACTGGCATCATCGGCAGGATCAGCATTACGCAACTGACGATATATGTGCAGAATGGCCTCCTTCTCACTGTTAGAGGTATCTTTCTGCAGGGTATTGAAGATAATAGAGTAGCCACTGGTGTTAGCGTCTTCCTTCAGCACTAACACGGTCTCTACACCACTATCCAGAATCAGTTCAATGTTATCCTCGGTCAGCTCTGACTCACGCTCCAAGACAACCTCGTTACGTTCTACGGAGATAACCTCACCCGTATCCTCGTCAACGAAGTCCTCTACCCTGCTCTTCAGCACACGGGCAGCCAGTTTCTGACCAATATATTTCTCAAGGTTATTTCTTGTGGCAGCGATTTCCTCCGTCTGCACAAAAATTTCAAGGATGTCCTTATCCTTCTCGAATCCAATGGCACGCAACAATGTAGTTACGGGCAACTTCTTCTTTCGGTCGATGTAGGCATACATCACATTGTTGATGTCGGTGGCAAACTCAATCCACGAGCCCTTGAACGGGATGATACGAGCAGAATAAAGCTGAGTACCATTAGAATGGATGCTGCTACCGAAGAATACACCGGGCGAACGGTGTAATTGAGAAACAACAACACGCTCTGCACCATTGATGATGAACGTACCATTGTCCGTCATATAAGGAATGGGACCCAAGAAGACATCCTGGATAACCGTATCGAAATCCTCATGCTCGGGATCGGTACAGAACAACTTTAGTTTTGCCTTCAAAGGTACTGCGTATGTCAGTCCCCTTTCGAGACACTCCTCTATGCTATAACGAGGAGGATCGATGTAATAATCCAGAAACTCCAACTGGAAATTGTTACGGGTATCTGTAATGGGAAAGTTCTCAGAGAACACCTTATACAGGCCATCGTTCTTTCTCAATTCTGGCGGTGTGTCCAGCTGCAGGAAGTCATTGAACGACTTCAACTGAACTTCCAAGAAATCCGGATAAGGCATCGGATTCTTAACAGAAGCGAAATTTACTCTGTTGTTTACTAAATTAGAAGCCATCGGGGTAATTTACGATTTGACTATTTTCAATTTACAATTTTGTATCAAGTGCGATGTACAGACACAAAAAGGTAAAGAACCCCCTACCAGAGGATCCTTTACCATAAGTCCTGACTTGCAGGACGAAATCTTACTTCAGTTCGATTTCAGCACCAACTTCCTCGAGGGTCTTCTTCAGAGCCTCGGCGTCAGCCTTAGGCATACCCTCCTTCAGTGTGCTGGGAGCGCCATCTACGAGTTCCTTAGCCTCCTTCAGGCCAAGACCACAAGCCTCCTTAACAGTCTTTACGACCTGGAGCTTGTTTGCACCAGCTGACTTCAGAACTACGTCGAAATCAGTCTTCTCCTCAGCAGCGGGAGCAGCGGCACCACCAGCGGCGGGGCCAGCAACAGCAACAGCTGCAGCAGCGGGCTCAATTCCATACTCATCCTTCAGGATGGTTGCCAACTCATTAACTTCTT
>CAMVOK010000016.1 GCA_947169115.1 uncultured Prevotellaceae bacterium
TGGTCATTCCAATTATTTGTATACTCTCTCTCTCTCTCTCTCTCTCTCTCTCTCTGAATATCAGTATATTAGCATAGAATCTGGGGCTTTCCCCGAGTGTGTCCCCGTGTGGCTGTCTGGCCGTGCGGGGGCTGTTGTGTGTAGGTACAAATATTATTAACCTTTAATTATATTACAGCAATGAAAAAGAATCTTTGGATGGTGGCTGCCCTTGTGATGGGTATGGCCATGAGTGTGACACTGACATCATGCGGCGATGATGAAGAACCGACACCGACGCAGCAGAATAATGGGAACGGCGGCAATGAACAAGGCACAGACAAATCTGGTGAGATAAATGGCCACAAGTATGTGGATTTAGGTTTGCCCTCTGGTACGTTGTGGGCAGAGTGCAACGTGGGTGCCTCGAAGCCCGAGGAGTACGGCCTATTTTTTGCCTGGGGCGAGACGACGGGCTATACACGGGACACCGGCGACGGCCGTAAATTCGACTGGCCATCGTACAAGTACAACAACGGCAGTGAAAACAATCTGACCAAGTACTGCAACGACAGCAGTCGTGGCTATAATGGCTTCACGGACTACCTGTTCGAACTCCTCCCCGAGGACGATGCCGCCACGGCCAACTGGGGCACAAATTGGTGTATGCCGAGTTCAGTGCAGATTTCTGAACTCTTCAACCCCGAATACACCACCGTTACATGGACTACGCGTAACTGGAAATCTGGAAGATTGATAACGAGCAAGATGCCAGGTTACACAGACAAGAGCATTTTCCTGCCAGCCGCAGGGTATCGCAACGGTTCGTCGCTCGACGACTTTGCGGCTACGTGGGGCACGTACGGCAGGTACTGGTCGCGTACGCTTAACAAAGAATACTCGTGCGGTGCCAGGGCTTATTACTTCAGTTCGAGCCAAAAAGGTTGGGACGAATACAATCGTCACTATGGGAAATCTGTCCGCCCCGTGCGTAAATAGCATTTTTTAACTAACCTTATCATTAACCTTTTAAATTTTTATTACTATGCCGATATTTTATAACAAAGTTCGCAAGGTGGTGAATCCGAATGCCCGGGCTGGGCAAGAGATTGAGTACAAGTGGTTTCCGGTGGCGAAGGCTATCAGGAAGGCTACGCAGAAGGACATTGCGAAGTACATCTCGCGTGAGACTACACTGAACCCGAAGGAGGCAGAGATGGCCATTGCCATGCTGGCGGAGGCCACGGACTTCTACCTGAAGCAGGGCTACACAGTGAGTCTGGGTGACTGGGCTTCGTTCAACGTGACGCTGACGGCCAAGGGTTCGGCCTCGGAGAAGGACTGCGGTCCGGAGGATGTGACGAGGGTGGTGCCCCACTGCCGTTTCTCGAAGTCGTTTGTGAGCGAATTGCAGAATGACGTGACGTACCAGATTGGCACGTCGCTGGAGAGCGTGGGCAAGAGCAGCAGCTACTCGGAGGAGAACGAGGGCGGCGGCAGCGGCTCTGGCTCTGGCGGTGAGATTACGGAGTAGGGAGGGAGGTTCCCTTTTTATGGTGGTGGGCAGTCCAAGCCGGGCTGCCCACCATTGTTGTCCGGTGGTTACCATCATCGGAGGCCGATGGTCGGGAGCATCGCGCGAGGGTGGTGGGTAGGAAAATTCGGGATGATGGGAAACCGCCGTCGGGGTGTTTATAAGCACTCCGAAAACTCCTTATAAGGAGTTGTTGATTTCCTTATAAGGAGTTTGCAACTTCCTTATAAGCATTTGATGAAGTCCTTATAAGGAGTTTTTGTGTTCCTTATAAGGAGCTTTTGCGGTGCTCGGGAGCATGCTTTCGGGGGCTGCTCAGGAGCGTTTGCGAGTGAGGCGGAAAGAGGGGCAGACGCGCAGGTAGAGGCCGAAGCCGAAGGTGAGGGCTGACATGCCCTTGGAGTTGCAGTCGTAGAGGTCGAACTGGGCGCCCAGCCGGTATTGTGGGGTAAAGAGATAGCTGTAGCCGAGGGTGGCGTAGGCCGTGTGCATGCCGCGGAAGGTGAGGCCGGGGTTCTTCAGGCTGATGGTGCCGAAGAAGGGGGAGCCGAAGAGGTTGGCATACTGACGGGGGACGGCCACGTAGCCCAGTTCGGCATGGAGTCCGCGCAGCAGGGTGGCCGAGAGGGCGGTGTGGAGGGCGAAGCCCGTGGTGAAGGGCCAGAGGTTTCCCGACTGCTGCCAAGAGCCGAGGGCGTTGGCCTCGGCCCGCAGTTGGTTGAGCCGCGAGGTCGCACGGGGGCGATACGTCATGCGCAGACCCACGGAGCCGTTGCACAGCGTCTGCACGCCCAGATTGGTTACGTCCTGCTCTCCGCCCCGGTGCTGGATGAGCATTCCGACGGGGGTCTCCCACTGAAGGGGACGCGATTTGTCGCGATTCCACAGGAGGGTGGCGTTCGTGCCCACGGTGAAGGCCTCCTGATGCGTGTCGAGGTCGAAGATGTAGCTCTGCCAGTTGAGCCAGAGGTCGAGGTGGATGCGCGGTCGGTCGAGCAGGAGCTGGAAACCCATTTCGGGGTCGGCAGAGAGGTTCTGCTCGGGGTTGTAGAGGGGCAGGACGAGCTGGTGGTTCTGTGCCCCGTAGATGTCGCCCAGCACGATGGAGAGGTGACGGAAATCGGCCTGCGCACGCAGGTAGGGCAGGGCATGGATGCCGTGCTGGTATTGGTTGCCCTTCCACGTCGCGATGTCGTGGTAGGCATAGTTGGGGTAGCGGTTTGCCCCGTCGAAGAGCATGAGATGGGCACCCACTTCGAGGCGAATCTTCGATATCGGGTTGCAGGTGAGTTTCGGTTGCAGCCACGCCCCCGGCAGGGTGTAGCCCTTCATCACCTTCGAACTGTACTCGTTGTTCTGGAAGAAGGCCAAGGCGTTCACCTCAGCCCGCAGTGTGCCCACGTCGGTGGTGCCGATGCGGTAACGGTCGATGCAGAGCGAGTCCCACACCTGGGCGTGGAGCGATGAGGCCAGAAGAAGCAACCCCATGCCCAAACTCCTCCAGAGGGAGAGGAGTATATCGTTTTGCCGTTTGCGCATATCCATGTTCGTAAGAAGTACCGTGCTTGTGGTGACTACAGCTCTCCCTCGGGAGAGGTTTGGGAGTGGGGTCGCATACCTTTATATATAAGGTAGATGACCACGGCAGCACCGAGGGCGAGCATGGCGACCTTCAGATAGACGGCATACTCGGCCACCTTCGTGTCGAGTTCCTCGTAGGGGACAACGCTGGCCAGGTAGTAGCCGATGGCAGCCAGAATGCTGTTCCACAGGCCGGCACCCAGCGAGGTGTATAGGACGAAGCGCCCCAGTCCCATGCGCGACAGACCAGCCGGAATGCTGATGAGCTGACGCACGGCGGGCACCAGGCGACCCACGAACGTGCCGATGGCTCCGTGGCGGTCGAAGTATTCCTCGGCCACCCTCACCTTCGCCTCGTCGATGAGGCACAGGTGCCCCCAACGGCTATTGGCAAACCGATAGACGATGGGGCGGCCCAGATAGAGGGCCAGAAAGTAGTTGACCAAGGCCCCCACGATGGCTCCCACCGTGGCACACACCACAACCAGGAAAACATTCAGCCCGTTGCCGCTCGCCGCCAGATAGGCAGCCGGAGGCACCACCACCTCGCTGGGAAACGGGATGAAACTGCTCTCGATGGCCATCAGCAACGTGATGACCCAGTAATTAAGGTGCTCAAGGCACCAAGCTATAAATGGTAAATTTTGCATATCAAATCTTTATTCCTAAATGAGCCCACCCCGGCCCTCCCTGGGGAGGGAGAAAAGCCTTAAACCCTTAAACTTTTAAACCCTTAAACTTTTAAACCCTTATTTTCAGAACGCTTTCTTTCTAAACGTTTGTTGCTTCGTAAACAACCATTGCAGCCAAGCCGTGCCGTCCCACCAGGGAACAAGATGGAGCAGGGGGATGTAGGCAAACGGGAAATGCTCTCCCGTGGCCTTCAGTCGTTTGTTGAAACTATAGGTTAATGTCAGGTTATAAAGAATCCACAACACGGCAACAGCAATTGCAATGGCATCGTGATGACGATAAACGGCCCAGCCAATGCCCATAGCAGCTCCCAATGTCGGCAACCACACCGAAAGCACCCTGCCCAGATACCCCATGCGATAGAGCAGGCTGCGCTTGAAGTGGCGGCGAGTCTCCATGAAGAACAGCCTTTCCTCATTCCACCAACTGCGGTAGCGCGGTGTCTCCTGCAACATGCGTGCCTCGGGATGGAGGCAGACAACCGTGTTCCGACGACGGCTGTGGCGGTTGACCATAATGTCCGTTGCCCCCATCATGAGGTTGGCATCGTCGGCAAATCCCCGATGCTCCAGGAACAGGGAACGCCGATAGCAGAGGTTGGTTCCGTCACAGCGGTATGCCCCATGTTTCTGGGCAAAAGACAGGTTGAGCTGCTGCTGCCAGGCATGGAAGAAACGGCACCGCAGGCCGTGCCATCCCTTTCCGCCCACCCAGAGCGTGCTGCCCAGGACGATTTCCGTCGCCTCCCGTTCCATGCAACATTCACCCATACGGCTCAGCCAGTTGACCGAAGCCGGTTGGCTGTTGGCATCCGTAAGCACGACCCAGTCGTAGCTGGCCGCGCGGATGCCCAGCGTCAGAGCCAGACGCACGGGACTGATGTCGCGAGCCGTGGGCGGAATCTGTATGGTATGGAGACAAGGGTATCTCTTCGCCATCTGTTCCAGCAGGGACAGGGTTTCGTCGGTGCTGTTCATGTCCACGACGATGACCTCAAAGTCTGCCGGATAGTCCTGTTGCAGAACCATGGGCAGATGCTCTTGCAGGGCATCGTGCTGCTCGTGAGTCGTGATGACGACACTCAGCGATGGAAGAACCTTGGCGTCAGACATCAGAAATCCTCGTTTGTGTATCCTTTTGGTAATGGACGGCAGTTGTAGCCCGAAGCCATAATCTCACCGTAGGCTCCTGCACTGCGCAGGGCTACGAGGTCGCCTCGGTGGGTGACGGGCAGCGTATAGTTCTTCACAAATACGTCGCTGCTCTCGCATATCGGACCCACCACGTCGTAGCATTCCTTGCCTTCCTGCGAAGTCAGGTTCTCCACCTTGTGGTAGGCATCGTAGAGCGCAGGGCGTATGAGGTCGGTCATGCCGGCATCGATGATGACAAACTTCTTCACGGCTCCCTGCTTGATGTACAGCACACGGCTGATGAGACTACCGCACTGTCCGACAATGGAACGGCCAAGCTCGAAGTGGAGCTGCTGACCCTTGCGCAACTGAAGGTATTGGTTGAAGGTGCTGAAGTAAGCCTTGAAGTCGGGAATCGGATGCTCATCGGGTTGCTTGTAGTCGATGCCAAGACCGCCGCCCACATTGATGTGCGGGAGCACAATGCCATAGCTCTCCAGCGTCTCCTGCAGTTCGTTGATGCGGAGGCTGAGGGTGGCAAAGTCGTCCATCTCCAGTATCTGGCTGCCAATGTGGAAATGCAGACCAATGCACTCCACGTTGGTCATCTCACGGGTCTTCATCACCACGTCAACCATATCCTCCATGGCAATGCCAAACTTGTTTTCGGCCAGACCCGTCGTGATGTTGTCGTGAGTATGGGCACCCACGTTGGGATTGATGCGGAAGGCAACCTGAGCCGTTTTCCCCAGTTTCCGAGCCAGTTCGTTGATGACCTCCAACTCGGGAATGCTCTCTACGTTGAAACAGAAGATTCCGGCCTTCAGTCCCAGTTCAATCTCCCAGTCGCTCTTGCCCACACCGGCATACACAATCCGATGGGCCGGGAAACCAGCATCCAGACAGGCTTGAATCTCGCCGCCACTGACACAGTCGGCACCAAGACCAGCCTGCGTGATGTGGTGGAGCACTTTGGGGGTTGTACAAGCCTTCACGGCATAATGGACATGCTGGTTGGGACGAAGCTCGCGCTTGATGGCTTCCAGTGTCTCGTCCAGCAGGACTGTGTCGTAGTAGTAGAAGGGGGTTCGCAGGGAACGGAACTTCTCTATAGGAAAACTCATAATGTCAAATATTCATTTTTCACTTCTCACTCTTCACTTCTCACTCTTCACTTCTCACTTCTCTTCTCTCTTCTCTCTTCTCTCTCTCTACCCCTTAAACAGCGTTTCGCTAAGGGCCTGTAACGTGCGCTTCTTGTCTTCGGCTTTCACCAGGAACGAAATGTTGTAGTTGCTGCCACCGTAGCTAATCATGCGTACGGGAATCTTCTTCACGGCCATGCAGGCACGAGTCTCGAAGCCCACGTTGCCGCTGGCCAGGTCGCCTACCACGCATACGATGCACATGCCGTCGTCAACCTCCACCGTGCCGTACTTCTTCAACTCGTTCACGATGTCGCTCAAGTGGGCACGGTTGTCGATGGTAACGCTAACACCCACCTCGCTGGTGCAAATCATGTCGATGCTGGTCTTGTACTGCTCGAATATCTCGAACACCTTGCGCAGGAAACCGTATGCCAGCAACATGCGTGACGACTGGATTTGTATGCAGGTGATGTTATCCTTGGCAGCTACGGCCTTGATGGTTCCACGTTGGATTTCGTTGTTGATGATGGTGCCTGGAGCTGTCGGGTCCATGGTATTCAGCAGACGCACGGGTACGCCGGCAAACTTGGCAGGTTGTATGCAGGTGGGGTGGAGTATCTTGGCACCGAAGTAGGCCAATTCGGCAGCCTCTTCAAAATAGAGTTGGCGCACGGGCTCAGTGTGGTCCACGATGCGCGGGTCGTTGTTGTGCATGCCGTCGATATCGGTCCATATCTGAATCTCGTCCGTCTGCAAGGCAGCACCAATGAGGCAGGCCGTGTAGTCGCTTCCGCCACGTTGCAGGTTATCTACTTCGCCTTGTGAATTGCGGCAGATGAAACCCTGCGTGATATAGATGTCGTAGTCGGCGTGCTCTCTGAGTTTCTTGACGGTGGCTTCACGTATGTAGTTGAAGTCGGGCTCTCCGTTCTCGTCGGTACGCACGATGTCAAGGGCAGACAACAACAGCACTTTTCTGCCTTGCTCCAGCAGGTAGTTGGTAACCATAGTTGTGCTGAGGATTTCGCCCTGTGCCAGAATTATCTTTTCTTCAGCGGAACTGAAGGTGGGGGCATACTTGGTGAACGAACGGATGTACTGGAATTTCTCGTGCAGGAACTCTATCGTCTTGTCACGGTAGGCTTGTGTGCTATACAATTCGTCAACATGGGCGAGGTATTTTTGTTCCAGTTGGTTGATGACTGTGCTTGCCCCTTCGGGATTATTCTTATAGAGATAGTCGGAGATTTCCACCAAGGTGTTGGTGGTTCCGCTCATAGCAGACAGTACCACGAAAGATTGTTCGCCCTCGGCGGGGTTGAAAATCTGGGTAACCTCTTTCATTCGTTGTGGCGAACCGACACTGGTACCGCCGAATTTCATAACTTTCATTGTATTGGAGTATTTATGGGGTTATTCAATATTGATTTTTCCTTCGCGGCATCGCCATACGATGCCAGGGAACTGGGTCGGCCATTTCTCGTTGTGGGTGGTCATCACCACAGCTGTGCCTTGGTGACGAATCTCGTTGAGCAGTTCCATCACACGTGTACCGTTTTCGGCATCGAGGTTGGCCGTCGGCTCGTCGGCTAACAGCAGTTTGGGGTTGTTCAGCAGGGCACGGGCAATACATACTCGTTGTTGCTCGCCTCCCGAGAGTTCGTAAGGCATGTGACGGGTTTTGTCGGGCAGTCCCACCTGTTCCAGCACTTCTATGATGCGTTGCTCGCGTTCTATCTTCTTCTTCCATCCTGTGGCACGAAGCACGAAATCGAGATTCTCGTCAATGGTGCGGTCGCGCAGAAGCTGGAAGTCTTGGAATATGATACCCAGCTGGCGACGGAGTTTTGGCAGTTTGCTGGCCTTCATGCGAGTCATGTCGAAGTCAAGAACTTTGGCTTCGCCTGATGCGATGGGCAGCTCGCCATAGATACTTTTTAGCAGAGAAGTCTTGCCACAACCCACTTCACCGAGAATGTATATGAATTGTCCCTCTTCGATATTGAGGTTAAGCTCTGAAAGCACAGGTCTCTCGTCCTGGCAGAGCTGAACTTGTTCGTATTTTGCTAACACGTTTATTGCTTTTAATTAAGAATTAAGAGAGATGAATTAAGAATTATTTCATTGTACCGGCGGCTTTGGCCTGTCGGCGCTGTTTGTCCCACTCGGGGTCGTGACGGCGGTGCAGTTCCTCGGCCACGTCCTCAATACGTAGTCCTTTGTCGGTCAGCATAACGATGAGGTGGTAGAGTAGGTCGCTAGCCTCATAAACAAGTTGTCCGTTGGTGCCATTGGTCGCCTCGATGACGGTTTCCAGAGCCTCTTCGCCTACCTTTTGAGCAATCTTGTTGATGCCTTGGCTGAAGAGTTTGGTGGTATATGACCCCTCGGGCATCTCCTTGTGACGTCTTTCAATAAAGTCGCTCAGTTCCGACAGGAAGAGTAGGGGATTGGTGACATTCTCCTCGCCCCAACAGGTATCGGCCCCGGTGTGGCAGGTAGGTCCATCTGGACGAGCCTTGATGAGCAGTGTGTCCTGGTCGCAGTCGTTCAGAATCTCCACAACGTTCAGGAAGTTCCCACTGGTTTCCCCTTTCGTCCATAACGTATTACGGCTACGGCTCCAGAATGTTACTTTGCCTGTCTCGACAGTCTTCTGATAGGCTTCTTCATTCATGAATCCGAGCATCAGAACCTTCTGTGTCACGGCATCTTGTATGATGGCAGGAACCAGTCCGTCCATTTTCTTGAAATCTATGGTCATAATCTTACGTTTAAAGACCCTCTCCAAACCGCTCCCCTTATGGATAGGCTTTCTTTTTCCCCTTTGAGGGAGGGGGGTGAGGGGGCTATGTTCTTACACTTATTCCTTCTTTTCTTAGATATTTCTTGAGTTCTGGGATGCCAATCTCACCGAAGTGGAATACGCTGGCAGCCAGCGCAGCATCGGCATGCCCCAGACGGAAAGCATCACGGAAATGTTCCATACGTCCAGCTCCTCCACTGGCAATGATTGGGATGCTGAGACGCTCGGCCAGTTGGCTCAGGGCTTCGTTGGCAAAGCCTGTCTTCACTCCATCGTGGTTCATGGAGGTGAAAAGAATCTCTCCGGCTCCGCGTTCTTGGGCTTCATAGGCCCAGTCCGTCAGTTTCCGCCCTACGGGAATGCGACCTCCATTGATGTAGCATTGCCATTCTCCGTTTTCTTCTTGTCGGGCATCGATGGCTACTACGCAGACCTGACTTCCATAATGTCGGGTGATTTCGTCAATAAGTTCAGGTCGTCGCAGGGCAGCACTGTTTATGCTTACCTTGTCGGCTCCAGCCGAGAGCATGCGGTCAACGTCGCTTAATTCGTTAATACCACCTCCTACGGTAAAGGGAATGCTGAGTGTGGCTGCAACCCGTTCTACCATATCGGAAAACGTCTTTCGCCCTTCGTGGCTGGCGGTGATGTCGAGGAACACCAATTCGTCGGCTCCCTGCAAGCTATATGCCCGTCCCAGTTCAACTGGGTCTCCAGCTTGTCTTAGGTTAACGAAGTTTGTCCCCTTGACGGTCTGCCCGTCTTTTACATCGAGGCAAGGTATGATGCGTTTAGCTAACATTAATCCTTCTTTCTTAATTCTTCATTATTAATTGCTTCAGGTCGATGCGTCCTTCATAGATAGCCTTCCCGAAAACAACGGCAGGAATGCCGGCCTTTTCTAAAGCATCGATATCCTCAATACAACTCACTCCTCCACTTGCAATAAGGTGACATTCCGGGTGGGCTTGCATGATGGATTTGTATAGTTCTATGGCAGGACCTTGTAACATGCCGTCTCTGCTGATTTCCGTACAGAGTACATATTTATTCCCTGCATCCATGTATTGGGCAAGGAAATCTGTCAGCAAGACTTCGCTATCTTCCTTCCAGCCGTTGATGCTTATCTTGCCGTTTCTGACATCGGCTCCCAATATCATGTGGTCGGCACCATAGCGTTCCAGCCATAGCAAGTAGAGGTCGGGGTGGGTGATGGCAATGCTGCCTACGGTTACAAGGGTAGCACCTGCGTCGAAGACCCGTTTCAGGTCATCCTCTGTTTTTACGCCTCCCCCAAAATCTACGGTGAGTTTCGTTTTCTGACATATCTCGCTAAGTACCTTGTCGTTGACCACATGGCGGCTCTTGGCTCCGTCGAGGTCAACCACATGCAGACGCTGAAATCCCATGTCCTCATATTGCAGAGCCATATCAATGGGCTTCCCATACACTTTCTTGGTGTTGTAGTCACCTTTGCTCAGCCTCACGCACTGACCTTCAATAATGTCTATGGCAGGAATCAACTGTATCATTCTAATTACGAATTAGGAATTACGAGTTACGAATTACGGAGTTACGATTTACAATTCAAGGAAGTTGCGGAGTATGCGTTCTCCCACGCTTCCACTCTTTTCGGGGTGGAATTGTGTGGCGTAGAAGTTGTCGCGGTGGAGGGCTGCACTGTAGGGCTGAATGTAGTCGGTCGTGGCGATTGTCCAAGAGCATGTCGGTACGTAGTAGCTATGAACAAAATAGACATACTCGCCTCCCTTGAAGCCTTGGAACAGCCCTTCAGGAATTAACTCTTCTTGCACAGCAAGCGTAGCCCCTTCGGATCGTCCGATTACACCCTTCATCCTTAACCCGTCACTATGCGTGAAACGCAGCTCATTCCATCCCATGTGGGGAACTTTGTCTTCGTGACGCTGAGGCTGAAAACGTAGAACTGGCACGTCGAAAATACCCAAGCAGTCAACATCTCCCTCTTCGGAATGTCGGCACATCAGTTGCTGACCGATGCAGATGCCAAGGATGGGCTGTTTGAGGTTTCGGATTACGTTATCCAAGCCATGGGCACACAGGTACTTCATGGCATTGCTGGCCTCGCCTTGCCCAGGGAAGATGACTTTGTCGGCTTTGGCTATACGCTCGGCATTGTTTGTCAGCATGGGTTTGATGCCCAATCGCTGAAGGGCATGGATGACGGAGTAAATGTTTCCGGCGTTATAGTCTATGATAGCAACCTCCATGTGTGGCTTATTTTTTCGCGGTGATGGCTTTATCTGCCTTTTCCCAGTCGGTGTTTATGCTGAATGGGGTGATGCAGCCTGGATCGTTGATGAACGATTCGGTAATCTCGGCATCTTGATTCTCAAACATAGGATTCTCGGCTGTTGCCTTCCAGTACCTCTTCATGATGTCTTTCTTGGTCGAATCGCTGGCTTTCTGTGCCTTGGCCAGTTCCGAGAAATAAGAGGTGATGAAATGGTTTAGGGAATAAGCCTGACGGTCGAGCATATCGGCTGCTACGGAACCTCCGTTTTGCTTGATAGCCGTTGTGCAGAGATACTGCAATGCGGTGAACTTGAATTGTGAGATGTTAATCAGGAAAGGGTCTGACTTAGGATCTTCCAGAACAAGCTTGGCATTCGATACCACTTGGTTGAACACGTCTTGGGCTTTCGTCTGACCAATGGCCAGTGTGCTGAGCATAATTACAAAGAATAGTTTTTTCATAATCGTTATATGGTTTAGGTATGTTCTAAAGTTCTCAATTATATTATTTGGGTAAGTTCCATTTCGGATGTTTTCACTTCTCTCACTTGCATCTTTTCCGTCAATCCTTTGTGCCATAGACCACTATGCCACTTCAGCATTGATTTCAAATCTGCTGCGTGATAAAAAGTAAAACCATTCCGAGATAATTTATAGAACATACCTTAAATGTTTTTCTTTAAGAATAATCGTTGATTGATACATGGAGGCAATTCTTCCTCGTAGTGAGTCACCATGACAAGTGTCTTGTGCTTTCGTTGGCAGAAGGTCTCTATAATCTCCTTCACACGGGCACGATTCTTGTTGTCCAGACCATGTAATGGTTCGTCAAGGATGAGTAGTTCGGGATCTTTGATAAAGGCGCGTGCCAGCAGGCACAGCCGTTGTTCTCCACTTGAGAGTTGCAAGAAAGTGCGGTCGGCCAGTTCGCGGATGCCAAAGACTTGCATCCAGCGCAGGCATATATCGCGCTGGTTGGGCTTGGGTCGGGCATATAGGCCGATAGAGTCGTTAAGACCACTGGCTACGATGTCTATGGCAGGTATGTCTTTCTGATAAGCACGGTGCATTTCCGGACTTACATAGCCGATGTGTTTCTTAATCTCCCAAATGCTTTCTCCCGAACCCCGCCGATGGCCAAACAGGCGAATGTCGCAGGCATAGCCTTGTGGATTGTCGGCACAGACGAGACTTAACAATGTGCTCTTTCCAGCCCCATTCTCACCGCTTAGTGCCCATCGCTCGCTTTCGTTTACCGTCCAGTTGAGGTGGGAGAGTATGGTGCGTTCCCCATAACGGATATTAACCTCGGTGAATTTCAGTATCTCTCCTCCTTCTTGTGGATAGAATGGGGTAGTCTGTATGTCTTTCGATTCGAGTTGCAATATCCAGTCACGTTCTTCTTGTGGAAGGGCAGGAGAGGAGGGACTTATTGGGGCGTTCACGTATTCTTCACGTGTTATCTTATCTCCGACATGTAAATCTTCTACAGGAATGACGTGGGTGATGAATGGGGGTAGGTCATCGGTTTTTGATAACACAAGAATGAGCGTTAACGAGGTCTCGTGGATGAGATTCTGAAGCAGCTCGGATAAGATTTTGCGGTTTTGAACGTCCAACCCAATGAAGGGATTATCGATGATGAGCACATCGGGACATGAACGTAACACTTTCCCCAGTTGGTATTTGCGCATCTCGCCGCTCGAAAGAGCTATGATGGGTTTACCGTCCACGCGGGGCATGTCATCGGAAATGTCATGCTGGTTCCAACGCTGCTGATAGTAGTATGTGCCATCCTGTTCTCCATACGAATCTCGGAAAGTGATGTTCCGCACAAGTCCATGCTCACCGCCAACCTCATTTTGTAACAATGGGTATCGGCCTGTGATGATGTCAACCAAACGGCTCTTGCCTGATGCATTTGCTCCCACGATAGCGATTTGTTCACCTTCGTAGATGCACAGGTTGACAGGCTCTGCCATCCGTTTCCCCGGATGGCGGGTCACTCCGTTCCGTATGGTTATTATCTCTTTCACCCTTGCACTCTATCTTTGTTCTTGTTAGCGAAGTCCTTCCACGAACGGTACGAGACCGTGTTCTGAGGACGGTTCGACTGCATGAAATGGCAATAGGCTGCGGCCAGTGCATCGGTCGCATCGAAGTGCTGTCTCATCTGTTCTTCGTCCAGATGGAGTATGCGTTGTAGCATTCCGGCTACCTGCTCTTTCGAGGCACCGCCTGTACCCGTAAGTGCCATCTTTATTTTCATTGGGGCATATTCGTGGATGGGAACATCGTGTTGTATGGCTGCTGCAATAGCAACGCCCTGTGCGCGTCCCAGTTTCAGCATCGATTGTACGTTCTTCCCGAAAAATGGTGCCTCAATAGCCAGTTCGTCGGGCAGATACGACTGGATGATGCCGGAGACCCGTTCATAGATATGCCCCAGTTTCAGATAACCGTCATCAATCTTGTGCATGTCAATGACCCCAAGAGCCACGGCTTCGGCCTTGTTGCCTAAAACCTTCAGTACTCCGTAACCCATGAGGTTCGTGCCAGGGTCAATCCCCAATATGATTTTCTCAAACCTCCTCCTGCCCCCTCCGAGAGAGGGGGTGTTGGTGGTCAGAGATTCGTTGTGCTGCTTTATCATTACCGTTTTCGGTTGGCATTAATTCTCCCCCTTTCCTTTGGAGATGGGTTGGGGATGATGCTTTCCATGATTGTACTAAAACCTACGATGCGTCCGTCGAATACTTGCAACAATTCCTTGTTCAAGGCATCCCCAAGTTCTGTGTACCATTTATGGAGAATGGCGGTCGAATCCACGTCAAACTGTACGCTGAAACATTCCGTGTCTTGGTCATGATGCGACAGAATGCGTAACATCCGGGAACCGCTTAGGCGACCATCGTCTTCCACCCGTGGCATCATGCACTCGTTCACCCAGATTACAAAGTCACGTGCATCACCCACGGGCATTGTATAGGTCGTGTTATAGACAATCATTCTTACCTTATTATATATATTAGGTTACAAAGTTACGAAAAAACGAGAGAAATGAGAAAGGAAAGCTTGCTTTTCTTTTCATTCCCGAGTGCAAAGTATCTTCGGCGTAGCCAAAGTTACGAAAAGTCGAGCGCAAAAAAAAGGATTTCAATCTTTTTTGTGCCGAGACGGAGTAACTTCGCCAATTTATTGGCAGAGTTACTAATAAGCGAGCGAAATGCCAAATTCATTTGAACAAGAATGTTCAACGAACCATCATTCGTTGATTGCTACAACCAACATAACTTGATTGCACGGATATATAACATCTAAAAACGCAAAAACGCACGAAAAACTACTTTCGTTTTTTTCGTGCGTTTAGATGTTCAAATAAATTTAGAACAAGTTCTTATCTGCCTTCACGTCGAAGGGACCCGGCTTGCCATTGATATCAATTGTACTGGTAGCCACGAGCAGGTGATCACCACTCTCTATGGCAATAACCTTGGTTCTCATCTTGATATATGGTTGTTTCATATCTTGTCTTGTTCACATTACTGATTTACCAGATATCTTCGGTCTTGTCATCATCCCAATCCTCTTCCCATCCCCGGTCTTCCTTCGCATCGAAGTTGCCGCCGCTACCGCCTATGGTAATCTGGCTCACCTCCAATATCCAGTGGCGGACAGACACGCTGATGGTGTCTGCCGCCGGTTCTATATATGCTTTCTTCATCATCAGTTTTTACTTTACCACGAACTTCTTGCCGTTCTTGATGTAGAGTCCCTTTCTGGGATTCGTCACGCGACGGCCATTCAGGTCAAAGACAGGCTGTTCGTTTGTCGAGATTGCATCTCGACCTACTTCCTCAAGGCCAGTTTCTATTAATTCGTCCTCATCCATGCCGAAGACCACCACCTTCACCTCGCCAATGTTCTTCGGGTTGCCGTCGCGGTCGGTCACGGCCATGTACCAACGCATGGGGCTTAGGGCATTGGTAGCATCTGCTGCCTGATGCAGGCTTCCGCTGCCAAGGGCATAATACCCCTCGCCGAACATCGTGGCTCCGCTCACTCCCGTGTAGGTACCCGTAAAGGTATAGAGCGTGTTCCACGAAGATACGTCGTAACTCTTTTCCTCTGCCCTGTACAGCGTGGCGTTGGTCAGAGAGATGGTCTTCTCACCCATCGTCTTGGCCTTGATGAGGTAAGGCGTATGTGCCTCTGTATGTCCGCTCTTCACCTTGAACATCTCCAGCACCGTCCTATCGACATTGCCGTCTTCATCATCGTCGTACTGGTTCACATTGTTGATGCGAGCCACTTCGAAGTCGTCCTTCCAATCTTCGTATTGCATCTCGAAGGGAACATACAGGGCTTGCCAGTCAGTGTTAGTAAAGTTACGGGTGTAGGAAAGCGTATTTACCTCATATCCGACATCGTTTGAAAAGGATTTTCCGTCTGCAAGGTTTACTATATCATTAGGCATACCATAATACATTAAAGAGAATTTATCCCAAGCACACCAAAGCTTGGTATTCTCCTCCAATCGAGTGCCAACACACAAAGTGCCGTCTGTAACCTCAACCACTATAGGTTCTATCACATACTCTCCATTCCTAAAAGAATTCGATGCATCGTCTACACTGCTTTCGGAATTTTTCTTCATGGGGAAAACACGAGTCTTTCCGTTGGCAAAGAAAACTGGCAGATGTTCATAATCTTCGCCTTCCTGACCATAGAATCCCTGTGCCGACAAAGCATATATTCCATTGGGGATTCCCGTGAGAGTCTGGCTGAAAGTAAAAGCCACACGCCATGATTCCACACAGAAGTTCACATCTTCGCCAGTATTACGCCGGTGTATTTCTCCAGGGAACGTCCAATTCCAGGAATCGTAGTACATATTATTGCGTCCGAAATCGGCATCCTGTATGAGGAAGGTGGCATCTATAGGATTTGTCTCGGTAGCAGTGGACAAACGTTCCATCATCTCCTCCTCGGATATAATCTTCCATTGCACACTGGCAGCATTAGGATTCGTCTCTGTTTTTCCAAGTACAGAACTTGTACCATCATAACCATAATATACTGTGCCATCTCCGATGGTGTAAGAATCGTCGGACGTGGCAGTTATATAAAGGGGTTGGGGAGTAGGCTTATCCATGTAGTCCCCATCGAAATAGTATGATTGTTCACCATAGTAAGTATCGATAACCTGCGATTTCAAGCAGTATCTTCCATCTGAAAGTTTTTGGAGTTCAACGAATTCAGGGTGTATAACTAAAGAGGCTCGTGTACCCCAGTCATTTCCTGCGCCCCAGTATTTTCCTGTGGATATGTTTTGAAGATAGAATTTACCATATCCAATAGACTCGCTGCCATCATTGAAAACCGTTACCTCACATGTAGCCGAAACGTTGCTGCTGCCCCTGGTCTTACAAGTGATGGTGCAAGTACCGGGGGCAACGGCCACGACCACCCCGTCCGAGCCTACCACGGCTACCCCCGTGTCGCTGGAGCTCCACGTGAGAGCCGTGGCTGCTGCATCGTCCGGGCTGACCGTAGCCACGAGCTTCGTGGAACCGCCCGCTGCAAGCGACAGGGACGAGGGCGACAAGGCAATGTCCGCCGCTGTTGGAACAACGCGTACAGGGCGAACAGATAGGCCGTTGCTACGGCGGCCGTGCGCGTCGACGATGGACGAAACGAAGCCCAGGCCACGGGCGTGGTCCGGGTCGCTCGCGAAGAGCGTACGCGACCAGAAGTAGCCGGATGAACCTGCATTGTAGAGCGAAGGATCTGTGGGCGACGAACCTCCGTAGGAGGAGGGCCACATATAGCGAAACCCTGCGGCCGGCAGGAAAATGAAGTTCCCGACATAGCCAGACACCTTGCTCGTTATCTTACGGCCATATACACCGTTCACGGTCGTCGACTCCGAGGTGGTGTAATCGCTGTTGGTGAGTTCATCTAACTGTTCTATTGTCGGCATACGCCACCCACTGCCCCAGTTGGTCGTGGCGGCATCGTCCTCGGAAACGAGTTCGGTCAGGTTATCGGTAAAGCCGTTGTAACCGTGGCTGCTGTCACTGCAGTACTTGGTCAGGGTGTTGTAACTGCCTTTGCAGTACTTATAGGTTCTCCAGACATAATCGGTCTTCGTGTAGGTGCCAGCGTTGGAGTAATTCATGGCATTGCTCTCGTCCGTTCCGCCGTAGGGAACTGTCTCGCCCCAAGCGAAGTAGTCGCCGTAGTCCTCGGGGTTGTTGGCACCCACATTGCAGGTGGCCCACAAGGTTCCACTGGGAAGACCGAGGTCAACATACTCGCGTGTGTCGGCCGAAGCCACACAGGCTGCCATACTCATGAGCATAGCGAGCAGAAAAGTTAAATGTTTGTGTTTCATAGTTTTTATTATTTTGTTATTAAAAATTGTTTTCTATGCTTGGTTTAAATAGGGACACAAAAAGAAAACGTGGACTAAACTTCGTCTACGTTTCGGAGGTATCGCCAAACACCTTACAACCTTTAACGAGTAAAAGCCCACGCCATCAGCGTGAGCATCCGTGCTTTTACTCTTGGTTGTTTCTTTAATTTGGCGAATTTCCGAAACAAGAATTTAAGCGGACGCTTCTTCTATATGTCTAATTCGTTTATGTCATCATATCACGGTTTAAAAGTTTAATAGTTGAACTTCGTTCGAGACTGCTTTTGCTTGGCATAGTCCAAACAAGTTTTTGCTCTGCTCTCGCTTAATCGCAGCCTTTAAGGGTTTACAGATTGAATCTATTTATATTCTGGTGCTTCATCTTCCGCAACACCTGGGATTAGGCGGTTTGAGACGGGGTATGAGGCAACCTTTTTCTCAACCAATGATCCTGTGTGAAGTTTTTCAACGGGAAATATCAAGTCCCAGTTCTTGCCCCAAACGATGTTGCCATTCTCAAGTTTGAACCGACGGAAGTTCTTCTCGTCAAGATACTTGTTGTACTGGGGATGGGGATGACTTCGGATGAAATCACCGATATTCACTGTCTGGGAAGTGTTGTCACTAAACTGCAGGTTTACGGACAGGTTCCCAGCATTCGTGGCTCCTATGATATACAAGCGTCCCATATTTACAGCCGTTTTCGTATGTTTGTACTCCTGACTGCCTGTCTCATCACAAAGAAACGCACCCACTTCGAAATAATGTTCTTCTGGTACTTCCTGATGAAAGCCTCTGCTGTCTTTTTGTCTTTGCCAGAAAGAGGTTCCTCGCCATCTTTTTCTCTTACCCTTATCTCAACAAGCTCGCCATCGTGCATGATTAGTTCGAAGATGCTCTGACATCCTCCGTGTGTCACATGCACATGGATGGGTTCATGCTCATTAGAGTAGAAGAAGAAAATGAAACCAAAGTATTCGAATATCTTGGGCATCGTTATATACGATTTTGTGACAAAGTTACAAAATAATGTATAATGTACCGCTCGAAATTATGAAAAAATTTCGCTTGCGTAGTAAAACGGAGCAAGAATGTATAATGTATAATTTCTTTGAATGAGTGTTCGAATAGCTGCGCACTAATCCCCACTTTTCCACTGGACGCTACCACCCCTGCCTTTGCCACCGTCGCGATGCTCCCCAATTGCTCAAACACATAACTCGCAATTGCCTCTCCGGAGGAGGGGAGTTTGATTGCTACAATCAACACCTTTTGATTGGGCAACCATCATGCTTTGATTGCTGCAACCATCATATCTTGGTTGTACGAACTGAGGGAAATTAGTGGGCAACGCCTCCGAGCGTTGCTTGCAGGAAATGAGGTCAAAAGACTGTCGTCCTGCAACGCTCGGAGGCGTTGCCCACTATCTTTAACTATGATAACACACACTCGGGCAGACACGAGACGTTGCCCGTGCGGGCAGTAGCCTTTGCGCCCGCGGACAATGTCCGTTGTCCGTATCGGACAGTGGCCTTTATTCCCTCAGACAATGCTCGTCGTCCGTATCGGACATGCAACGGCGTCCGTATCGGATAAGCATCATCGTCCCTACGGGCTAACGACACGGCTCTCTTTGTCTGCACCTATCGCAAGAAGGGTGAAGGGTGAAGGGTTAAGGGTGAAGAGTGAAGGGTGAAGAGTGAAGGGTGAAGAATGAAGGGTTAAGGATGTAATCGGACGGCGCAGCCTACGCTTGCAGAGCGAAGCGGGGCAAGAAGTGAGAGGTGAAGGGTGAAATGATAAATGATAAATAATAAGTGAGAAGTGAAATGATAAATAATAAATGATAAATTCTCTAACCAGACGGCCAAAGGCCTACGCTTGGCTCGTCCAAGAATGTTCAATGCTCAATGTTCCGCTCGGCTTTGCCGCTTGCGTAGAGAAACGGAGCAAGAATGTTCAATTCTCAATGCATTAAATCTTCCCCTCATGCCTTTGTTGTTTCAACAATATTTCGTAACTTTACGGCTGAAAACGATAGAAACTATGAAAAAGAAGACATTTATTATTATGGCCTTGTCGTTGTTGGCATTTGGGGGCACACCCCTTGCACAGGCTGAAACGTCTGCTACGCTGACAAGTGTAGCACAGGCTGAGAAACAGGCAGAAATCAAGTTTGAGGTTACAAAAATAGACCTTGGGACTTTTGCAGAAAAGGATGGCGAGCAACGTTGCTCATTTGAGTTCACCAACGAAGGGGATGCTCCGTTGGTAATCAATCAGGCTTTTGCCTCCTGCGGTTGCACGGTGCCTACATATACCAAAGACCCTGTGAAACCCGGGGAAAAAGGAAAGATAGATGTTACTTATAACGGAAAGGGTAAGTTTCCCGGGCATTTCTCGAAGACTATCACCATCCGCTCGAATGCAAAGACTGAGATTGTGCGTCTGACCATCGAGGGAACAATGACCAAATAACATGAAAAAGACATTTCTTTTGCTGGCACTCGTTGTAGTGCCAGTTTTCGGTTTTGCTAAATCGAAAAAGCAAGTAGTAGAGACGAATCCGCTTGGTACTGGCGTGGAAGACCGTGCTTACTGGGCGCAGTTGGCTTACCAGATGGCTGCTCCTGTCTTGGAGAACATGGCCAATGGCACGTTACAACAGAACATGAAGTTGGAACTGTCGCCGACATGGGACAATCGCGACAAAAAGGTGGCTTATATGGAGTGTTTCGGCCGATTGATGGCAGGTATTGCTCCATGGCTTACGTTGCCCGATGATGATACCGAGGAGGGTAAGATGAGAAAGCAACTTCGGGAGTGGGCTTTGAAAGCCTATGCCAATGCGGTTGACCCAGAGAGTCCTGACTATCTCGGATGGCAGAGCGGTGGTCAAACGTTAGTGGATGCTGCTTATGTGGTAGAGAGCTTGTTCCGTGGCTACAAAGCCTTATGGGAGCCCCTTGACGATGTTACGAAACAGCGTTACATTAAGGAACTGCAAGGACTCCGTCGCTATGACCCCCCTTATACCAACTGGCTCCTTTTTGTGGGCATGGAGGAGGCTTTCCTCATGTATGTCAATGGGCAACCCGATGCCTTCCGCATAAAGATGGCTATGTCGAAGGCTGAGGAATGGTATATTGGTGATGGCTTGTACAGCGATGGTCCCTCGTTTGCTTTTGATTACTACAATGCTTTCGTTATCCAGCCCATGTACACCGAGTGCTTGCAGATGGTGTCGGCCCGTCAGGGGAACAACTCGTATCTCATCCGTTCCAAGGGTGACAACCGCAATGGAGCCACGAATCGCCTGAAGGAGGTTGTGAAACGTATGCAGAAATATAGTGTCATTCTCGAACGCTTTATCTCGCCGGAGGGAACCTTCCCTGTTGTCGGTCGTTCAATACCATACCGTTTGGCCGTACTCCAGCCTCTGGCACAGTTGGCGTGGATGAAGCAGTTGCCCCAAGAACTCCATAATGGTCAGGTACGTGCAGGTATTACTGCTGTTATGAAGCGCATGTTTGAGGGTAAGGGCAAGTCGAACTTCACTGAAGATGGTTACCTCACAATTGGTTTCGTGGGCAGTCATCCCAATGTTGCTGATTGGTACACTAACAATGGTAGTCTTTATATGACTTCGTTGGCTTTCATGCCACTCGGTCTGCCTGCTGACGATCCTTTCTGGACAGATGCACCCGAGAAGTGGACATCGAAGAAGGCTTGGGAGGGCGACGACTTCCCCAAAGATCATAAGTGGGACATAAACCGTCAGATTCTTTATTGGGAATAGAACATTGCAATAAACTACTCCATACAAAAATAGAGACAGCGGATATTTTTCCGCTGTCTCTATTTTTGTATGGAGTTATATATTTCTTATCTTCTTCTCCTGCTACGGCTCCTGCTGCTCTGTTTCTTGGCTTTCGTTGTGGTTTTGGATGCCTTGGCATTATTCACAGTCTGTTCCTTCGTGGCATTTTCTGCCTTGACGATATCCTTTGCCTTTTCTGCAGTAGCACTGAGGGCAGACATCGTGGCCATGTCAAATTCGCTGGTAGAGATAAACTTTTTCCAGTATGCTTCATTCTGATACTTGCTACGGCATCCCATAGGAACATATACGTCAGTCCAAGTGTAATGAGGAGAGTCGAACGAACTGCTTCCGCTGATGGTGGGAGGAATGGTGGGGAGGCAGTTCAGGACGGCCAGTGAATTGCAGGCTGCAAACACATAGTCACCGATGGATGTAACGCTGGGACCAATGGTGATGGCCGTAAGTGCCGTACAGTCGCAGAAAGCATAGTTTCCAATCCAGGTAACGTTGTTGCCGATGCTTACGGTCGTCAGACCAGTGCATCCACGGAATGCGGCATCCTCGATAGATTTTACGTTGTTGGGAATGGAGATGATGGAAAGTGCCGTGCAACCATAGAATGCACCACTTTCAATGGTGGCTACGTTGTCGGGAATGATAACGCTTGTCAGTCCCGTGCAGCCATAGAATGCATAGTTCCCAATTGTTGTGACTTTAAATGTACGTCCGTTATACGTAACATTCTCAGGGATAACAATATCACCAGTGTACTTCTTATCACCGGAGGTTACCTCAAAATCAGTAACGGAGGTGCGGTTGTAATATATGCCGTTAACCTCGCAGTCATAAGCCCAGGATGAGGTGCAAAAAAGGCACAAAAGGGCGGTGAAAAGGGATTTAAGTTTTAGGTATTTCATTGTTTTTTCTTTTCGCGCTGCAAATGTACGAAATAAATCTGAGATTAGTGCAAAAATTGACCTTATTTTTTATGCTTTTCCCAAAATGCGATCCATTACCCAATTGACCGTCGTGGCCGATATGCTGTCGCATGTACATGGTTTCTGGCCTTGCAAGTGTTGTACTATACTCTGAATGAGTGGCATTTGTACGTGTAAGGGGTTCTCTATGTGAAATTCCTGGCAGCCATCTTCGTTTTGTAAGATAATGGGTTCATAGGTAAATACGGAGAAGGAAATACTACCTCGGTCACCGATGATTTCTATGCGGTCGGTCTTGGCTGAGTTGTGTGCGACAAAACACCATGAACCAGAACCTGGAAGACCATCGGAGAACTGGAAGGAGGCACTTACTGTATCTTCTGTTTGATAGAGTCTGCCACGGTTCGTACAATAGCCATGAGCACGGAGTATGGGGCCAAACATTTCCTGCAAGAGGTCAATCTGATGAGGGGCAAGATCGTAGAAGTACCCACCACCGGCAATGTCGCGTTGTACACGCCAAGGCAGGTTTTCCCGATTGTAGTCGAGGTCGCGGGGAGGAACAGCAAAACGTATCTGTACGTTGATGGCCTTGCCAATGGTTCCATCTTCTACCAATTGCTTGATTTTCTGAAAGTAGGGAAGGTATCGTCTGTAATAGGCAACGAAGCATGGCACGCCTGTCTGTTCTGAGATTCGATTGATTCGCTGACAGTCAGGATATGAGGCCGCCAAAGGCTTTTCCACGTAAACGGGTTTTCCTGAACGCATGGCCATGATGGCATAGGTGGCATGAGAAGAAGGTGGGGTGGCGATATATACAGCATTAACATCGGGGTCGTCCACAAGTGTCTGTGCATCGGTGTACCACTTGGGAATGCCATGACGTTCGGCATAAGATCTTGCCTTGTCGGCATTACGACTCATTACGGCCACCACTTTTGAACCTTCAACTTGATTGAAAGCTGGGCCAGATTTCTTTTCTGTTACTTCGCCACAACCGATGAAGCCCCACTGGATTTGTTTCATAGTTATTAAAAGGTGAAAGGGTGAGAAGTGAAAGGGTGAGAAGTGAAAAGTGAGAAGTGAAAGGGTGAAATGGTAAATGGTTAAATGGTAAATAGTAAATGGTAAATAGTAAATGGTAAATAGTAAATGGTAAATAGTAAATGGTTAAATAGTAAATGGCTAAATGGTAAATGGTAAATGATTAAATGGTGAATGGGGTTAATTGAAGAAGTTCCAACTGACTCCAAAGTGTATGTTCATGGGATCCATGGGATAGTGGGGAGCCCAGAACATGCGACCTGTACCTGCATTCAAGTGTTTGCCCATGATATATATGCGACAATGCTTGATGTGTAGGTTAACGTATGCGTTGATAATGGGGTAGTTACCAATCTTAGTACGTGTTGCATTCGTGTCTTGTACGGCAAATTGACCTATGCTTGTGGAATAGTCTGGGGCATAGTAGGATGTGAAGTATCGTACGTCACCTCCCACTTCTATATTCAGAACCTTGGCTATCCGGAAAGTCAGGTATAGATTGCTGTAAAGTGAAAGTTTGGGTAGGGGAAGAGCATCCTTATTTGAGGTAGTCTGATAGGTGGCCTCATTGTCCCAGTGGAAGGGGCCGAATTTTAAGTCCTGTTTTATGCCTAACGAGAACACTTGTATGTTGCTGGATGTTTGACGAACAGCTACGTCATGGCTATAGTCGGCAGAGAGCGTAGATGATGGGTCTGTGTCAATGAGCGTATTGGTCATGGCATAGTGGGTATAGTTCTTGATGTTCTCAAAACCTGCGTGCAGGGTCGTTTGGGTGCGCTGTATGCTTAAAGAGCCTTCAATACGCGATTTGAACTCCTTGGATAGGTTGGTGTTATCCCACCAGGTGAATTGGTTATGGTAATGCTGATAGTAGAAATCAGGTGTTTCTGCACCAACGAATCCATGGGCTTCCACACTGACAGTGTCTTTACGTCCGAGTCGGAATTGAAGTTCTGCTGTACCATCGACTTCGAAATCTCCAGCATCTTCACCAGCAAATACGAAAAATCCGTTGGCGTTGTAATGAATGAGTGAACCTTGTGTGCGACTCAGTTCACCTCCAACGGCCATATTGTGCTCCGAATAATGACGGGCAAAAATGTTTCCTACATCGTTAAAGTCGGGTAGGGTATATGCCTTGAATTCGTGGAAGGCAAACAGGGCAATTCCCATCTGTGCCCATTTGTTGAATCCCTCTCTAAGCGAAAGGGCTATCGTGTTCTTTATAACCAGTCCATTGGTGCGGTCTTTTACATTTGTCTTGTCGCCATAATAAAGATTGGTGTAGTAGTTTTCGGGCGTATTATGGGAATAGTAAGTATGCTTAAGGTTATTGATACTTAGGGTATGTATGATGCTTGAAACGGGAACAAATTCTTTGGGGATAATCTGACGGGCGCTCCATGCTTTTTGTAGAGAGTCCACCATGGCTATTCGTAACAAAGAGTCCTTTTCTGCAACACTGCGTAAACTATCACTCATCTGTAGTAACAGCTCGTTGTCAGATGGCATTACGGGTTTCAGACTATCTGGGATTTCTATGTCTCGATGGAAACCTAAATTGTAGCGATGGGTGAGGAAATAGTCTTGATGCTTGTTGCGGTTCCATGTTGCAGATAAAGCTGTGGGGATGTCCTTCGATGTGAACTTTCTGGGGAAACTTTGGGGATCCCTGATATAAGCATCGTCTTCTATACCTCCATTCTCTGCCATCCTCAGATGATTGAGGTTGGCGTAGGCATGGATGTTGTATCGTTCGCCTAAATAATAGCCAAAGAGTGTTCCCCCGAATTGACTGTTTGCCTGACTGTTGTAATAACCACGTCCGTACAGATAGTCAAACTTCATACCGATACCCGCCTCTTTGTTTATGTTTGAAGCAAAATAGGCGTGCAGACGTTCCTGTCCGTTGGTCTTGGAACCGGCTTTGTGAAAGGCCAAATTTGTGAGGGGTGACAGGGTGTTGGAGAAACGAAAATCGCGCAGGCCACCGATGAGGTAGTCGTAGGGCCGCAAGAATACAAATGGGTTGGTTGCTTTCCGATGTAGGTATATGCGGCTTAGGCGTGGTGAGCCAAGATTGCCTAAGATATTATATTCACCATTGTAACCATTGGTTTCGTTGAAGTAATGGAACATGTGTACCACAGTGTCAGTACTTTCCTCTGGTATAATGGTCCCTAACCGTCCATCTACCGTCCATTGGTTTACTCCGATAGGAACATCCTCAAGACGATTCTCGGTGGTATCTCGTCCCCATGTACTATGGTTTGATTTAGGGCGAATGTATTCGTCCTCTTCATCAGAGTAGTTTCCTCCTGTGGGATTCTGAGGATACTCCTGTGCCTTTGTGGTAAGGCACAGGAGTAAGAACAGGATAACAAATGTTACTCTTTGCTTCATTAGGCTTGCGAAACGGGGCTTATGGCTTCGTTTCCGCGTTTGAGTGCTTCTTCGTTAAGCGGAATGAGGTTATGGTGACGTTGGGGAAGAGTCTTATGAAGTGCCTTCAACACATTAGTAATAGATACGACTGGACATACGTTAAGGAAACCACCCAGTACGAGCATATTGAATGCTTTCACGTTTGCCATCTCTGCTGCAACATCCATGGCATTGATGCGATACACGTTGATGTCGGTGCGCTGGGGTGGGGTGCTGATGCCATACGGGTCGTAAATGAGATTTCCACCTGGTTTAATCTTGCTCTCAAACTTATCCAATGAAGGTTGGTTCAGAATGATGGCCGTATCATATTCACTAAGAATAGGTGAAGAAATCTTCTCGTCACTTACAATCACGGTGACATTGGCCGTGCCTCCACGTTGTTCTGGTCCGTAAGAGGGCATCCACGTCACTTCTTTCCCTTCAAACAAGGCGGCATAAGCCAATATCTTTCCCATGGAGAGTACCCCCTGACCGCCGAATCCGGCTATGATTATCTCGCTTTTCATTGTCAAATATCCGTTATCAATTATCCATTAAGCTTTGTCCTTCAAATCTCCGAGTTTGTAATAAGGGAACATGTGGTCTTCCATCCACTGGTTCGCTTCTTCTGGTGTTTTCTTCCAACCAGAACTACAGGTGCTGACAATTTCGACAAGCGAACTACCTTTTCCTTGCATGGAGTATTCGAAAGCCTTGCGTATGGCGGCTTTGGCTCGACGTATGTAAGCTACCTTGTTCACAGCTTGGCGCGTTACGTAACATGTTCCTTCCAATGTTGCTGCAATCTCGGTTATTTTCAGGGGGAATCCGTGGAGGGAGGCCTCGCGACCATAGGGACAGGTGGCAGTTTTCATGCCCATCAATGTGGTTGGGGCCATCTGGCCTCCGGTCATACCATAAATGGCATTGTTGACGAAGATAATGGCTATGTTGTCACCACGGTTTAGGGCATGGATGGTTTCGGCAGTGCCGATGCAAGCCAAATCGCCATCTCCCTGATAAGTGAATACCAAATTCTCCGGCCACAGGCGCTTGGTTGCACAGGCAATGGCTGGTGCACGTCCGTGGGCAGCTTCTATCCAGTCAATGTCCAGATAGTTATAGGCGAAAACAGCACATCCTACGGGAGAAACGCCGACGGAACGGTTTTCCATGCCCATTTCCTCAATAACTTCAGCTATCAGTTTATGCACTACGCTGTGGCTACATCCAGGACAATAGTGCATGGGGTTGTCGTTGAGAAGCGTAGGCTTCTTATAGACTAAATTTTCGGGTTGTATGATATCTTGGTTTGTCATATCTGCTTATAGCATAAATCGAACAAAAAGTTCTATGGTTTTAAATAACATTCCTATTGCTATGGTCCCTAATCCATAGATATGTTTCTCTGGAAGGTAGAAGTATAAGACCAGTCCAACGGCGGCTGTTGCCAAGAACAGAAAATTTAGAATGTTGCGTATGCGGCCTGTGTCGGAACTATGGCCTCTTTTACGGCGTATGCGTTCTAATTCTCTCTGTTGTTCAGCGAGCATCTCGTTTACGTCTTCCATAGCAGTTTATTGCTTCATCTTCTCTACTTCGTTTACAATCTCCTCTGGAGTGGGGACTATGCCACCCATGCGCCCATAGTGGAATACCGGAACACAACCTTGCACGGCCAGTTGTATGTCTTCTACCATCTGACCAGCGTTGATTTCCATGCTTAATATTCCTTTGGCTTTCTGTGCCAGTGTCTTGATGGCCTGACTTGGGAAGGGCCACAGGGTGATGGGGCGAAGCATACCGACGCGAATGCCCTTAGCACGACATAACTCAATGGCTTTTTGGGCAATTCGAGCAGCAGAACCAAATGCAACAATAAGGTATTCCGCGTCTTCGGTCATATATTCCTCATAGCGTACTTCCTTTTCCTTGATTTCCTTGTATTTCTCTTGAAGATGTATGTTATGTAACTCCATGGCATGAGGATCCAGTTCAAGGGAAGTTACAATATTCTTCTTGCGGTTTTTGCATCCATTGGCAGCCCAAGGACATTCTTGGCGAAGTTCCTCCTCTGTTCGACGAGGTTTGAAGGGAGGCAAGACCACTTTCTCCATCATCTGTCCGATTACACCGTCGCTAAGCATGATGACGGGAATGCGGTAACGGAATGCCAGTGTGAATGACAAATCCACGAAGTCTGCCATTTCCTGCACACTTGCGGGAGCCAATACAATTACGTTGTAGTCACCGTTGCCACCGCCTCTTGTACTTTGGAAATAGTCTCCCTGACTGGGCTGTATGGTACCCAGACCTGGACCACCACGCTGCACATTGACGATAAGACCAGGAATTTCGGCACCAGCCATATAGGTTATGCCCTCTTGCATAAGGGCGACACCAGGACTTGACGATGATGTCATGACGCGCTTGCCTGTTGCACCTCCACCATAAACCATGTTGATGGATGCCAACTCACTTTCAGCCTGTACGACTACCATTCCTGTTGTTTCCCATGGCTTCTCTACGGCCAGGGTCTCAAGAATCTCACTTTGGGGGGTAATGGGGTAGCCGAAATATCCATCGCAGCCACAACGGATTGCTGCATGGGCAATGGCTTCGTTCCCCTTCATTAACAAAATTTCGTTTTCCTCCATATTAATTTATCTTTTACGATACACTGTAATACAACCGTCGGGGCATACAATAGCACAGGATGTACAGCCTGTGCACATACCTTCTGCTACTTGTTCTGCATAGGGGTAGCCCTTCTTGTTTACGGTTTTCTTTGTCAGTCTAATGATGTTCAGAGGACATGCTACGGCGCACAAATTGCAGCCCTTGCACCTTTCTGTGTCTACGATTATTGCTCCTCTCATATATTTAATCTTTTAATCTTAAAAACTAATTTATTCGTTTAGGGGTTGTACATTTGTTTGCAATAGAAGTTCAGGATATTGTCAAGCATTTCCTTGGCTTTGACTGCAGGTGATGAGGGATTTAGCTCGATGGCTTGGTTATAGCATTCCAAGGCATGCTGCCAGTCACTTTGTTGCCTGAACTGGTTCCCCATGGCATATAACCTTTCGGCCTCGGCTATCTTTTCTCCTTCGTTCATTATTCTACGACCACGTTTTTCTTGCGTGGCATAACGGGTTTTACTTCCTCCTTTTCCTCGAAGGACTCCATTGCCGCATTGAATATGGCTTCTGCACGGTCAACTGTTTTACGACGGAATTTGCCGCTCTTGGGATAAAGTTTGGTCTGGGCTTTGTTCAATGCCTCTTCGTCGCTTATCCACTCTTCGGCCTTGAATATAATGCCATTCTGGGTTTCCATATCTTCGTTGTAATAATACGAGATATTTGTAATCTTCATGGTTATACGATGGCCACTCGTGGCAACCTCTATTTGGTAGCGGAAACGCGTGCGGTCGAGGTTGAAAGCTTTTTTCTTGAATACCATCCATTCGCAGACGCGAGCCGTTATGTTCGCGGGTGTGTCCTCTATCACGCGGGCGTAGTTGCCTGGGGCTGGAATGGAGGTTTCTACTAATTGCTTGACAAACTGATTCATTGCGGCTTGAATCTCAGCCTCAGTTTTGCTGGGTACAGAGAAAGACTTCGTGAAAGTTACCATGCCGTTTTCTTCAGGTACAGCCCCTTTCAGATATTTAGAGTCGTCTCTTTTCTCTTTTGCCGTTGCGCCTACAGCAACAAACAGCATCATACAAAATAGTAACTTTTTCATATCTATTTTATTCTTAATTACTCATATCTTAGTGCCTCAATGGGATCCATGTGGGCTGCTTTCAGCGAAGGCCCAATTCCAAATGCAATACCAATAAATGCACACACACCAAAACTTACCAGCACACTCCACAAGGGAACCGTGGCTGGAAATCCTATTAGGTTTGCCAATCCACTTAATAGATAACCTAATCCCACGCCAATGACACCTCCTGATAGACTTATCATAATGCTCTCAAGGAGAAACTGGCGACTGATGTCGATGCCTCTTGCTCCTACTGACATGCGTAGGCCAATCTCTTTCGTGCGTTCCGTCACAGACACAAGCATGATGTTCATAATGCCAATGCCTGCCACCAGCAGGGAGAATGCTGCTGCAACCACGAGCACGGTTTGCAAGGTAGTCATGGTGCTGGACATCGTTTCCATGATTTCTTGTTGTGAACGGATGGTGAAGTCGTCTTCTTCACCCTCCTTTATCTTGTGATTGCGTCGCAGTATGCCCGATAGTTCTTCTATGGCATCGTCGCTTAGCTCTTCTTTCAGGGCACTGACATTGATACTACTGAAAAACGTCTGTGCTGCAATGCGCTTCATCACCGTTGTGTAGGGAGCTATCATCACGTTATCCTGATCCATTCCCCATGAGTTATAACCTTTCGATTTCAGTATGCCGACAATGCGGAAAGGAATACTCTTGAAGCGGATAGTTTTTCCTACTGCATCGAAATTTTTGTCTCCGAATAGCTCTTCCACGATAGTAGTACCCACCACACATACTTTAGTACTCTTTAATACGTCTTCTTCGGTGAAGCAGTCTCCGTCTTTTATTTCCCATAGTTTTATGGTCAGGTATTCAGGGCTTTCGCCATAGACCGTAGTATTGGTGTTGTTTGCTCCATAGATAACTTGCCCACTGGCATTTACTTCGGGGCTGACATGAGTAATTAGTTTTGCTTCGTTTTGTATGGCTTCGTAATCGGCCATTTTCAGGGTTTGCATGGCAGAAGGGTCAAGTCGTACGCCACCACGCATGTCGCCGCCGGGGCGGATGGTCAGCAGGTTGGTTCCCATCTTCGAGAGTTCCTTGCGGATACTATCCTTAGAACCCTGTCCGATAGCCATCATAGTAATAACAGCTGCTACACCGATGATGATGCCCAACGTGGAAAGCAGGGTGCGAGATTTATTGTTCATGATGGCCGTGATGGCCACTTTCAACAGATTAGCAAAATTCATTAATTCTCAACTTTCAATTTTCAACTTTCAACTTCCTTAGTCATCTTGATTCTTAGGCAGAGCAGCCAAAGCTTCTGCGGCAGAGAGTATGTTCTTATTTTCCACGTCTTCGCGAATCTTGCCGTCGCGCAGCATGATGTTGCGGCTGCTATACTGGGCAATTTCGGGATTGTGGGTGACGAAGACAATGGTACGTCCCTGTCTGTGTAGTTCCTGGAAAAGAACAAGGATTTCAAAGCTTGTTCTCGTATCCAAGTTACCTGTAGCCTCGTCGGCAAGAATGACGGCAGGATTGTTTACCAAGGCACGGGCAATGGCTACACGCTGCATCTGTCCGCCTGACATCTGGTTTGACCTATGCTCCAGACGGTCGCCCAATCCTACTGCTTTTAGTGCCTCAATGGCAGCCTCACGACGTTTCTTGGCCGAGTATGCGCTGTTGTACATCAAAGGCAGTTCTACGTTCTCTACGGCTGTCGTCTTCGCCAGTAGGTTATAGTTCTGGAAGATAAAGCCAATCTTTCGATTACGGAGTACAGCACGGTCGCGGCGACGCATTTTGCGCACAGGCACACCGTCAAGGATGTATTCGCCACTTGTGGGAGTATCGAGGCATCCCAGTTGATTCAGCAGCGTTGACTTGCCAGAGCCCGAGGTGCCCATGATGGTGACAAACTCACCCTCATGAATCTTGAAACTCACGCCGCGCAGAGCCTTGACGACCTCGCTGCCCACGTGGAACTCGCGACGTACGTTTTGCAATTCAATGACAACCTTTTTATTCTCATTCATAGCCTCTAATCCCTAATCTTTTTATCCCTTTTTCTTTTCGTTGCGGTTTTTGGGGCGAGGCATGAAGGGATTGCCACCACTTTCTTCTTGTTCTTCGTCCATTTGTCCGTTCTGTACATCGGTCAGCACTTCGGTTCCCGCATTCACGCCATTTACAATTTGAGTCAATGTACCGTTAGTCATGCCCGTTTCTACGGCTAATGCCTTAATGTTAGGTCCTTCTTTTACCCATAGCTTTTGCTTGGCATTAGTATCGGTGATGGTCTCACCTTCGTTTAACATGGCTTCGTTGGGTGTGAATCGTAATGCCTTTGCCGGAACCGCTAAAACATCTTTTACTTCCATCGTATAGATGTTTACGTTGGCTGTGAGGCCGGGTTTCAGTTTCAGGTCTTGGTTGGGGGCGCTGATTACAACTTCGTAGGTAACGACGTTACTTTCTGTGGTTGCCTGTTGGCGTACTTGTGTGACTTTTCCTTCAAAGGTGTCGTTGGGGAAGGCGTCAACGGTGAATGTTACACGTTGACCTTCTTTAACTTCGCCTATGTCAGCCTCGTCAACGTCTGCAATGACACGCATGTCGGTTAAGTCTTGGGCAATCTTGAAGAGGGTAGGTGTGTTGAAGCTTGATGCAACGGTCTGTCCTTCCTCTACTTCCTTTGATAGAACTATTCCGTCTATCGGACTTGTAATGGTGGCATAGCCTAAATCCGTTTGCGCACGTTTTACACTCTCCTGTTGCTGAGCTACGGTCTGTTGGGCACGGACGTAACTCAAACGAGCTTGGTCATAATCGTTGGCCGAGATAAGTCCTTGATCATACAGGTTCTTGTAACGTTCGTAGTTTGTTTTTTGGTAATCGAGGTCACATTGTGCACTCTTGAGGTTGGCCTGAGCCGCAGCCAGTGTTGAGAGCAGATTGGTACGATCAAGTTCAGCTATCACCTGCCCGGCTTTTACTACGCTGTTGTAGTCAACATATAGCTTGCTTACGATACCACTGACCTGAGTACCCACATCCACACTTGTTACTGGCTCAATAGTGCCTGTGGCTGTTACACTGGTGGTAATATCTTGTTTTTCCACCGTTGCTGTAGAGTAGGTGAACTCCACTTTCTTCTTGCAGCTCACACAAAGCAAGCCTGTCATGCTTAACGCGCAAATGATTTTTATGAACTTCATATATTCAATTCTTCACTCTTAATTCTTAATTCTTCACTAAAGATGTATCTCCTCCCCACTGTAGAACTTTAACAGTTGCATGTTTAGTAGGGTCGTATATTTGCTTTGCAGTTCATCCTGCTTTGCACGAATCAGATTGTCGTGCTCTTGGCGGAGTTCCACAATGTTCTTCAGTCCGTTCTTGAACTGAGCGTTGAGCAACTCGTAAGTTGTTTCCGCACTCTGTAACTTGATCTTTGCCGCGATAAAGCGTTGCTGGTTACTGTTGGCGTTAAGCCAGTAGCTCTCGATGGTGCTGGCCAAAGCGTTTTTTTTGTCCTGTAGGTCAAGCTTGCTGTTAACTTTCTGCAGCTTGGCCTTATTTACGGCACTCTTGTTCCGACGGTTGTCAAAGATGGGAACACTTAGGTTTATACCAGCACTCAAGTTTAGATTGGTTTTCATCTGCTTGCCGAGGTCGTCATTGCTGGCGGTATAATGGCTATCGCCGGCACTTGCACTCATGCCGATGGTTGGGTAAAAACCGCGACGAGCAATGTCAATACTCATGTCGGCAGCGTCTATACTGAGTTCTGCGCTACGTATTTCTGGACGTGATTTCAGCGCCTGCTCATAGATGCTCTGAGCCGATGGTATGGGGGCGAGCACTTGTTCTTCGTTAGGCTCAGTGCCCGTCACATCGAATGGGGTGTCAATGGATAATTCAAGCAGGCTTTTCAGCTGTCGCTTAAAGTTGAGCACCTGAGTCTCGCTGTTCACGATGTCGTATTGCGTGTCTTGCCATTGAGCTTCCAACTGGGATAAATCGGCTTTTGAAATAAGTCCCTGATTAAACATCTGCTGTCCGCGTTCGTATTGACTTTTGGCTGTCTCGGACAGTTGCTCGTTCACCTTTTTTGCCTCAATACTGTATAGGATTTGCACGTAAAGTTGGGCAATTTGCTCTTGAATGGAGAGTTCACTTTGTTGTGTGCCCAGTTCTGTGATTTGGTTTTGTAGCTTCTGGGCCTTGATGTTCTTGTGGTTGATACCACCGTTCCAGATGGTCCAATTGGCATTCAGACCATAAGAACCCTGCTCTGTGAACTTGTTCGAGGTCATCGTCACCTGTCCGTTCTGAACGAGAGCCGTATTTTCCTCAAATGGGCGAAATCCGACGCTTTGATTCATCGAAAAACTCAGGCTTGGGAACAATGCTCCTCTATTTTGCCATAGAGTAACTT
This sequence comes from uncultured Prevotellaceae bacterium, assembly GCA_947169115.1. Taxonomy (GTDB): domain Bacteria; phylum Bacteroidota; class Bacteroidia; order Bacteroidales; family Bacteroidaceae; genus Physcousia. The sequence continues at coordinate 33,990 of CAMVOK010000016.1, forward strand.
TCCCCTCTTCTTCACTTATTCGGTTTTTCTGAATTTGCAGGTTGTTCTCTTTGGCGTAGTCAAGACATCGCCTAAGTGTCCACTGCTCTTGTCCCAACATCGGGATGGAAAGTAGGCACATCAGTGCCAATATGCTTATTATCTTGTTCATTATCCGTAGCTCTCGCTTGACCGCGTTCGGTTTGTTAAAGGTGCGCAAAGATACGAATTTATTGCGACTTGACAAAATAACTAAGGCGATTTAACATTGTTTTACCCCTTATGCTTATTGGGAAGGAGGCAAAGATGAGATGTATTCTATCAGTTCTCGATAATCGGGGCTTTGTTTTAATAAACTCAACTGACCTATAAGGAAGAATTGTTTTCGGGCACGGGTGATGGCAACATTCAATTTTCTGTCAATCGTGATGCCGCCAACTTCGGCAGGAACCGAGAGCACCTCCAACAGACGTGCGTCACGGACTACGGTGGAAAAAATGATGATGTCTCGTTGGCTGCCTTGATAACGTTCCACGGTATCGATGGTTATCTGTTGGCAGTTGGAGATGCCTGTTTTTTCCAGTTTTTTCCGAATCAGAGATATCTGTCCTCGGAAGGGCACAATGATTCCAATCTGTGTAGTGGGATGCCACTCTTCTCCGTTGAGTTGTGAAAGTTGGTGCAGTTCAGTTACAAGTTCTGCTACCTCCTTGGCTTCATTCTCATTCGTTTTCTCTCCTTTCCTTATGGCCAAGTCTTGGACGTCGAACATGCCCATACGATGAGTGGCAATATATTGTTGACGGCAGTTCCGGGGATTGTACTTGGGCCATGGAGTTCCTGCTGTCTGATGGGGCAGGGGGATAGTGCCCAGACGTCCCTCGTAATATTGAAGGTTAACGAAATGGCTTATGGACTCGTGCATTCGTCCTTGACAAGTGAGCATGCCGTCAATCTCTTGATATTTGTGCTGTTCCGCTTGCCGATATAGGCGTTCAAAGAGTGAATCCCGGCAGTTTTGTAGCCCTATATCGATGAGGGATGAGCTGGAGACTTTACTTTCTTGGCTGGGTTGTACGACTACGGCTGGCAGCTGTTTGTGGTCACCAATCATGATGAGTTTTCCGATACCCATTTTTCCATCAGCCGAAGTGATACACAACAAGGGCATAAGCTGTGGCTCTAAAACTTGCGATGCTTCATCCAATATGGACGTATGGAATTGTTTGAGCTTGAATAATTCTGGCGTGGAACAAAGGCTGCTGACCGTACCGCATACAATGCGGATGGAAAGTATGGTTTGGAGCAGTTCTCTTCTGTTTTGACATGGAGATATGATGTTGGGCAGAAGCCTTGTCCGGTATCTATGGTCACACGATGCTTCTTGCCCGATTCGTAGGTAGGTAGGTGTGGGGCTGATTCTTTCCAATGCCTGGCAAATCTCGTCAACGGCCCGATTCGTATAGGCCATGAGCAATATGCTTTGGTCTGGTCGCTCGTTGAGAAATTTTTCCACCATGCCACGAAGGGTGATACTGGTCTTTCCACTTCCAGGTGGTCCCACCAAGAGGTAAAGGTCGTTGGGGGTCGGGGGGCGTAGTCCTAATATTAGCTCACGCCGGTGGCGAGGGCAGGAGAGCAGGGCGTATAAACCACGATACTGGGAGGCAAAAAGACTGTCGCTATATGATGGTTCTATAGCGTATTGTTTGTCGTCATGTATAAATGTTTTTCCATGTTGTGGGTGGTCGAGTTTGAGCAAAAAGGCATCTGGTCTAATCTCCTCAATATGGCAACGAATGGATTGATGGAAAATGACTTTGTCATCAATCCATTCGTGCTCGTAAAGGATTATGCCGTCTCCTTCCCTGAAATTCGACTGATTTCCTTCGTTTTCCGGCAGCTGGGCTACAATGTGGGTAAGTAAATCTTGATTGTTTGTAAGAGGGGTGAGCGTGAGGCCTGCTACCATGTTGCCATCGAGTATCTTGGTATTATCGTCGCACAGCCATGCCCGTGCAAAGGCGCGATTGCTGGCGGGTCTTTCGTCGCCCACCTTGGCGTAGTATTGTTCGCGTTGTACAAACGAAAGCATTGTGCAGAAATAATCGATCTCGATGGGCGAAGCATTATGTAAGGTGTTTAAGAAGGACATAATGCGTGGACGCATGTAGTTCTGATACAGCTTCCCTGTTGCGTGCAGTGGGTTGAAGTCATCCTCAGTCAGACTTAACAGAAAATCTTTGCTGTTCTCACGCAAAATACGGTCAATGTGTACTATGCCATTTCGAATGGCCAAAGCCGCGGAAATGCTGTCCTGACCTAAATTTATGTCATAGATTTGAGGATAGTGGGAGTATAGTAATAACGTGCTTATTTCCTCGCGTGGTAATCCGAGGCTGTAGTGCAAGATTTCCTTGTATAAGGCCATCTGCCAGGCATGCTCGGTTTTGAATGTATTGTGAAACTCGTCGCGTTTGCCGCTTTTCAACTCCACGATTTTGTGTAAGTCGTTCGTCAGCAGGTCGAGACGGCCTTGCAGACCCAATGCTTCGCAGATAAAGGCAGGTTCCAGTTGTGCACCCTTGTTTGTAATGTCAATTCCATGTCGAGGAAATTCCTCTTTTACAGTCCGCTGTAGATTCTGAAACTGTGTTTTGCAGCGTTGAAAGAATACTTCATTAATACCTTCTAATGTGCAGTATTTTAATGCGTAATCATTGAAGCTCTTATGCATGCTATGCTGGAAAGAGTCTTCTCTGTTTATGGCATCATCCAGAAATTGGTTAGCTACATTTCCGAGTTGTATGGCCAAGGTGTCTTCCCGTGGCATGAATTTGGCCATTAAATAGTGCAGGGGTGTGGTTCCACTGGGTTTTACACATTGGCAGATGGTTGTTATGTCCACCAGATAGTCAGGTTCCAGAATGAAGAGTCGGGGGCATAGAGTGCCATCTTCTTCTTTCTCTATGTCCAATAAGTTAAGTTGTGCGCCGGGATATAGCTGTTCGGTCAGGTGCCATATTGGCGTGTGATGCACCGTCAATGGGGCCTTCGACATGTCAGATTTCTCGTAACCGATAATCTGACGTTCGTCCCATGTCTTTACTATCAGTCTCAACTCTTTCACTTTTTGCTTGTCACCCACTAACTACTCTCACCTTTTTACCCACCAAATTCACCACATTTTCGAGGTGACCGCTGGGACGACACTAACTACTCTCACCTTTTTATCCACCAAATTCACCCTCTGGTTTACGTACCTGGGTTGGATGCTTTGAATGTTTGGCCGGTGTAGGGATGCTTGCCTTGCTATGGTTCCTGGCTTGCCCTCGGTATTGTGCCCATCGGTCAATGATGTTGCGCACATAGTCGTACGTTTCGTTGCCTCTCAGATACCCTGAAGTTACAACAGGGTCGTTGTAGTATTGTGGACTGCTGAGGTTTAGAATATAGGGCTCCACTTCTCGCCACACTTTGTCGTTTTTCCCGTTTTTGCGGGCCAGTGCCATCGCATCTCGCACATGGTTGGCACCTCCGTTGTATGCAGCAAGAATAAAAGGTATTCGGTTGCTTTGTCCTGGTATGTCTGTGAATGTTTGGCTCAGCTCCCGTAGGTATCGCACACCAGCTTCTATGTTCTTTTCGGGGTCAAATATGTCATTCTGCTCAAGATTCAGGTGTTCTGCCGTACCTGGCATGATTTGCATGAGTCCCTGTGCTCCAGCCCATGATACGGCTTGTGGGTCGAAGGCCGATTCTTGATAACACTGGGCGGCCAATAGTCTCCAGTCCCAACCGATTTCTCCGGCATGTTTCTGAAACTGGGCATCGTATTGGCATATTTGTCCAGTGGCAGCATTTATCATCATGGGACGTGCCTTGCGTCGTACCTGTTGGGGAGCAGTCTGTTTTTCTTTTTGTTTCTCCAGTCTGTTGGGGGTGTACCAATCGTCAATGGCTTGGGCCAGTAATGTAGCGTTGGTGTTAACCAGCCAGTTATTCTTGCAATGAATGGCTCCTGGTATGGCTGGTAAGACCATGGCAACAAGGTCAACTTCCTTCTCGCGTAAGCGTTGTAGTACCTCTGCCGTATCGTGTGCCACCTCCATGCGAAGCCGCACACCTATACTGTTGGCAAACTCCTCGGCAAGGTCGTGTTGCAAGCCAAATCCCTTTCCTTTATACTCAAAATAAGTGTCTGGCCCCGAAATAGTAATGGCAATCAGTTCTCCTGATTCTTCAATTTCATATAGGTCATATCCAAGTCCAATCGTATCAATATCCTCAGACGGGGAGAACATTGATGATGTCTTGTGCTCGTTTCGTGCTTGGCAAGCAGCGAACAAAAGGCACAAAAGAACTATTGATTTTGTCCAGGACGTAGGCGATGTATGATGTAAGTGCGCATGATTTCTATTGCCTTGCTGTTGCTCCCACCTTGTGGGACAATCAGGTCGGCATATCGTTTGGTGGGTTCTATGAACTCTTCATGCATAGGTTTCAGTACATCCAGATAGCGATCTATGACCATTTGTGTGGTTCGTCCGCGTTCAACTGTGTCTCGCTGGATGACGCGAATCAGCCTTTCGTCGGGGTCGGCATCTACGAAGATTTTCAAGTCCATCAGGTCACGCAACTCTTTCTTGAACAAGGCCATAATACCTTCGATGATAATGACCTCGCATGGCTCCACATGTACAGTTTCGGCCTGTCGATTACTTTCTATGTAAGAGTAGGTCGGTTGTTCAATGGCGCGTCCGTTTCGAAGTTCCTCAATCTGGCGAGTTAGTAAATCCCAGTCAAAGGCATTGGGGTGGTCGAAGTTAATGCGCCGACGCTCCTCCATGGTCAACTCTGTGGTGTCGTTGTAATAGGAGTCTTGGGGAATGAGGGCAATTTTGTCGCCAGGTAATGTTTCCACAATTTTACGTACTACGGTGGTTTTTCCGCTACCAGTTCCACCTGCAATGCCAATGATGTACATATTTTTAAGGTTAAATGTCAAATGTCAAATGTGAGATGTCAAATATATGGTGGTTTAGTCGATTCTCAGTTTCCTTAGTAGCTCTGTGTTGATGCGCTTGATGCGCTCGTTCGTCTGCCGGAAGTCTTGTTGGATGTCTTCTTTCAACCTGTCCATTTCTATCTGCATGTTGTTGTAGATGTCGGTGAAGGCACTGAATAGGGGCAGAGTAAAACGTTGCTCCTCTGTGTTCACCACCACATTGATGCCATGACTTATGAGTTCTACATCGATTTCTGTTCCACATTCCATTGGGTCGCCGTCAAAGTGTACAACTCCAGGATTTTCCCGATGTATATGTACCCGTTTGCATCGGAATGTTCGTGTGTGGCTGTTTTTGTCGATGGTTTTGTTCATCAGTTGTACAATCACCTGAGCCGCCTCCAGTAGATTGAAGGGCTCCAATATCGTTACGTCCATCAGTCCGTCGTTCATCGATGCTGCTGGTGCTATATACACATTGTTGCCATACTGCGATGCATTGGCACAGGCGATAAGGAAGGCTTCGTATTCTTTCTCTTCTCCGTCGATGCTTATCTTGTAGGTTTCGGGTTTGTAGCTAAGTCCTTCTTTTAGGGTGTTGTCCACGTAGGTGAGCAGTCCGCGTTTGCCAGCTTCGGCAAACTTCTGGCTGATGATGGCATCGAAGCCTATGCCACAGGTACAGAAAAAGGGTTGCCCGTTTATCTTACCGTAGTCCAGCGATTCTATATTGCATTCGGCCAGTATCCTCAGGGCTCCGATAGGATTGATGGGGATGAAGAGGTGGCGTGCCAATCCGTTCCCGCTACCGCAGGGGATGATGGCCAGTGCCGTTGGGGTATGTACCAGCGAGCGTGCCACTTCGTTTACAGTGCCGTCGCCGCCTACGGCAACCACGACATCGATGCCTTCCGCTGTTGCCTGACAAGCCAGTTGTGCAGCATGACCCGATTTCTGGGTGTACACGACATCGTAGTCGAACCTTTCAGCATCGAGGTATTCGGGAATCAACTTCACAATGGATTCCTTGCCACGTGTTCCCGATATGGGGTTAATGATAAACCGAACTCGTTTCTTGCTCATAAATCAGGACAAAGATAGATACTTTCCCCGACTTATCCAAATAAATTTTGAAAAAGGAATTTGGTCAACCTTACGTCGGGGCTTCGTCAACCTTATGTCGAAGCTTGGTCAACCTTATGACGGAGCTCGGTCAACCTTATGACGAGGCATGGTCAACCTTATGACGGAGGAGGGGTATAAAAAGCAACGGGGATGCGCTGTCGGCGCACCCCCGTTGGATGTAAAAAAAGTTTAAAGTCTTACTTGCGGATAACCTTTACGGTCTTGACGGTACCGTCGGCCTGGGAAACCTGCTTGATAAGCAGACCCTTGGTCTGGGCATTAGCTATGCGGCCTTGCAGGTCGTAGTAAACAGCTTTGCCCTGAGCGGCACTCATATCATTGATACCGGTGTTGAGTTCCTCGCTCCATACAATGTTCGACTTGTTGCACTCGCCGCCACCGTAATAGATGCTTTGTACACCAATCTTCTTCCAGGAAGCAATTTCTTCTGCAGGCTGGTTCAGATACACACGTTCGCCATAAGCGTAGATGTCATAGCTGTCATCGTAAGTGTAGGGAATCTCAGTCATATCCTCGTCCATGTATGTATAGAGGTCGGCTGCAAGCGTCAGAGGTTCCTGTACATTGCTACCTTCGACTACTTTCTCAACCCATATCTGGTAGAACAGTTTGCTTCCGATTATGGCATTTCCCTCAGTGTCGGTAGCGGGGATGATGAAATCAACATTGGGATACTTTGTACCCTCGAGTGTCAACTTGTCGATAGCGGGATCGGCAGGTGTGGCAGCCACCTCAATCATCTTGGTGATTTCAACAGCTGTGAATGTCTGATAGGGATACATTGAACGCTTGGCTCCATTTATAACCACGAACTGGTCGGTGCTGAAGGTGTTGGTTTCGGCATCGTAGTTGAGCACGATGTCTTCCATCGTTTCGAGGTCATCGGCAACGGCCGTGAGGTAGTAGTTGAAGCTGTACCAGAGAATGGTCAAGTTACCCATGAATTGGTTGGCAGGAATGGTCACAGTCTTACCGTCTTCGCTCAAGGTTCCCTTAGCCCACATCTCGGCTGTGTTGTCGGAGAATCCCTTGAAGTAAACGTCGTTGCCGTCGAAGCCAACCTCAATCTGGTGGCTATACTCTTGGAAGGATACTTCGATTTCGTCCTCTTCCTCGTCGTTGCCTCCGTCATTGTCAGCTACAACCTTCTTGCGAACCTCGTACGATTCCTCTTCTTCATCTACGATTTCCATAGCCGTGAAGAGGTAGGTTTCAGTTTCCAGTCCTTCGGGAGCCACAACAGGTTCAACCACGATGGCCTCACCTTCATAGTAGATGGCATTGGTCCAGTAACCATGGGGATCAACTTCTTCTGCGCTCTGGTTCTCCAGGATGTACTCCGTCTTTTGGGTCAGAGTCTTAGCATCGGCATCGTAATAGAATTCGATGTCTTCAATGCCCTGTTCTCCATAACCTACCATGAACTCCATTCCATATTCGTCCTTACCTACAAACTGGCCGGTGGGGAAGGCTGCAACACCTTCCTCGGTATTGAGGGTACCCTTCAGCCAAGCATCCTCGAAGTAGTAAGACAGACCCTTGATGTATATGTCAGTTCCATCGAAGGCGACCTCGGTCTGCCGCTGGACGTCTTTAACGTCATCACCGTCGCTGAAGGATGCTTCCAGGGTCCATACCTGAGTCTCTACGCCTTCGGGCAGTACTACAAGGTCGGGAATAACAAGAGCACCAGGAGTGTAAACGGCAGTCTCAAAATAGTCGTAGATAGATACCTCGTCCTTCGCTTCAGACTCTCCATAGTAGGTGTCTTCAGTGAGTGAAATCACACCGCTTTCAGCATCGAAGTCGAATACGATTTCCTCTTCATATACAAAATTGTTTCCTTCGTCAACACTAATACCAATGAGATATTCTTTACCATATTCGTCCTCACCCACGAACTGGCCACTTTTGAAGGTAATCTTTCCATTTTCATTCAACTCACCCTTGATGAATGCCTCGGGGAAGTAGTAAGCCAGACCCTGTACGTAAACGTCAGTTCCGTCGAAAGCAACGAGTTTGGTATCCTCGATGGTGATAGTGTTCTGACTGTCTGCGCCACTGGCCTTCAGTGTGTATTCCTGTGCCTCAACACCTTCGGGAAGAACAACGAGTTTGTCTTCCTCTTCTTCTTCACCGCCACCTTCTTCTTCGCCATTCAGAATAACCTTGATGCTCTGAATGCGAGTCTGCTGGCCGCTTGTGTTGGGAACAGAGAAGACGATTTCGTTTGCCTCACCTGTCCATACTCCTGTTGTGCCGTCCTCGGCAATTGTCATTTTGCCAACCTCCACGTTGAATGCGGGCATTTTTGCACCGTCGTTGGTGTCGAATGCGAACTCAACCTTTACGATGGCTTCGCCTTCAGAGGTCAGTGTGAGTGTGTTTCCTGCGTATGCACGCACGGATGTACCTGCATCATAATAGCGTGGGGAATTCTGACCATCGTTCTGTGCAAAAAGACCAGTAATTCCTTCGTCGATAGTAATGTTTGTAATAGCTTGCTTATTGTTGTACTCCTGGTCTTCTGCAATCCATAGATGTCCTGCGGCAGGTTCGTCACCCCCATAGGGCTTAATCTCGTACCACTGGATTTCTGTCTCGTTGGTCTCGCCACCACCGTAGTAGATTGACTTGATGCCCAGTTTATTCCAGTCGTCAGAATAGAGGTCGTTCAAATAAATTGTATTATTGACGAAGTCGTAGTTATCCGTAAATCCGTATGGAATCACGGTCATGTCTTCGGTCAGTTTACTGTGCGTCTGAGGGGTAAATGTCAGTGCACTTACCTCACCTTCAATGTCGGTGTAGATTTGGTAGAACAGTTTTGACGAAACAAGGCCATTGCCTTCGGTATCCACAGCTGGAACATTGAAAGTGATGATATAGCCGTAGTTGCTATTCTTCAAATCCGTAATCTCGGGGTTAGCGGGCATGGCAGCAACTTCTACAACCTTTGAGATTACGAGGTCACTATATATACTGTACCAGTAGGGCTCTTCTTTCTCACCGTTAATGGCAACATACTGTCCTTCGAGAAGAGTTAGGGTCTTGGAGTCTGCATCGAAGTCGAAAACCACGTCTTGCAATTCTGCCTCATCTTCTAAGCTGTTAAGACCTACGAACCACATTACATATCTGCTTGCGTAAGTTCCGAACAGTTGTCCAGTGGGGAATGTAACCTTGATTCCACCTTCTGTGACTTCGCCAGTTCCCTTTACCCATGCCTCGGGCAGATAGGAACAAAGTCCCTGTACATAGATGTCAATGGTGGTGGGTGAGGTTGTTACGAAACCAGCCTGTACATTGAACGCAATTGAAGAGGTAATCAGCTGCTCTTGCTCGTTATAATCGTAACTCAAACCTTTGACGGTGAATTCCTCCGTTTCTAAACCTTCTGGTGCCTCAACGGGCAAGTCAACTTCACCTTCGATTTTGGTCAGCGTTACACCTGCTGACCAATAGGCATAGTATCCTAATCCCGCGGCAACGTCTTGATTGTCCAGGATATAGGTGGTGAACTCGAAACTTCCAGTCTCAGCATCATAGTTGGCAATGACATCAGTAAGTGTGCTACCGTCAAAACCGGCCAGATATACTTCAGCCCCAGGGTTGCCCATGTATTGCCCCATTGCAAATGTGGCAACACCGTCTTCTATGGTGCCTTTTGCCCAAGCATCTTCAACATACCAGCAAAGTCCAGTTACATAAACATCGTTCCCGTCAAAGATAACTTTTACGGTTCTGGTAATTGTACCTGAACCTCCGCTGTTTGTGCCCTGTAGGGTGTAGTAGATAACTTCTCCTGTGGGAGGAGTTACTGGCTCTGCAACTCGGCGTGGTGCCTGAGAGCGAACAGAGTTTGCCATGTAGGGCATGGCAAGTTGCTTATTTGCCAGTTTGCCAGCATTCAGTGGCGTTGTGCTTTGAGTTGCTATGGCCTTATGGATAGGCAATTCAAGAGCGCGAGAACCACTCATGGGCTTCTGTGCATAAGCCATCACGGCCATGAAGGCCGCGAGAATCATGAAAGTAAATTTTCTCATGCTTTTTTGTGTTTGTTAATAATTAGAATAATAGAAAATGTAATAATTTCGTTCAAAACGGGTGCAAAATTAGTTAAAATATCATAAAAAGACAAGTATTCGAACGTTTTTGTAAGGAAAACTGCCCTATTTCTTAATATTCATCAAATCCAAGCCTGTGACATTGAGGTACTTCGTAAGTTTGTCGTAGGGGATGGTAAAGGAGGGCATCCCATAGGCGTAGGCAGCTATCTCGTACTGCTGATAAGTGAAAGTAAGTCCTTCTTCGGTGAAGCAGGGCTCCGTATGGGGCAGGGTGAGTTCGAAGAGGTCGGAATTGAACAGGCATTCGCCTAAGGCTTCCTCGGTTTCTACCTCGAAGTATTCCATCAGCCCTTTACGCATAAGTTGATCCCATTCTTCGTCGGCCACATGGTTGTTCAGTACGTTTTTGCCCATCAGGCGACCGTCGCTCTTACGGAAAGTCATGCCCCAGCTGATGGTAAGTCCGTGGGCACCGCCATTGTAGTCGTAGGTCTGGAGGTCAATAGTAACCAGTCGGTCGGTCTCGTAACCTTTGGAAATGTGTAGGTCGCGCTCGTAACGCATCATGAAGTCCATGTCCTCGTCGTAGAGTTCTTCGTCGTCGGTGTGCATCTCAGCCATTTCGGCCATTCGCTCCCGGGCATACTGGCGTGCAAAAGAATCGACATCGGCATAATCGCCCTTATAGGTTCCTCCCAGTGCTTCGTTGAGTTGCTCCATGAGAGCGGCTTGGGCTCTGGAGTCGGGAAGGATGGGGAGTGTGATATCGATGTGGGTGCTGTCCTTCTCAGTTCCGACGCTGAAAGCAATGACTTTTGTGGTTCCCTTTGTCTGAGAATCCTGTTTGTTACAAGCCGAGAAAGTGAGCAACAGGACTGCCAGCCCCATTGCCAGAAAATGTGTTGTGTAGGTTCGTTTCATGACGTTAGTTTTATTTCGAACTGCAAAGATAAGCATATTTTTTCACATACGTATGCCTGTCGTGGAAGATTATTATTGCGATGCCCGTAAGAATAGTATTGCGATGGCCGTAAGATTATTATTGCGATGGCCGTAAGAATGGTATCTTTCGTGCCTTGGACAAGTATGTTGCGATTCATGCTTGTTCGAGTGGGATTTATTTCGTACCTTTGCGACGGCTTATGGAACTTGGAGAACTATTGAAACTCTATCGGAAACACCCCACAGTAAAGGCTTTGGGGCGCATGCTCGTTGACCGTGACAAGCAAAGAATGTATGCTACGGGATTGCAGGCATCGAGTTTGCCGATGGCTTTTGCTTCGTTGCAAGAAGCGGCTCCCGAGTCACTTTACCAACCTTTCCTGTTTGTACTGGACGACCAAGAGGAGGCAGGATACCTCTATCACGACCTTGTACAGATAATGGGTGATGAGCAGGTGCTATATTTTCCCGGTTCGTTTCGCCGTGCCGTGAAGTATGGGCAGCGCGATGCCGCCAACGAGATACTTCGTACGGAAGTGCTGACGATGGTAAACTCAAAATTTAAAGTTCAAAAGTCAAAATCATCTTCTCGTCTTTTCATTGTTTCCTATCCAGATGCCTTGGCAGAGCAGGTGGTGTCGCACGACACGCTGAAGGAGAAGACGCTCGTTGTGGCACGAGGACAGAAGATAGACATCTCGGAGGTTGAATCGACGTTGGTGGACTTCGGGTTCCGTCGTGTTGATTATGTATATGAACCAGGGCAGTTTGCCATTCGTGGCAGCATTGTCGATGTGTATAGCTTTTCCAACGAGAATCCCTATCGTATCGATTTCTTCGACGATGAGGTTGACTCCATTCGCACTTTCGAGGTACAGACACAGCTCTCGGTGGAAAAGCAGGAGGAGGTGCGCATCGTGCCCGAACTTACCACTCAAGTACGCGAAAGCATGTTGTCCTTCATGCCACAGGAGACCGTTGTGGTGGTGAAGAACATTTCGTATCTGTGCGATACGATAGGAAACATCTATGAAACGGGATTCTCCCAGCAGGCAGTCTTGGCGGAAGATGCTTCTAACCTGGACGATGAAACATCGCAGACTTCCTCTTTGGGAGGGGGGAAGGAGAAGCTGTTGGTTGACGGAGCCTCATTCCAACGGCAGTTGTTGCAGTACCGTACGGTGGAGTTTGGACATCGCCCCACGTTCGTGCCTGAAGCACGGGTAGAGTTTGACGTGACAGTACAGCCCATATTCCACAAAAACTTTGATATGGTATTTGATGCCTTCCAAGATTATCTCTTGCGCGCATATACCATATATATATTGGCGGACTCACCTAAGCAGAACGAACGCCTGAAAGCTATCTTTGAGGAGAAGGGGGTAGGCACATCTTTCACTCCCGTAAATAAAACCCTTCATGCGGGTTATGCAGACAACACTCTGAAGGTTTGCATATTTACGGATCATCAGATATTTGACCGCTTCCACAAATACAACCTAAAAAGTGATAAGGCAAGGCGAGGAAAGGTGGCTCTGACACTGAAGGAACTGCAACAATTCGAGATTGGCGACTATGTGGTACACATTGACCATGGAGTGGGGCGGTTCGGTGGATTGATAAGCATTCCGGAGAACGGGCAGATGGTGGAGAAGATAAAGATTATCTACCAGCACGATGATGTCATATACGTTTCGATACATGCCCTGCACAAAGTTTCGAAATACAAAGGCAAGGAGGGTGAGCCTCCCCGGCTGAACCGTCTGGGTGGCGGTGCCTGGGAACGCCTGAAGGAACGTACGAAGGAGAAAATAAAGGACATTGCACGTGACCTCATAAAACTCTATTCTACCCGACAAAAGCAACGCGGATTCCAGTTCTCGCCCGATTCTTTCTTACAACATGAACTGGAGGCATCGTTCCTTTACGAAGATACGCCCGATCAAATGAAAGCCACCCAGCAGGTGAAGCAGGATATGGAACGTGCCAAGCCCATGGATCGACTGGTGTGTGGCGATGTGGGATTCGGAAAGACGGAGGTGGCCATCAGGGCAGCCTTCAAGGCCGCGTGTGACGGAAAACAAGTGGCCGTAATGGTGCCCACTACGGTGTTGGCTTATCAGCACTATCGCACGTTCTCCGAGCGGTTGCGCGATTTCCCTGTCAAGATAGAGTATTTGAGCCGTGCCCGAAGCGCTAAACAAACCAGTGAAATCCTGAGAGAACTGAAAGAGGGCAAGGTGGACATTGTCATAGGTACACACAAACTCATTGGCAAGACTGTTGTCTTCAAGGATTTGGGATTGCTTATTATAGATGAGGAACAGAAGTTCGGTGTTGCCACTAAGGAGAAACTGCGCCAGATGAAAACCAATGTGGACACGCTGACGCTTACGGCTACACCCATACCGCGTACCCTTCAGTTTAGCCTGATGGGGGCGCGTGACCTGAGTGTCATTCAAACTCCGCCCCCTAACCGTTACCCCATTCAGACCGAGCTGCACGTTCCCAGTACGGAGGTTGTGGCCGATGCCGTGAACTTCGAGATGAGCCGCAATGGTCAGGTGTTCATCGTGTGTAACCGTATCAGTCGTCTGCCAGAAATAGAGGAGATGGTACGCAAGGCGGTTCCCGATGCCCGTATAGCCGTGGGACACGGACAGATGCCTACGGAACAATTGGAACACATAATCTTGGATTTTGCCAACTATGACTATGATGTGCTCGTATCCACCACCATCATAGAGTCGGGTATCGACATCCCGAATGCCAATACCATCATTATCTATAATGCGCACAACTTTGGACTTTCCGACCTTCACCAAATGCGTGGGCGTGTGGGGCGATCGAACAAGAAGGCATTCTGTTACCTGTTGGCTCCGCCATTGGCTGCCCTGTCGGCTGATGCACGTCGAAGGTTACAGGCTCTGGAGAACTTCTCCGACTTGGGCAGTGGCATACACATAGCCATGCAGGATCTCGACATTCGTGGTGCAGGTAACCTCTTGGGTGCAGAGCAAAGTGGATTCATTGCCGACTTGGGTTACGAGACGTATCAGAAGATACTGGCTGAGGCGGTGAGCGAGCTGAAGACCGATGAGTTCAGTGAACTCTACGCTGATGAGATACGACGAGGAGAGGACGTGGATGGTTCGCAATTTGTAAATGAATGCCAGCTTGACAGCGACTTACAGATGTGTTTCCCGGAGGATTATGTACCAGGGAGCAGCGAACGCATGTTGCTCTACCGTGAACTCGACGGATTGGAAAACGACGAACAGGTGGAACTGTTCCGTAAGCGTATGCAGGATCGTTTCGGACCCATACCCGAAGAGGGAGAGGAACTGATTCGCGTGGTAGCCTTACGCCGTCTGGGTCGCCAGTTCGGTTCCGAACGTATTGTACTCAAAGGGGGACGCATGCGCCTCTATTTCATCTCCAATCCCGATAGCGCATTCTACCAGAGTCGGGCTTTCGGTCAGTTGATTACTTATGCTACAGCCAGTGTGGCACGTTGCCGGTTGGCCGAGAAAGACGGTCGCCGAACGATGCTCTTCAGCGATGTGCATAGCGTGGCCGAGGCTGTCGCTCTTTTACAAAATATCCAGAAGATAGTTCATAAAATATAATTATAAGACGTAATATCATGAACAAAAGAAATATACTATATCGTGGCCTATTGTGCATGATGTATTTGGCATTATGCCTTGTGTTATTGGCTTCGTGCGACGACAATGGCCATTATGAGGTGACGGAAGATACTGTGTGTTACCGCTATTGGACATTCAGCTATGGGTATATCAACGATACGTTGCCAGAGGCTGACCCCAAGACCTTCATTGACTTGAAGGATTGGCTAGGAAAGGATGCGCACCGCGTCTATTTCAAGGAGAAGCAGATAAAAGGGGCAGACCCGAATACCGTCGAGGCCAAAAAGTACCCGTTGTGCTGCGATAAGAAGGATTATTATTTTATGGGCGTGGCCATGAATGTGGCAGACAAGGAACACTTCAAGGTGCTACACTATGACTGGAACCTATGGGCGAAGGATAGCCGATATGCTTACTACGACAGTACACGCGTGGAAGTTAGGAACGTCAAGGATTTCCACGTTGTCGATTACTGCTGGGCCACGGACAATCTGGATGTTTATGTTTTCGGCGAACTCCTGCCTGATGCTGACCCCAAGACGTTCAAACATCTCGAAAACGGATATATGCGCGACAAATCGCACGTGTGGTACATTGACAGCCTTATACCCGATGCCGACCCGAAGACCTTCAAGGTGGACAAGGAGGGGAATGCTTCGGACAAGTACGGTCCGTTTAACTATGGCAAACGTGAGAATGCAGAAGAATAGGGGTGCGATTTTTAATTTTTAATTTTTAATTTTTAATTAATTATTGTATCTTTGCATCCGCTTATGGCAGGATATGATTTGACACAGATAAAAGCCCGATACGGCATCATTGGTCGCGACGCACGTCTCGATCAGGTTCTTGACACGGCATTGCAGGTGGCCAAGACTAATCTGGCTGTCTTCATACAGGGCGAAAGCGGCACGGGCAAGGAAATTGTTCCGCGCATTATACATGACCATTCGCTACGAAAGACAAAACGCTATATTGCAATCAACTGTGGTTCTATTCCCGAGGGTACGATAGACAGTGAATTGTTTGGCCATGTGAAGGGCTCGTTCACGGGTGCTATCAGTGACCATGATGGCTACTTTGGGGCGGCCAATGGAGGGACACTCTTCCTCGACGAGGTGGGAGAACTGCCCCTTAGCACTCAGGTTCGTTTGTTGCGTGTTCTGGAAACGGGAGAGTATATACCCGTAGGTGGTAGCGAGCCGAAGAAGACGGACGTACGCATTGTGGCGGCTACCAATGTCCAGATAGAAAAGGCCATACGTGAGGGCAAGTTCCGCGAGGATTTGTACTATCGTCTCTGTACCATCCGTGTGAAAATGCCACCTTTGCGCGAGCGTGGCGAGGATGTGTTGCTGCTTTTCAAGAAGTTTGCAATGGATACGGCCCAGCAGTATAGCATTCCCGAGCCTTTGCGCCTTACACCAGAGGCGGGTAGGGTGATGATGTCATACAAGTGGCCAGGCAACATACGTCAGTTCAAGAATGTAGTAGAACAGATGAGCATCCTTTGCGAGGAACGTGTCATCACCCCAGAAATACTGGCTCAATATGAGATTACTCCCTCACAGGAAACTACAGACTTGGCTCTGCGAGATGGCAGTCTTTCAACTCAGCCGAGCGACGGAACGGTGGAGCATACGCTGAAGATGATGCAGTTGATGATTCACTCCCTGAAGATGGATGTGGAGATGTTGAAGCAAAGGGTTGATGCTGCCGAACAGTCTGGACACATCGTACATCAGCTTTCAGCACCGACCCCACAACCTCGTTCGGAATATTCTGAATATTCAGAGTATTCGGAGCCTTCAGAGTATGCTGAAAGTTCGGATACCTCGGATTTTGCCGATGATGAGGAAGATTTAAATTTAGAGAAGATGGAGCGCCGCATGATTGAAAAGGCACTGCGTCGTAGCCGCAATCGTCGAAAGGTGGCTGCCGACGACTTGGGAATTAGCGAGCGAACTCTTTATCGTAAAATTAAAGACTATGGAATTGAGGAATAAAAGACCCTCTCCCGACCTCTCCCATAAAGGGCGAGGAGTAGGCTGGGTTCTTGTGTTTCTGTTGGCTTTAGCTTCGTGTACGGTGAGCTACAAGTTCAATGGTGCCAGCATTGACTACACCAAGACCAAGACGATACAAATAGATAACTTCCCCATTCGTTCGGCTTATGTATGGGCACCCATGCAATCTATCTTCCAAAATAAACTGACTGACCTCTATGCATCCCAGACGAAATTGCGTCAGGTGAAGAAGGGCGGCGATTTGCAACTGGCTGGTGAGATTACGGGCTTTGACCAGTATAATAAGGCTATCTCGGCAGAAGGTTATTCGAGTCAGGTGCAATTGAAGATGACGGTGAACGTGCGCTTTGTTAATAATGCCAACCATACGGAGGACTTTGAACGACAGTTCTCGGCAACAACAGAATATGACTCCAGTCAGCAACTCATCAATGTCCAGGAGGAACTGGTTACGCAAATGGTGAAGGACATTACAGAACAAATCTTTAACGCAACGGTGGCAAACTGGTAATTTTCCTATCTTATGAAAAGAATCACAGAATACATAGGAACCCAAAAGTCAGGAGGACAGACCGCACAGAAACAACTGTGCCAGATTGTCGAGCGTTATCCTTTTTACCAGGCGGCACGATTGTTGCTTTTGCGTTCGTTATACGAAAGCCACGATTCTTCGTTCGGTCAGGAACTGCGCCGCGCAGCCGTGTATGTACCTTCTCGTCGGGTTCTTTACAATCTTATTGAGGCCGATCGATTGAAGCCCGTTCCTGAGTCGAAGGTACACAAGAGAACCGAGGAGGTAGAGGATGGTATGGATCGCACCTATTCGCTTATCGACAACTTCCTCAGTACGACATCGGAACCACAACCTGTGAAGAAAAGCAGATCTGTGCGTCCGACTGCTGATGCTTCTACCGATTATATGACTTATATGCTGCAAATCGAAGAGGATACGGCTACATCGGATGTTACTCCTACATCGGAAACGGTTACCTACAACCAGTCTCTGCTTGATACCTTCCTCGAACAGGGTAAGATAACTATTCAGGAACATCCTGACGAGGAACTACAAAAGCCTGAAGATACAACCAATAATGAAGTTTTGACCGAAACTTTGGCCCGGATTTACATCAAACAAGGCAAATATGACAAGGCTCTTGAAATAATTCGGCGAATTTCCTTGAAATATCCAAAAAAAAATCGTTACTTTGCAGACCAAATACGCTATTTAGAGAAATTAATCGTTAATAATAATAATAAATAAACCTACATCAATGTACAATTTAATCGTGATTTTGATAGTGGCCGCATCTGTTCTGATGTGTCTCATCGTACTGATTCAGGAATCGAAGGGCGGTGGCCTGGCCAGTGCCTTTGCTGAAAACAATGCCATGCTCGGTGTACGTAAGACTACCGATGTAATTGAGAAGATTACTTGGGGGTTGGCTATTGTTATGGCAGTTCTGAGCATCATAAGTGTGGCTTTCCTCGGGAACCCTAAAACCGCAGGTACGACCATTATGGAGCAGGCTGTTGAACAGCAGGCAACAAACCCCAACAACTTGCCTGCAATTCCTCAGGGAGAAACTCCTGCTGAGGCTCCTGCAGAGACTCCTGCCCAGTAAACCTATGTGGCAAAAAAAAGCCGCTTCCCAAATCGGGAAGCGGCATTTTTTGTCTGAATTACTTGTTAACGCGTTTGTTTCAGTTTTGCTTCTATTTCCGTGATGTGTTGAGAGAATGCTTTGTCCGTAGTTATTCGGTCTTTCACCTGACTGATGGCATGGAGCACCGTGGCATGGTTGCGACCACCAATGAGCTGGCCTATACGGCTGGTGGTGAGTTTGGTAAGTCGTTGGGCCATATACATGGCCGTTTGGCGGACTGTGACGATGTTGGCCTTACGTGACTTGGAAAAAAGGTCGTCTTGCGTAATGCCCCAGTGCTCGCAGCATTGGTCAATGATAGTCTCTATGGTCAGTGTACGTGGCTGGAATTTAATGATACGACGTACTATTTGTTCAGCCATAGCCAAGTCAATGTCGCGGTTATACACTACGGAGTAGGCCATCAGTGAGTTGACGATGCCTTCCAGGTCCCGGACGTTGTCACCGGCATTGGCTGCCACGTAGTCAACAACATCGTCAGAGATACTCAGTCCATCGCGGCGTATCTTACTCAAGAGAATGCGGCGACAGAGGTCAAAGTTGGGCTTTTCCAGTTCAGCAATCAGTCCCCACTTGAAACGTGTGAGCAGACGGTCTTCCATGCCTTGCATGGTGGCGGGGGCACGGTCACTGGTGAGAATAATCTGCTTGCCGTTCATCTTCAGGTGGTTGAAGACGTGGAAAAATGCCTCCTGGGTTTTCTCTTGTCCCGAGAGTTCCTGTATGTCGTCAATGATGAGTGTGTCGATGGTCTGGTAAAAATTAATGAAGGAGTTGAACGTGTTCATACGACGGCTTTCGGTAAACTGCACCATGAATTGGTGAGCTGTGACATAAAGCACGCGACGCTTAGGGAAACGTTCCTTCAAGGCCAGTCCGATGGCATTTACCAAATGTGTTTTGCCTACTCCCGATGCTCCGTGGATGAAGAAGGGGTTGAAAGTAGTTTGTTTAGGATTCTCGGCCAGACTACGTCCGATGCTGTAGGGAAAACGATTGCTTTCCCCCTCGATAAAGTTCTCAAAGCGATAGTCGGGATTGAGCTGAGAATCGAGGTCGTCGGCTGGAGCCTTGCTCATGGGACGCATGGAGTCGTCCTTCATTTTTCGCATTTTCTCTGAGGTCGGTAGTCCCTCTACCTCGGTGGGTATGTCGTTCGTGCTGTCCGTCTGAATCCGGTACACGATACGAGCCTCCTTGTCGAATACCCGCCAAACCACGTTGTACATCAGACGTTTGAACTGCCCATCGAGAATCTCGAAGAAATAGTTTGAGGGAACGGAGAGTAATAGCTCTTTCTGCTCTGTGTCGTATGACACGAGTTCAGTAGGCTGGAACCATGTGATGTATTCCTGCTCTTTTACGTTACACTTGACAATCTCAAGGCAACGTTGCCATTGTTCTCTATGTCCCTGCTCTGAAGCCAAATCCTTAATCTCTAATCCTTAATCCCTAATCCTCTTTTCTTACTTCGCCTTCTTTCCGATGAGCGAGAAGTGTACGTAGCGGTGTGGGTTCTCCTTCAAGTCCTCCAACAGGTTTGTGGCACTGTTGACGGTGGTGTTCAGATTGCCATACAGGCTTGTGTCGTTGAGTAACAACCCCAGGCTTCCCTCGCCACTGTTCAGTTTGTCGGTGGCCGCCTGTACGTTGTCCATCGTTGTATTTACCTTATTTACGGTGGTCTGCAAGTCAAGCTGTGCCAGATTGTCCGTCAGGGTTACGACATTCTCGCCAGCCTTGTTGAAGGTTTTTGTCATTTGAGGGATGTCCTTGCCAAGCAGTTGGTTTAACTGTTGACTGCTTTGGTTGAGATTATCCGTTATTTGCTCTGCATTTTCGAGAACCTTTGGCAAGTTTGGATCCTGAGCCAGTTTGTTCAATGTTAGGATAAGTGAATCCACGTGAGCCAATACTTGTTCTACCTTTGGCATAACATCAGCCGCAGCGGTCATCAGTCCGTTGGCAGCAGATCCAATGATGGTATCGCCGGGCATGTAACGGTCGGCAGGATTGGGACCCATGGTCAGGTTCAGTGTGCAACCTCCCAGCATGGCCTCGTCAAGGGCAGCGATGGTGCCGTGTGGTATCTTTACGTTGTGGTTAACACTGATTTCCACCACTACGTTGCCGGGGTGGTTGTAGTCGTAAGATACGTTAGAGACGATACCTATATTGAAACCATCGGCATACACGGTACTTGACTTGGACAATGCCTTGGCATCCTTGAAGGCTATGTAATAGTTTTCACTATTGTCAAAGAGTTTCACTCCTTTTAGGAACTTCATTCCGAAAAACAGTAAAACCAAGGCTACGATGCCTGTTAGTCCTATTTTTACTTCCCGTCTCATATCTTTCTTTTATTTTTTATTTTCCTTGTATGTCTTAAACGCATTGTAGATGGAACGGCTCATTTTGGCAATGCCGTCTTGGGAGTTGAGGAATTGCTCCTCACTACGGTTGTTGATGTATCCCAATTCTATAAGGGCACTGGGCATGGATGTGTTTCTAAGTACCAGGAAGCCTGCTTGATATACGCCTTTGTTGACACGACCTGCGTGAGAGGCAAACTGCTGTTGGACCAATCCGGCAAACTTCACGCTTTGCTGCATGTACACATCTTGCATCAGTTCGAATATGATGTAGCTCTCACTCGAACGAGGGTCAAAACCCTCGTATTTCTCCTCGTAATTTGCTTCCAGTGTGATGACGGAGTTCTCTCGTTTTGCCACAGCCAGATTGTCAGCAGCACGGTGCATGCCGAGGGTGTATGTCTCCGTACCATGTACCTGTGTGCCTTTTCGACCAGCAGCAGTGCTGTTGGTATGTATAGAAACGAAAAGGTCGGCTTTATTCCTATTGGCAATGTTTGCCCGTTCGTTAAGTTCTATGAAGGTGTCTTTCTTGCGGGTATAAACAACTTTTACGTCGGGAAAATTCTGTTCTACCAGTTTGCCGAAAGCTAGGGCAATGGCGAGGTTTATGTCTTTCTCCTTAGAGAAGAATCCGAGTGCCCCCGTGTCCTTACCTCCGTGTCCGGCATCTATGACGAGCGTATAGCTCCATGCTTTTGTGGTACATAAAAGTATGGTTATCAATAGGGCGATGATGTTTCTTTTTTTCATAGGTCAAATATGCAGGTGCAAAAGTAGGAAAAAAAATTGATTGGTCAAAGAGGAAACTTGTTTTTATGCTTATAATTTCACCTATATTGGGTGATGTCCTCAGTCCTACCAAATTGTCTTTAATCCTGCTTTAGCCAGCGGTCGAGCCAGGCGAAATAGGTGCGTTGCCAAAGAATACCATTTTGGGGCTTCAGCACCCAGTGGTTTTCGTCGGGGAAGATGAGTAACTGTGCCTCTATGCCTCGCATACGGGCTGCGTTGAAGGCAGACATGCCTTGGGTGGCATTGATGCGATAGTCTTTTTCGCCGTGGATACAGAGGATGGGGGTGTCCCACTTGTCCACAAAGCGATGGGGGGAGTTGTCGTACGTTTTCTTGGCACGGGCAGTCATATCCTTCACCCAGGGAGCATCGTCGTACTCCCAGTTTGAGAACCAGTTCTCCTCGGTTTCTGTGTACATGGCTTCAAGATTGAAGGCACCGTCGTGTGCAATGAAGCATTTGAAGCGCTTGTCATGATGGCCAGCCAGATAATAAACAGAGAATCCTCCGAACGAAGCACCTACGGCACCGAGACGGTCTCTGTCCACATAAGGCAGATTTTCGCAAGCATCGTCAATGGCTGCCAGGTAGTCCTGCATGCACTGGCCCGTCCAGTCGCCCGAGATTTCTTCCTGCCAGGCAAGTCCGAATCCGGGAAGACCATGGCGGTTAGGGGCAATGACCACGTAACCCTGAGCTGCCATTATCATGAAGTTCCAGCGGTACGACCAGAATTGAGATACTGGACTTTGCGGTCCCCCCTCGCAGAAGAGTAGGGTGGGGTACTTCTTGTTGGGGTCGAAGTGAGGTGGTTTCACTATCCAATAATGCATGTCCTCACCAGTAGTGGTTTTAATCCAGCGGGCCTCGCTGGAGCCTGCTGCAATTTGATTGAGGATGTGGTCGTTCTCGTGAGTGACTTGGGTTAACTCGACGATGGAATCGCCGAGCACGTCAGCCAGATAGAGGTCTGCAGGGTGCATGTAGTTGTGCTGCTCAACCAACAACTTGGATTTGCCTGGCACCAATTGCAAGCTGCCAAAGTCTGCCTGGAAGTCTGAGAGTTGCTTTACATTGCCCTCAAGGTCTGTACGATAGAGGTTCTCTGTGGCATGCCAGACACCGAGGAAGTAGATGGTCTCGCTATCGTCACCCCAAACGAAGTCGTCGACGTTGGAGTCGAAGGATTCAGTGACATATTGCGAAGTACCCTGTCCGAGGAAATAGACACAGAGTCGCATGCGGTCGGCCTCATAGCCATCGCGCTCCATGCTTGTCCAAGCGATGTAGCGTCCGTCGGGCGAGAACTTGGGGTTCTGGTCGTAGCCCACCTTTTGTTCGATGTAGAATCCTCCGTCTTCGGCAATCTCCTGTTCTGTGAACATGCCGTTGCCTTTCTTGTTCACCGTCTGGTCGGCAAGCGTGTGCGTGGGGTTCACTTCGGGAGCCACGTAGTCGCCCGTCTTGCATAGGTTCATTTCTTCACCGCTCTCAATGTCATAGAGGAAGATGTCGGAGTCTGTGGAGATGCTCATCTGGAGTCCTGTCTTCTTGCGGCAGGTGTAGGCAATCTGCTTCGAATCGGGGCTCCATGCCAGTTGCTCGATGCCTCCGAATGGCTCCATTGGGCACTCGTAAGGCAGCCCCTCGAGGATGTCCTTTTCTTCTCCTGTCTCCAAGTTAAGGAGGAAGGGGTGTGGAATTGACTCCACATAGTGATCCCAATGGCGATACATGAGGTCGGTCACCAGTCGTCCCGTAGCCTTTGGCAGGTCGCTGGGGTTCTCCTTGATGATGTCGTGATAGGGTATGTACTTGATGAGGATGACCTTCTTCTGGTCAGGCGAGAAGAGGAATCCCTCCACTTTGCCATCCGTCTTGGTCAATTGCTTGCGAGCATAACCCTTCATCTTTAACCCTTCACCCTTCACCTTCATGGTCCAAACTTCGCCCTCTTTGGCAAATGCCAGCTTATCGTCACTAAGCCATACGGGGGAAGAACCAAGGCCGAGGAAAGTCCCTTCCTGACCTCCCCGAGGGGAGGAAATAACATCCCCCTCGGGGGATAAAAGGGGGGCTGTATAGATTACCGTATTGCTGCGGTTCTCTTCCACGCTGTAATAGCTGACTTGGTAGGCCACTTGCTTGCCATCGGGAGAAACAGCATAAGAGCCTATTCTGCCCATGGCCCACAGGGCTTCAGGTGTCATTACGTCACTCTCCAACTGGATGTCGCTTCGCGTGATGATATTCTCGTCTTGTTTAGAACAGGATGCCATGATAATCAATGCTAGAACACAAAACCATTTACCATTTAACCATTTACGATTTACCATTTTTTTACCATTTAAACATTTATCATTTACTCCTCCCCCTCGGGGGAGGTGGGGAGAGGGGCTCTCATTTCTTCTTTACGGGGTCGCAGGTCAGTCCACAGCCAAGTTTCCTGAATATTTTACGGTCAACCTCGCTTAACAGCACAGTAGAGTGGACTTGACAATCACGAAGTTTGGGCAGTTGCTCAAGTGCTTTGCGACAATTCTCGTCATGGGGGGATAGTACGGACAGGGCCACAAGTACCTCATCGGTATGCAGACGGGGATTCTTACCTCCCAGATATTCAGTCTTTGTCTTCTGTACGGGTTCTATCAGGCTCTGTGGAATGAGTCGAATCTCGTGATCAATGCCAGCCAGATGCTTTGTTGCATTGAGGAGTAGAGCTGCACTGCATCCCAACAGAGTGGATGACTTGGATGTGATGATGGTGCCATCCTCCAACTCTATGGCAGCAGCTGTATGTCCCGTCTCCAATTTCCTTTCGTAGGCAGCGGTCGTTACAGGACGGAAAGCTGTAGTGATTTTTGCCTGGTTGAAAAGCAGTCGTATCTTGCTCACTTCCTTTTCGTTGTCTGCCCCATCTGCCATTTTATTGGTAGCGGCATAGTAGCGGCGGATGATTTCATCCTTTGATGCTTTGCTGCATACCTCGTCGTCGGATATACAGAAACCTACCATGTTTACGCCCATGTCCGTGGGTGACTTGTAGGGGTTTTCTCCATAAATACCCTCGAACAGTGCATTGAGGACGGGGAAAATCTCGATGTCGCGATTGTAGTTGACTGCCGTTTTTCCGTATGCTTCCAGATGGAAGGGGTCAATCATATTTACGTCGTTGAGGTCGGCAGTGGCCGCCTCGTAGGCGATGTTAACGGGATGCTTCAGTGGGAGATTCCATACGGGGAAGGTCTCAAACTTAGCATAACCGGATCGAATGCCACGCTTGTTCTCGTTATAGAGTTGAGAGAGACAAGTTGCCATCTTGCCACTACCAGGGCCTGGGGCAGTGACTATGACTAATGGATGTGTGGTCTCCACATAATCGTTCTTTCCAAAACCTTGGTCGCTGGCAATGATATCCACATTATGAGGATAGCCATCAATGAGATAATGAACATAGGACTTGATGCCCATACGTTCCAGGCGGTGGCGGAATTGGTCGGCAGTGTGCTGACCATTGTAATGTGTGATGACCACACTGCCTACCGTGAACTGCCGTTGCATAAACTCTTCGCGAAGTCGGAGAACGTCTTCATCGTAGGTGATGCCCAAGTCGGCACGTATTTTATTCTTTTCAATATCTTCGGCACTGATGACGATGACAATTTCCAGTTGATCCCTTAACTGGGCAAACATGCGGAGCTTGGAGTCGGGTTTGAAACCAGGCAATACACGCGATGCATGGTGGTCGTCGAAGAGTTTGCCACCCAGTTCCAGATATAGTTTTCCATCGAACTGTGCGATACGCTCACGTATGTGCTCACTTTGTATCTTGAGATACTTCTCGTTGTCGAAACCTATCTTCATCTTACATTTGGCATTTGGTCGTTTAGTATTTAGTGCTTACGCATCTTTTGCTGCTCTTCAGCCATCTTCTGCATGGCCTCCAGTCTGGCAGCCAAGCCACCCATCTTCTTGGGGTCGTTAGCATGGCGAGCCTTATAGTCATCGAGTTGAGCACGCAATTTTTTGTCGTCAGTGAAACGACGGAGTGCCCACATAATGAGGATGGTGGTCAGTCCACTGAGGAAATAGTAGTAGGAGAGACCTGATGAATAGTCGTTGAACATGAAGAAGAAGGCAACTGGCATGATGCCCATCATCCACTGCATCATCTTCATCTGTTGTTGCTGTTCGGCCGACATCATGGCATTGCTCTGTTGTTGACGCATGGAGATGAACGTGTTTACAATGTTGGTTACAGAGAACAGAAGGCAGAAGATGCTGATG
Source organism: uncultured Prevotellaceae bacterium (assembly GCA_947169115.1). Taxonomy (GTDB): domain Bacteria; phylum Bacteroidota; class Bacteroidia; order Bacteroidales; family Bacteroidaceae; genus Physcousia. The sequence goes on from CAMVOK010000016.1 coordinate 59,930, forward strand.
TGATTGCCGATAAGCCAGAGGTCTTTGCTCCAACGGATGATATCGTCGTAGGCACTGAGGTCGTCGGCCCAAAGGAAACTCTGTCCGCGAAGTTCAATGGCGTTGGGGATGAAGTTGAAGAGGGCAATCCAGATGGGCATCTGTATGAGCATAGGCAGACAGCCACCCATGGGCGAGACTCCATATTGCGAGTAGAGTTGCATCATCTCTTGTTGCTTCTTCATGGCATCCTCCTGTTTCGGGTATTTGGCGTTGATTTTGTCCATTTCGGGTTTCAGAACACGCATACGGGCACTGGCCAAATAACTCTTCTTTGTTGCAGGATAAACCAAAGCCTTAACGATGAGGGTGAGCAACAACAGCACGATACCCATGTTCAGACCAAAGCCTGTGAGCCAGTCGAAGAGGTAAAGGATGAAGAAACGGTTAATCCATTTAACGATAGGCCAACCGAAATATACGAGATTCTGTAGCTCTAAATCCTTGTCTGAGAGACTGAGTTTGTTGGTCGCCTTCAGGGTATGGAAGTCGTTGGGACCTAAGTAAAACTGCATTTCGGTTGGTTGCTTGCCTGTGGGGTCAAACTGTGTCTGCATCTGTGCACGGTACAGTTTCAGGTAGCCGCTGTTTTTTTCTTGTGGCGTGCTAGTAAGACTAACATTCTTGAAGTCTTGATGAGCAATGATAAGGGCAGAGAAGAACTGGTCCTTGAAGTCAATCCAGTCCAATGACTTTTCAATGTCCTTGGAAACGTCTTTCATTTCATCAAGTTTCTTGGTTCCTTCGTCCTTTATTTTATAAGTCAGTGCAGCATAGCGGTTCTCGAACGAGCCACCCTTTTCCTGCTGCTGGGCTAGATTCTCCCAGTAGATGTCGATTGTGTTCATCGATGGGGCAAACAGATTGGCAATTCCTTCGCTCTCGATGATGAAGTCGAGCATGTAAGAATCGGGCTGTAGATGATATTTCAGGTTAAGAGAACCACTGCCAATGGCTGCGGTTAGTGTTAGTGTGCTATCTGTTTGTTCTGTGGCTTGGAAGTAAATTTCGTCACTGGATATGTTCTCGTTTTTGGCTGCCATAGCATAGCGGAATTTGCTTTCTTCCTTCGAGAGCAACACCACATCCTGCTTCTCTTGATTCTTATATTCCTTCAGAGTGGCATTTTCCAACACGCCACCCAGGGTGCTGATGCCTACAGAAAGATGTTCGTTCTGCAACGTGATGGTCTCTGCTGTCCCTTGTTTAACTGCAAAGAATGCCGACGTGCTGTCCACAATTTCCTGTTTTTCCGTATTGGCTTCCATGGCTTTCTTTTCCAGTTCTGCCTGCGCCTTTGCTTGTTCCACCTGTGCGATGCTGTCCTGACGTGCCATCTCTGCCAATTGTGCTTCGCTGGGACGGCTCCAGTAACTGAAGCCAATCATTACTAATATGATTAGAATGAATCCTGTGATAGTGTTTTTGTCCATATACTTTGTTTTCTTCTATTATAAATGTATTGTTCTTAATTTTAAGTCGCAAATATACAAAAAAAACTGGAAAGATGCCGTGGATTTACTATAAAATAACTAACTTTGGGCCATAAATTTGAATACAGATGAAGAAAAAACTATTCGTGGCTGTGGCTATGGCCAGCAGTGTATGCTTTGCACAAGAGAGTTTAACCGACAGTATCACTACTCTTTATGAGCAGAAAATGTCGGAATTAATTGAGGCGTATGAATTGGATGCCCAACAGGTGGCCAAGCGGGCGGAAACCGTATCGCTTAGTCCCTATTATTTTCGTTTGATGACTCCCGGCACGTATTATAGCAGTGCCGTTCAGCAGATGATGAACATCGATTGGCCAGAGGCCGGTACTCCGGGTAAAACTCTGGTTCCTGCTGTGGAAGCTGTGAAAATGTCAGATCAGGTGTTGACAAACCTCTATGTACATAATCCTTCCTTGGTAACTTATACCGAGGCTCCCAGTGATGAGACTCCCATCTTGCGTGAGGAACTTGAGACCCCGATAACGGTTGTGGAACCCAAGTTGTCGGAAATGGCCGTAGATGTTGATTTGGATACAGAGGTGGCTGATACCGTTGCTTTTGTGGCAAAGAAACCCAATTTCTGGAAAATTTCAGGTAATGGTTCGTTGCAGTTTACCCAGTCTTATTTCTCCGAGAACTGGTACCAAGGCGGTGAGAACAACTATGCGGGTATTGGTATGCTCACTCTGGAGGCTAACTACGACAATAAACAGAAGATTCAGTGGGACAATAAACTGGAGGCTCAACTTGGTTTCCAGACCGTTACCAACGATGAGCATAAGGCTCGTGTTACCAGTAACCTTCTTCGCCTGACATCGAAGATTGGTTATAAGGCCATTAAGAACTGGTTCTATACAGGACAGCTGATGACTTATACGCAGGTGGCTCCTTTCTACGAAAAGAATCCTTTGAAAGATGATGGTTCCTACGATTTGAAGCCATGGAAGGCCCGTTTCGGTACTCCTTGGTATCTGACCCTCTCTGTCGGTATGGACTATAAGTACAAGAGTAAAAATGGAAAGGTTGACCTTTCAGTTTACGTTTCTCCCGTTGCTTATTATATGACTTATGTTGAGCGTTTAGGTGCTCTCAGTGGTAATCCGACAGCTCCGGATTATAACCCTCGTTACTATGGTGATATGTATGGTATCAACGAGGATGCCGACGGAATCTACACCTCACACTCATTCCACAAGTTCGGTCCTAACTTTACGATAAACTCCAAGATTCAGGTCATGAAGAACGTATTGTGGACAAGTCGTCTCTACTGGTTCTCCAACTTCCACAGCACGCTGGTGGAATGGGAAAACACCCTCGACTTCACCATCAATAAATATCTCTCGGCCAAGTTCTATGCCTATCCTCGCTTTGACGATAGTAGTACAAAATACAGGAACCCGAAGAAGCACAGAGGTGACTATATGATGTTCAAGGAGTGGCTGAGTCTGGGAGTGAGCTACAAGTTCTGATTGATAGATTCGATATAGTTTAGTACATCTTCGCGACCCAGACGGGTTTCGCTGCTTGTAATAAAATGGGGGGGTAATTCCTCCCATTGTTCTTTTAGTGCATTCAGGTAAGCAGCCACATTGGTGTTTAGTTTGCTTTTGCTTAATTTGTCGGCTTTTGTGAAGATGATGCTGAAGGGTATGGCGTTCTCGCCCAGCCATTCCATGAACTCAAGGTCAATCTTCTGGGGTTCGTGTCGGCTGTCGATGAGCAAGAAGAGGTTTACCATTTGCTCGCGTTGCAGGATGTAGGAGTATATCATCTCTACCAGTTTGTCCTGATCCTTCTTGCTTCGTTTGGCAAATCCATAGCCAGGGAGGTCCACAATGTACCATTCGTCGTTTATCCTGAAATGGTTAATGAGCATGGTCTTACCTGGGGTCGCGGAGGTCTTGGCCAGTCCGTTCTTTCCTGTAAGCATGTTTATCAAACTCGACTTTCCTACATTGCTTCGTCCAATGAAGGCATATTCTGCCTCATGCGTTTGTGGGCATTGGCTTACCTGACTGTTGCTGACAATAAATTCGGCTTTCTTGATTATCATATCTTTAGTCGGTGTTTACGGTTATCGTGTATTGGTGCACTTTACTTGTTGCCTTCTCAATGCTGTTCATGCAATATCGATTACGGAATTCGCCATTGTACCCTTCGAGGTCACAGCTGCCCCACCAGGGTTCTATGCATACAAATGGGGCGCATCCGCCATTGGGAGCCCATAGGGCAAGAACGGGAGAGTCGAAACTCAGTCTGACGATTTCTTTTTTGTCCTTATTATACAATACACACGTGTGTGCAATGCCTCTTGTGTCCAGAATGGTATCACAGTCGAAGGTGTGATGCCTTAGTGGAAGTAGTCCCTCTTCGTTCAGAGGTACATCGAAGGACCCTTCCGGCCATAAATAACCTCCAGGTCTCAGACCGTTACTTACTAATTTGTCAGTAATGTCGAATCCCAAATAACCATGGGGATACTTGTCATTTTTGCTGTCAAAATCAGGTAGGTTAAAGGCTGGGTGCGCTCCTATCTGATAATGCATAGTCTTATCCTTGGACGAATCTATCTTAAAGGCAATAAATAGTTCATTTCCATGAAGTTGATATATAACACTAAACTGAAAGTCGAAGGGGTAGTGCTTCAATGTTCTTTCGTTGGCTTGGGTGTGAAAAACCAGTTTGTCGGCAGTCTTCTGGACAAGTGTAAAGTCTGCATCTCTCACAAAACCATGCTTGGGCATATCGTATCGTTGCCCATTGAATCTGGCTTCTCTTTGGTACGTGTTGCCAACTACGGGGAATAGTATGGGCGACTGCCCTTTCCAGTATTCCTTGTCACCTTGCCATAGCAGTTCTTGGTTATCGCTCAGGCGTTTCAGGCTTTGCAGTTCTGCTCCGTGTTCATTTACGGTGATGGAGATGAACTCGTTCTTGATGTTATGTGTCATATTGCCTTATTTACAATTATAGCCTTGAACGCTGTGCTCAAGGCTATAATAAGTTGGGGATGTTTCTTCTTTCTGTTACTTCTTTACCTGAGCAAGGAAATCCTTGCAGGGCTTGAAGGCGGGTATGTTGTGTGCTGGTATTACCAGTGTTGTGTTCTTGGAAATGTTACGCGCAGTTTTTTCTGCCCGCTTCTTAAGAATAAAACTGCCGAAGCCACGCAAATATACAGGCTCTTCGTTTACCAGGCTTTCCTTAATGGTTGCCATCATCCCCTCAATACATGCTAGAACGGTAGGCTGGTCAACACCAGTCTTTCCAGCGATCTCTTTTGATAACTCTTGCTTCGTCATGATTTTAATGAATAATTATTGTTAGTTTTACCATATTGCGAACAAAATTAATAAATATTTTAATAACTTGTTCCCTTTAAGGGCAATTTTTTTTAGAATATTTATTCATAAAATTAATGATAAATGTGTATCTGTATTGTGTTACAGCGTTTTACATTCTTCGAGCCATAAATCCGAAGAAGCGTCACTTGGCATCCTCCAGTCGCCACGGGGGCTTAAGGCTATACTTCCCACCTTTGGACCATCGGGGAGACAGGATCGTTTGTATTGTTGTGCGAAGAATCGACGGTAGAAGGTCGTGAGCCAGTGTTTGATGATTTCTTCTTCATACAGCCCTTGGAATGCGCGACAAGCCAGCATGTACACCTTGCGCGGGCGGAATCCGCTGTGGGTGGTGTGGTAAATGAAGAAGTCGTGCAGTTCATATGGCCCTACTAAGTCCTCTGTCTTCTGTTTTATGTTTCCGTCTTCGTCTGCAGGTATAAGTTCCGGACTAATGGGGGTGTCCACAATGTCGAGTAGGGTATTCCGTGTGAGCTCGTCATCGATGTTCATGGCTACCCAGTGAACCAGATATTTCACCAAAGTCTTGGGCACGGAAGCGTTTACCCCGTACATGCTCATGTGGTCTCCGTTGTATGTAGCCCATCCGAGTGCCAGTTCCGAGAGGTCTCCGGTGCCTACTACCAGTCCGTTCATTTGGTTGGCTGCATCCATGAGAATCTGGGTGCGTTCGCGTGCCTGACTGTTTTCGTAGGTTACGTCGTGGTTTTCCGGGTCGTGTCCGAGGTCATGGAAGTGTTGCAGACAGGCCTCCTTGATGCTGATTTCGCGGATGGTGATGCCCAGTTGCTGCATCAGATTTATGGCATTGGTATAGGTGCGGTCTGTCGTTCCAAACCCCGGCATGGTAATGCCAATAATCCCTCGGCGGCTCTTTCCCAGCCTGTCGAAGGTACGTACACAGGTCAGCAGAGCAAGGGTTGAGTCCAGACCGCCGGATATGCCTACTACCACGGTTTCGCAGTTGGTGTGGACAATACGTTTGGCCAGTCCGTCACATTGTATATTGAATATCTCCTCACAACGTTTGCTTCTTCCTTTTCCTTCAGCCGGAATGAAGGGGTGGGGATTCACGCTGCGGGTCAGTTCTCCTGCTTCGGGCATTATGCTTGCCGTTTCTGTTATGTGCAGGTTCTCTTGGAACATAGTGGCACTGGCGCTAAAGGTTGTATTCTGCCTGCGTTCGGCACGCAGGTATTCTACATCAATTTCGCTTATGCTCATAATCTCCTCCAACGAATGGCGTGGGCACTCCTGCAGTATTTTTCCATTCTCCACAATAAATGTCTTTCCGCTGAATACAACATCTTGAGTGCTTTCACCGAAACCACAGCTTACGTATATGTAACCCGCCATCAGTCGTGCGCTTTGTTGGCAGATGAGGCTTTGCAGATATTCATACTTCCCTGCACTGTCCGTATTTGCACTCAGGTTGAGGATGATGTCAGCTCCGTTAAGGGCAAGTCTGGAGGAGGGTGGGATGGGGGACCATAAGTCCTCACATATCTCAATGCCGAAGGTGCACGATGGGGTCTTGAATAACTGGTTCGCCGACAGCAAGACCTGTTGTCCGCAGATGAGCACATTACCCTCTGGCACATCCGTTGCACTCATGAACCAACGACATTCGTAAAACTCTTTGTAATTGGGAATAAAAGTCTTAGGCACCAACCCCAGTAGTTTACCTTTTTGCAGCACAGCTGCACAGTTCATCAGTCCGTCTCGGTAGCTGACAGGAAGTCCCACAACGACAATGATGTTCATTGAGCGTGTGAAGTTCATCAAATTGATAAGCCCCATTTCGGCTTCGTCCAGCAGCAGTTGCTGAAAGAAGAGGTCTCCGCACGAATATGCTGTAATCGAAAGTTCTGGGAAAACAATGATTTCCACACCTTGGTGGTTGGCTTGGATAATCTGCGACTCGATTTGCTCTACATTATACTTGGGTGTGCCCACTTTTACGGAAGGCACTGCCGCAGCAACCTTTACAAATCCGTAGTTCATAATTCCTTTATTTATATATATGGAATGCAGATTAAAGGGACTCTTCCATTCCATTGCTTTTGAGCGACAGACGGGACTCGAACCCGCGACCCTCGGCTTGGGAAGCCAATGCTCTACCAACTGAGCTACTATCGCATAACGAAGACAAAGTTAGCAAAAATATAATGAAACGCCAAATATTTTTTCACTTTTCATTTTCCATTTTCCACTTTTATGCTTATCTTTGCCAAGAAAACTTATTTATTAACTTTTTATCTTAAACACGTTATGACAAAGAAATTTATCTGCGCCGTGTGTGGTTACATCCACGAAGGCACTGAGGCACCCGAGCGTTGTCCCATTTGTAAGGCTCCTGCCAGCAAGTTCTCTGAGTTGAAGGACGATGCTGACATGACCTATGCCACTGTTCATAAGATTGGCGACGGCAAACCCGAAGGTGTTAGCGAGGAAATGATTAACGACCTGCGCAACCACTTCAATGGTGAGTGTAGCGAGGTAGGTATGTATTTGGCTATGGCTCGTCAGGCTGACCGTGAGGGCTATCCCGAAATTGCTGAGGCCTTCAAGCGTTATGCTTTTGAAGAGGCTGATCATGCCAGTCGCTTTGCTGAGTTGCTGGGTGAGTGCGTTTGGGACACGAAGACCAACCTGGAGAAGCGTGCTGCTGCCGAGGCTGGTGCCTGTGAGGACAAGTTCCGCATTGCCAAGAATGCGAAGGCTGCTGGCTTCGATGCCATCCACGACACCGTACACGAAATGGCTAAGGACGAGGCTCGCCACGGTGCTGGCTTCGCTGGTCTGCTGAAGCGCTATTTCGGCAAGTAAAGAACCACATATTTATGTATAAAGGGACTGTGTCAAATGACATAGTCCCTTTTTGTTTATCCACGGATTGCGGATATTTATAATAATCTTTGCAATCTGTGTATTCCTTGGTATTAGTAAAGAACGGTAACCTTCTTCACTTGTTCTCCTGTTTCCTGTGTGTCGGCTTCGCGAGGAAAGTATATCGGCATATTCTTCTGTAGCGGCAGGATGCGGAGCTCCAGTTTCTTCGTCATCTCAGGCAGTCGCCAAAGGGCGTATTGGAAGGGTCGGCCATTGTAGAAGTTGTCGTCGAGAAGTTGTCCGTCGGCATAGAGCCGTGCACAGTCTCCACGATAGTCTATCTGCATCAGTCCATTGTGGATATTCTCAGGAAGGTCAATGGTGTATATGGCAGCCAAGGTTTCGAAGTCGCTGTCCGTGGGTTCCTCGGCCACTTTCTTGGCTCCGATGGTTATGCTGCGTTCCCCTTGGGGCTCTCTCTGTTTGGTGAACTGACATCCCTCTTCCTTGGGTTGTGGAACTTCCTTCAGGAACAATTGTCCGGCCGTCTTGCTGTCCAGGAGATAGATGTTCTTATAGACAGGCACCTCTGTACCTTTGGGCTTTAGATTTTTCAGAGTCTTACCGTCTATGCATATTTCCGTGGCAATTCCAGGTATTTGCTCCAGATAGATTTTCCCTTCGCGACAGGCAATCAGTTGTGCCGTAGCATAGCGAATACCATCTATGTTGACAGGGAATATGCAGGTTGTGCCCGATGGGATGGTCATGGGCTTCTGGGGAAACTTGATGCCGCATACGTTGAACTGGATGCCACGTTTGGCAGACAAGGGACGGAGCCGTTCGTAGTTGTTCACAAAGACAAAAGCAGCTCCTTCGCAGGTGCGATACGACCATCTCAGGTGGCAGTCGTCTCCTTGTGGAATATCCTGTTCACAAGGGAAGTTGGCTTCCATAGGTGCCAGCTGCTCTCCATAGTCCTGCATGAAGAGGTGGAGTTTCCGCAACATGTAATAGTGGGGATTACGCTGTCCGAATTCATTGAGGGGTGCCTGGAAGTCGTAGTTCAGCACAGGCAGGTCGTTGTAGTTTGTGGCCAGGCATCGCTGGGTCTCATTGAGATACATGTTGGGGATTTTGCTACTGAGGTTCGTGCCTCCGTGATACATGTAGTAGCCTAAAAGGTTCGAACCGCTACCCAGTTTCACCACCGCCATGGCGTATGCATCCTCGGGATAGAGGAAACAACGCCGGTGGTACGAGGTCATCATGCCTCCTCCCAGTTCGCAAGTGAAATAGGGATAGTGTTGGTCGGTCACTTGTTCACCGTCGAGTTTCAGCTGTTCCGAGGCAATGGCCGTACTGGCACGTGCTGAGCGGAAGTTGAAAGCCTTGTAATAGTTGCCACAGGCTTCTTTGATGCTACGGTCCCAGAATCCATCCGCATAGTCTCCGAAGAGAGGCACCATCTCTCCGAAGGGCATGGGCGTGGCCAGTTTAGGCCATCCCGTATAGGTGTAGAAAGGTAGGTCGAAGCCGATAGCGAGAGCTATGCGTTTCAGGCTAAGCAAGTAAGAAGCCCGTCCACCATATTCGTTGTCGAACTGGGCTGCTATCACGGGGCCGCCGTCTTTCCACTGCAAACCCTGCACTTGGGTGAATATCTGTCTATAGAGACGTTCTGCCAACGACAGGAACTCTGGGTCTTCGCTCCTTGTCTTCACACCTCTTTGAATAACCCAGTCTGGTATGCCCCCGTTACGAACCTCTCCATGACAGAATGGCCCCATGCGCAAGACTACGGGCATTCCCTCCTGTTTGCAAACTCCCAGGAATTCACGCAGGTTGCGCTGTCCGCTCCAGTCCCATTGGTTTTCTAACTCTTCGATATGATTCCAGAAGACATAGCAGGCCAGCATGGTCAATCCGCCCTCTTTCATTTTCTTAATCTCGGTTGCCCACTCGTCGGCTGGTATGCGCGAATAGTGTACTTCACCCATGACTGCTGCCACACGGTGACCTCCGATGATGAGAGAGTGCCTGTCCCACTTAACCTCGCTCCCGAAAAGTGAATCGGCATTGAGGTTCAAAGAAAAACAAAGAGAAAAGAGAATAAAAAGAAGGGTCTTCATAGAATTGTTCATGGTTGATGATAGCTGATTTCGCCCTCTAAGTTACGAATTTCTGTGAAAAGTAAAAAATGAAAAACCACTTTCTTTACGTCCGAGTTATCTCGCACTCAATTTGGCCTCGATCTCTTCTATAGTAGGAATTGTACCTTCCACCTTCTCTGGATAGAACCTTTCCAACTCATATTCTGAGATTGCCAAAGGCTGACTGCTTGATTCCAATGCATATTGGGCCTGAACACGATCTTTCTCCTTGCAGATAAGCAGACCAATTGTAGGATTGTCACGTCCTTCTTTGCGAAGTGTATGATTGCAGGCAACCACATAGCCGCCCAATTGACCAATATCGGCAAACTCGAACTTTCCAATCTTCACCTCGATGACAACATAACAAGAGAGATTGAGATTGTAGAATAACAGGTCTATAAACTGTTCCCTTTCGCCAACTTGTAGCCGATATTCCTTGCCTAAATATCCAAAGCCAGTACCCAATTCAACCAAGAACTGGGTAATATTGCCCAGCAATTTCTCTTTCAAAAGAGCCTCATTGTATTTACCCGTTATGCCAGTAAATGCAAAGTTGTATGGATCCTTTGTCAATTCACGGGCCAAGTCGCTCGTTTCTTCTGGCAATGTTCGCTGGAAGTTTGTCAATGCCTTACCTTGACGCTCATACAAGTCAGTTCCCATGAAGTTCAACAACATATCCCTGCTCCAGCCGTTCTCCACCGTCTGATGAACGAAGAATAATGCTTTTTCTGGCTGTTCTTTAAACTTATCAATGATGCGTACATGATGTCCCCACGGAGTAGAGAAGATGTCATTTTGTATTTGCTCAACAAGTTGTTGAGTAATTGCATTCTCCTTTCGCTCAACAGCCTGTTGAGTAATTTGCTCCCCAGGTTGAGGAGTATTTATACTATCTTTTTGCCCGACAGCTTGTGGAGTAATTATCAGATAGGGCTGATAAAGCAGATAGAAGTTCTTCATATACAGCAGATTCGTCTCTGAAAAGCAGGTTGCATCAAGATTCACTTCTTTCAAATCCCTGCTCAGGTTCTTCATAAACCCGCTGCCCCAACGACTCTCTGCTTTCTTCTCCACAATATCCCTGCCCAGCTCCCAATAGAACCGTAGCATAATCTGATTCACCTTTACAGAAGCTTTTACCTGACTCCTGCGATAGCGTGTACTCAGTTCCTTTATCCACTGGAGGTAATCCTTGTCCAGTATACTCAATGACTGTATTCTTTCTTTTGTCATATTCTGTTTGCAATGATAGTCAAATTATACTCCAATTATCACATACATCTGGCAAATCCTATTGCTGATGAACACATACTGATTCCCTTACGGATCTCCGGCTATCAAATATGTTGTTACCATTTTGCCAATAATAATTCCACACAGTAATCTTACTCACCATCAAAAGGTAATTCACCCAAATACTTGTCAAAGTCGCTTTGGAACAAACGATCCTGTACGATGCGGTACTTCTCAAATTCTGTCTCGGCATGTTCTTTGGCCTCTTCCGCTGTTACTGAACCTGCCGTTTTCAGTACTTCATTACCACCTGCCGCTAAAATGGTATCAATCTGTTTAGCCCAATCCTCCATTGTCATAGGGATATGGCGTTTTGCCATACGTTCTGCCAATTCCAATACACCATTCACCAACTGTCCCATGTCTGCCAGTTCCACCTCTTTCAGGTAGTTCTTGGCTATCGAGACATCTGTCTTAACAATCTTACCATCAGGTGCATTCTCCCAAGTGTTCAGCCCCATGTGCACTTGTTCAGCATCAGCTCGTTCTACTATTAGTTCCGCTGCCGTACGTCCATGAACAGCATAGCGCATCTTATTTTGCATCATTTTGAAGAAGAGCCTTGTCGTTGGCGCATCACGATTGTAATCAATAGCTGTCGCATAGATGTCCGTCAGTTTCTGATAGAAACGTCGCTCAGACAGACGAATTTCACGAATCTCTGCTAACAGGTGTTCAAAGTAGTCCTCATCCAAGAACGTGCCATTCTCCATTCGTTTCCTGTCCAGCACATAACCACGAATGGCATATTCACGAAGTACACTTGTGGCCCACTGGCGGAACTGAGTAGCCCGGATGCTATTGACACGATATCCCACACTTATGATGGCATCGAGGTTGTAAAACTGAGTCATATAGTTCTTCCCATCAGAGGCAGTTGCCGAGATTTTCTCGGTAACTGAATCCTTAACCAGTTCACCGCTTGCAAATATGTTCTTCAGGTGAAGTCCCACATTGTCCGTTGAGCAATCAAACAGCATACCCATCGCCTTCTGGGTACACCACACAGTCTTGTCTTTATAGTACACCTCTACCCCTTGTTCCTTTCCTTCTATCTGAAAAATCAGGAACTCTGCCGTACTGTTTCTTATTTCTCTTCTTTTTGCCATAATCATATTTCGTTCGCAAAGTTACACTTTTTATTTGAATACCTCTCAATATATAGGCAATTTCGTAGAATTGACGTTAACTTTGGCTTTGCCGAAGTTTCTGGCACTCGGGAATGAAAAGAAAAGCTAGCTTTCCTTTCTCATTTCTCTCGTTTTTCGTAACTTTAGATAAGTTACTCTGTCTCGGCATAAAAAACAAACCTATTTGTTTTGTTCTGCTCTCGACTTTTCGTAACTTTGCAACCAACAAGAAAGAAGCACGCTATACGATATGGACAGAATGTTGCCGGAAAGCTGTAGGCTTATTCCCATCCCGAATGTGAATGACGAGCGTGGAGCATTATCCTTTGCCGAGGTAGGGGAGTGCATCCCATTCGATGTTCGCCGTGTGTTCTGGATATACGATATTCCACAGGCAGCCCAGCGTGGGGGACATGCCCATTGGACGTGCTCCGAAGTGGTGGTACCCGTAAGTGGTGGTTTCACCATGTGTTTGGATGATGGCAGGGTGCGTGTGGACGTAAGGATGCACAGCCCCTCTGTGGGCATACTCGTTCCGGCTGGCGTATGGTGCGAGCTGAAGGACTTCGAGCCTGGAACCGTATTGGTGGTGATGGCTTCCGAAGCCTACGATGCCAAGGGGTATGTCCACGATTATATGGATTATAAAAGAATGAAAACAAAATGATTGTAGTCCCTTATTCAGCGGCATATAAGGAGATGTGGGACGATTTCGTCCGCAACGCTAAGAACGCTACGTTCCTCTTGGAACGAGATTTCATGGATTATCATGCCGACCGGTTCTTCGATTGCTCTGTAATGGTGTTCGATGGCGATATGGGACATGGCGAGGTCAGCAAGCCAGAGGAATGTGGACGCCTGAGAGCTGTGATGCCTGCAAACTGGGTAGAGAGCGAACGAACGGTTTATTCCCATCAGGGACTTACCTACGGAGGTCTCATCGTGGATGTGGAAGTTACCCAGCAAGAGGTGCTGACCTATATGCAGGTGATTCTACAGTACTGCCGCGACATGTTGCAAGCCCAGAAGTTTATATATAAACCTATACCTTATATATATAGTACTTATCCTACGGGAGAAGACCTCTATGCCCTGTTTCGGGCTGGAGGCACTCTGCTTTCGCGATCGGTCAGTTCGGTAATTGCCTTGCGGAGCCAAATCCGAATGCGTACACTGCGCCTGCGCCAGGCCAAGAAAGCCCTCGACAACAATCTCTACATCGACCGTGTGGTAGAGTCGAACACAGAGGGCATCCATGAGTATTGGCAGTTGCTGACAAGTGTTCTGCAGGCCCACCACCACGTAAACCCTGTGCATTCGGAGAACGAGATACAGTTGCTGATGAGTCGCTTCCCACGTGAGATTCGGCTCTTTACGGTAAAGCATGAAGACCGCATCGTAGCAGGTTGTGTGGTATTCCTGACCAAACAGGTGGCCCACATACAGTATATCGCTTCGGGGGATGAGGGACGCGAATATGGTGCTCTGGACTTGCTCTTCCGCCATCTGATTGCCGACCGCTATAAGCAAATGGACTTTCTGGATTTCGGCATTTCCACGGAACAGGGAGGCCAGTATCTGAATACGGGACTAATCTTCCAGAAAGAAGGTTTCGGGGCACGCGCGATATGCTACGATTCTTACGAGATAGATTTGGACAACGAAGTCATAGACCGCATGGCCGGCAACATGGGCGTGACGGAGGATAATACGATACACTTCCTGTCACTGAAGAAAATCAACGATAGCTTCGAGCCGAAGTTGACACAGACTGTGGAACAGGTGATAAAGAGTGGCCGATATTTGCTGGGACGTTGGAACCAACGCTTTGAGGAGGAGTATGCCCGTTTCTGTGGAACTCGGAATTGCGTGCTTGTGGGTAATGGAATGGACGCACTGACACTGATACTCCGTGGTTATAAAACCCTGTTGGGGTGGAGTGAGGGAGACGAGGTGATTGTGCCTGCCAATACCTTCATCGCTACCATCCTGGCCATCAGAGAGGCCGGACTGACTCCAGTTCTGTGTGAACCCACGTTGCAGGATTACCTTATCGACACCGATCGGATGAAAGCCTTGTTGACGGAACGCACTCGGGCAGTCATGCCTGTTCATCTCTATGGCCGTATCTGTGACATGGTCACCATCAACGCATGGGCTCAGAAGAACGGGCTGAAGGTAATCGAGGATGCCGCCCAGGCCCATGGGGCAATGTATCGTGGCCTTCGTGCTGGACATCTGGGAGACGCTGCCGGCTTTAGTTTCTATCCAGGCAAGAATCTCGGTGCCTTGGGCGATGCAGGATGTATAACCACGGACGACGACCAACTGGCACAGACCGTTCGCATGATGGCCAACTATGGTTCGTCGGAGAAATACGTGAATCGCTATAAAGGCATGAATAGTCGGACAGACGAAATACAGGCTGCCGTTTTGAGTGTGAAACTTCCCCGACTCGACGAAGACAATGCCCGAAGAAGGGAAATCGCGTCTCTCTATACGTCTCAACTCCAGAATCCATTAGTCGTCACCCCTTCCATGCCGGAGGATATGGCAGAACATGTCTTTTACGTTTATCCCGTCCGTTGTCCGGCAAGGGAGAAACTACAGGAATACTTACAGGCCAAGGGCGTGCAGACGCTTATCCATTACCCGATACCTCCGCACAGGCAGGAGGCTTTCTTGGAATGGAGCGACAAGCATTTCCCCATCACAGAGCGCATTCATCGTGAGGTGCTTTCGCTGCCCATAAGTCCCCTGTTGACAGATGCTCAGGTTGCCACCATCATAAAGCTCATTAACGAGTTCAACGTTGATTTGTAGTCGTTCTCATGACATCGTTGCGGCATCGCTTGCGTGACTTCATTGACATTTTCAGTCCGCGCTATTGTGCGGTTTGTGGCTGTCGGCTGAATACTACCGAGCAAATACTCTGTGCCGGATGTCGGATGCGCTTGCCCTATATGAGAATTGACGATTTCTACGACAATCCCATCAGCCGGCTCTTTTGGGCAAAGATTCCCGTGGAGAAAGCCGCCAGTTTCATCCACTATAAGCACGATTCCGACTCCCATCTTCTGCTCATGCAACTCAAGTATAACCATCGTCCCGACATCGGGCGCAGCATGGGAGAGGTGATGGCTCAGGACCTACAACGTCGCGGATTCTTTCAGGATATAGATGCCATAGTCCCGATACCCTTGCATTGGAAACGCTTCTGGAAACGGGGCTACAATCAAAGCATGCAATTGGCTATGGGCATCAACAAGGTGACACGTATTCCCATCCTTGGCAAGGCAGTCCGGCGTGTCCGTAACAACGAAAGCCAGACCAGCAAGTCGTTTCAGGAGCGCATGGAGAATGTTGACGATTTGTTTGAGGCTAAGCCCATTACACCATATCGGCATATACTCATTGTTGACGACGTGCTTACGACCAGTGCCACGATGTTGGCTTGTGCAAAAGCCCTTCTCGACAAGAATCCTGGCATTTCCATGAGTATTCTTACGTTGGCAAAGGCTTAAATGCTTGTTTTTGTATAAATTTGATAAAAATTTGCTGAAATATTTGGCTGAATAAAATAAAACCCATAACTTTGCCGTCGAATTGAAACAGAAACAAATATGTTAAACGCAGTTTTCTTTTGGTGGTGGCAAAACTCAAGATTCCAAAAATCGTGAGACGCATTGCCGTGTACCAAGATGAAATTGGCGGAAAGAGATAAAAAGGCTTGTCGTTCTTACGGCAAGCCTTTTTTAATTAAGGATTAAGGATTAAGAATTAAAAATTATATTTTAACCAATTAAACTCTTATCAACTATGAAACAGAAAAGATTTCTTCTGACCGAGAGCGAGATTCCCACACAGTGGTACAACATTCAGGCAGACATGCCCAATAAGCCCTTGCCACCCTTGCATCCGGCAACTCGCCAGCCCCTGGGTGTGGAGGACTTGGCACACATCTTCCCCGAAGAGTGCTGCAAGCAAGAACTGAATACAACCGATAGTTTCATCGACATCCCCGAACCCGTATTGGAGAAGTACAAGTTCTATCGTTCCACACCTCTCGTTCGTGCATACGAACTGGAGAAGGCACTGGGTACCCCAGCTCACATCTATTTCAAGAATGAGTCTGTCAATCCCCTTGGTTCCCACAAGATTAACTCTGCCCTGCCACAGTGCTACTATGCCAAGCAGGAAGGCACAACGAATGTTACCACCGAGACCGGTGCCGGCCAGTGGGGTGCAGCTCTTAGCTATGCCGCCAGCGTATTCGGCCTGGAAGCAGCCGTTTATCAGGTGAAGATTTCCATGCAGCAGAAGCCCTATCGCAGCAGCATCATGCGCACCTTCGGTGCCACCGTCGAGGGCAGTCCCTCCATGTCCACCCGTGCCGGTAAGGACATCATCACGAAAAATCCCACCCACATGGGTTCGCTGGGTACGGCCATCTCCGAGGCTGTAGAACTGGCCATGACCACTCCCGGATGTAAGTACACACTGGGTTCCGTGCTCAACCACGTTGCCATCCATCAGTCCATCATTGGCTTGGAGGCAGAGAAGCAAATGGAGAAGGCTGGTGAATATCCCGACATGGTCATCGCCTGCTTCGGTGGTGGTTCAAACTTTGGCGGCATTGCCTTCCCCTTCATGCGTCACAACATTCTGGATGGCAAGACCACGGAGTTCATTGCCGCAGAGCCCGACAGCTGTCCTAAGCTCACCCGTGGTAAGTTCGACTACGATTTCGGCGATGAGGCTGGACTTACCCCTCTGTTGCCCATGTTCACCCTGGGACACGACTTCAAGCCTGCCAACATCCACGCTGGTGGTCTGCGCTACCATGGTGCCGGCATGATTGTTTCCCAGCTCATAAAGGACGGTTATATGCATGGTGTTGACATCCCCCAGCTCGAGACCTTCGAGGCCGGTGTGCTCTTTGCGCGCACCGAGGGCATCATCCCTGCTCCCGAGTCCAGCCATGCCATCGCTGCCACCATCCGCGAGGCTCTGAAGTGCAAGGAAACAGGTGAGGAGAAAGTCATCCTCTTCAACCTCTCTGGTCACGGACTCATCGACATGACCGCCTACGACCAGTACATCTGCGGTGACCTCCAGAACTACAAGGTTACTGACGAGGAAATCGCCAAGAACCACATTGGTGTGTAAGAAATACCTTGCTAATCGTAAAGCGGCTGAGCCATCAGAATGGCTCAGCCGCTTTTTTCAGTTTTTGGGATTATGAACTATTTTTGTTTGCCAGTAGCAAATAAAAATAGATAATTTTGTTTGCCGATGGCAAATAAATTTTTATCTTTGCCTGCATATTCATACTGTCAGTACAAAAATGTAGATGCATCATGGCAATAACGAAAGAAACATTCCGCACCCTAATTCATGAAGGACAGGAAGAAATAAGAGACGTGGAATTATATGACCGCCCGTTTGATTTTGAAGAGAACGGACGATATGTTCTTGTGGGGGTACGTCAGGCAGGTAAATCTTATATGCTTTATAAGCGTGCCAGACAGATGATAACGGTGGGCTATCAGATAGAGGATATGGTGTATATCAACTTCGACGACGAACGTCTGATTGGAATGACGGCTGATGATTTTGACCTCATTCTGCAAGCCTATCAGTCGGTGTATAACCATGCTCCTGTGTTGCTCTTCGATGAAATCCAAAATGTAGAAGGTTGGGAACATTTTGCCCGTCGTCTGGCCAACAAGAAATACCACGTCTATATTACTGGCAGCAATGCAAAAATGCTGAGTCGTGACATTCAGACAGTACTTGGTGGGCGATTCCTCGATGCGCAGATTTATCCCTATACTTTTCCAGAATATTTGGAGGCCCAAAAAATAACACTGGAGAAAGAATGGCAATATGGTAGCCAGCGTGCGGTGGTGCAACAGGTTTTTACAGACTATATAAAGTGGGGCGGTTTTCCTGAACTACTCTTATTCCGCAACAAACGTAATTGGCTTAATGGGTTATACGAAAAGATTCTCTTGGGTGACATTATTAAACGTAACAAGGTGAAGAATGAGATGGCACTACGGTTAACCATGAAGCGATTGGCAGAAAACGTTATGCAGCCCATATCATATAATCGCGTTGCCAATCTGATACGTTCCACCGGCACGAATATTGCTGTGTCATCTGTCAGCGACTATGTGCGTTATGCGCAGGAAGCCTGTATGTTATTCTCATTGGAGAACTATGCCTCGAGGTTTGTGGAGAAAGAGACGGTGAAAAAACACTACTTTGTTGATAATGGCCTGCTGAGTATCTTTTTGTTCAATGGAGATACAGCACTATTGGAGAACCTCTGCGCTATAAACCTGCGCAAACGCTATGGTGAGAAATTATGCTATTATAACAAGAATATAGAGGTTGATTTCCTTGTTGCCGAAGAGGGCTATGCTGTTCAAGCCTCTTATTCCATCTATGGCGAGGGCATGCAGGAGACTTTCGAGCGTGAAACCAAGGCCTTGAAACAGTTGGATGCTTTTCTTTCGTTGAGACGTATGGTGATTGTCACTTACGACGAGGATGGTGCAATTCCGTTAGAAAATGGCAAACAGATTGAAGTTATTTCAGCATGGAAGTGGTTACTTGAATGATAGTGTACATCCCCTCGAAGTATCTGCAAGAAGCAGAATACACCGGAACTACACATTCATTAATTCTCTGGAGGGTGTCTAACAATCCATTCCGCTCGGCTCTGCCGCTTGGTTCGTCCTAGAACTTTTCTAGTACCTCCGTTTTGTGACATCAATGTCACAACCCGAGGCATAAGGAAAATTCGGTTTGTGACATATACAGTCACAAGTCGGATCATAAGGGCGTTGCGTTTTGTGCCACCAATGTCACAAAACGGAGGTTGTACTCAAGACAGGGGTAGGGTGGTAGCGTCAAGAGGAAAGTATGATGGTTCGATACATTTATTTTATGGCTGTCTAAACCACCCCTGCCCCTCCTTTTGGAAAGGAGGGGAATTGAAGTCGCGCTTTCTTTTTGCAACGGTTACATTTCGTTCGCTTGTGCATAAAATTTTTCTCTTTTCATTTTTCACTTTTACCTTAATTCCGCAACACTATTACAAATATAACTTTTTAAGTACCTGAGCAA
>CAMVOK010000017.1 GCA_947169115.1 uncultured Prevotellaceae bacterium
GTTTAGAGGTTTAGAAGTTTAGAGGTTTAGAGGTTTAGAAGTTTAGAGGTTTAGAAGTTTAGAGGTTTAGAAGTTTTCGTTATCGTTAAGGTTATCGTTACCGTTTAGAGGTTTAGTAATCGGACGACCCGAAGGGGCTACGCTTGCGTAGCGAAAAGGAGCAAGAAATGAGAGGTGAAATAATAAATAATAAATAATAAATGATAAATGTTCTAATCAGACGACCGTATAGTTAATGTCTCATGTTTGCAATGAAGTTGACGATGGTTCGGGCAATCAAAGGGTGGTGGTTGCAGCAATCAATTTATGATGGTTGCAGCAATCAACACATGATGGTTGCAGCAATCAACACATGGTGGTTGCAGCAATCAATTTGTGGTGGTTGCAGCAATCAAAGGATGTTGGTTGCCTGAAATGCATAAAAAAGCAAATCACTTGTATAGGTCCGTTTGGTAAAAAAATGTAACTTTGTAGCACAAAACAAATAACGGATACATATTATGAAAAAGAATTTCTTATCTATAGCGTTTGCTCTGCTGAGTCTGATAGCTTATACCCAGAATCCATATTTGCCTCTATGGGAGCACTTGCCCGATGGCGAGCCACGTGTGTTTGAAGACCCCGACAACCCAGGAAAACTGAGGGCCTACATCATTGGCTCACACGACACGCACTACAGAGAGTATTGCGGTAACGACATCCGCATGTGGTCGGCTCCCGTGGAGGACCTGACCCAGTGGCGCGACGAGGGAGCTATCTTCTCGTGGTTCGTTGACGGACGCTGGGACACGATGTTTGCCCCCGACCTGGTGGAGGTGAACGATAAGAAGACGGGAAAGAAGACGTATTACCTCTACCCTCACTCGCGCGGATGGCGCCGCGTGGGGATGGTGTGCAAGGGCGACCGCCCCAATGGTCCCTTCACACCCATCAACCTGACGGAGGACGGCAGGGCATGTCTGCCAGGCTCGATCATCGACTTCGACCCCTCGGTGTTTGTGGAGAACATCACGGATAAAAAAGACCCCGACTACGACAAGGGGTTCCGTGCCTATGTCTTTTACGGATTCCAACACTCCACGGCCTTCGAACTTGACCAAGAGACGATGTATTCCGTGCGTCCGGGCACAAAGGTCATCGACCCCTTCATTCCCGCCAGCGGCCACGATGGCAATCTCTTAGACAAGGAGGGCACAGTATATCCAGCCCTCTACCAGGGACAAGACCCACACGACTTTAACTTCTTCGAGGCTTCGTCGATTCGTCAGGTGGGCAACAAATACGTAATGGTCTTTTCGGGATTCAGCGGTAGGGAATACGGTCTTGGCAATACCAACTCTGCCTTGCGTTATGCCTATGGCGATTCGCCCTTGGGGCCTTGGCGTGCCGGTGGCGTGCTGGTGGATTCCCGTGGTGTGGTGCCCAACGAGGACGGCAGTCGTCTGACCACCACGAATGCTGCCCACAACACGCATGGCTCTTTGCAGGAAATCAACGGACAATGGTACGTCTTCTATCATCGTCCGCCACGTGGTTTCGCCAATGCCCGACAGGCCATGGTGGCTCCTGTGAAAATCACTTGGGATAAGAAGCCCGTAGCCAAGGGCGGACAGGTACACATTGTTGCCTACGACCCCTACACGAAGGATAACGAATGGACGGCAAAAGCCTCTGACGGCATGGTGTACACGGGTGCCGAAGTAACGAGCGAGGGGTTCCACATCTTCGGTCTGCCTCCCTATCAGTATTATTCGGCCGGCATCGCCTGTTACATGAGTGGTCCCAACTCGAACGAATGGATGCAGGACAACCATGACGTGTGGAACGACGGTATGGAGTTGGCTGGCATCACAAACCACGGCATTGTAGGCTTCAAGTACTTTGGATTCGGAGGTTTGGAAGCAGATAGCAAGGGCATCAAAGCCTTCGAGGGGACAAAGAAAGGCGACGACACGGAACTGAACCTCTGGCTGACGCCTGGCGGACAGGGGGCGTTCAAGATTCACGTCATGCTGGACGGCCCGTATGCCAACGAGACTTGGCAGGGACGCGAGATTGGCGTAATCAACGTTTCTGCAGATGCACCCAAGAGGCCGACAAACTTCCGCATCAGCGTGCCCGAAGTGGAGAGTCTGACAGGAAAACATGCCATATACTTCGTCGCAGAAGGTCCCGAAGTAGAGCAGCCCCAGCAACCTCGTCGTCAGCAATGGGGAAAGTCTCTCTCTCCTGTGCGCCCGATAGGACTCTTCGACCTCATCGGAATCGGATTCTCCAAGAAAGGTTACTCCTGCCAGTGCCCCGTAGTGCCCTCCGTCACCATCACCCTCGACGGCAAGCCCCTACGTTTGCCCGACACGCCCCTACATAGCAACAACGACAACGGCTTTACCGATGCCACACGTTATCAGGTGTTTGGTCCCCTGAAGGAAGGCAGCGTACTGAAAGCCACCTCTAACAATCCCGATGTCCGTTGCGAGGTCAGTCGCATCGTAGAGGGACGCGCAACGGTAAAGTGTACGTATAAGGGGAAAGAAAAGGTTTTCCTGATAAACTAACGTCAATTCTTTATTTTTAACGGCGAATGGTGCAAATTATACGAATTTCTCACTCAAATATCAAACATAGACAGAGTCTATTCGAATCATTCGAATCATTCGCCGACACTAATCGTTTTCGTCGAACTGACGTTGAAATACTTGTTGTACAAGGCTTTCACGGTCTCCAGTTCGTCACCTTCGGGCGCAGCCGTGAACGTGCCGTAGGGGGAAAGGAGGCCCGTGACGAAGGGCCACTCGAAATCGTCGAACCAGCGTTGTGGCTGACAGTCACGGTCGAAGAATGCCTTCCAACGGGGATAGTAGTAGCTGGAGAGTAATCCCTGCCACTCGCGATTGGCATAGTCGTGGAGACCACCACGTTCGCACTGGGCACGGTCGCCCCAAGTGGTGAGCAGCATACGGGCATTCTTCTCGTAGAGTTTCTTTTCGTCGTCGGTCGCACCTATGGCACGAGCCATCTCCGTCCAACGTCCCAGACGGAACTCCGTGCGTGTAGCAAGCAGACGGTCTTGGTCGAGAATCTGAGTCAGGAAGGCGTTAGCCAGACGGGTACGTTCGGCACCTGTGGCTGTAGTAATGCTGTCGAGCGTAAGCTTGCCATGGTCGGAAAGTGCCTGACGCATGAGATCGACAAGGTCGTAGCGGTAGTTTTCGTTATCCCTCAGTACGTCGGCGACACTGAGCATCTCACAGAGAGCCGTGCGGAGGTCTGCTATATCCCAGTACCACGTAGAAGCAGCCCAACTGCTGACGACACCCGGTTTGAGGGCAGGACGCATGAGGAAGACACTCTCCGTAGTGCCCTGCTGGTTGTCGTTCGGACAATTGAAGGTACCGGCTCCCAGACGCGTCCAAACCGAGAGGAGTTTGCCGTATGCGGCATCACCGGGTTTTACGCCGTAGCGCATCTGCACATAGTCGGCCAACCACGTCTGACGGTTGTAGTTGACGTTTGTCCAAGGCAGGGCATAGAGCAGGTCGTAGAGCATGCTGTTGTTCTCGATTCCCTCTGGAATGGCACCAATGCCGACGAGGTGGTTGGACGAGGCGTTCTTCACGGCCTCGTAGAAGCAGTTTATCAACCTATCTATACGTCCGAAGATACCCACGTTGCCACCAAAGTTGGAGACCTGTCCCCAGACCCAGTCGTGAGGTGTGCCGTCAGCTGTGGTAGAGTGACCGCTACAGGAAACATCACCGTTGTTGTCGCCATGGAGGTCGAGAATCATTAGTCGTCCGGCAGGTACCGTATGGGTGAGAATGGGCGTGGGATTGTCCTGCCAATGCTGGCACACCCAGACAGCCTCGGGATTGTAGGTGAGTAAGGCTTCGTACATCGCACGGACAGAGGACTGTGCGTTGGTGACCCCATTGGGCACGCCCCCCTCATGGAAGGGGTCGATGGCATAGAAACGTGTGGAGCACACATCACCAAAGAGTTGGTCGAAAGCAGCGTAGTAGGCTGCGGCAAACTCCTTCAGGCGGTCGGTGTTGTTGACGAAATAGGGACGAACGAAACTACACCACATACCCCCATTCACGATATCGGAAGGCTGCCACGCGGCTACCTTGTCCGGAGCTGCATACTTGAGAAAATCCTTGGGCACCATACCCACATAGCCAGGCACGACGGGCATCATGTCCAGTTCGCTCATGCGCTGGAATATCTGACGTCCCAACTGGGTGCGTTGGGCGTACCAGTTGTCGGGTTGCGGACCACCCCACCCTGTCAGGTTGTTCATGAAGAACCACCCGTAGAAGGCACTGCCACAAACGAACTCATTCACTTGGTCGAGACTGCTGTAACCGTAGTTCTCCAACACCCTGCGCCAAACGCCTTCCATGCCCGTAATGGCAAGGGGCATATTGACACCATGCAGGGCCATCCAGTCGATTTCCTGCTGCCAACGTTCCCATCCCCAGAAGGCCATGCTGTAGGAGTGCGTGCAGAAGTTCAGATAATAGCGATAATCGACGCTGCTCTTATGACGTTCCTCTTTGACAACAGGCAATTTTGAAGGCAAAGTAGCCGTTGGAGAGTTCCAGGAGATATCAATCCCTGCATAATGTTGGAGATACCAGTTGATGCCCGTGCATACGGCAATCTTGTCGGAGCCCGTGACACGCACCTTTTTTCCGTTGCAACGGATGGAGAAATACTGTTCAGAGGCGTTTTTGTCTATCTTCCATTCAAAGCGACTGGCATCTTTGCCATTGGGCAGGATGCGGCCCAGCAAATCGTCCACGGGAGAGGCAGATAAGGTGAGAAGTGAGAAGTGAGAAGTGAAAAGTGAGAGGAGAAGTAATAAACGTTTCATGGGAGGTTTGGAGGGTTAGAGGGTGAGAAATTTAGAGGTTTGGAGGGTTAGAGGGTTAGAAGTGAGAAGTGAGAAGTGATATGTATTAGACTGGATGACAAGTGGCGAAAGTGACCTCTTCTCACTTCTCACTCACTTCTTCTCACAAAAATAAATCATTTTTCATTTTTAATTCTTAATCTTTTGAGAGTAGCGCGGTTAGGCGCAAGAGTTCGTCACGATATTGGGCGGCTTGCATGAAGTCGAGGTGTTTGGCGGCCTCTTGCATGAGGCGGCGAGTGTGTTCGATGCTCTTCTTCAACAGCTTGGGTGTCATGCTTTCTACAATGGGGTCGGCTGCCATAGCGGTATTGACCATTGACGATGGATAATTGACAATGTTGTGCTCTACGGCACCTTCGCGCTTGGCGGTACCTACCTCGACTTGCACCAAATCTTTCTTCACCGCATGTGGCGTGATGCCGTGTTCCTCGTTGTAGCGGAGCTGCACCTCGCGACGATGGTTGGTTTCCTCGATGCAGGCAGCCATGGATCTCGTAATCTTATCGGCATAGAAGATGGCTTTGCCATGGACATGACGAGCCGCACGTCCGATGGTTTGCGTAAGGCTGGTCTTGCTGCGCAGGAATCCCTCCTGGTCGGCATCGAGTATGCCCACCAAGGAAACTTCGGGCAGGTCGAGACCTTCGCGCAAGAGGTTAACACCCACCAATACGTCGTACTCACCACGGCGCAGGGCATCCATAATCTGCACTCGTTCCATGGTATCCACCTCATGGTGAATGTAACAGGAGTTGATGCCCGAACGGGTAAGATAGGCCGAGAACTCCTCTGCCTGTCGTTTGCTGAGCGTAGTGACAAGGACGCGCTCTCCCACGTCAATGCGTTTCACAATTTCATCCAGCAGGTCGTCGGCTTCGTGTTCACGCGGACGTACTTCTATAAGAGGGTCGAGCAGACCCGTAGGACGTATAAGTTGCTCTACGACAACGCCCTCGGACTCCTCCAACTCGTAGTCGGCCGGTGTGGCAGACACATATATGATTTGATGGGTAAGCTGCTGGAACTCCTCGAACTTCAGCGGACGGTTGTCGAGAGCCGCCGGCAGACGGAAACCATATTGCACGAGGTTGGTCTTTCGGGCACGGTCGCCGCCATACATGCCACCAATCTGGGGTACACTGACGTGACTCTCATCAATGAACATCAGGAAGTCTTTCGGAAAGAAGTCGAGCAGACAGAAGGGACGTGTGCCAGGTTCGCGCCCGTCGAAGTAACGGCTATAGTTTTCGATGCCCGAGCAATGTCCGAGTTCGCGTATCATCTCCACATCGTAGGTAACACGTTCGTGCAGACGCTTGGCCTCCAACGGCTTTCCCTCTTCTTCGAAATACTCCACCTGCTTGGTCAGGTCGTCCTCTATCTGGCGAACGGCTCGTTCCTGCGTCTCCTTGGTGGTCATGAAGAGGTTGGCCGGATAGATGTTGTATTCCTCAAACGACGAGACACGCTGCATGGTCTCAGGGTCAATCTCCTCGATGCTCTCGATTTCATCGCCCCAATAGGTGATGCGCAAAAGGTTGTCGCTATAGGCAAGAGCCACGTCAACGGTATCTCCCTTCACCCTAACCTCACCTCGATTGAGACTTACATCATTACGTACATAAAGACTATCCATCAGTTTGCGTAACAATACATTACGGTCAATCTCTTGACCCACTTTGACAGAGATGACGCTCTCGTAGAAGGCGGCAGGATTGCCCATACCGTAGATGCAACTGACAGAGCAGACGACAATGACATCCCTACGCCCCGAGAGCAAGGCACTTGTGGCCGCCAAACGCAGTTTGTCTATCTCGTCGTTGATGGCCAAATCCTTCTCGATATAAGTATCGGTAGAGGGGATGTAAGCTTCGGGCTGGTAATAATCGTAATAGGATACGTAGTACTCTACGGCATTGTGGGGGAAGAAGCCCTTCATCTCGCGGTAGAGCTGGGCAGCAAGGGTCTTGTTATGACTGAGAATGAGAGTAGGTCGGCCTATCCGGGCTATGACGTTGGCCATAGTGAAGGTCTTACCCGAACCCGTCACCCCCAAGAGCACTTGTGCACGGTCGCCACGCTCCACACCAGCCACCAATTGTTCGATGGCCTCGGGTTGGTCGCCCGTGGGCTGGAAGGGAGAAGAAATACTGAACACTGCCATAATAGGGCAAAGATAGGCATTTAAGTTGAAAGTTGAAAGTTGAAAGTTGAAAAGTTAAAGATTATATGGTAAAAAATTATTAAAAAACGAGGATAAGACAAGATTTTTCAACTTTCAACTTTCAATATTCAACTTTATTTTGTATTTTTGCGCTCCGAATATGCGCGTATAGTACGAATGAAGAGAATATATCTGTCCTTACTGCTCGTTGTATTGTGTCTGTCACTGGTTTCCTGTGGAGAATATGGACTCTTGCAGAAAACCCCAGACTACGAATACAAATACGAAGCCGCAAAGGCCTATCTGGCAGAGGGCAAATACAGCAAATCCGCTACCCTATTCTACGACTTGCTATCGGTAATGAAGGGTACGGCCAACGGTGAGGAATCGCTTTTCCTGACGGCCATGAGTGAGTTTTACGGAAAACACTACGACATGGCTCACAACGACTTCCAGAAATACATTAAGTCATATCCAAAGGGTATCTACATAGAACCTGCCTATTACCATTCGGCACTATCGCTCTATCACCAGACACCCGACCCACGACTGGACCAGACAAGTACCATAGAGGCCATGGGAGAGTTTCAGGCTTTTCTGGACCGTTATCCCTATTCCTCACTGAAAGAGCAAACCCAGGAGATGGTTTTCTCCCTGCAAGAAAAGCTGGTGGAGAAGGAATGTTTGGCTGCCAAACTATACTACGACCTCGGTTCGTACATGATTAACAGTCTGTATGGGGGCAGTAACTATCAGGCTTGTGTGGTGACAGCACAAAACGCCCTGCGCGACTATCCATACGCCTCGCCCGAGAAGCGTGAACGCCTATCCATACTTGTACTGCGTGCCAAGTACCAACTGGCCGTAAAGAGTATCGAAGACAAACGAGTTGAGCGTTACCGCGATGCCATCGACGAATACTATGCCTTCGAGAACGACTTCCCTGAGTCGAAGTACATGAAAGAAGCAAAAGAAATACTCCAACACTCCGAAAAGTTTGTGAAACGAAAGGGAATTGATGAGGATTAAGGGTGAAGGATTAAGGGTGAAGAGTGAAGAGTGCAAGGATTAAGGATTAAGGATTAGAGATTGAAAATAACAAAAAACTATAATATAGAAACATGGACTACAAAAAGAGCAATGCACCGACCAATACGGTGACCCGCGACATCATGAACCTGTGTAAAGATACGGGTAACATCTATGAATCCATTGCCATCATCGGCAAGCGTGCCAACCAGATTTCCTCTGACATCAAGCAGGAATTGTCGAAGAAACTACAAGAGTTCGCCTCTTCTACCGACAATCTGGACGAGGTGCTTGAGAACCGCGAGCAGATTGAAATCTCTCGTTTCTACGAGAAGATGCCCAAACCCTCGCTGATTGCCACCCAGGAATTTGTAGAGGGAAAGATATACTACCGCGAACCCAGCGTGGATACCAATATCGAGGATTAATGATACAGCGCATTCAGTCACTTTACATATTTATATCGGTAGTGCTGGGGATTGTATGTCTTTGCTTGCCGCTGGGGGCCTTCTACAACATGCAGGGCACTCACGAGGCCGACCTCTACAATCTGTGGATTCGCATTTGCGACACAGGGCTCCACATCTTCACTCCGTGGGCTTTGTTCGCACTGATGCTGTCTATCACCTCACTGACGTTTATCGACATCTTCCTCTTCAATCGCCGCGCCCTGCAGATGCGCATCCTCGTCTTCTGCATGATACTCCTCGTTGGCTACTACATGTGGCTGGCCTTCATTGGTTTCATCGAGTACAAGGGCGAACTTTCGTTCACGCCCAGCATAACGGCAGGGTTGCCGTTCGTGTGCATCGTATTGGATTACCTGGCATTTCGTGGCATTCTGAAGGACGAAATGCTGGTACGTTCGTTAGACAGACTGCGCTAACGCTTGGGTTTAATTACATCGAAAAGATAGGTGGCCTTAGCCACAATCGCACCATTAGCCGACCTTCCAAAGGGGTCGGCTTTTCCGTCGTGGAAGATGTTGCTCAAGCCAAAGTAATAGCGGCCTTCTATCATGAAGTGACCAGCCTTACGGGTATTCACTTCAAGTCCCAAGCCTCCCGTAATGCCATATTCGAAATGATTCTGAATTGGTAGCGAATATTGCTCCACAACATGGTTGGGACGAAGGGCAAGGGTGGCCTCACTCCATTCTCCTCCCCGTTTATCAGAGTCGGAAAGATAGAAACCCAACTGGGGACCTAACACCAGGTAACCCATCAGGCCCTTCTCTTCCTTACCATAGGCGAGACGAGCCAACAAGGGTACCTGTATGTAGTTTACCGTACGGGAATAAGTGTCGGAACTGGTCTCTATCACCTCCGTCCATCCCATTTGGGCATAGTTCACCTCGGCCTGTATGGCACAGAGCATGGCAAAGTACTTCTCTGAGGTATATCGCAGGGTGATGCCACCCGTCATACCTTGATGATAGGATTTCTTTATCGTCGGGTCGAACGACACACGATTGAAAACACATCCCCCGTTGACGCCAATGGCAAAAGCACTGCGGTACTCTCCGACTTGCGCTTTCAGGTTGAAAGTCGAAAGTTGAATGTTAAATGCTATTACGAGAAAGAGGGCGAGACGCTTCATTTCAGCACTTGAATGGTATTGTTCGTGGTATAGTGTACCAACTGGACGTGGAGGTTGACATAACCGCCATTTTCCCCTACCTGCTGGAAACGGAAGGTATGTTGGATGGGCTGTTGGGTAAGGGTTCCCTGACGTTCCTCGAAATCCGTCCCGAGTTCGGCCAATCCCGTCATGAAGTACATGCCCAAATCGTAACCTAACATCTCAGCCCGGGGATAACTGTCACGAGCTGCCTTACCGAAGTTTTGTTGATATTGTTGCTCGAACTTCACCACACGTCCGCTGAGCGGATTGCGGTAATAGGAAGAATAAACGTACGTATCGAGTTGGTAAAAGTCTTTCAGCATCGAACGTGTATAGGTGAGCCAATCGGGATAACCCAATATGCGAACCTTGTATTGGGGGTACTTGGCAAGATAGGCTTTCAGACCTGCAAAAAGCGTAGTCAGAGAGGCTTGACTGCGACTGTCGGGGATAACCACATTCTCACGAAACTGATTCAGGGCACGGTCGTAAGCCAGTTCATCGGCTCCAGCAGCCAAAGCCGTCGTCTGCATGTTACGCAAGGTCAGTACCTGCCGCAGATGTCCCACAAAGGACTGGGCACGCTCGTCTTGCTCACCCGTACGATAGAATACGAAGTTGCTGTTGGCCATATTGTCCATAACCAAGGTGCTGATGCCAGGGAATTGCAACTCCTGAGCCACACCGACCTGATATATCCACGGATTAGAATAGACCTGCGGACATGGGGTGTTGAAAGGAAGCACCATGCGTATCTGATGCTGACGGCAGAACTCTGACAGGGAGGTCACCTGCACGGCATCAACAGGACCAAAGATGACATCGAGCCGCTGCATCGCCGTATCACTGAGCACCTGTTGCAAACTGGCCTCCGATGTGCCACAATCAACGGCCATGACATCGACATTCGTACCGCCCTGCTTCACCTGCTCTACGGCCATAAGCAAACCGCGGTAGAACTCGACCATCGTAGTTCCACGCGCCGACCTCTCCTTCAAGGGAAGCAATACACCTATGCGTACCGTAGCCTCGGCAAAAGCCTCAGAGGCCAAGCCCAGCAACAAGAGCAACACCAGAATACAACTTGCTATTCGTCTCATTGTTTCATTATAAATACGTTCGTGGTGCAAATATACAAAAAATCCAGCATCCATAATCCTTAATCCCTAATCTTTTTGTATATTTGCACCACGAATAACACCTTTGATGATGAGAAAATCCATCTTGTTCCTGCTATTGTGCATAACGTCCTTCGTAAGTTGGGCACAAACCATCTATCCAAGCATCGACCCGCAAGCCTCGTACACAACCACCGAGGGCGAGGAGATACAAGATGCAAGCAGTGGGCAGAATGCACCATTGGTGGCACGGTTTACGGCCAATCCCAGTAATGTGGGAGATTATTCGGCACGCTACGAATGGAAGATTTATCGCAAAGGTGAGATAGAGACACCACTGGTACATCGCTTTGAACAGGACATCGACTACACATTCAGCGAAAGCGGAACATTCTACGTACAGCTGTACGCTACTTTCGTATTGGGCAACGACACGATAGTCCTCCCCGAGGAGGGGGACGAAACCCCGATAGAAGTTAGCATCAATGAGAGTAAACTGGAGTTCCCCAATGCCATATCCCCCAACAACGACGGTTTTAACGACGAATTAAAACCAAAGCCGGATGGTTGCCAAAGCATCGTTGCCTTTCAGGCGACTGTCTTCAGCCGCTGGGGACAGAAGATATATTCGTGGAATGACATAAACGGGAAATGGGATGGCAAATGGAACGGACATACCGTAAAGGACGGCGTTTACTTTCTGGTCGTAAAGGCACGGGGGGCCGACGGACGGAAATACAACATCCGAAAAGCCATCAACGTCATTACGGGGTATAACAACGATGCGAAGGAGTCCGAAAGCGAAGAATAGGGAAAAGTTGATTGTTAGCACGAGAGCATGAGCGAGAATAAGATAGAAGTTATGGGCGCTCGCGTCCATAACCTGAAGAACATCGATGTCACCATACCACGAGGAAGCCTGACGGTTATCACAGGTCTCTCGGGTAGCGGAAAGTCTTCATTGGCTTTCGACACCATCTTTGCCGAAGGACAAAGACGCTACATCGAAACTTTCTCGGCTTATGCCCGCAACTTCCTCGGCAACATGGAACGCCCCGACGTGGACAAGATTACAGGTCTCTCCCCTGTCATCAGCATCGAGCAGAAGACCACAAACAAGAATCCACGTTCTACCGTAGGCACGACAACGGAAATCTACGACTTCCTGCGTCTGCTCTATGCCCGTGCCGGCGAGGCTTACAGCTATGTCACAGGCGAGCGCATGGTGAAATATACCGAGGAACAGATTGTAAACCTCCTGCTCAACGACTATCTCGGACGCAAGGTTTATCTGCTGGCGCCGCTCGTCAAGAACCGCAAGGGACATTACAAGGAACTTTTCGAAACGGTAAGGAAGAAAGGATTCCTCTACGTACGCGTCGATGGCGAACTGATGGAAGTGGTGCAGGACATGAAACTCGACCGCTACAAAAACCACAGCATCGAAGTTGTAGTCGATAGACTCATCGTCAAGGAAACGGATGATCACCGACTCCAGAACAGTGTAGCCAATACCCTGAAACAGGGCGACGGACTGATGATGGTGTATGACGTGGCCGACGAAAGCATCCGCCACTACAGCCGACGACTGATGTGTCCCACCTCGGGCATCTCCTATAGCGACCCCGCTCCTCACGACTTCTCCTTCAACTCTCCACAGGGGGCATGTCCGCGATGCAAAGGATTAGGATACGTAAGCCTCATCGACCGCGACCTCATTATCCCCGACAAGAGCCTGAGCATACGCGACGGAGCCATCGTACCCCTGGGAAAGTGGAAGAGCTCAATCATATTCTGGCAGGTGCAAGCCATACTGGAGAAATATGGGTTCACAGAGAACGACCCCGTCAGCAGCCTCAGCGAAGAAGTCCTGGACGAGATTTTCAATGGTAGCATCGAACGCCTGCGCATCCCTGCCGAAAAGACAAAGACCTCAAGCGATTACTACTGCAACTACGAGGGCTTGGTAAAATACATCCGCTCCACCCAAGAGAACGACCAGAGCGCTACGGCGCAGAAGTGGGTAGGACAGTTCAGTCGCGACTGCCAGTGCCCGGAATGTCATGGGCAACGTCTCAACCAACAAGCCCTCCACTTCCGCATTGCCGGCAAGAACATCGCCGAGTTGTCAGCGATGGACATCGGCGACCTTTACGAGTGGATTAACGGACTTGGAGTGAACAGTGAAGAACGAAGAGTGAAGAATAAAAGTAACAACTGCGAGGGTGACAATCAGTCTAATGGTAACTCTGATTCTTCATTCTTCACTCTTCACTCTTCACTTACAGAATACCAGCAGAAAGTAGCACCCGAAATACTGAAGGAAATACGCACGCGACTGAAGTTCCTGCTCGACGTGGGACTCGACTATCTCTCGCTCAACCGTTCTTCCGCCTCATTGTCGGGCGGAGAGAGCCAGCGCATACGTCTGGCCACACAGATTGGCAGTCAGCTGGTGAACGTGTTATATATATTAGACGAACCCAGCATAGGACTTCATCAGCGCGACAACATCCGACTCATCAATTCCCTAAAGGAACTTCGCGATACGGGCAACACTGTCATTGTCGTAGAGCACGACGAAGAGATGATGCGTGCCGCCGACTGGATTATCGACATCGGTCCACGTGCCGGTCGCAAGGGGGGCGAGGTCGTGTTCCAAGGCACCTTCCCCGACATGCTCAAGACCAACACGCTGACCGCCCAGTATCTTAAAGGAGAGAGGAGAGAAGAGAGAGGAGAGAGAAAAGGGGAAAAAGACAAAAACAACCAGGCCAATGTGCCCGACCATTCTCGGTCGGGACATGCCCCCTCTATTCGCCTCTACGGCTGCACGGGCAACAACCTAAAGAACGTGGACATCACCCTACCCCTTGGCACGCTCATCTGTGTAACGGGAGTCAGCGGTAGTGGCAAGTCGAGCCTCATCAACGAAACGCTCCAACCCATTCTCTCACAACACTTCTATCGTTCACTGAAAGACCCCCTACCCTACGACCATATCGAAGGACTGGAGAATATCGACAAGGTGGTGGATGTTGACCAAAGTCCTCTGGGACGCACGCCACGCTCCAACCCTGCCACCTACACAGGTGTCTTCAACGACATCCGCGACCTCTTTGCCCAACTGCCCGAAGCGAAAATACGCGGGTACAAGCCCGGACGTTTCTCGTTCAATGTCAAGGGAGGACGATGCGAGACCTGCAACGGAAACGGCTATCGCACCATAGAGATGAACTTCCTGCCCGACGTACTGGTGCCTTGCGAGGAATGTCATGGCAAACGCTACAATCGCGAGACGCTGGAAGTGCGTTTCAAGGGTAAAAGCATAGCCGATGTGCTCGACATGACCATCAACCAAGCCGTGGAGTTCTTCGAAAACCAACCGCAGATTCTGCAAAAGATAAAAGTCCTTCAGGACGTAGGTTTGGGTTACATCAAACTCGGCCAGCCCAGCACCACACTCTCTGGCGGCGAGAGTCAACGTGTGAAACTGGCTACAGAACTCTCCAAACGTGATACTGGGCGCACGCTTTATATTCTGGATGAACCCACCACGGGGCTCCACTTCGAGGACATCCGCGTCCTGCTCTCCGTACTTAACCGGCTGGTGGACAAGGGGAACACCGTAGTTGTCATCGAACACAATCTCGATGTCATCCGAGCTGCCGACTACCTCATCGACATGGGACCCGAAGGCGGTCAGCGAGGCGGTCAACTCCTTTTCCAAGGCACGCCCGAAGCCCTGAAACAAAGCGGCATCGGCTACACCAGCCAATATCTCTAAATATTACTGATTGCTTATTGTGGCCACAATGTACTCCGACTGTGTGCCGATGCGGAAGCGTCCACCCCAGATGCCAAGGCCGGAGGAAACATAATATTGCGTATGGCCACGACGATGACTGCCCCACGAACATTCGTACATTCTGTCCGTAATCCACGATATGGGCCATACCTGTCCGCGATGGGTATGACCGCTCAACTGAAAGTCGATGCCTGCCATCTCGGCTTCGGCTAAGTCGTGCGGCTGATGGTCGAGCAGAATGGTATAAGCCCCTCTCCCCATATCCCTCCCCCGTAATCGGACGGCCGTAGGCCTACGCTTGGCTCGTCCAAGAATGGGAGGGGCTTTTGGGCTCTCGCCCTCAGGAGCGTGTAGCAATTGAGCAAGTAGCTTGCGACGGTGATTCATGCGGTCGTCCCGACCAATGATAACAAGCGAGGAATCAATCATAACCTCCTCGTCGCGCAAAAGGCAGATTCCTGCCGCTTTATAGAAATCCAGTGCGGTTTTGCCAACGCGACGTTTTGCTTCCCGATCTGCGTAATATTCGTGATTGCCCAGACAGACATAAACGGGAGCCTCAAGACGATGAAATTCGGCGGCCATGTTCTCGGCAAGGAGCGGTCGCACACTAATGTCGATAATGTCACCGGCAATAAGGATGAAATCGGGGTGTTCTGCATTCATCATGTCCACCCATCGCGCCAGTTCCTTCCTTCCGTTGTGATAGCCCAAATGCAGGTCACTGGCCATCACCACACGATACTCCCTTGGCAATGGTTTCTCCGACCGCAGTTCCAAGGGCACGCGCACTTTCCGGTCATAACGTATGCGACCATATAGGAACACGGAAAAAAGCAAGACGAAAAAGCACGCTGCCGTGAGCCAATTGTCGTAGAGCAGATTGCGCGGTACAAGGCGAAACAGACGTCCGACATCCATCACGAGGAACAGCATCACAAGATATAGCATTACCATCAACGACGATGTTCCTATATTATACAACACACGCGCGACGGGCATGGGGAAACGGTCGAGCTGTCCCGAAAAATCAAGAAAGAGGGTTGAGAACAGCAGAAAGCCCAATCCTACCACCACCGTCCTCCAGACACCGCTTAGCGGCAAGAGTACCCACACATGCCATGCTACATACGACACGCCCATGAGAGGCAGGAGGAGTAAGGCAAATATCCAAAATACGTTCATAACACCATGCCTTTCTGTTATTTGGCGCAAATATACAAACAATTTTTTACTTTTCACTTTTCATTTTTCACTTTATTGCGTACCTTTGCAGGGAATTAAACTTTATTAAAGATTATTATGGCAGATATTAAACCCAACAAGTACGTGGCCGTAGCCTACCGGCTGTACACCAAGGATGAGGAAGGCAAGCGCGAACTCGTGGAGAATGCAACGAAGGAACAGCCGTTCCAGTTTGTTAGCGGACTGGGCATGACGCTCGACGACTTCGAGGCACAGATTGTAGATTTGGAGAAGAATGCCGAGTTCGACTTTGAACTGACTCCCGAACAAGCCTACGGACAGTATGAAGAGGAGCGCATCATCAGCGTGCCACGTGCTACATTCGAGATAGACGGCCGACTGGACAAGCAATATATCTACGAAGGTGCCGTAGTGCCCTTGCAGAATGCCGACGGCCAACGCTTCAACGGCATCATTCAGAAGATTGGCGATACTGAGGTTACCGTGGACCTGAACCATCCCCTGGCTGGCAAGAAGCTCATCTTCGTGGGCGAGGTGGTTGACATCCGCGAAGCCACGAAGGAGGAAATCACCGCCACCCTGAAGATGCTTACCGGCGAAGGCGGTTGCGGATGTGGATGCGACGATTGCGAAGGTTGCGGTCACGACCACGACCACGAACATCACCACGGCGACCATTGCGGTTGCGGACATTGCCACTAAGTGAAATAAGAGAAAAATTAAAAGAGAAAAGAGAAAAGAGAAAAGAAAAAAGTGAGATAAAAACGTTTAAGATATAAAACGACTGCACGCACATGAGCGTCTCTCCAACTTTTATCTTTTAATTCACTTTTATCTTTTCTCTTTTTAATTTTTATCTACTATATGAGTAACAGTTTCGGCCATATATTTCGTTTGACCTCGTTCGGTGAGAGCCACGGAGTAGCCATAGGCGGTGTGATTGACGGTATGCCTGCCGGCATACGGGTGGATATGGACTTCATCCAAAGCGAACTCGACCGCCGTCGCCCTGGCCAAAGCCGGTTGACTACGGCACGCAACGAAGCCGACCAGGTGGAAGTGCTGAGCGGTGTGTTTGAGGGACAGACAACGGGACAACCCATCGGGTTCCTCGTGCGCAACATTAACCAGCACTCGGGTGACTACGATGAACTGCGCGAAGTGTTCCGTCCCAGCCATGCCGACTTCACCTATTGGCAGAAGTACGGCATACGCGACCACCGTGGCGGTGGACGTTCCTCGGCTCGCGAAACCATCAGCCGCGTAGTGGCAGGAGCCTTTGCCAAACTGGCCCTGCAACAGTTGGGTATCACCATCCAAGCCTATACCCAACAGGTGGGCGACATTGCCCTGTCTGGCAACTACGAGGATTACGACATTTCCTTAGCGGAAACGAACGACGTACGTTGTCCCGACCCGGCGACGGCTGCCCGCATGGCCGAACTCATCAGTCAGGTAAAGGCCGAGGGCGACACCATCGGCGGCATCATTTCCTGCGTCATAAAGGGTTGCCCTGTAGGTCTGGGCGAACCCGCCTTCGGCAAGTTGCATGCCGAACTGGCACACGCCATGCTCAGCATCAATGCCGCCAAGGGATTTGAATACGGCATGGGCTTTGCCGGAGTCGCCCAGCGCGGTTCCGAACAGAACGACATCTTCATCCTCGGCGAGGATGGTGAGATAACCACACGCACTAATCGTAGTGGCGGCATCCAGGGAGGCATCAGCAACGGCCAGGACATCTACTTCCGTGTAGCCTTCAAGCCCGTGGCTACCCTCCTGCGCGAACAGCAAACCGTAACCACAGAGGGCGAACCCACCACCCTGAAAGCCCGTGGTCGTCACGACCCCTGCGTCCTGCCCCGTGCAGTTCCCGTTGTAGAGGCAATGGCAGCCATCACCATTCTCGACAATTACCTCCTAAACAAGTCCGTCCGCATCGACTGATGCGGATGGTTCTTTTTTAATGAGAAGGAACGTTTTCGTTAAGCCAAATGACCAGAGCGAAACTTGCTTCAGCTGTGGCATGGCGAGAAAACGAAGAATGAAATTCAACGTTTTCGCTAAGCCAAATGAGCAAAGCGAAACCTGTTTCAGCTATGGCATGGCGAAAGGTGGGATGAAGCCCAAACTATATTTGCAGCCCTATAAACCCTTCTCTCTCATAAATTCATCAGCAACATATAGGTCACCATAAAGATAGAGACCTGTGGATTTATCATGGAGGTCGGAACAAGTCTTACTCTCGTAGAAAAGTTCTAATGCCTGAAGGGGTTCGACGTTCAAACGTCGTGACAATTCCATCGCAATCGCGCCAATGCGATTGCTCATAATAATCTCCTGTATAACAGGGGATTTCACAGGATCACTATAATCTCTCTGTGCCATCGAAGATCAAGTTTTTGTCCGTCAATTCCTGATTGAGCAAACACATTTGATTGTTTGGCTGATGCTCTGACAGACGACGCAATGCTGTGTCTATATCCATTAAACCAGCCATATATAAGTTAACCGTATCGACCACCCTGTCATTTGCCACGCCACCTTCTATATAGTCAAAATTGTCAGCGACATGCTGCCCTTGCCTACTTGCCACAATAAACTCTAACCACTCCCTGTCATAGGCCGTAAACACTTTGCATCGGGCCTCCTTCAAAACAGCCTCGCGTTTCAATATATATCTATTCAGTACAGGGGAGGCACTCTTTCGGCTTGCCATTTGGGTAGCCCACGAAACAGCCTGTTCGCGAATATCTGTCACATAAAAACCTTGACCGAAATCCAAATTGGGGCGACCAATCTTGCAGGCAGGATGCTTCACGACCTCCGTTCCACCATGATAAACAATGACATCCTTCATGTGCGTGCCTCCCATTCATTCAGACATTCAACCATACCTGCAGCTACATTCTCACGGCTTTCGCTATGTAGCGTCTCGTAATGAGGATAAATATATTTCTCTATCATCCCCACCCGTTTCATACGCTGATATACCTCTTTGTAGGAAACGTCCAGCAATCGCGCCGTAGCTTCGATGCAAGTAGCGACAAAAGCCATAACAACCTGCATCTTTGGTATTTCTATCGTCTGCGCCATATACCTATATTCTTTGTATGCACGCACAAAGATAGGAAACTAAATTAAGCTATCCAAACATTAAGGCTCAAAACATTAGCAAATATTCCTTATTATGCCAAAAGAATTATGCTAAAAGAATAATTCTTGCAGCATAAAGCATGATGTATCTACCTTAAATAACAAGTCCGTCCGCATTGGCTGATGCGGACGGACTTTGTTTATTCTCCCTTGCTATCTAATTCTGCCAAAGGATGATATTTGTCGTTTCTTTAACGAATGGCACGTCTCTTGTCATGATATTTTACACGATTGCGTGTAACCTCAACGTTACGCATCTGGGCTCTGGTCGCGGCTGAAGCTTCGTCGTAGGTATAGGCTTTATAATTGTCTTTGTGAATGGTACCATTGGGGTTTTGTTCGTATGTAAGAGTTACATCATAGTTGTGTCCATCTTCCGACTCCGTATATTTCGTGGGGAAATAATCTGGTCCATAGCCGAAAAGTCCCAAGGGCGACAGACAATGCATTACATCTTCTGCAAGTTCGCAGCCGTCTCCCGATTCTGTCATAGCATAAAGCCATTGTTTTGAGGTGTTGGCTTTTGAACCGTACGTGAAGGTCATAGTTTCTGTACCACTTCTCTTTTCGCCATCTTCATCCTCATTCCATGTCTCTACAATACTCGTCAGTTTCCCATTTTCCCAGGTTAGGCTATTTTCTGTGGTATAGCTGCCACTGTAGTTTTTGCCGTCGTCGTTTCCATTATAATTACCCGTACATGAGAACTTCACCAAACGTCCCTCATTATTGTAGGTACAGGTAACACTCTCCGTTCCTTTTTCCCATTCACCGTCGCTCTCTTTCTCCTCCCATGTGCTTCTTAATGAGCCTACAAAGCCTTGCCCGTTGAGCGATATACTTGTAGATTCCGTCCAGGATTCGCCATCGTCTTCCACTTCTTTATAGTTCATTACAAAGGCTGAACCGCTCAGGTCATAGACTTCGTCATCACCGTCTGTTCCACGCTGGATTTTTGTCAGTTTACCATTTGAATCATAGGAATAATACCAGTTCCCGAATGAAGTTACACGGAATGGCACTCCATTGGCATCCGTCAATTTGGGCGAAGGTACAGCACTTGTTGCTCCGGCGTTGTCATCGTCATCGTCTCCGCATGAAACGAAGCCAGCACATAAGGTTACGAGGCAGAGTAGCGGCATCCATTTTAAAATTCTCTTTTTCATGGTCTTTGTTTTTTAAGTTAATATTTGGTTGGATTTGGCAAAGATACAAAATAATGTATAATGTACCGCTCGAAATTATGAAAAAATTTCGCTTGCGTAGTAAAACGGAGCAAGTAATCGCCCTGCGCTTGCGTAGTAAAACGGAGCAAGAATGATAATGCACTGCTCGGCGACAATAGGAGACGTTTGGCTCGTCCAAGTAATCGGACGCACCACAGGTGCTACGCTTGCCGTGCAAGAATTATTTTGAATGGCTGTACGAAATACCAATCTTGCGGTATGAAAAGAAAACGCGACCTCGTAAAGGAAGTCGCGTACTGGATATTAAATTGAAAATGCTATGGATACGACTCAAAACGCTTGCTTGAATGCTTTTGCATATTCAGCAATCGCTTGGCAATATTTTTCCATGAATATGAGTTCCCAAGCATTCGGACAGGCTCTTCGTGATTTATCTCGTCAAAGAATGTGATGGCCTTCATCGGCATTAGTGTGCTGGCATGATATTTCTGCTCATAAAATCCCAACATTTCATTGAAGGAGAAATAGGCCGATAAATAGGCTAGGTCGATGAAATCCTTCAAGCGCGTTCCGTTTCCTGCAATTGCGTTGAGTTTCATGGCAGCAATGTCTTTTAGAGAAGCAAGACGTATGCTTTCCGCTACAAGGGGGACGTCCACCCATTCATATTTGTGGGCAATGCAGTCAAGTTGAACTTCTCCAACGGCTCCCTTCAGTGTTTCTCGGGCTATAAACTCTGTGGTCATGTTGTACTCACGCTCCAAATGTGTCCGTAACTCATTCTCGTCAAAGGTATGTATCGAGAACAAGTCAAGGTCAACACTTATGCGATGCCCTATTTGCAGAGCAAGCGCAGTTCCCCCTACGAGAGAGAACCCCGTTAAGCGCTCGTCTGACATCAGACGGCTCAGGAGTTCCAGTGTTGTGGGCGTGATTGTTTCCTTGTGTAACATCGGAGATCCTCTTTCTTAAGGTTCAACAGGGCACAGACGAACGACATATCCTTAGGGTTCAAGTAAGGAAGTTCTTTCACAGATTCCCGAACCCCACGTATGCCGTAAAGAGAGAACATAGCATAGTAATCGCTCGGCAATCCACGCTCTATTACCCGTTGTACCACAACGGAACGCATCTTCTGGAAGTCGAACTTCTGCATGTCGTACTCCCATAGCAGGCTCGGACGTATTTGCTCACCTTTATGTCGTCTGTAATCACTGAAATACATACTGCAAAGATAGTGCAAAATGACGAACGAAACAAGCGTAAAAGCAAATATTTGTATTTGCATTTTACCTTGTAAGAAGGAATAAGACCAAAGGTCAACCGAGAGGGACGATAATTTCTGCCTTTGATGGAAAACATCGCATAATATGCGCCGTTTTGTTGATTTGTTTGGCGGTTCAGACTATTTTTAAGTATATTTGCCGCAGAATTTGCGACAATATGTATTGCATTTCGTCGCACAAAAGAAAAAAGCGTTATATATATACACGCAATCATCTGCAAAAACTTGCTTGAGTGTTTACGCTTATTCAGAATACAACGAGCAATACCGCTTTATTGTTTGTGACATTGGTGGCACAAGGCGAAGCATCCTAATGCTCCTGCTTGTGACTGTATATGTCACAGAGCGAGACGCCCTAATCCCTCGACTTGTGACATTGATGGCACAAATAGGAGGCTCAATAAGCAGAGACGAAGACATACATAAGTAAAGGAAACGGACTCATTTTTCGTATCAGATAGTGTTTGTTTCAGTATTTTTTCGTAATTTCGCCCTCGGACTCACATAAATAAAACCACCATGAGAACATTTATAACGAAAACAATAACGAAAACGGGAACTCTGCGAGTAAGCGGGAGCAGAGTCGAGCAAAGCCCAACAAAACGTTTTGCCACAAAGACATGGCTTGCGCTTCCATTTTTCTTTTTTAATTTTTCTCTTTTAAATCCGACGCAGTCGATGGCTCAGTACCTAAACAAGGCCGTGGAGATATGGCCGAAGGAAGTGCCTGGAGGTACGGTCAAGAAGGAACTGAACTGGAAAGAACGTCCCAACGACGGACGTTGTTTCTACGAGGTGACGAGCCCCACACTGGAGGCTTTCGTGCCCGATCCGGCGAAGAGTAACGGAAAGGCTGTCATTGTTTGCCCTGGCGGAGCATACGCCATGCTGGCCTACGAGAAGGAAGGTCAGGAGGTGGCTCAGTGGCTGTCGAAACTGGGATACAATGCCTACGTACTGGCTTACCGTGTGCCCAACAACAGGCTGGGTGCCTTGCAGGACATTCAACGTGCCATCCGTCTCGTACGAAGCAAGGGGGCAACGCAGGTGGGTGTCATTGGATTCTCGGCCGGTGCCAGTCTTTCGTGCCGTGCCTGCACCCGTTGGAACGAACCTGCCTACGAAGCCAATCCCAAAGACAAGACAGACACACTCTCGTGTCGTCCCGACTTCGGCATACTCATCTATCCTGCCTATCTCGACGAAGGACCCAACCACACGTTGACCCCCGAACTGACCGTAACGAAGGACACCCCTCCCCTCTTTGTCTTTGGTACGGAGGACGATGTACACTATAGCGGTCCCTCTACACCCGTCATCATGGAGGCGATGCAAAAGGCCAATGCTCCCATCGAGGTTCACTATCTGACAAAGGGCGGCCATGGCTACGGAATGCGCCGAGGTGCCGGCCTCATTTGGCCTTCCCTGGCCGAACAATGGCTTAAGGAAAGTTATTGAACATCTCACATTTACCATTTGACCATTTACCATTTGACCATTTAACGTTCCGGAGGCTACATTATACATTATACATTGTAAATTATACATTAAAAATTTGACATTTAACATTGTGCAAGATGCATTAAACAACATACAACTTCGCCAAGCGTGGGACTTTGTGGAACACACGGGGCGGAGTATCTTTTTGACAGGCAAGGCAGGAACGGGAAAGACAACGTTCCTGAAGACTGTTGTGGAGCGTTCACGAAAACGCTGCATTGTGGTTGCCCCTACGGGTGTGGCAGCCATCAATGCCGGCGGCATGACCATCCATTCCTTCTTCCAGTTGCCCTTCTCGCCGTTCGTGCCCGATGCCAAGATTAAGAGCAAGTTTGAGTTCGGACGGGAGAAACGGAAGATTATCGCATCGCTCGACCTGCTGATTATCGATGAGATTTCGATGGTGCGGAGCGACCTGCTGGATGCCATCGACTCCGTGCTCCGACGCTTCCGCGACCGCTACCAGCCCTTCGGGGGTGTGCAACTGCTGATGATTGGCGACCTCGGACAACTGACACCCGTTGTCACGCCCGAGGACGAACAGATGTTGCGTCCCTACTACGACACGCCGTATTTTTTCGGCTCCAAGGCTCTGGCTCAGACGGAATATGTGACCATCCAGTTAGAAGAAGTCTATCGTCAACAAGACCAAGCCTTCCTCTCCATCCTCAATCACATCCGAGAAGGAAAGCCTACGGCCGACGACTTGGCTATGCTGAACAAACGGACTCTCCCGAAAGAGTCTGCCGGCTACATTCGCCTCACCACTCATAACCATCTGGCCAACCAGTATAACGAGACGGAACTACACAAACTGCCCACACCATCGTTCCACTACGAGGCAGAAATCAAAGGGACATTCCCCGACTATGCCTATCCGACCAACGAAGTGTTGGAACTGAAAGTGGGTACGCAGGTGATGTTCGTTAAGAACGACCCCAATGGACTGTACTATAATGGGCGGATTGGTCAGGTTGTGCAAGCTAGCCAGCATCATGTTACGGTTCGTTGTCCCGATGACGGCCAAGACATTGAAGTAGAACCCCTGACATGGGAGAATGCGCGCTATACCCTGAACGAGGAGACGCGTGAGATTGAGACTGAGGTGCAGGGCACTTTCACACAATATCCCCTGCGACTGGCATGGGCCATCACCATACATAAGAGCCAGGGGCTGACCTTCGACCATGCCATCATCGATGCCAGCCTCTCTTTTGCCCCAGGGCAGGTGTATGTAGCTCTGAGCCGATGCCGCACGTTGGAAGGGTTGATATTGGCTACCCCACTCACCCCACAGGCTATCATCAACGACCATCGTGTAGATAGCTACATGGCCCAGCAGGAAACCGAGGCCCAACGGAGCATCGAGCAACTGCCCTTGCTCAAACAGGAATATCACCGCCACCTGCTGCTCGAACTTTTCGACTTCCGTGCCATCCTCTATGGTGAGGAATACTTGGTGCGCCTGTTCAACGAGTTCTTCTATCACAGCCACGACCGCCTGACCACCTTACACAAGCAGACACTCGAAGACCTGCGTCAACGTGTCATCATAGTGGCTGACAAGTGGCGCGGAGTCATCAGCCAGACACCTTTCGACACCCTGAACGCCGAGGCGTTCCTCACCCGAGTACAAAAGTCGGCCGCCTACTTTGCCGAGCAGCTGGAACAAATACTGACATCGCCTTTGGCACAAACGGCAGAGGTGAAGACGAACAACAAGCAGGCCATGAAGCGACTGGAGAATACGTTGCCCGAACTGCGTCAGGCTTGGCTTTCGCGTCGGTATCTTCTGGAGCGCATTACCGAAGAAGGGTTCTCCATCACCATTTATCTTCGTCAGAAGCAAATCGCCATGCTCGATGCCATCGACGAGAAAAAGATTAAACAAAAGAGGGAACGGAAGCCCCAAGCCCCGAAGCCGCCCAAGGAACCCAAG
The DNA here is from genome assembly GCA_947169115.1 of uncultured Prevotellaceae bacterium. Classification (GTDB taxonomy): domain Bacteria; phylum Bacteroidota; class Bacteroidia; order Bacteroidales; family Bacteroidaceae; genus Physcousia. Next base: position 24,937 of record CAMVOK010000017.1, read on the forward strand.
GAGAAGACGTGGAACATCAGTCTGCGTCTCTTCCGTCAGGGCATGAATCCCGACCTTATCGCCAAAGAACGAGGCCTGACCCTCAACACCATCATGAGCCATCTCGCCCGCTTCATCCCCACGGGGGAAGTCCAACTGGGCGAACTCGTTCCCCCTGAACACCAAGCCATCATCCGTCAGGCCATTCTCAGTGCAAGTTCGTCTTCGGGACTCCCCGTCGAAGCCCTCAGTGCTTCCTCCATCATAGCGCTTTGTCCCGAGGAGATTACCTATAGCGAAATTCGTATGGTAATAAATAATATGGTATGAATTATTTGGGAAATCGCTCACTTAATCGTATTTTTGACTGTGTCGAAGATACTTTCGTTCGGAAATCTGCAAGTAAATTTGCGATTTCGCTCACTTAATCGTATCTTTGCAGACAAATAAATTGTAAATCGTAAATAGTTAAATAGTAAATTATCTCAATGAATATACTGGAACTGAGCGAACAGGAGATAGTTCGCAGGAACAACCTCCAGCAGTTGCGCGACATGGGCATCGACCCATACCCCGCTGCCGAGTACCCCGTAACCGCATGGAGCACCGACATCATCCGTGACTTCGTGGATCTGCCCGTCATCGGCAAGGACGAGGAGGGAAATGATATCCGCGAGGCTGCAACACCCGAGAACAGCCCTGTAGTGAGCATTGCCGGACGCATCATGAGCAAACGCATTATGGGCAAGGCTGCATTCGCCGAACTGCAAGACTCAAAGGGACGTATCCAAGTGTATGTTCAGCGCGATAGCCTCACCCCCACCCCCTCTCCTAAAGGCGAGGGGAGTGAAAACACCTTGAATGGTGCGGATTTCTACAATACGGTATTTAAGAAACTACTTGACTTGGGCGACTTCATTGGCGTCCGGGGCTATGTATTCCGCACCAAGACGGGCGAGATAAGCGTTCACGTCCAGGAGATGACTGTGCTCTCGAAGAGCCTGAAACCCCTGCCCATCGTGAAGACTGACGCAGAGGGGAATGTGTTCGACTCGTTCGACGACCCCGAACTGCGCTATCGTCAGCGCTATGTTGACCTGATAGTGAACAATGGCGTGAAGGACACCTTCCTGAAGCGAGCCACCATTCTGCGCACACTACGCAGCATTCTGGACGAGGCCGGCTACACTGAGGTGGAAACCCCCACCCTGCAGAGCATCCCAGGCGGAGCAACGGCACGCCCTTTCATCACCCACTTCAATGCCCTGAACATCGACATGTACATGCGCATCGCCACCGAACTTTATCTGAAGCGACTCATCGTAGGTGGTTTTGAGGGCGTATATGAAATCGGCAAGAACTTCCGCAATGAGGGCATGGACAAGACCCACAACCCCGAGTTCACCTGCATGGAACTATACGTCAGCTACAAGGACCTCAACTGGGGCATGACCTTCACGGAGAATATGCTGGAACAGATATGCACCGCCGTGAACGGCAAGCCAGAGGTGGAGATTGACGGCAATGTCATCTCCTTCCGCGCACCCTTCCGCCGCCTGCCTATTCTGGATGCCATCAAGGAAAAGACGGGCTACGACCTCTATCCCATGAGCGAGGACGAGATTCGTCAGGTCGCCAAGAAACTGGGCATAGAGGTGGACGACACCATGGGCAAGGGCAAACTCATCGACGAGATATTCGGTGAGACTTGCGAGGGTACGTTCATACAGCCCACTTTCATCACCGACTATCCTGTAGAAATGTCACCCCTGACGAAGATGCACCGCTCGAAGCCCGGACTGACGGAACGCTTCGAACTGATGGTGAACGGTAAGGAACTGGCCAACGCCTACTCCGAGCTGAACGACCCCATCGACCAGGAGGAACGCTTCATCGAACAAATGAAGTTGGCCGACAAGGGCGACGACGAAGCCATGATTATCGACCAGGATTTCCTACGTGCACTCCAGTACGGCATGCCTCCCACCTTCGGTATCGGCATTGGCATCGACCGCCTCGTCATGCTCCTCACAGGGAAGTTCGCCATTGGCGAGGTCATGCTCTTCCCGCAGATGAAGCCCGAAGTGAAGGCTCCGCGCGACAAGGACGAACTATTCCTCGAAAAGGGCATCCCCGCCGAGATTATCCCCATCCTACGTAAGGCTGGCTACAACCTCGTGCAGACACTTCAAGGTGAGAACCCTGCCAAGATACAGCAGCAGATAATTGAGATTATAAAGAAGTATAAGCTGGAGGTGGCACGCCCCAGTCAGGACGAGATAGCAAAGTGGGTGTAACCCCACCCCCTATCCCCTCCCGAGGGAGGGGCGTATATACTGGCATAAAGGATAAGTGATATGAACAACATATTTTCGGCAAATGTAACTGCTCCCCTCTCTCGGGAGGGGCAAGGGGGCGGGGTCGTCGGTCGCATCGCCATTATGGGCGGCGGTTCATGGGCAACGGCCATAGCCAAGATAATGCTCGAAAGCACCGACGAGATATGGTGGTACATGCGCCGCGACGACCGCATAGAGGAGTTCCGTCGCCTCTCGCACAACCCCGCCTACCTCACCAGCGTACACTTCGACGTGCAGCGCATTCACTTCTCCTCGGACATCAACGAAGTGGTGAATGCCTGCCAGACGCTTATCTTCGTAACCCCCTCGCCCTACATGAAGAGCCACCTCAAGAAGTTGAAAGTGCGCCTGCGCGACAAGTTCATCATCACTGCCATCAAGGGAATCGTCCCCGACGAAAACCTCGTTGTCTCGGAATACTTCCATCAAGTCTATAGCGTGCCCGACGAGAACCTCGCCGTACTCGGTGGCCCCAGCCATGCAGAGGAAGTGGCCCTGCGCCGCCTCACCTACCTCACGGTGGGCTGTGCCGACCTGGGCAAGGCCGAGGTGTTTGCCGACCTCATCGCCAGCGACTACATCAAGACAAAAACCTCCGACGACGTGCTTGGCATCGAATACGCCAGCGTGCTGAAGAACGTCTATGCCATAGCTGCTGGTATCTGTAACGGACTCAAGTACGGCGACAATTTCCAGGCTGTACTGATGACCAACGCCGCACAGGAGATGGAACGCTTCCTGCGTGCTGTACATCCCATCGACCGAAACATCATCGACTCCGTATATATGGGCGACCTGCTTGTCACGGGCTACTCCAACTTCTCCCGTAACCGCGTCTTCGGAAACATGATTGGTAAGGGCTATAGCGTAAAGAGTGCACAGGTGGAGATGGAGATGATAGCCGAAGGCTACTTCGGTACCAAGTGTATGAAGGACATCAACCGCCACATGCACGTCAACATGCCCATCCTCGATGCCATGTACAACATCCTCTACGAACGTATCGCCCCCAGCATCGAGGTAAAACTTCTAACCGACTCATTCCGATAAATCATGAAGCATACCATTTACATTTTACATTTTGTATTTTACATTCTTCTCCTCTCTGCCTGTGGCAACAAGGGTGAGAAGAAAGACCCATGGGCCGTGCCCGAGCATGAGGTGGTAACACGCCAGATGCCCGAACTGGCCCTGACCGACAGCATAGCCGTGGGCAACCGGCAGTACGTCTATAACATCCTGCGTACCTCCAACGACTCGCTCACCAAGGTGAAGGACGACATGGGCGACCTCTACAAGGACAACACCATCCGCCTCACCATCCGCCGCAATGGTACACAGTTCTTCGACAAGACATTCACCAAGGCGACCTTCGCCAAGGACATCGAAAAGGATTTCTATGATAATGCCATACTCGACGGCATTCGTTTCCTAAAGGCAGAACCAGGACAGGGTCTCGTCTTCTCCTTCGCCGTCAGCTACCCCGACAGCGACATGTCCGTGCCTTTCCTCATGACCATCACCGACAGCGGTTCCTTCACCTTCATTAAGGACGAAAACCTCGACCGCGAGGAAGGTGATTCCGTCTTCTTCGACGACAGCGACGGAGTGTGAGCACTCCGCACTCAGAATTAGGTAATAGAAAGAATAGGGATTAGAGTTTGTATGTAACAAGCCCTAATCCCTATTCTCTAATCCGAAAATTACCTAATAATTTTCAGCCTTCACCTGGAAGTAGCTCTGCGGATGGTCGCAAACGGGGCAGACTTCAGGTGCCTGCTTGCCAATGACGATATGGCCGCAGTTGGAGCACTGCCATACAACATCGCCTTCCTTGGTAAATACAAGACCATCCTTGACATTAGCCAAAAGCTTGCGATAACGCTCTTCGTGCTCGCGCTCAATGGCTGCAACCTGAGCAAACTTCTCGGCAATCTCAGGGAAACCTTCCTCACGAGCCTCGCGAGCCATGCGGTCGTACATGTCCGTCCACTCGAAGTTCTCGCCCTCGGCAGCGTCCGTCAGGTTGTGGATGGTGTCGCCCACCGAGCCGCCGTTCAACAGTTTATACCACATCTTGGCATGCTCCTTCTCGTTGGCTGCGGTCTCCTCGAAGATGTTCGCTATCTGCACATAACCATCCTTCTTTGCCCGCGATGCAAAGTAGGTGTATTTGTTACGAGCCATCGACTCACCGGCAAAAGCCTCCATGAGGTTCTTCTCGGTCTTGGTTCCTTTCAGTTCTTTCATAGTATCAATCATTTAGGGGTTAGTGATGTATGGGCAAAGGTACGAAAAAATTCTTATTTCTCAATCCTAAATTCTTAATTATTTTGTATCATTGAGTCTCTTCGAGCCTCCAAGATAGGCTACACCATAAAAAATTATGAATTGTGAATTATGAATTATAAATTAATTTGTATCTTTGTCCCACGAACATAAAATAACTGCAATGAAGGTACTACTGATAAACGGAAGCCCGCGCGAGCAGGGGAATACCTATACGGCCCTCTCGGAGGTGGCAAAGACCCTGAACGGGGAAGGTATAGAGACGGAGATAATAAGCATCGGCAAGAAGGCCGTGCAAGGCTGCATTGCCTGCGGCTGGTGCGGACGGGAAGGCAAATGTACCTTCCGCGACGACCTCTACTTCAAGATATTCCGTGCCGTGAAGGACGGGATAGACGGACTCGTCATCGGTTCGCCTGTATATTACGGGGGACCTAATGGTTCGCTGTGTGCCCTACTCGACCGCGTGTTCTATTCCCTAGGTGCCGACCTGCGCTTCAAGCCCGGAGCCAGCGTGGTGGTATGCCGACGGGGTGGAGCATCAGCAGCCTTCGACCGACTGAACAAGTACTTCACCATATTGAACATGCCCGTCGTCAGCTCGCAATATTGGAACATGGCCTACGGACAGACACCAGGTCAGGCAGCACAGGACGAGGAGGGCATGCAGACGATGCGCACGCTTGGCCGTAACATGGCCTGGATGATAAAAAAACTGGATGTCCGCAACGAGGGACACCCAGATATAGAACCTCAAGTGAGGACGAACTTTATACGTTAACCATAGCCTTTGACCTTCACGAAGCCTCTATACCTGAAGATTGGCATCTGTTCCGCACTGCACTTGATGGTGGACGGACTCTGCCTTTGTTGCCTCTATCTGTTGGCTCCATCGTTGTCAGCCCAGCGTCTTGTCGGAATCTTCCTCACATATAATATGTTAGCCTTCCTGTCGCAACCGATTACGGGAGTGTGGGCCGACAGGATGAAGCAACGACATTGGATGTTGCTGTTCTCTGTAATGCTGCTGGCCTTGGCAGTACTGACTACAGCCCTTACTGCATCCAAAGAAATCTCCGCCATCGGAATGCCTATTGTGGCTGTCTTACAGGGAATGGGCAATTCGCTTTTCCACGTGTGGGGCGGCAAACAGGTGGCCGTTGGCACGGGAAACGATATCCGCTCTCTTGGGTTCTTCGTAGCTACGGGAGCCATTGGACTCTCCATTGGTTATGTATTCTTCTCATGGCTGCTGCTCTGCATTTTCGTGATTGCCATTAGCCTGTTGTCGGTATTCTACATCACCATCGACACGGAATCTGTTGGGATAACGAACCGTCCTTCCACTAAGAGATACGAGGTTAGTACATCTGTCATCTGTCTTATCATACTCGCCTTGATGATGGCTGTCATGCTGCGTTCACTCGTCAGCGAGACGTTCACCATGAATCTGACAAAGTGCAATGCGGTAGTGCTCCTTATTGGTGGGGCTTCCATGCTGGGAAAGATGGCAGGTGGATGGGTTGCCTATCGACTCGGCATCATCAACTCGCTGGCAGGCGTCATTCTGTTGGCACATGTCTGTTACCTGTGCAGGAACCAGAGCTTGACCATGGTTCTGGTGGGACTGTTTGCCGTGAACTGCACTATGCCCATCACACTCTATCTGGCCAACGCGGTGCTTTCTGACAAGGAGGGATTGGCCTTCGGGCTGCTTGCGGCAGCACTGATTCCCGGTTATCTTCTATCAACCCTTTAGTGCCTATGACCACAATCCAAATACTATTGCTCTCACTCGTCCCGACTATTCTGATAGAATACGCCGTGCTTGTGGCTCTTCGCGAGCGGAGTGCAAGGGTACTGGGAGCTTCCGTGGTCGTCAACATCCTCACCAACATCCCCCTGAACCTCTATGTACTTTTTATCTCCGCCAGTACGCCCGCTATCGCTTTGGGCGAAGTGCTGGTTTTCTTGATTGAGGGGATATGGTATTATCTGTTTCTTCGCAACCTGTCGAAGGCCTTCATTTATAGTTTCCTCTGCAACACCATCAGTTTCCTGACTGGACTATTGGTACAACTGCTCTCGTATTCTTCACGAGTTCACATCAATTATTAACCCAATAAATATCAGTATCATGCATTTGTTAGACATCATCATTGACCCACATCGGATTCCACATCGCCTACCCGACACACTCCGCGTCCCCAAACAACCCGTAGTCCCCGATTCCATTCCGACGGACTCTATACCCACCGACACCACAAATGCCATCTCCACCCTTGACCTTTCTGATGGCGCAGCGAAGTTGGCCGACGTGGCTCCCATCCCTACCGATATGTCTGGGTTGAGCGGCGACAATCTGACATGGACAATCTTTGCCGTTATTGTAGCCCTAAGCCTGTGCTTTACCTTCGTGAGAATTTATAGGAAAAGATACAGATAGGTCTGAAAGACAAGGAATTACGGCACGAACTGCAACTCTGTGCCGTGCCCGTCAACCGTCAAGCGAACACGACAACCTTCGACAAGGGGAAGGTTGGAGCCGCTATGATGCCCTGAAGGAAAATCATAGCAGACAGGAATGGAGAGGTGCTGCAAGTAATGGTGCAGCATGTCGTACATGTCAGCAAAATCGTTCTCAGGGGCTTTGTATTTTGAGAAATGCCCCACGATGATGCCTTTGAGACGAGCAAGGATGCCGCGAACCTCCAGTTGGTGGAGCATGCGATCAACCTTGCTTATTCCCTCGCCTGTGTCCTCAATGAAAAGTATCAGCCCCTCGTCGGCCCGATTCAGGCAATCGTAGTCACTCCCCGCCACACCGCATAATACGGAGAGGTTGCCGCCCACAAGTCGCCCCTCGGCCACGCCGTTCTGGTCGAGCGCATGGTGAGGAACCTGATAACAGGGCATCTTGCCCCCGAACACTCCGCGCAGGGCTATTATCGCCGCATCATCTGCAGGACGTGAACTGATGCCCTCACACATTGTGCTATGCAGACTCATCACGCCTGCCGACACCCATGCGCAATGCAGGGCTGTAGCATCGCTGAAGCCCAAGAACCACTTAGGATTATTACGACACTCATCCAACGGGATGCGTGGCAGTAACTGAACCGCACCGTCGCCTCCGCGGCTGCAAAGGATGGCACGGATAGTCGTGTCGCGAAGTGCCCATAGAAAGTCGGAAGTGCGCTCCTCCGTCGTCCCTGCAAAGCCATGATATCGACTAAGCGTGTGTTCCCCAACAACGGGTTCATACCCCCACTCCCTCAATGTCTCGCACGCTTTCACTACAACCATTGAGTCGGGTGTGCTTGACGGGGAAACAATAGCGACTCGGTCGCCAGGTCTCAGCGCCTGCGGCATTATCACATCCTGCCCGCACAACGCCATAGGAAGCAGAGCGATGAGTAAAATTATGATTACGCGAATTCTCAATTAAACATTGTCAATTATACATTATACATTGTACATTATCAATTGAAACAATCTCTTCCCAGTGGTCGGCGAGGTACTGCATAGAGGGCAGGACGATGTCGGCTCCTGCTTCTTTCAGTACTTCGTCCTTCAATGGTCCCGTGTTGACGGCAATGGTGAAGATGCCAGCAGCATGGGCGGCTTGTACGCCAAGCGGAGCGTTCTCCACCACTATGGCTTCGTCGGCCTGGATGTTTGCTTTCTTCAATCCCATCAAGTAGGGCTCGGGATTGGGCTTGCCGTGCTTCACGTCGAAGGCCGTTACCATCAGTTCCGGCAAGAAGATGTCAGGATAAGCAGCATTCACGCGGTCGAGCAGGGCATGTGTGGCACTGCCGGTGACGATGACGCGCATCATCCCTTGTGCACGTACCTTATTCAACAGTTCCATAGCACCAGGCATGGGTTGCGGTTCGGGCAGGGTATTGAATAATGCGCTTTTGGCATCGTATATCTTTTGCACCTCCTCGTCAGTAGCGTTGCGCCCCCAGTAGCGGTTCGACAGGATGTTGATGGTACCGTGTCCCGTCCGTCCCTCGTTCATATACACCTCTTCCGGCTCCATCTTCAGTCCGAAGTCCGTCATCGCGTGGCTCCAAGCATACGCATGATTCGGCATGCTGTCGAACAGCACGCCGTCCATATCAAACAATACTGCTTTCAGCATAGAGAAAAATGTAAAAGAGAAAAGAGAAAAATGAGATAAAAGATAAGGATTATTCCTTCACACCCTTGTTCTTCTTTGCCGTGCGTATAATGGCTCCCATCAACTTACGCAACTCCTGACAGTCCCTTACCAACGACTCAAATTCGCGGTCGGTAATGAGATCAGTACGGTGCAGAAGCAATAGCCAGTATTTGGTTTCGTTGCCTCCCTTGAAGGAGATGTGGAACTTATGAATGAAGTCTTCCTTTGACTCTGCAGCCAAAGCTTCACTTATGTTCGCGCCAATCGATGTCCCGCTTCGCAGTATCTGTTTACTCAAGACGTGCTCACCCTTTTCCTCTGTCAGGTATCTGCAGAGTTTTACGATGCGTACTGAAAAGTCCAATGCTTTCATGAATGTGGCATTGTCCTCCAAGTCTTTATATAATTGTAGCAGATTTGTGTATTCGCGGTTCATCCCACGGGAGTTTTTATCTTTTATCTCATTTTTCTCTTTTAATTTATTCTCTTTTATCTCTCATTAAGCCAGACGCTTGCGAATGGCCTCCGTCTCGGCTTCGTACCCAGGCTTGCCAAGCAGGGCAAACATATTCTTCTTGTAGGCCTCTACACCAGGCTGGTTGAAGGGGTTAACACCAAGCAGGAGACCACTGATGCCGCAACCCTTCTCGAAGAAGTAAATGAGCTGCCCGAGGTTGTACTCGTCCAGACGCTCCAACTCGATGCGCAGGTTGGGTACACCGCCGTCAACGTGAGCCAGTTTTGTACCCAGTTCGGCCATCTTGTTCACCTCATCGACACGCTTGCCAGCGAGGAAGTTCAGACCGTCGAGGTTCTCCTCATCGGAGGGAAAGAGCAGTTCGTGTTCGGGCTTGGCAATAGAGATCACGGTCTCGAAGATGCTGCGCTCGCCATCCTGAATCCACTGTCCCATAGAGTGCAGGTCGGTAGTCAGGTCAACTGCAGCCGTGAAGATGCCCTTGTGGTCCTTGCCCTCGCTCTCGCCATAAAGTTGCTTCCACCATTCACCGATGTAGTGAAGCTTCGGCTGATAGTTGGCAATGATTTCTATCTTCTTACCCTCCTGATACAGGGCATTACGCACGGCAGCATACTGAGCGGCAGGGTTCTCCTCGAAGGGCACGCCTACGGCGGTCTGCTTCTCCATATCCTGAGCACCCTTCACCAGAGCGGCAATGTCGAAACCAGCAATGGCGATGGGTAACAGTCCGACAGGAGTCAGTACCGAGAAACGGCCACCCACGTTGTCGGGGATAATGAACGACTTGTAACCCTCTTTGTCGGCACACGTACGGGCAGCACCGCGCTTGGCATCGGTGATAGCCACGATAACCTTCTTGGCGACCTCCTTGCCACGCTGCTCCTCACACTGTTTCTTCAGCAAGCGGAAGGCCAGAGCCGTCTCCGTCGTCGTACCCGACTTTGAAATATTAATAACACCGAACTTCTTGTCCTTCAGGTAAGTGGTCAGTTCGTAGAGGTAGTCCTCTCCAATGTTGTTACCGGCAAACAGCACATTGGGATTCTCCCCCTTGTTTGTCAGCCATTGGAAACTATTCTGCAAAGCCTCGATGATGGCACGGGCACCCAGGTACGAGCCACCGATACCAGCCACGATCACCGTGTCACACTCCTTGCGAAGCACATCGGCTGTCTGCTGAATCTCAGCAATAAACTCGGGCGTGATGCCCGTGGGAAGATGCAGCCAACCCACATAGTCGTTACCAGGGCAAGTGCCCTCTTCCAAGGCCACCTGTGCCTGTTCCACCTTGCCCTTTAGGGCATTAACTTTCTCGGCACCAATGAGTGCCTGTGTAATGTCAAGTTTCATATCTTAAAAGTTTAATGTTTTTACGTATAATCGCTTAGCGAGTGCAAAGGTACGAATAAGCGAGCAAAATGCCAAACATGTTTGGGCATTTTCGGGCAGAAGTACTTAAGACCCTAGGTCAAAGATAGTGCAAGCCGAACGAAAACGCAAATTTTAGAGCAGTGAATGCAGGGTTATACTTGCATAATCTTTGCTGAGTCGCGAAGAAATTCGACCAGAAGTCAAATTTATTTGTGGTTTTCTTGCTCCACGTTGTTACGCAAGCGTAGTTCACAGAGCAGGAATAAGCGAGCAAAAAACGTATAAGAAATAAAAACGCCCCGACAGACGGCTCTCGCGAGTAATCTGCCAGGGTGGGCCCTTTATCTACTAACAAATTCTGTTATGAAAAACAGTATTAACTTAGTCGGAATGCGACGGGCAGGACGAACTTAGTGCGAACGGGCTTGCCCTTGTCGCGGCCAGGTGTCCACTTCGGCATAGCCTTCACCACGCGCAGGGCCTCCTCCTGCAAAGCCTGTCGTCCTTTGTCTTCGCCTTCCTTCTTCAGTTCTTCGGGTGTGTCGTTCTTGGCTTTGTAAGCGGTGACCACAACTGCCCTGCCGCTCGGGCCGTTAATCTCGCGAATGTTGGTGATGTTGCCGTCCTTCTCCACGACGAACTCAATATGGACGCGCCCCTCAACGCCCCACTCCTTGGCAACATCAGGGTACTTTATAGTCTTCATGAGCCAATTCCACATCTCACTCATGCCACCTGGGAACTCGGGTAGCACTTCAGGCTTGTCGAGAATAGCATCGTCGTCAGGCATGGCTGTCGTAGCTACATACACCACATTTTCGTGCTCTATATAGGCAATGGTGATGTCCTTCTTCTCCACAGCCTTCACGGCCTCCTGGGGAGTCATCTCCTTGCCATCGACCACGAGGCGAAGGGTGCCCGTCACGGGCTTGAGAGTCTTATGTTCTTCAGTGGTTATCATGATGGCACCTTCCTTTGCCTCTTCACCGAAGAGCTTCTGTGCCGGTTCTGATTGCAGAACCTCGATGTGTGCGATTTGCTTCTGGTCGAGTCGCTTTACATCGTCCTTCGTCACGCGCTTATTATTGATAAAAGTAAGCGGATCTATCTTCTCTTTAACTTCGCGACTGGCGAAAGCGCCGAGGGCGATGAGGGTCAGGGGCACTGCGTAGAGGACTTTCAGGCGTGCCCAACGGGGGGATTTCTTCTTTGTCATCATAGTGATACGGTTTTTGAGAAGGCTGTGGCGGAATGCGTTGACCATAGGGTACGGCGTTCGTTCTACGGCCTTCTCGATTAGTAAAAGTTGATAATCACGTACCGATATGCCTCTGCGCAGTACGGCATCGTCGGCTTCATATTCATGTACTTCACGCAACGAGGCGTCAAGCATCCAAATCATAGGGTTGAACCATTGTAGCACCTCTACGAGGGACAGGAACAGCGTGTCCCACGAGTGGCACATACAGACGTGAGCAAGCTCATGTCTAAGCACAACATCTTTTGTATCGTTCTCTCCAATCACGATGGAGCGCATCCACGAGAAGGGCGACACCTGTCCCGCATGGCAATAGACAGTGGCATTGTCACGCTCGTCCTTCCACAGGCAGCCGCGCGGGATGAAGCGCACGAGGCGCACTATCCCCACCAACCTCCACAAGAGGCACAACATCATACCAATTATATATATAGTAACCACCCAACTTGCCTGCGATGAGCGAGCGGCCTCACCCCCTGCTTGCACAACGAGGACAGGCAGCATGACCACATCAGTGATAACCTCGCTAACATGCGAGGAGGGCAAGAGGGTCGGCACATCAATGCAGGGCACTAAGAGCGACACTACAACAATGAGCAACAGCATAACACGGTTCAGTCGGAAGAATGTCTCCCACCTCAACATCAATGCGTAAGGCAGGTAGAGCAGTACGAGTACGATACTCGACTTGATGGCGTATGTGGTCAATAGCTCCATTGTTTTTAACTTTTGAATTTAAGGATTTTGTATTAAAGACAATAGTTCCTTCAATTCCGCTTCGCTCAACTTTTCTTCCTCGACAAAGAAACGAACGAGCGACGAGGCACTACCTCCGAAGAAATTGTCCTTGACATTCTTCATCACACGACTGGTGTATTCAGCACGTGAAATGACGGGGAAGTAAAGATACTGCTTGCCATTGCCCTTCTTCCAATCAACGAATCCTTTAGTAGTTAGTATCTTTAGAAAGGTGCTAATGGTGGTATAAGCAGGCCGAGGCTCGTCATACCGCGCCACCACCTCGTGCACATCCAACGCCTTTCCTGCTGACCACAGGGCGTTCATTACCTGCATCTCACTCTTCGTCAACGTATATTCATTCCTGTTCTTCATATTACTAATTCTTTAGTTCTCTGGCGCAAAGATAAAACTAAACATTTAGTAATGGCAAATAAAAAGCAAACTTTTTTCGTCGTAACCTCAATATTTAACAACTATTATTAGTTATTCCGTGGAAATTAATCCGTACCTTTGCCCTGATAAATAGTCTTTAATTTATGAAGATTCTCAGCATACAAGGGAACGGAGCGCTGAGCGACAGGGAAAAAACATTGTTCTTGTGTTCGAAGCACACACCTTTCGAGTGCTACGAGCATGTGTTTCGGTGGGTAGAGAGTCTGAGTGAGGAGGATTGTATAATGTGCTTTAATTCCACGGAAATGGAGGCGGAAGTTCTGAAAGCACTGCTCGTTCGTCACATCCCCGTGGTGCTTTTCGTGATGAATCGTTTCAAGGACAGAAACAACATTCAAATACGAAAGGCATTAAACGAGAATAGGATGTTGATTATCGAACTGCGACGCGATGAGCCGAAAGGGAAAGGAACTACGCCTAGACTAAGAAACCTGTTTGTTTTGGGAATGGCCCAACATATTGTCTGCGGGTACATCAATAAAAATGGAAGTATATTTCCAATATTAGCCGGAAAGAAGAACGTCACCTACTTATTTGATAGAATTACAAACTTTACCGCAGAACAAGAAATAAAACCGTATCGATGGACGGTAGCCGAAGACAAAACGTTGTTACGCATGTTTTACAACGACATGGGCATTCACGAAATCAAGAAAGAAATCAAACGCCCCTACTCTACCATACGACAACGTATCCGAGCCATCACTCTGCCTGATGATGTACTAAAGGGGCGTGAGTTCGAGGACTATGTGCTGGAATTATTCGATGTTCGCAATAAAGCAAAGAACGGATTTTTACTAAAGGAATGGCGAAGCGACAAGACATTAGGAGAGGTCTGTCCCAAAAGCAACCAACACCCTGACTTTGAATTTGAATACCAGAGTAAATGTTTTGCCGTCGAATGTAAATGGCGAAGCAGCATACCCCAAGACATGGAGAAGGAACTTTTTCCAACGAAGAAGATTGCCATATACAAAGAGTTTGCAGAAGAACGAAAAATACCAGTTATCATTGCTCTTGGAATTGGCGGCGAACCATGCGAACCCGAATCGCTCTATCTCATTCCATTGGACGAAGTTCATACCATCTTAAACAAAGAAAAAGGACTGACGCAGTTCCTTCGCCCATCGATAGACGGCATGTTCTCTATTGATGAATTTGTTAAACCTTAATATTTATATGAAGAACTCCCCAATCCTGCTCCATGAGATGCTGGCCCTTCGCAACGATGAAGAAGCACGGGGACTGATGCGCTTCTTCAAGACAGGGAAGGGAGAGTACGGCGAAGGCGACCAGTTCCTGGGCATACGGGTACCTGTGACAAGGGCATTGGTGAAACGTCTGTGGAAGGAAACAACAATGGAGGACTTGGAGGTATGCATTCAAAGTCCATGGCACGAAGTGCGACTGGCAGCATTACTGACGCTGATACAGATATTCAAACACAACAAAAAAGATACAGCCGTACAAAAGACGTGCATCGACTTCTACCTCGCGCACACCGACCGCATCAACAACTGGGACCTCGTGGACCTTTCCTGCTACGAATTATTGGGCACATGGCTGTTGGACAAGGATAGGACGCTGCTTCATGACCTTGCCCGAAACGGGAAAACCATCTGGGAACAGCGCATCGGTATCGTCACGACCATGCAGTTCCTCCGCCACGGCCAGACCCATGACACCTTCGCTATTGCCGACATCCTGTTGCACCATCCCCACGACCTGATACAAAAGGCTGTTGGTTGGCTCCTGCGCGAGGCCGGCAAACGCAACGAGACGGAACTCATTGCCTACCTCGACAAGCACCACACCACTATGCCACGTACAATGCTACGCTACGCCATAGAACGACTGGCAGAACCTCAAAGACAACTATATCTAAGAAAGCGATAAATGAAAGACCATGCCAGCAATATGTCACCCCAGGAGGCGCGAGAGTTTCAGGATGCTGTATTAGATATCGTCAGCCAGATACCAAAGGGACGGGTGACTACCTATGGAAACATAGCCACCCTGGCAGGTTGGCCCGACCACTCGCGCATGGTGGGACACATCCTGCGCTACAGCCCCGAAGCATCTAAACTTCCATGTCATCGGGTGGTGAATGCCGTTGGCCGAACGGCTCCCAGTTGGTTACAACACCGTCCGCTACTCGAAGCCGAGGACGTACACTTCCTCGCCAACGGACACGTAGATATGAAAAACTATCTGTGGAAAATCGAATCGTTTACTTTTTAATAAACTCCACGCGACGGTTCTTGGCACGTCCCTCGTCGGTCTTGTTATCGGCCACGGGTTCGTGCGAGCCCTTGCCCACGGCACGCAGGTTCCAACCGTCAACTCCCATGTCCACCAGTGCCTTCACGATAGCCTCGGCACGTTTCTGCGACAAAGGGTCGTTAATGGCATCAGAGCCTTGGTTGTCGGTGTGTCCCTGCACCTCGAAACGAACCGAGGGATTCTTCTTCATATACTCTGCCACCTTCGCAATCTCGGCCATCGACTCATCTTTCAAGTCGGCCTTGCCCGTCTCGAAGAGGATGTTGTTCGTGACAAACTTACCCGTCTCGGCCATCGCCTTCTCCACGGCAGTCATCGTCTGCGCGTTACGGTCATAGAGAGCCACGGCTCCCTTTGCCAAACGCACGTTGGTGATGTAGTCGATGTGGTCCTCCCAGAACTCGGTGGCAATTATGAACCAGTCCATCGCCTTGGCGTTGGGGATGTTGATGACACGACGATTGTTAACATACACCTTCAGTGCACGCTTGTTGAACGACAGGGCAAAGTGATTCCAGCCCTCCAGTTCATTGATGTTCTCCAATGAGGTATTGCCTTCAACGAGTGTACCGTTTAATGGATGCTGAACACCCCACGTAATGTTGTCCCTGCCTATGAACACCCAACTTTCGTCTCCGTCGTCCTCGGGCTTCAGACTCAGCCGATACGCTGACGTATGGTCTTCCTCACCCGTCACAAAGAAGTCGAATTCCAGGGTATAGACCTCGGGCAGATATTTCCGATTGCCATCCTCTAATAGGGGTGTAATCTCGGTGTTCGAGCCATGCTCAAACTTGATGGCCATCCGTCCGTCCATGCGAGCCACCTCGGCATTGTTTGACAGGAGGTCCCACTTCGAGGGAAACTCACCCATCTGCTCACCCTTCAGGTCATCTTCGAATATGACTACCGAGCCAGGCACGAAGTCACTCTTCACGTTCTCTCCCTGAGCTTTCTTCTTGGGTTTCGTCTGCTGACTGGCTCCCGACGTTGCATCTACCTCAGAGTTCTCATCATCCGATGCCTCCACGGTTCTCCTCGTCTTCTTGTCAGCCTTCTTGCCATCAAGCACACGGTCGGCCGCATCGTCCACGGTACGATCCACCTTGCTCTCCACCTTTTCCTTGCCCTTGTCTGCCACACGCTGTCCCAAGCCCCTCAGGAATCCCTGAGCATTTCCACTTACTGCCACCAGAAGCAGCAGGACGATTGTCGAAAGAATCTTCTTCATCATAATACTTATCATTTACGTTCACGTTTTCGTTATATTGCAATACCTGTCCGCATCACATCACGATACAATGGTGAAGGTTCATTTTCCTCCATTAGAACTGGTTCAATGTGGATATCTACTTTCGGAGCAATCATCCACAGACGAGTAGAAAGGCGAAGCCAATCGTCATGCAAACGTGGTACTACCACAGCCACATCTATGTCACTTTCGGCATGGGCGTTACCTTTGCTGTACGAGCCAAAAAGATAAACCTTTGCCTCATCGAAAAGGGGAGCAATGGCAGACTTGTAGTTTTTTACAATTCCGATAACCTGTTCTTTATCCGTTGCCATTGTCTTGTATTCCTATATTGTTTTCGCAGCAAAGATACGAAATAATTTTTACTTTTCACTTTCCATTACAGATTATTTGTCGTAACTCACATTAATGTATAAATAGAGAATCCTCCCGTCGGCTCATGCCTTGACGGAAGGATTCTCTATTTCGCGTTTCAACTATCGGAAACGCCTATGCCGTTCGTCGGGAAAGAGACTCTTTCAGAATGTTCCAGAAGAACTTCGGGTTACCCAACAAGTAGCGTTTCCACATACGGCGAGGTTCCGTCATCAACCGGAAGAGCCACTCCTGGGCATGTTTCTGCATCCACTGCGGTGCACGCGGTGCCGTTCCGGCAAAGAAGTCGAACACAGCCCCGATGGTACCCACATGGCAATGGATGTCCAACTCCTCCCAGTGAGTATATGTCCACACCTCCTGTTTCGGAGCCGTCATGCCAATCCACAACAGGTCGGGCTGTGCCTCATTGATGGCCTTCACCATCTCGGCATTGTCCTCATCGGTAAATACAGGCTTGTAAGGTGGCGAATACGTCACTACCTCCAAGTTCGGATAATCTATCTTGCACTGCTTCCGTATCCGTTCCAGCACACGTTCCGAACTGCCCATGAACATCACCTTCTTTTTGTTTTCGTTAGCGTTGAGCTTTGCTCGACTCTGCTCCCGCTCGGCAAAGTTGATGCAAGCATCGCTCTGCTCTCGCTTACTCGCAGAGTTTTCGTTATGGTTAGCGTTTTCGTTAACGTTTTCGTTGAGGTTAGCGTTATCATTCAGCCTCCTCATCTCGAACTCAAACAAGTCCCAGCCAGCCACACGTTCCATCGGACGCGACTTTGCCCTCATCAGCTTACAGGCCCATACCACGCTGTAGCCGTCGGGAATCAGGTAACGGCAACATACCCCCTTCCCTGCCTTCGACTGCGGGCATGGGGTCAAAGCCTCGGCAAACTCTGGATATCCCTGTGCCGCATTGAACGAATGTGCATTGATGGTGTTTATCAACACCTTTCCTTCAGGAATAGTTTTGAGTCCCTCTCGCGAATCTATTATCTCTAAGTCAGACAGTCGTAACATTATGTTTTTTCAATACTTGTTCATATAAACTTACCATCTTCCGTGCCTTATTCTCCCACGACAGTTCCTCTGCTCGTTTCTTGCAGTTCTCCGACATCGTCTGGAGAACCTCACGATGATGGTACAAATACTCTATTTTCTCTGCAAAGTCCCTGACGCTCTGCCTTGGATTGGTAAGGGGTATTTTTATGCCAACCTTTTCGTTTACACAATCGCCCTGTCCACACGTATCAAAACAAAGAACAGGTAACCCGTTTGCTATAGCCTCTAATACAACATGGGGGGTACCTTCTGCCACGCTTGTAAAAAGTAACATGTCAGAATCTCTCATCATCTGCTGCACTTCGTCATGACTTACCATCCCATGCCAAATACACAGTTCCGCAACTCCTAATTTCTTCGCTTCTTCTTGATAAGAATCCGAATTGTTGTCTCCTACGATATGTAATTGTACATTTATGTTCGTTAGCTTGGACAATATTTTCAGGGCTAACGAAAGCTGTTTTGTAAAAATAAAACGACCGACCCAAAGCAAGACCAGAGAATCCGTATTTCCCTTCCTCTCAATCCCATTAGTCTGAGGCTCACAAGCACTTTCGTTGATAATAATCGGGTTGATGTCCAAAAACTTTCGAATTGAATTTGCCGAATCAGTAGATGCCGCAATTACGGTATCAGCCCTTCTTGCAGCCCCATGCACCTTCCTACTTGACCTTAATTGAAACCTTGTAATTAAATTCTTTACGTAGATAAATGCTTTCTTCTTAAAAGGAGCACCATCCAGATAGGTCACAGGAAAGGCTTCTTTAGCATTCGTAGGTCCCCAAATATATGGTATATTCTCTATCTTCCATAAACATCCAGGCTCTCGGAAACCAATCATATTTAACTGATGGAGGATGTCAATATGCTGTTGGGCTATTATCTTACGTGCCACTTCCAATGCCCTCTTCTGCCACTTTGCATAATCAAGATAAAAGCGCCAGTCTCCCTGATTCCAACAACGTTTACGGATTTTTACACTACGGGCATCATCCTCGCCACCAATTGGCAGATAATAGAAATGCATCTTATCTCCACATGGTAAGGTTTGAAGAGCGGTTTCTATGTCTTCCTTGAACTCCCCCTCCGTTATAATATGCAACTCACAATATTTTGCGAGATTCACACACCAGTTCCATGCCATCCCAGGCTCACTGCCCCGATTGGGAGAACAGGCATAGGCATTAACCAATATCCGTAGCATCACTCTTCCTTTATTTCTCCCCCCAAGAGGCAATAAATCCTTTTGAGCACCTTCTTACTATCATATATGGCTCTTTGGTAGGCATAAAAAGCAGGATTACAACATACTCCCCATTTAAACATATCCAACGTCGTCGTTGTATGCATCGGAATTATGCGAATCACCTTATCGTCATAATGGTTCAGCCCCACCTCTACGGTTCGTATGTATTCAACTTCAGGCAATCCCCGATGGATAGTATCTATGACACGCTGGTCAACAAACCCACCAGGGGCAGCACAAGTTATAACCATTCTTTTCGTAATGCCTTCTATCCATTCCTTTGTCTCTCCTAACTCATCCAGAAGTTGCTGGTCACTTTTCCTTGTCCACCACTTATGGTTCTTCCCATGTATGGCTATCGTATGTCCCATCTCTGCCATCTTACCGATTTCATCCTCTGACAAGTAATCTGGATTATGTAGAGAGAAATCCTTGACCACGTAGAAATAGCCCTTCAGTCCCAATGAAGCCATGAAACGAGCAGCCTCAAAGTTCGAACCATGCCCATCATCAAAAGTCAACAACACCTGCCGATCATCACTCTTGTTCCATCCTTCTTCCAAAGACAGAGTACTTATGCCTAACTCTCCCAACAAAGCCATCTGCCTTTTGAATACATCCAATGGCACATAGTATTTGTTTTTTGTTGGCGTAGCTATCTCATGATACATGAGACATGTATAACTCTTCATCCTTCAATTGCGTTAATAAGATACTCTACAGACTTTGCTCTTTCTTCTTCCAGAATCTTATTTGCATGGGTAAAGTCTATTGGAGTATAGTTTATATTTGAATTATGTTCCAACCAAACTATGCGATTCTGCAAGTTCAGCATATCAAGGAAACTCTCCATCCTCGAGTTGTCCTTGCGTTGGTTTGAAAGTACCGTATAAAAATCAACATTGAAGTTGACAGAAAAAGCAGTGCCATGGAAAGAATCTGTCACTACACACTTTGCATTCTTTATATAGGACATGAACTCTGATGGACCTGCATCCTGTATATTCTTCACACCATTATATGATGGGTTCTTAATGGCTCTTTTGCACAAACACCATACAGGGATTTTAAAAGCATTTGCAATTTTCTGTGCGATAGATATTAACTGTTGAGAGGGATATAGTTGATAAACCAAAACATATTGCTGAACAGGAATACATAGATTGTGATTAAGGAATGGTCCCCATGAAACCTTATCCATTAACAAGGTAGGATCAAGAACAAGTTTTGCCTCACGGCCTGTAATCTCACGAACGAGATTTATTCCCTGCCCCTCACGCACAGAAATAGTCTTAATGTTATTCAGCAATTCTTTATACTTCGGTTTTAATTGTTCTGGTATTGCAGAAACCCCAAAACTTGAAGCGTATGAGATTCTATTTTTATTCTGAGGAGCAAATGTCAAAAAATAAGGTTCAATGGAAGCCTCGGTATAGTAACACCAGACACAATCACTTCCCACGATATAGGTATCATATCCCAGTTCTTCGCTATATAGTTCATCCATACTTCTATATTCTTTAGACATCGGGGTATAATCCTGATGAAATCTCTGAAACCTTTTATGTCTGTTTCTTTGATTGCGCGAGAATATAGGAATAACGTACTCCAATATGGCATTTGCAAATCTAAATTTTAAAATATTCTTCAAACGCTGAACTCTATCAAATCCTTCTATACTATAATCTGCATCTGAATATCTATGACGTAAATTTTTATAAAAAAGGTAATCTATAATCTGAACATTGTATCCCTGTTCCTGCAGGAACTTAGCCAATGCCATAGCCTGAAGCTCGGCACCATAATTATCGCATTTCAGAATGGTAATAATACCTATTTTTTGTTTGTCCATAACTCTTCATATTTCCTTCTTAACTGGCCAAACTGCCAACTAATATATATTTTCTGCATTATCTTATAGGGTGCCCACAAGAGTAACCAGGGCATTTTACGCGTAAGTATAGCCAAACGGATGGATTCTGGAAGAAGTCTCCGGAAGAAGTCAGGCCATAAAGCTATCGGATGATACTGAATGAACTTAAATCCCATATATAAATGGGGATTTGTAACAGCGACTTTAAGTACAGAGGTTTCATAAATATGGATGGTATCAGCCTTAGACAAAAAATCATAGCCTTTCTGATTATTTACGACAATTGCAGAAACGCCCTCCTTAAACTCCTTTTCATCAGCACCACCCCAAAAATCTCCTAATGTAATATCCTCTATTCTTTCAATACTTGAATACCGGCAGTTGCTACATGACTTTCGGTCCAGCAACCATGTCGAAAATATTTTGTAAAACACGTCATCTTTCCGTTTTATCGTCACAGGGCGGCCGTCAATGTCAATTGTTGTACATTGCGATTCTGTATAGAATTGACCATTTTCTTTGTTCCTGAAACTGAAAAGCCGTGGAGAATTATAATATTTCAGATGCAATTCTAAAGCCTCCTCTCCTGGGATGCCATGACAAATAAGTCCCGCTGTCAATAGCCGCTCATGAGTTCTCATGTTGCCTAGATAAGCATAAAGGGCTGCTATTTGGCAGGGACATCCTGAGAAGAAGACCCACCTTCCCTCTTTTAGAAAAGCCTTCACAGTCTTGTATATTCCATCTGTATTGCTTTGAATATATTTACTATTAGCCAATAGTGGAATATCTTCAACCTTATT
Organism: uncultured Prevotellaceae bacterium; assembly: GCA_947169115.1. Taxonomy (GTDB): domain Bacteria; phylum Bacteroidota; class Bacteroidia; order Bacteroidales; family Bacteroidaceae; genus Physcousia. The sequence continues at coordinate 46,931 of CAMVOK010000017.1, forward strand.
AATTGCATAATGATACACCTTATTATTTTCAAGTCGAGCACCAATCACAACTCCATCTTTATGTTGCTTCAGGAAAGCTTCTGCCAATGCGCTCCACGCCCCTCCACTCGCACCGTCATGTCGGAATTTTGGATTATTTGCCCAGCCACCATACGCCTTCATATCCTTTGGCTGATTTTTCCTCTGGGGCGTTATAATCGGACAAGCCCTTTCACAAGCCTTACACTCAACACACAAAGTTAAATCTACGCCAATATATCTGATTCTATTTTTTTCTTTCGTGTATATTGCGTTTTTTAGACATGCATCTTTACATGCCATACAACCCGTACACAATCTATCGTTGGCTAACTTTGGCATCCTATATTGTCTGGTATAATTGTTCCCACTGCTCGTTAACAGATTCCATGGAAAACTTTTGCTGTACAAAATTACGGGAGAAAACAGACATTTCTCTTCTCATATTCTCATTGACTATCATCATAGATAGTTTGCTGGCTAAATCGTCAGAATCTCCGAACTTAAAAGACACTATGTTTTTTCCCTCTACCGCCACATCTGGAATGCCTCCGACAGGTGTTGAAACAACAGGAATTCCATAATTCCATGAGTCTATAACAACCATAGGAAAACCTTCCATATAGGAACACATAGCATAGATACCAGCATATTGAAAATATTTCTCTTTTTCATTCCCCACTATGTATCCTGGTATTTCTACTAAATCCTCAATCTCATATTGGTGAATTAATTGACTGTATTTCTCGAGTTCTGGTCCATCCCCTAATAGTTTCAACCTCCAATCTGGGTTATCATGAGAGACTTTAGCAAAGGCCTCAATAAGCAAATCAGCACCTTTGTTGGGTCTAAACGCCCCTGCAAAAAGAACATACTTTTCGTGTTGCTCATATGGCAGTGCAACAACGTTTTCACATGAATTATAGATACAGATTGCTTCTGTTGTAATCTCTGGATAATGAGTCTTATAGATTTCCAAGAAACGATTGGCCAAAAAAACAATCATATCAGAATGTTTCAACCACCATCGGAACAGACTAACTTCTGTACTTTTCTCCAACTGATTTCCCACATGTAAATGCATAATCACTTTTCTGTGACCAAACTTTGCCAACAAAAGTATTGGCAGTTGCGTAAGCAGACCAATTCGGTCCGGTGTCGTATGGAAATGCACAATATCGTACCTCCACACAATGAATAGTGCAATAAAGTTGGCTTTGATGGCATACCAGAGTTTCCACAAATAATTTCGCTGAATCTGCGTCCCTAACCATCGGCAGTGAAACTCCTCCCATACGGGCATTTTCTTCATTGTCCGTATGACGGTCGCTACCCCACCGGCACTTTCCTCCGCACTACCAACAACTAAAACTCGCTTATTTGCCATACAAAAGTCTGTCGTTTTCCTTGATTTGCTCCTCCGTAAACCGCATCTTCAACAACCTGGCCGGTACACCGCCGATGATACTGTACGGAGGAAACGATTTCGTCACAACGGCACCTGCAGCCACCACACTCCCCCGACCGATGGTCACGCCCTTCAGTATAGTTACGTTGGCCCCGCACCATACGTCATCCTCTATGACTACGGGCAGGTCGTTCTCGGGCAATTTCTCGTCCACGGTCACATCTATGATGTATTTCCCTATGATATCTATCCGATGGTCACCCGTAATAATGGTAGGCCGGGGGCCGAATATCACCTTCCTGCCTATCGTCAAAGGGGCATCGGTACAGTATATGGTACTTCCCTTGGGGATTGATGTCCCATCGCCTACCGAAAGGTTCTCTATGCCCTTGATATCAGAAGACATGGGACGCAGGTAAACGCCGCGACCACAATACCGCATTCCACGTTTCCATACGGGAGCCCATAGCCTATCCCACAAATACGACGGGAGTAAACTCAATTTTACAAGAACGTTAACTCCCATGATAAAGTCTCATTACAGCATCCCTCCTTTCCTTCTGCAGTAGTCTCCCAGTTCCTCTACTACTTGTTCATAGTCTTGAGTATGTAAGTAGCCATAACAGTCAACCAGCAGTTTGTCACCTCCATACTTACTTATGTATTGATATGCCACAGGCTCTGTGTGGTGGTGTTTCTTTGCAAACATGGTAACTATCATTGCCAGGAACCCAATCTTATTTAACGTTTGCTCAGCCATAAATGTTTTCGTTACCGTTTTCGTTTTCGTTATCGTTGAGCTTTGCTCGACTCTGCTCCCGCTCGGCAAAGCTGATGCAAGCATCGCTCTGCTCTCGCTTACCCGCAGAGTTTTCGTTATCTTCCTCTTCCTCCAGCTCTTCCTCTTCCTCCAGATTCCGATTGGCATTTAGGCACAGTCCCAGCAACATGCAATAGCCCATACCCTTACCGGATAGCCAACTGGTGTCGGCCGTCTGCTCGATGGCCAGACAGAAGAACACCATCATGGCCACGCGGTAGTATTTCATATCCACAATCTCGTTGATGGCACGAAGACGGCGTTTCCAATAGATGCAGAACAACCACACACCCACCACGCCATACTGAGCCAACGTCGGATAGAAGGCATCAGCGATGAAACCACCACCTCGGTCTAATCCCCAGATTCGGTCAAGATGATAATGGGGATAAAGAGGAGAATAATGCTTCCATGCTGCATTCGTTGCAAAGGTTCCCATACCTGGGCCAAAGGGGAAATAATCCACCAATATCTTCAATGAAGTCTTATAGGTCATAGGTCGAGCCAATTCCGCATTGTTCCATCCTGCTACATAGTACTTATCAAAACGCTCCCAGGTAACCACGAGCACGACGGTCATAATCAATCCTATAGCAAAGGCCGTCTTGGGATCTTTGAAGTTCATTTGCCTCTTCACATAGAACAGCATTGCCGCAAAACACACGACCTCACCCATAAACTTGAACTTCGGAGCCAACATCCCCACAAGTACCAATGCCATGGCAATGTATCGGTTCTGCTTCGTCTCCTCCGTAAACAGGTAGTAGGTCATGCCTGTGCAGATAGCTAACTGACCCAATACGGGGAACTCTGCATGCACACCGCTGGTTGTCTCTGGATGGTAATATACCCAAGAAAAAAGGGTGGCTATCATCACCGTGAGCATCCATTTCTTCTGCGTCTCGGAAAAACGAGGGTTCAATATCCACGTACAATAGATGATACTATACGGACGTATCTGTTGCACCAATTCCAACCATACAGCTCCCGGCACGTTCACTTGACGAATCAGTGAATAGACTACATAGAAAGCCAGAATCCCGAAATACGTAAAATATTCCCTCCACGGTTCCGGGTTCGTACTCCAGTGTGCTTTTTTCAGGAACGTATAACCGATAAGTACGACTGTCATCACCTCGTCCACCATCGAGAATCCGGGCAGATCGTTATAGGCAATGCAGGTCGGGAAGTAGATAATCCAGTATAGGGTAAAGAAACGGCCGATGTCCTTCATCTGATGCGGAATCTTCTACGCTTAAACCTGTTATTCAAATAAAACACCCATTCGGGCAACAAATTCCTCAGCCTGTCCTTCAACCCCGTCTTCTTGTCATTATCCCACGACCCCATATACCTGTGAATCGTATAGGTGTTCTGTGTCACATGCAACCGTCCCGTCACCACGTCTATCGGTGCAAAATACTCATGGGGATACACCGTAATGTCCCCCACCTGTTGTATGCCTTTCACGTTCTTCAATCCCTCCTCCATCAGCACCTCTGTCGTATAGGCAACTATCGTCTTGAACCAAGGTTCCATCACAGCCCCCTTGAACTCCAGTCCTTTGTAATATTCCATCATCCTCTGCATAAAAGGATGGGCTTTCTCCATGCCAAATCCCAAACCCAGTGCCACGGCAAAACAATACCTCGGTGCATACCTTCCCGGTGTATTATCTCCATCAGGGTCAGTTTCAAATCCCATGAAATTGCCATGGGATATAATGTCATCCATCGGACGTATGACCTCCACGTCGGTATCAAAATACAATCCCCCGTACTTATACATCACCCAGAACCGAGCATAGTCACTGACAAAGGCATATTTCCCTTGTCGGTATGCCTCTTCCGTATAGGGAATCATGTTCACATCGAAGTTATCATCATTCCACTCCCGAATCTCATAATCAGGCAGGAACTTCTTCCAGGAAGCTATGCACTTCTCCGCCAGCGGTGGCAGGGGATTCCTCCCAAACCAGCAATAATGTATTATCTTGGGTATCATCTCTTAGAAATAGTTCGTTGTGTTAATCCATGGGTCTGGTCCGATGGTTATTTTATTGGGATTTGTGTTTAACCATGCTCCCCACCAACCAAAAGAACTACTTGTTATAATTTGATGTTTACATGCAGCCATAAGTTGCATATCTCTATAACTATCTGTAGATTTGTTCCAGTCTATGAACTGAACTTCATCCTTTATTATATTGAGACCAAGGACATCCGCATTTTCTCTTGCCCATTCAACACTATCTGGGTCACAAAAGATAAAAAATATAGGATTTTTAGTATGTTCCCTTATAAAATTTACCGCTTTTTTGAAATACCCTGTAACATATAAAGCATAATTCAATCCCAATAAATCCCCTCTACGCGCATGGATAGCCACGGACTCGTGAGATTGAATATATTTCATTGCTTGTAAATTTTTATCATCTTCAATCGGAGGAAATACAAAAGTCTTCCTAATTTCATCCTCGATTTTTTCTATACCACTATTTTTCATCTTAAAACTCAGGCGTTGCCCCGTAAACACATTTCTATCTGTCTTTACAAACAACTCCTTTTCATAATCATATTCTATTTTTATAGCACGCCTCCTCCGAACATATTGCTGCAAATAAATGTACGGGAGAAATCGCTCCAGCCTATCTTTAACTCTACGAGACAAAGGTTTACTTTTTTCGTTTACCATCCTCGGCCATCCTGGTGCCTCAAAATCACCACGTATATTTTCCAGATCCAAGCCGTACTTACGAAAAACATCCGTGAACAATACTGGATAGTTCCAATTTCTTTCCCAAAATCTTGTCTTTTGTATATCTGCTAAAATTGCATTCCATTGTTCTACCGTAAAAAGTTCGCAAACATTGGGAGCATCAATATTAAATATCCGTTTTAGTTCATACCCATTCCACTGGCATATAAAATCATTTGCTTCCTTTATGCTATAAATTATATCCTCTATGTATATTTCATCGTCGGGATTTACCCTCTTCATTGCTATGTATTCGCAATAGGAAAGCATCTGGTTCCCAAGCCCAGATTCTATATGTATTACTTTTACTGCCATTAGCGTCCTCCTAAGAATAATCTATTCAACCATACCTTCTTTCCACAATATTTTAGTAAAATGTATGAGAGCCAAGTCACAATACTTGCTAATATCACTGGATAAATATAATTGTGGGCTATATTAATGTTGAGTCGTCCCATAATCTTATAATATATTGTTAGTAGAATGGTTGATAGACAATATATTCCAATGGAATAACGGCTTAGCATGCAGATTGCTTTTTTTGCCTTTACTTTTAGATATGTAGTATAAGGAATTAGCGACAGGAAACATAGGCTGGCAACAAAACCAATAAGACAGCGCAAAGTGTCTATTCTTAACTGATGAAAACTAAACTTGTCATCACGAATAAGACAGACTCCACTGGAATAGACATATAAATCACCCTTAAATATTGAAACACACATCAAAAATACAGCCACCGCAACAAAAACACGAATCAAAGAAGTTTTCTTGAATGTCATTGGCCTCTCTAAGAAAGCATTATACAGATAACCAAAAATAAAACAAGTGAACATATAATTGTGGGTATTGTACAAATAATCTTCATTGACAAACCATAGTCCAAAATTAATTGACAATAGTAGTGACGATACAATCCATCTATTTCTTGAAAGCAATGTTACCAAACTTACTACAAAGCAGTTCAATAGCACTGATGTTAAGAACCAGAAACCATTTTTATACGTACTTAACACAAGTTCCCCATTCCTTGCACGTATTAAAATAGGCACAAGAACTAGCACATAAATTGTACAATATGCCAAGTATGGTATCCCTATGGATTTAATTTTTGAAAGAAAAACCTCCTTGAAAGGCTTTTTGTTACTATAATAAAAGAGATATCCGCTTATCGCCATGAACAATGACATATGAAAGGAATATATTGCCCTAAAAACATAATCATCAAGATATTGGGAATTTTCTCCATATTCATATCCAAAACCGAATTGGATAGAGTGGCCCCATACGACAAGAAATATCAATATGCCCTTTGCGATATCTAATGCCGAATCTCTCATTTCTACACCTTATATTTATTGTTTTGTAAAAATTCTACAACCAACTGTATGCTATGATTCCACTTTCCATACTTCAGGGCCATCTCTTTGTTTTTATCAACCAAAGGCTGATAGCCCCCAATATGCTCTAATATCTCCATCATTTGAGCATTACAATTATCCAACTTCGCCTCGATGACAGGATTATAGCCAAACAAATCAACCAGTTCTTTTGGGGCATGTCCAACAAGCAACGCACCCGAGAGCATACCTTCCCAGTAACGCTGCGTCAAAGTTTCTATTCCACCAGATTCTTCTGGATCTGTCATGGATTTGGGAAATGCCAAAACAATCTTTGTATGCGCTAATGACTCGAATAATTGTTGCGAGGTAAAGACATTCCTTCCATTCACCTTTCCGTGAATATATCTCACGGTATCTGGCAGATTATACTTGACTACATTATCAATTTCCCTACCATATTCGAGAATATCATTCTTTCTATATTTAATTGGTCCACCAGAAAAATACCCACTTTCATCAATACCTTCCGTAATAGCAAGTATATTCATCGAAGGAAATCTCTCCTTCATTATCTTTGCAGCCTGCGAAGAAGTGAAAATTGCTGTCTTTACTTGATTTCTAATAAAGAAGGTCTCTACCGTTTGAAAAGAGGATGGCCAACAATCCCAAATAAATGGAATAACTTCGTATCTGCAATAATCAGGAAAACTATCAAACAATATTGTACTGCCCTGTACAAACCTTAACCTTGCTTCATGCCTGTCTTTTCTTAATGACGGTAAATAACAATTAAATGCCAGTCTATGAAACACCCTCCACGGATAATGTGGCTTGGCAATCTGTCCTCCACATTTCTTCCACTCCTCGTAAGGAACGGTCTTGAAGTTCAGGAACCCAGGATGATGATATGGGGCTACGGCCTTGACAACTTTCATGTTAAAAACTATGAAACTCGACTATATATTATATCCTGATACAGGGCGGCCGGTCCCAAGTGCCATGCCTTCGTGGATTCGTTTTCCAGTGTTCGATAAGTATCGGACGAATATACCTTTTTTACAGCATCGACGATGCTGAGATGCATATCATCTATAAGCATCTCGGTAATCCACGCAACTTTTCCTGGAAGGAGTAAATAAAGATTGTCCTGATTAACATCCAGATTCATACCCATATCTCCTTTGCTTCTATAAAAGTAAGTAACTCCAGGGAATTTACCGTATGGAATAAGTATTGGTCTATCAGGTTGTATGTCCGCAATTCAGCTATCAAGCCTTGCTTATTAAGGAAACCACCCTCGTATAAGGCAAAGGCCGCATATACCCGATCGTTTGCCACGGGGCCATATACGATATCGGAACGGGTGTGTAAATCCCTTCTGCGTGCGGTTCTTCATCACAAAGTCCAACCATTCCTCCGTGGGTGCATCAAACATCAGACAGTTTAATCCCTTCATAGCATCTTTTTGGAAATCATAGACATTTACATAGCCCTTCTCCTTACCGATTTCTTTAATTTTTTGACGTACCCATTCCTCGGCTTGTCTGAAAGATGTCGTTGTATAGAAACCGCTTCCATAATCGAGCGTTCTATTAGGTTCTCTAATTTCAGGATTAGCGACAACTTCTATGCTTCCGTGGTACAACATGTCTGTTTTTCTTTTCCTATTCTGATAAATTCATCAATATCTTCCATTATCCACTGCCAACTCTGGGTGTGTAATATCTCATAGTTATCTTTAAGGTAATCAAGCACCCTATAGTTATCTAATATGCGCATGGCTTCGGAACCACATAGATTATGAGCATTCTTATATTGTTCTATGCAAAAGGACAGGAAATAGGAGATGTCTTGAGTTTTCTTATCCATCTTTATTTATTTCAGCCCGGAGTACAATCTTGGTGCTTCAAGAATCCGTGAAGATGTAGATTCTCAAAGGATTACGAAGCGAGGGAAAGACTTTCCCGTGTGCTTTCTGCTCGTTGGCCATAAATGTCGCTACAAAGATACGAAAAATCGAGTGCAGAACGAAATAAATTCATATATTTCTTATGCCGAGATGGAGTATTTTCGCCATTTTAAGGTTCATCCGACAAATGCATAGGTCTTATCGTGTAGAGAAAGGATTTTGAGTTCAAAGAACTTCTCGTCTCTGTATCCATATGCTTGTCTCTTCATTGTTTTGATTTTGTTGTTTATCCCTTCCAGTTTCCCTGTAGAGATATGATGGTCGTACCAGGAAAGTATGCCGCTGCGATGTGCCATCAATGTCATGGCAAATTTCTGCAGCAATGGCACCTTTGAGTCCTGTGCCTGCTCTACCCAGTTCATGAGTACTTGCTGCGCCTGTTCTTTCGTCACCTGCATCCATATCTCCCTGAGTGACTCCTTGAGATAGTATCCCTTCATGAGCGGTGCGTTCATCTCAAGCGCATTCTCCAGCCTGTTCCTATGGCATGAGTCATATATATCCGCTCCGTTGCAGAGTAGCAGCCATCGTGTACCTTTGAGGACCTTACGCTTCATGAGGTCAGCCTCCTGGTTATAAGCCAGCCTGCGGAGTTTGTCCAGCGTGTCATTCATCAGCTTGACAACGTGGAAATGGTCAAAGACGAGCGTCGCATCTGGAGCATTCTCTCTCACGGAAGATATGAAGGCCGCAGACAAGTCTGTCGCCACCGCCTTTATCGCAGCCTTTGCTTTGCGTGCCTTCTTCCAGAACTTCTCAAGTGCATCGGCACCTTTCCCGTCTCCTACGTACACAACTTGTCCTGTCAGAAGATCCGCCACGATTGTCTTATAGACATGCCCCTTGCGCACGGCGAACTCATCTATTCCTATATACTCAAGCTTGCTCAGGTCCGGATTGCCGTAATGACGCTGGAGATACCGCTTCTGGATGTCCTTGACCGTATCCCACGAGATGTTCAGGAACAGTGCAACATCCTTGATGGTGCCTATGCGGGATAAGTCAACGACGTAGCGGGCAAACTTGTTCGTGTAGCTTCGCTTGCCTGTCACAAAATGGATCTTCTCCTGGCGGATGCAACCACATGACTTGCATTCTATACGCTGTACCTTCATTCGCAGAATTGTTTCTCTATGGCCAACGGGAACACTCCGTATATCCCTGTATATGCTGCCAGAACGGATAATCTTACGACTTTTACATTCCGGACAGCACAATTCATCCTTCCGTGTCTGAATATAATGAATATTTTGATTACCTTTGTACTCAGTTTTGGTACATTCTTGGTGGCGGACACCAAAGGCGTGATACAGATAGCTGGGATTCATATTACTATGCTTTAGTTAGGGGTAACCAAAGGTAGTGATTTTATCTTAGCTATCTTTCTTATGGCTCATTTTTTTGTTGATTACCTATGCATTTGTCGGATGAACCCATTTTAATGGCAGAGATACTAAATTAAATTCAAAATTCAAAATTACAGATGCAGGAGGTTAAAAATTCTCGCTCCATTTTCTCGCAAGCGTCCAAAGACCGAGCGAGAAATTAAAAATTGCGAGACAAGGAGATAAAAAACACTTGTTCTATGATATTATGCAAGCGTTCGAAGGATGAACGAAAAGAATTCAAAATTCAAAAATGCGGACGCTGATACCCACGATACCACTCAGCAAACTGCCTTAACCCTTCCCTTAGTGATGTCGAAGGAGAGAAACCGAAATCTTCTTCCAATGCTGATGTGTCAGCATAGGTTATGGGGACATCACCTGGTTGCATCGGAACAAGTTTCTTATGTTGCTCAAAATCGTAGTCCGAGGGAAGCACCCCAGCGCGGATGAGTTCCTCCTGCAGAATAGTAACAAAATCAAGCAAGTTCTCCGGATGGCTGTTGCCAATATTATAAATGGCATAAGGAGGTACGGGCAAACCGTCACGGCCTATGACACGCTCAGGGGCATGCCGCATAACCCGGTAGATTCCTTCCACAATATCATCAATATAAGTAAAGTCACGCTTACAGTTACCATAATTGAAAATTTCTATCGTCTTTCCAGCGACCAGTTTGTCCGTAAAACCAAAATAAGCCATATCTGGTCGCCCCGCAGGGCCATAAACCGTGAAAAAGCGCAGGCCCGTACTCGGGATGTTATACAGCTTAGAATAGGCGTGAGCCAAAAGTTCATTGCTTTTCTTTGTGGCAGCATATAGGCTAATGGGGTTATCCACTTTGTCGTCTGTAGAATAAGGTATCTTCTCGTTTGCACCATACACGCTGCTGCTGCTGGCATAAACCAAATGTTCTACCCCCTTTTCGCCATTGTCATAACTATGTCGGCAGGCTTCCAATATATTGTAGAAGCCTATGATGTTACTTTCAATATATGCATCTGGATTCGTTATGCTATAACGGACTCCGGCCTGCGCTGCAAGGTTTATGACCAAATCGGGCTTATATTCAGAAAAAATCTTTTTTATCAGTTCTTTGTCCGCAATACTCCCACGCACAAAAGTAAATGAGGATTTACTTGACTGTGCCAATATCTCGTTTAGACGTTCCTCCTTCAGACGTACGTCATAATAATCATTCATGTTGTCTATCCCCACAACATGAATCCAGCATCCAAACTCAACAGTCTTTTGGCAAGGTTACTGCCAATGAATCCAGCCACACCTGTTATTAGGCACGTTTTAGATTGGAGATCAATATTCACTTGCAACATAATATAGGCTTTTATATCATTGAGAATGAGTCAGAAACGAGGAACTGCAATTATATTCATAAAAATGTCATAAATGACGCTACAAAGATACAAAAAAAATTAAAAATTAAAAATTAAATTGCAGACGAGAATGGGAACCAAGACAAAGACGATAACATGGACGTGAACGTCAACATAAACAAAAGCGAAGACGAATACGAAAACAGACAATCGGGACGCTTCTCACAAGATGCGTCCCGATTGTCTGTTTTCGTATTCGACTTTTAACCGTTTAACCTTTTAAGAAGCACAGCAGGTACGATTAAGACTTTACCAGATCTTCGTTTAAGTTATATCCCCTCCGTCTGCTCACAATACACATTACCGCCAAGATGCGGACGTTTGTCGATGACCAGACACTCCTTCCCTGCCCTCCTTGCCCGACAAGCAAATGTGGCACCGAACAGGCCGGAGCCGACAATCAGATAATCATAACTTGGCATACTGAATATATTTCTGTTAGCGTTAAAGTTTCCTTATCAACTCACAGGGGTACTGAGTTCTGTCAGGCATCAAACCATTTATCTCTTTGAAATAATACATGCGCCCAAGCCCAAGAAGCGAGTCACAGCCAAGTCTATCATCGAACAAATAACAACTACACCAATGGCTATACCCAACAAAGCAATAACATTTCCTTCAACCGTCTCAAAACATAAACTGCAAAACGCTTTTCTCGGAAGTTCATGGTCAGTTATCAAATATGCCGCAAGAACACCCGATGCAATAACGCCTATTCCTTTCCACGTTATATGCATTCGTTTAAACAAATAGAATATTGCAACCGCCGGGATAACAGCAAATGGAGACATATAATCATGTAACTTCTGGACATAGACACCCTTGCTCATCAAATAATAGTTCAGGACGAAAAAAAACATCACTATTGAAATGAAAACCTTTCCTGCATTGTCCTCCAACATCTTGCAAGGATACTTTCTTAGATATCTGCCTAAGACGTAAATGAAAAGCAGTAATACAGAGGTACATCTAAACCAACTTAGATATAAAACCAAGACAAGTACCGTTGCCTGCTTTTTATCTAATGCCTCCATCCCATAATTCAAAATTGGGGCCAACAGCATTAGATACAGGTATTGAGACATAAACCACCAATCACATGCCGAAATAGGATATAGGTTTTTTAAGATGGACGACAACGATAACTTGTAATCAGGCATTATTAGACTGGCAAGTCCTATCGCCAGCAAACTATATATTACCATTTTTATAACCAGCATGGCAAACTTCTTCCATTTCAGTTTTATTCCAAAGTAGCCGCTAATAAAAACAAATGCATCCACATGATAAAAATATAATGGATACAAATAAGCCGAGGGGCTTAAGTCCCCCAGATTTGCTGTAGAGAATCCTCCATGCCCAATGAGATGTCCAAAAACAACAAGGCTCATCAGAAGTATCCTTAGCAGTTCTATAGATTGCTCTCGCTCTTTTACCCCCCCTATTTCTTTGGATTTCAATGTCATATAAAAAGTTCTTTCTAAGTATGATTACCAAGGATAATGGTCACAAGTATATTCATAGTGTCTTATCCTTGTAAAATAGAAGCCAAGGATGTCACGCCAGGGCCGAAGTAATTTGTTCTTTACTATTTCCGAGATAGGTCTATCTTGTTCTTTCAAACGCCTTGCCTGAATCGGATTGTCAGCCAGCAAGTCCCAATTGCCATCATAGACTTGGGTTTCTTGCCATGGAACGACAACATGAGAATAGGCTTCAAGGATATTGTAGAAGCCTATGATGTTACTTTCAATATAAGCATCTGGATTTGTTATGCTATAACGGACTCCGGCCTGCGCAGCAAGGTTCACGACCAAATCGGGCTTATATTCAGAAAAAATCTTTTTTTTCAGTTCTTTGTCTGCAATACTCCCACATATAAAAGTAAACGAGGACTTACTTGACAGTGCCTGTATCTGGTTTAGGCGTGCCTCCTTCAGGCGCACGTCATAGTAATCATTCATGCTGTCTATTCCCACCACATGAATACCTGCGTCCAAACTCAACAGCCTTTTGGCAAAGTTACTGCCAATGAATCCAGCCATACCTGTTATCAGGCATAGTTTCGATTGAAGGTCTATATTCGCTTGAAACATAAAAAATTATATCATGTGAGAATGACTCGTAAACGAAGGATAGCAATTATACTCATAAAAGTGTGTCACGAATGACGCTACAAAGATAGTAAAATAAATTCAAAATTAAAAAATGCGAGACCGTAGATTCAACTTCGACTTCTTTTTTGTATTTTTGTAGTCACAACGCACCCCACCTTCTTCTGGTAAGATAAAGCGGTATTTGTATGGTAGAAAGAGGAGCCTACTGACGGCTGCCTCCCGTGTGTCCCCTCCCATGGTGGACGGCCTTTCCTCACTCTGTAACTCATGGAACATGTCAGTTACCGCCACAGCCACAACCACCATCAGAAAGTTGTCATCCGTCCGAATGAGGAAAGCACACATTAAAGCCTAAATGATTTTACGTATATTGTACGTATCTTTGTCATGGATTAAAATCCAAAGTTAAGGAACACACAAATGCCATGACAATAAAACGTATCTATCAGTTACAGGAGAAGTTAGACAGCAGCATATTCCTCTTTGGCACACGTCAGACAGGCAAGAGTACGCTACTGCGCCAACAATTCCCCGAGGCTATCTACTTCTGTCGCTCGACACCTTCAGCCGCAAGATGAACAATATGGAATGTCTCCACGTCACCGATTTCCTTCACCAACTATGAACGGGACAGATACAAACGCAGCGTGTGCGAAAGCCTAAGCCTCCGCACACGCTGCGTTCGTTTTTATTTTCGTCTTTGTTTTGGTCTTTTTCTAGTTCTTGCTTAGACAAGCGTCTCTTGTCAGCGCCGAGCGGACATTCACGTTAAACTTTTAACATTTTAACAACCCTCACGGATGTCTCTTTATTCCCAGAATCAGCAGAACGGAAGTCAAAATATGCCTTGAACTTTTCCATGTCGCAAAGAAGTTCCCAGTGTTCACGGAGCCATTCCACAGGTTTATCCCACCACCTTACTTTAAGCAGAAAATCTATCGTTTCCTCATCATACCGATAGCCAATCACCTTGGCTGGAATGCCACCGACTATAGCATAAGGAGGAACATCTTTGGTGACAATGGCATGAGTAAGCACGACTGCACCGTCGCCCACCTGTACGCCTCCGATGAAACAAACATCGTTTCCAATCCAACAATCATTTCCTATACGATAGGCGATCTCCCGCTCATAATCATAAAAACGATACTCCTCTGTCATCTTTCGACGAGCAAAAGTATGTCCCGTTTGGCGCATTAAGGAAAAAAACATCGGGGAAGTAGTCACAAAAGGTTCCTTGTAAGGGTGTGTCTCCACTATCTGCGAAATTCTATTGCCCAATGAAGAATATCGACCTATGTCTGCACTGATATGACAATTACAGCCAACGTATGACCCTCGCCCCATTTTCCCATAGAAATCCGATTGACCACCCACAGCATTCATCCCTTCAAATTCACAATGATGAGAAAGATAAGTAGAAAACCCAAACTTTATCAAACGTCGATTTTTTATTTTATGATAGTAATACAGAACTAACCTTTTAAAAAAAATATTACAATACATAAATTTTCCATTAAGAGAAATTATCATTGCTGTCCATTATAATTCGTTAAAAAGACACCTATGATACAAAACAAGAAAATCGTCACCTTTACTAAAAATAAAATTTCTTGTACTCAAATCACCATGGATATCCCTTACTCATGAAAACATAGTCCCGGTACCACCTAAAATAGATATTTAAAAAGAATCTCCATGGCATCAAAAATTTATTTCGTAGTACAACAACTATCGGACGCTCATTCTCCTTTTGTCTAGTATTTTGTATTGGACATTCTTTATTGGGAACCCCTAATTCATCAACTTCATACGTCTTGTTATACGGTATTGTTACATGGGGATATGTCTTAACCAATACAGAAAAAATACTTTGGTCATGACGATTTTCAACAAATCCCTCTTTATTTGGAATTTTTGAACGTTTATCCGTTACCAATTCTTTTTGAATGTCACATAATTCCACCATCTTCTGAATTATACATTCTGTTCTTCGGGTCTTCTTTAGTCCAAAAAAACCTCCAGATATTTGATTTGATAAATATACAGTGTCATCATTATAGACTCCAATAGCATCTAAAATATCTCCTTTTGTCCATATTCTTTCTTCTTCAGGATATTCAAAAACCAAAATGTCGTTTTCATTTTTTAGGCAATCTATGTATTCATTAAATCGATTTATAGCTATCTTACTATCATTCCATGTTAAACCAGCATCAGAATAGAACAAAATATCACCATAACTAAGAACCTTGAAAATCTCCTTTATAATTGAATATTTCCATACCCAATAACCATATCCACGCCTATATAGCCACGGCTTTAGTTTTCGCCAATAATCCCTCGTCAAACTATTTTCCTGAGTTAGAAAGAATCTCTCATCAAAAGGGAAATTCCTTGTTTGCGTTTCTAATCGTTTTAGGGAATTACGATAGCGAGTGTCCGCAAAAGAAACAAGAATCAGTTTACTCATAATATGTATTAATATGTATAATAATCCTTTAACATATCTCTGCAAATTGAGAATACAAAAAGCAAATATAAAATTACAACAAGAAAATAAACCTCTCCTCAAATGGAGTTAAATAGTTAAGTTCCTTTCTTGGGCATATTGATATTTTTGATAGGGAAGACCCCAATAACAGCACCCGCTTTTAGAAAAATTTATATATGACATATGATGTAAAATACAAAAAAATTACCTCACAATACATGTATCCGACGTAAAAAAAGTAAAATATGATATATCAGCAACAAATCAAAACGCCATCTCAGCATCGGATACAATCGTCGTACATCCTCAGGATAATATGGCCGTTCTCCCAAATAGAACTGATAAAGGCACATCCGCTCCCAAAAGCCCTTGTGCCTAAAATCAAGATACCCCATGTAGTCATCCTTAATCGACAATCTGGGATGAGAAGCACTGCAATATTCCACATTAATACAGAACATAACATACGATATTGTCACAATCTTTGCGTCTTTCAATAATCGTACAATTAAATTCACATCTTCATACCGTCTTAATGATGTATCATATGGATATCTTACAAGTAAGTTTCGATGAAATAATGAATGTCCTGTGCTAGGGAAAATATCCTTATAAAAGAAAGATTTAAAATTATTATTAATCTTTCTATCTTTTCGAGCATGTAAAAAAGTTTTTTTCCCAACTCGCTCAACATATGCTCCATCAACAATATCCACATCCGCATGTTTGTTGGTCACATCATACAATCTTTCCAATGTTTCTGGAAACAACTCATCGTCCGCATCTAAAAAAACAATCCAATCTCCTTTTGCATGAGACACCCCTGTATTTCGAGCCTTTCCAGGCCCGCCATTCTCCTGAGATATTAACACGATTCTATCGTCATGGATGCCCTTTACCACATCCATACTACCATCCGTACTACCATCATCCACAATGATTAGTTCAAAATCCTGAAACGTTTGAGTGAGCACACTCCTTACAGAACGTTCAACTATCCTTTCTTTGTTATAAAGCGGTATGATAACTGAAACCTGTGGGGATTGCATAATATTTATTTTCCGTTAAAAAAATTCACGTAATCAAAATCGTCGAAATAACGTTTGCCCCAATAATAGCCACGCTTGAATGGAATAGAATCCCCAACCTCACCATCTTTTTCGAAACCTCGTATATAATGCGTGCATTTAATCTCTGGCATCGGAATATGGACCAATGATGCTGTCGGATATGGAAGATTGGCAAAACGAACAAGATCTTCTCGTGTACAGCCATCACGTTCAACTAACAGACAACGTATATTTTTTACATTTATTCTTAATTTACGTCTTTCCCAACTTGACCTCGCCTCTTCTCCGTATGGTAATGCATAAAAAATATTGTAATGTCATCAAGTTTTGCAACAGGATAATTTTCTCTCCTCTCACTGGGGGGGGTAAATTCAAGTGGGCAGTGTAAGTAATGATCCATGTTCTCACAGAACCTTATATAATCATTCGGGTATAGCCAAAGATTAACAAAAGGCGAACGAAACGATAATCCTAAATCATGAGCCATAACCGCTCCGACACAATTATTACAAAGAATGGAGACACTATGGTTACTCAATCTTCTTCTATTATGAGGATTGACAATATGCTCTCGGAACCACGGGTTCCACGAGAGATACATCTTATTTTTTATTCTATCTATAATATTCATCGCTCCCCCAATTACATCATAAATAACCTAACGACGATGTTCACTAACTTCGCTTTCAAGAAGGAATCCTTGTGCAACGAATACCACATCAAAATGAAAGGCTTCTCATACCAGTAGCACGCGCGATAGAGGCATTGGAACAAATGAGCCCTCTCTTCCTCTCCTTTGTAATAGCCACTGCCTATGGTCTGAAGCAACAGGTACCATATAAGCCTCTTCTGTACACCTGGAAGGAACCCATCGATATTCGCACAGAAATCTTCGATAATAACCCTGAAACTACAAGTTTCTTTTTCTCTATTAGGACTACCTGTGATGGAATTTGGATTAGCACGATAAAAGTATGTCTTTTCCTCTGTACATGCCAGTGACCTCACATGCTTTGCCAAGAAATATGTCCAATAGCAATCCTCATGTACGATACCTTCACGGAAATACAAATTGTGACCTAAAACCAAATCTTTCCGAACGAGTCGATTCTGAGCCATGATTGGTAGCCTATCATAGTCGAGCATCAAAGGCTTTATTTCACACCTGTCCGCGGTATAAGCAGGAAGAGGGACTCCGTCATAACGTGTCGTGGCGTCTGACTGGTATGCACCCTGTATCATATCTATTTCAGGATATAGCCCCAGGACATTGAAAAAACACGTCAAGGCATTAGGTAATAGTTCGTCATCGCTATCAAGAAAAAGCAGATATTCCCCTTGTGCCGCTCGAATACCCGTGTTGCGAGCAGCCGAAAGCCCTCGATTCTGTTCATGATGATAAATTGTAAATGATATCGGTCCTTCGTAGGTATCTACAAATTGCTGGGCAATCTGCATACTATTGTCCGTACCACAGTCGTCCACAAGAATGCACTCCACATTCTCCGTCATCTTCTGATTAGCCACAGACTGGAGACAAGCCTCAATGTAGGGTTCTACATTATAAATTGGGATAATGATTGTTATGGAATTACTTTTTTCCAATTGCCTGATTAATTTTGTTTATAATACGCTCTGAGGCATGACCATCATCTAAAGGTTTATATACAGCGTTGAACTTATCCAACTTTTTCTGATATTCAATATCGTTGAAATCACCTATTACCTGTTCTAACTCATCATTATTTCTACAAAGAGGAAACGGTGTTTTAAAAAACATATCTTTCAATCCTCGCATCTGAATATACTCATCAACATCTGTGGCAAATAGGAAAACTGGCTTTCGTGTCAATGCAAAATCAAACATTGTACTTGAATAATCCGTTATAACCACATCTGAAATCAAGAACAATTCTTGAATATCAGGGTAGTCGGTAACATCCCTTATACGTTCTGAATATTGTATTTCGGGCTTTTTATACCAGTATCGAAGATTGGGATGAAGACGAACCAATACCAACCAGTCTTGACCTGTTTTATTCTCCAATGCCAGAATTACACGATTTAAATCTATCGAATAGGCACTAGCATCCCCATTATCTCTAAAAGTTGGAGCATAAAAGACAATGCTATAATTGTCTGGGAGTGATAAAGTTTGACGGATTTGCTGAGATAAACGAGTGTTATTTTGAAAATATATATCATTCCTTGGGTAGCCACTTCGGAGTATCTCACAATTACACCAATAAAAATCAATGAAATCTTTCGCCTGGAATTCACTACTAGCAACAAACAAATCTTGGATCGCAGAATGTTCCATTGCCATTTGGCGGAAATCATCTTTTAATGGGATTTCATCAAGACACGGTTTTGCACCTGCCTGTCCATGAGGTATATATACGAAGTATTGTTCGTTTTTCTTCTTTACTGGTATTCTGAACTTTGCCGTAGAAACAACAACTTGGGCAGTAGATAAATAATAAACAGCACTTATTCTTGATAGTCTCACCTGTTTAATCTCTTTTGGCATAGTATCATCATAGTAATTAACCAGCCAAATCAGCTCAAAAGGTAAGTGATTTTTTATTATATATTGACATAAGTACTTTGGATTACATCCGTACCCCAGTCCCCAATCTCGCAGTATAACAAAACGTCTCTGATTTACGGGGATATAATGGAATATGATTTCAGCATACCCCATCAATGGTTTATATATTTTTTTGTATATAATATCTTTTATCTTACTTCTTAACATGACGCTTACCGATAAAAACAGGACAATACCTCATTGTAATTAGGATTACTGGATAAAAACAAACAAGAACGAATAACGAATATATGACCTGTGCAATATAATTATATGTGTTAAAGTATTTAAAGAAAAAGAGGAATATCTGATGGAAGCCCAAAATAATTATCATACCTGTTGATAATGTTGTGATAAACCTATTTAAGTTTTTCTGTAGTAAGACACTTACAGCATATATCAAACCGGTTCCACTTAATGCACCAAGAAAAAATAAAACGTAACTATTTCCATACAATGTCATATACATCCATACCTCTCCATTATATGGAACACATACCCCAAAAAGAATAAGGCTTATTATTGTAAAAAACACATAGTTAAGAATCTTAGGATTCTCAAACCTATCAATATGTTTTTTAAAGTATGTTCCTAATATGAAAAAAGGCATTGAAATGAAGAAATTTGCATAGGAATTTCTTAAACCTTCTTCTATCTCTTTATTAAGATACAAAGTTACTCCAATACTCAATATCGCTATTATTGCAGTTTGCCATAAAGAAGAAAACTGTTGATATACAATCTTTATTAATATTAACGTGTAAATAAACCAACAACTCCTCAGCCCCCCATATTCTCCACCTCCATTACCTATCAGACAAGATAATGCTCTCATGTAAAAATGTGAGTATGTAAGTTCCCCCCTATGATATAATACACAAAAGTCAAAAATTGCATTAACCACACAGATTAACACCAATGGAAGAATAAGGTTACTATATATTTTCGACCAAAACACAGGCCAGTTTTCTTCTATATTTGTCAATACGCCAGAAAGAATAAAAAATAAAGGAACATTAAAGGCATATATATATTCATCGTGCACTGGAAATAAATGTCCCAGAATAATAAAATACATACCCAAGACTTTCATCCAATCCACGAACAAATAGCGATGCGACAGCATTGTTTTTTCTTTTTTTGATAATATGTTGAATATTTTAACTATCACATATCTATTAAGAAGAAACAGATACGAATCGCTTTATTCCTTCATATAAAGAAATTTGAGCCTTCCACCCACATATTTTATTCTTCTCAACAGGAGCAATTGCATACATAATATCGCGTTCACGGTATGGTAGATCCCCCCACTTAATATTGCAGGAACGGCCACTAATATTCTCCATAAGCGAAGCCACCTGACGGATGGACGTACCAACTCCGGTTCCTAAATAGAAATCCATTCCATTCTGTGGAAGAGAAATAAACTCTTCTATATTTGTCACCACATATGCAAAAAAACCAGCCACATCATCTACATGAATAAAGTCAAGCACTTGCTCCCCTGCAGTCATCCCGATAGGCTCTACAGAATCCTGACTTTCCCGAATATAATCGAAAAGACGTTTTACCGTCATCTTTCCACCATAAACAGAATAAGGAACCGCTGTTATATAACGAAAACCTTGGAGACTGGAATAGTAATCAACAAATGCACGGAAGGCTGTCTTTGTTGCTGTGTAGAGATAGGCACTATCTAGATGACCATCACTATGCCGATATTCGGCAAAGGAACCTGTATTTACAAATAGCCGGATGCTTGGACACTGACGGAGGGCATCAAGCAGAAGCACTCCGAACTCAATATTGGCCGCAAGCATAGGACGAATGATATCCGTATCATTACGAGGAGTGGTGACCGTGGCCAAATGTAACACAATCTCTGGATCAAAGGCAATCAAACTGGGAAAATCAGAGGTGTGAACATGCCGAACATTGGGATACTCAGATGTGGGATATTTTGCTTCAGCATCTTCCACATCTATGCTTAAGGTCAAGAATTGATAGGAATCGCCTAATATACGAAGCATAGGCATTAGATTTTGTCCAACGAAACCCGTGATTCCTGTTAACGCAATACGCATATAATATGGTGTTTATCCTTTTGATGTTTTTAATATATACGGAATAGCGTGCAATTCCATCTTGTCACTCTCAGCTGGGTCATGAACTTCAGGAATCAAATCCATAAGTATGCTTGTCTGAGATGAGTCTGCCCCTGCAAATGCCATCCATAGTCCAGGAGCCACCGTAAGGCGTTGGTAACTACCATGCGGAGACAGTATTATCTCTTGGAATTGTCCTTGAGTAGGGCTACCCTTACGGTCGTCATAGACAACAAACTTCACAGCCCCAACAACCACAACGAGGTTAAGGACATAGCGATTATGACGCTTCCAACCTTTTACTTCGCCAGGCTGTATCTGGGTAAAATAGGCCTCCCCAAATCCAACAAATCCTTCATCAGTGGATTTAAAGGCATGCCAAAGATCGCCCTTTGGGACATGTATCTGTTTCAGGGGATGTAGGGAAACACCTTCTATCATCTTGCCCATGCCAGTTCTTGTTTTGCGGCTTCTTGCATGTAATCCTGTATTTGACATACTGTCAGGGCATACATGTCCTCTGCCTTATCCACATAATAGGCCTTATACCACGCAGCTATAGCACGAATGCACAGGTCGTAGTGATAAGTGGAATGCCAATGGAGGTAGGCCAAGGCCTTGTCGCAATTGAGTTTCAAAAGAGTGGCCTCACGGAAAGGTACATTACCCGTTATCTTTACTGCCTTATCGGGGTTTATGCCCCAAGCTACAGCCAAATCACGAGTAAGGTCTAACACTGTTTTTGTCTGTTCTGCGCGAGGACCGAAATTATATGCCTCGCCATTCTCGCTCTTCCCCTCAAAGAGATACCATCCTAAAGTGAGGTAACCGGAAAGCGGTTCCAAGACATGCTGCCAGGGACGCGTACTCTCTGGACAGCGAATCTCTACAGTTTCATGCTGAGAATAAGCTTTCATACAATCAACTACAATGCGGTCTTTTGCCCAATCACCGCCACCAATGACATTGCCTGCACGAGCCACCCCCAACTTGATATTGGGCATGGAGGAAATGAAAGACTTCCAGTAACACTTGATGGTTAATTCTGCTGCGCCCTTCGACCCACTATATACATCCTTTCCGCCCATAGCATCAGTCTCACGATAGCCCCATATCCATTCTACATTATCGTACGCCTTGTCTGATGTAATAAGTACACATGTGCAGGGCCACGTAATAGTACGGATGGCTTCCAACACCGATGCTGTACCTACCACATTCGTTGTTATGGTGTCGAAGGGATTGACATACGACTCTGAGACAATGGCCTGAGCCGCAAGATGGAAGATAAAATCAGGATGGACTTCCTGAACATAGGCTATCATATCTTCTCTGTTACGAATATCGCCATCTCTATGATGAATCCTACCAGAGAGATGTAGCACCTCGAACATGGAGGGTTTTGTAGGTATTCCATTGGAATACCCATATACTTCTGCCCCTAACATGGTAAGCCAAGTGGTGAGCCAAGTTCCCTTAAAACCCGTATTTCCTGTTAACAGGACTCTTTTGCCTGAATAAATATTATTAAATGCCATAATTCCAAATTACTTATACATTATTATCGAACTTGGGGTATTTCTCTTTCCCATTTTTTCCATGGAGCTTTGTTGGCAGACAATAGCTTTTCTAATATCATTTTTTCACGTACGTTATCCATGCATTGCCAAAAGCCTTCGTGTATATACGACATCAATTGCCCCTCCTTAGCAAGTGTCTCCAAAGGTTCACGCTCAAAGACACAAGTATCGTCTGACAAATAGTAAAATATTTCCGGTTGCAATACCATGTATCCAGCATTTATAGGTGCACCATCACTTATATTCTTTTCTCGGAATGATTTTACAGCTTGATCACCATCAATATTGAGAACCCCCTTATCCTGTGCCATCTTCACGGCTGTCAAGGTAGCTATCTTTCCATGTTTCTGATGAAATGCCAACAATTGATTTATATCCACATCACAAACGCCATCACCGTATGTCATGAAAAAGGGTTCACCATCCACATATTTCTGTATGCGCTTGATACGTCCACCCGTCATGGTATTATACCCAGTATCCACCACAGTTACACGCCAGGACTCACAATTACTGGAATGAACAGTCATCTCATTCTTCCCATCGCGGTAGTCAAAGGTCACATCACTATTATGCAGGAAGTAGTTGGCAAACCACTCCTTAATATACTCCTGACGATAACCACCACAGATGATAAAGTCAGTATGCCCATAATAAGCATATTCCTTCATGATATGCCACAATATAGGCATACCTCCAATCTCAATCATGGGCTTAGGCTTATACTGGGACTCTTCAGATATACGTGTACCAAAACCTCCAGCAAGTAATACTACTTTCATATTCTTATATTAGATTAGTTTTTGAGGGGAAACGAAATATTCTATTATAATATGATACTATATTTCCCTTAACATAAGACCAACTTTCCAGATGGAAGAGTTCTGATAAAGAAATATATAGTATTCCCCCCATAATAATTTGTATTGAGACTAATAAGTATAAATTAATTTTTATATAACCGAGCCCATAGACAAGAACCGCCATACATGTTGCAAGACATGCATTCTCGCTTATGTCCTTCAACTGCTCTTTTATATGATAGCTTATAAATTTTCTGTTAGGAAAAGCATTGACAAACATTGTATAAATACCATACAGGCACATACCAACAGCTATCGCCAAAGGACTTATGAACATTGTTATTACAATAATGGCTATCATTACAGGCTTTTTGTACAGTTCTAATTTTAGGATAGTATTTACTTCACCCATTCCACGTAATGCTTGCAAATTTGCTGTATTCAATATCGTAAAACATTCCGAAATACAAAAAACCTGCATGAAAGGAACACATGGCATCCATTTTTCTGTGTAAAGAATATTAACCAAAGGCTCTGCAATTGCGGCCAAACCCAACAACATTGGAAATATCAAATATGTACTCGTTTTTATAGAGCGACGAACAGCTGATTTTACGGCCAACTTATCATCCTGAATTTTAGAAAAAACAGGGAATAACACTGTATTAATAGATGAATCTATATTTCTGGTGGCTATCTGCGGTAAACCTTCTCCCCTATTATAATATGCCAAATCAACTGGCATATATTTCATTCCGATAACATATCCTCGCAGTTGATAAAAAGCGGTTCCGATAAGACTGGACAGCATAAATTTTGAACCGATATTGAACAATGCCTTGAATCTAACCATAGAAAATACGAAATGAGGAAGCCAACGCACATGAGCATAAACGGTGATGGTATTAATAATGCCAGATAACAAATTCTGTGCAACTAATGCCCATACGCCCCAACCATGATATGCCATAAATATACCAATTCCGCCAGAAACTATAGAGCCTATCATTGTTGCATAGAAATAGGTCTTAAAGGCCATTTTACGCGTTACGATTACCCCTTGTATGCCACCAATGGTTCCCAATATCATACCCAAGCCCAGAACACGAACAACAGGTGAAAGTCGTGGAGTATGGAATAAGGTAGCGAACCATGGGGCTAAAGCAAAAACTATAAGATAAACGACTATAGAAAAAACGAACTGTGTCCAAAAGATTGTATTATAATCTATTTCATCGGCATTCTTCTTTTGCACCAATGCCGTTCCGAAACCACAATCAATGAAAATTCCCGTAAGAACAGTGAACATGCCTGCTAATGCAACAATGCCGAACTCCTCGGGCATCAGCAAACGCGCAAGCACGACAGATACGACAAAGCCAACAAGTTGTCCAAAGACTTTCTGGCAAAACTGCCAAAAAAGACCAGATATTGTTTTATTTTTTAATTTTTCTTTTTCCATGCAGTCTCTAGTTTATCAGTTTCTTCCTACATTTAACAGACACATGATAGTTCTGTTTCTCAAGAAAATTCCAATATTATACATGTAAAGCATAAACTGCATCTATATTCATATCCGTTAGGCAACGATCGGAGGCATAGCCGAGGAAATCATCGAGGTTGTGGAGGTCGGTGCCGTAACAAGTGTAGAGACCTTCGGAGAGAAGGTAACGGGACTTATGCAGGGCATCACCTCCATAGGCTCCGCAAAGGGAGAGGAGGTTGAGCTGGAAGAGGACTCCCATGTCGTGCAGACGATGGTAGTCGGAGGTGTGCATATAGGTGTAACGCTCGGGATGAGCCAGCAAAGGGGTATAACCACAGTGGGTGATTTCATCGAGCTGGTCGTAAAGATTCATGGGAGGGTTGAAGTAGGAGGTCTCGACTAATAAGAGTGGAGAGTGGAGAGTGGAGAGTGGAGAGTGGAGAGTGGAGAGTGGAGAGTG
>CAMVOK010000018.1 GCA_947169115.1 uncultured Prevotellaceae bacterium
AGCGGATTTTTGAGAACCACCAAAAAGCAAGTCCGAAGTGTTAAAATCTAAAAGTGACTGAAATACAGAGCTTTATCTCTATGTATTTTTCATTGTTTATGGTTGTTTAGAGGTCTCTAAATACATCCATCAAACGCATAAGTACCAATGCTTGTCACGCTATTGGGGATGGTGATGGAGGTCAGATTATTGCATCCTTCGAACGCAAAACTGCCAATGTTGGTCACGCTATTGGGGAGGGTGATGGAGGTTAGTCCCCAACATCTATAGAATGCATAATCTGCTATGCCCAATGTGCCCTCATCTAATACAATACATTCAGGCATGGTTCCTTTATAAGAATAGGCTACCTTGCCGGCATATACCAACCCGTTTGGCTGATTGTTGATCCATGCCGTATTAGAGAAAGCCCAACGGCCGATGCTTGTTACACCATTACCGATGGTAACGGAGGTCAGGGCACTACACTCATAGAACGCCTGTTCACCGATACTTGTCACGCTGTTGGGAATGTTGATGGATGTCAGGCTGCGGCAAGCACCGAAAGCGCATTTGCCGATGCTTGTCACGCTGTTACCGATGTTGACGGAGATCAGAGCACTGCAGCCACCAAACGCATAATCAGCAATGGCTGTCACGCTGTTGGGGATGGTGATGGAGGTTAGCCCACTGCAATCAGAGAACGCATCTTCGCTGATTCTTGTCACGTTGTTGCCGATGATGGCGGAGGTTAGAGCACTGCAGCCTTTGAACACATCATAACCGATACTTGTCACGCTGTTGGGGATAGTGACGGAGGTTAGGCCTGTGCAACCATAGAACGCAAAGTAGCCGATGCTGATCACGCTGTTGGGGATAGTGATGGAGGTTAGGCCACTGCAATCATTGAACGCATCACGGCCGATGCTGGTCACGCTGTAGGTTATGCTACCGTACGTAACTGATTCGGGAATGGTGACACTACCTGTGTATTCGTTGGAATACGAACTGTAAGAGGTTCCCTGATAGGTTACCGCAACCGTGTAGGGAGAAGAGGATGAGGTGATGTTGTAATAGATACCGTCCACCTCAAAGTCGTGAGCACTTGTGCCTAATGTGGCACACATCATTATGGCCAATAGCCATAGTCGTTTGATTTTGTTCATAGTTCTTGTTATTAAAAGGTTAAACATAAATTTCGACTATATCATAGAAAAAGCGTGTAGTTCATCTTATTACTATTGTGAGGCCTTCGACTGCCCTGTTGCTGTAATAAGCTTAACCCACGCTTCCATGATTATATAATCCGTCTAAATGAGACGAGTTTATAATCATCAGCATGAGCGCTTTTTGCTTACTATCCCGCAACATGAAAGTGTCGAAGTTTCACAATAGGATAATCCGCGCGTAACGCTCTTCCATATGTCATCTGACGTTTATCACAACGCTTTGTGCGTCAGAATTGCAACAAAGATAGTAATAAAAGTGAAAAGTGAAAAGAGAAAAGAGAAAAATTTTATGAGCAGGCGAATGGGATGCAAGGCTTATATGAAAGGTTCCTTTGTGCATATTCGTCAAATATCTATTAAAAAAAGTAGGGTAGGACGACGGGGGGGCAAAGAAAAGTTGTATATTTGCACAAGGAACCATGAAAAATGTAGAGATATGGCAACTTATGCAAACCTATTCTAATAACGACCTAATCCAACGAATTAACGACTGAAGACAAGACGCAGAGACAACGATTTAACTGACACGAGATTCTAGGTATGAGAAAGATAGAGGTGATAACATTGTTTAACACGAATTGTTTGGCCAAGTCAAATAATTCGTTAACTCACTCACTCACTCACTCACTCACTCACTCACTCACTCACTCTATTCCTTACTGAAAAAAATGAAGTGGCGGCCTGCAGGGGGGGCGCGACATGGCGAATTGCGGCTTTCCCGGCCACCAGTCCGGGGGAGGTCGATTGTTTTTGTTCCTTATGAAGGAGTTTCCCAGGCATATAGCAATCACAATTTATAAATTCATTGAACAACAAACCACAGGTATAATTTGATTAAAATAAATAGAACATGAAAAACCCACTTCTTTTGTTCACCACCCTGCTGTGCATAAGTACGGCGGGCTGGGCACAGACCACAGCTTCCGAGGCTCCCACTGGTTATGGTGAACCACGCTCCTCTGACCAGTTTGTGCCTGTCAGCGAGTCCTACAGCATTGCCGACAATGAGCCGGCACCCGTGCATCCCGTTCCGAGCGAACGCCAGTTGCTATGGCAGGAGACGGAGTTCTATGCGTTCTTCCACTTCGGAATGAACACCTTCACCAATTCCGAATGGGGAAATGGCGGTGAGGCCGAGTCGAAATTCGCTCCCAAGAAGCTGCCCAACCCCAAGCAATGGCTCACAGCCGTAAAAGCGGCAGGTATGAAGGGCGGCATCGCGGTGGTCAAGCACCATGATGGTTTCTGCCTCTGGCCGACAGCCACCACGACACACAGTGTTGTGAATGCTGGT
This sequence comes from uncultured Prevotellaceae bacterium, assembly GCA_947169115.1. Taxonomy (GTDB): domain Bacteria; phylum Bacteroidota; class Bacteroidia; order Bacteroidales; family Bacteroidaceae; genus Physcousia. The sequence goes on from CAMVOK010000018.1 coordinate 2,503, forward strand.
AATGAGAACGGGCGCAACACGAATATCCCAGAGGCTTTTGCCAAGGCCGCCCGTGAACTTGACATGAAGTATGGTTTCTACGTTTCTCCGTGGGATCTGAACAGCAAGTACTGGGGCGACGGCACGAGTGACTACGTCAACAAAGTGTTCCTGCCTCAGTGCCTTGAGTTGGCACAATACGGCAGCGACCAGTTTGAGATGTGGTTCGACGGAGCAACGGGTGGCGACCACGCCGGCTACTACGGCGGTGCCAACACAACGCGTACCATCCCCAATGCCGCGACATACTACGACATCCCCAACCTGCGTGACACCGTTCACGCCATCGCTCCGAACTGCGTGATGTGGGGCGTGGGCGACGAAGCCCGATGGATTGGCAACGAGGCCGGATGGGCTGGCGAGACGAACTGGTCAATGGGCTGGGGCGAAAGCGGAAACATGTACGCATGGAAGTGGAAGGCTGGCGAAAGCGATGCCAAAGCCACCAATAAAGGATGGTTCTGGCATAGTGGTGAAAGCCCCAAGTCGGCTACTGAACTCTTCAAGATATACCTTGAGACTGTAGGTCGAAACGCCACTCTCATCCTCAACTTCCCACCTGACCAGAACGGCGAACTGCCCTCGGCTGACGTGACAGTTCTGGAACAACTCGGTACACTCATCAACAACCGTCTGACGAACGATAAGGCCAAGACGGCCACCCACATCACGGCCTCAGCCACACGTGCGGCAGGAGCAGCACGCAACTATGGTATCGACAACGTGACGGACGACGACAAGGACACCTACTGGGCTACTGACGACGGCGACCTCTCTGCCAGCATCACGCTGGAATGGGAAGAGCAGCAGTCGCTATACTATGTCATGCTGATGGAATACATCAAATTGGGGCAGCGTGTGAAGAGCTTCACTATCGAGACCAGTCTGGACGGTGAAACATGGACGAAGCGTGCCTCCGGCTCAACGACGACTATCGGCTACAAACGCATCGTTCCCCTTGGCGGAAGCACATCTTCATATACGGCTGTGAAGGCAAAGTACCTGCGCATCACCATCGACGATGCAAGAGGTTGCCCGACGCTTCACACACTCTCTGTTTTCTAACCCCACAAACTCAATATTTTCTGAATTATGAAAGGCTTAAAGAAATATATGGCTATGGCAGCACTTGTCGTTGCGCTGCCTGCCTCAGCACAGACAATAGACTTTGAAACGAGTGACGGATTCTGCCGTCTTGGGGTTTACGACACATGGGAGCAGTCGCCATTCCGTACAGGGGCAATCGCATCCCCTGAGCGCTATGTAGGCATCACCAAGAACCCCGACACATCCCTTAACGAGGAATTGGGCATCCAGCCCAATCCCAGCGAGAAGGTGCTTGCCGTGCAGCGTTCGCGCTTCGGCAGCAACACGTTCGGCGCACGCATCGACTTCGCTGACCCGCTGCACATGACTACAGCCACACGCTACGTCCATGTTATGGTGCTGAAACCACAGGGCGAAACAGCAAACGTGATGGTGATAGGTCTTGGCAAACGTCGCGACTGGAAGGAGCAAAGTCCTGAGACAGAACAGTTCTGGGAAGCGTCCAGCAGCACTCTTAACGATGGCTCATGGACCGACCTCGTGTTCCCCATCAGCACGAATGAATACGTGGACATTCACAGCCTCGTCCTCGTTCCCGACCTCGCTTCCCCGCACCTCCGCACAAGCGACTTCGTAGCATATTTCGACGACATTGAGATCAACGACAATCCCAAGCCGCGCATCATGACATCGTTCTACCCCGTGAACTTCGATGCTGACCAGAAGCCCACACGCACAGACCGCGCACTCAACAGCGCAAGCTTCACTGTATCTGGCGAAGCAGCGCAGAACGTCAGCGTTAACAAGACGAAGGTATATAGCAACCAAACAGAAACGGCGATCATCACGGCACGCCCAGGCAGCACCGTCAACATCAAGATGTCGTACACTGGAGGTTGGATGAGCGGCTATGCCTACGTCGATTGGGATAACGACGGACAGTTCAAGCCCGCCATCGAAGGTAACAAGCCTGTTGCCGGCAGCGAACTGGTAAGCTACACGTTCCTCAACGGCTACAACAGCCTCGGAGAGAGCCAGCCAAACGGCAACAGCGTATCGGGCGGCTACATCACATGCCCTACGTTCACGATTCCCGAAGATACGCCCTTCGGCATCTACCGTATGCGTCTGAAGGTGGATTGGGACAGCGACGATGCAGGTGGCAACGCTAACACCAACAACCTGATTGTAAGCAATGGCGGTGCCATACTTGACGTCCTCCTTAACGTTCACGATGAGAAAGTGGACATCTCTGCAAACCAGCTTAACGGCGACGTGCTTGCCGATGACGGTACCGTGCTCAGCGAAAAGCGTATCCCATTCGGACAGGTATTCAAGATAAAGATGAAGCCAGCTCCAGACTTTACCTACACCGGTGTAGTCATCACACATGGCTATAACCTCGACGGCCCCGAATATGTGCGTGACAACCGTCAGTACAAATCTATCACTATTCCTGCTTCTTCTTTCAACAGAGAAACGCACGAATATACAATCCCCGCCTCATACATCGATGGCGAAGTGCGCATCGAAGGACTTTTCACCCCCGGTGAAAACCCTAATCCAGGCACCGTCACTCCGAAATATAAGGTTACATACAAGAAGGATGCAGACGGTGCGTTTTACAAAGACGGGAGCGAAGTGGGAAAAGGAAAAGGATGGGCAGCAACAGAGTGGATCTCCGCCGGACCGGAGCCTGTCGTGACCATTACAGCCGACCACAACAATGGATTTAACACCACCAACTTCAACCTGGGGCGGGACTACAAATTCACTATTAGCGTAGGAAGTGACTACTCTATTTCCGGTTACAAGATATCTACCACCGACGGATGGGGTACAACGATAGTTACGGAAGGCAACCAAACGGAAGTGTTCAGCGGCACAAAGGAAATGACCGTTTCCGACCTGGCTGCTACTTCTACTTGGTTCACAACAGCCGATGCCAACCTGAACGGCCCCATGATTGACGTTTACCTAATGGATGCAATCCCTACAGGTGTGTCCCATACCACCATCAACGTGACAAGCGACGTTTCTGTTTACTCCATAGACGGTCGTCGCGTAAAGAATCCGTCTAAGGGAATATATATCGTAAACGATAGGAAGGTAATCGTCAGGTAAAGCAAGGAAAGTGAGAAGAGGTGAGTGAGAAGTGAAAGGTGAGAAGTGAGAAGAGAAATCGGACGGCCTTTGGCCTACGCTTGCGTAGAGGAACGGAGCAAGAAATGTATTAGACTGGATGACAAGTTGCGAAAGTAACCTCTTCTCACAAAAACATGCGCCCTCGGACAATGACACTGCTCCCTCTGTCTGTGGCTATCGTCCCATGGGACACTTCTTGCAAGAGTCTCACGATGGATTATCGCTCGCGGTAGATGGCGATTTCGCCACTACCGTAGCAGATGCGGTGGTCGGCATCGTAGATGCAGCCGAACTGGCCGGGTGCGATGCCTTGTATGGGTTGGTCGCTGTGGATATGGTAGCCCTCGTCGTCCAAGGTGATGGTGCCGGGCATGAAGTGATCGACGTGGCGCACCTTGAAGGAGATAGGGTGTTCCCTTTGGGGGTAAGGGGCAGGGGGCAAGGAGCAAGAGGATACGTTTTCTTTGTGGAGAGTGGAGAGAGGAGAGTGGAGAGAGGATACGTTTGCTGTGTGTTCATCCAGTCTAATACATACCTCTTGCTCCTTGCACCTTGCTCCTTGCTCCTCAAATTCCCACGGATTTTCCGTGATGAAGTGCATGTCGGCCAGACGGAAGTCGTGGCCGTACTGGAGTTGGGTGTCCCAGCCGTGGGCTACGAAGATGATGTTTTTCTTGATGTTCTTCTTCACCACGAACCAGGGGCCGCCGCCGAGGCCGAGGCCTTTGCGCTGACCGATGGTGTGGAACCAGTAGCCGCGGTGGGTGCCGACTACCTTGCCCGTTTCGATGTCAATCACGCGGCCTTCCTTTTCGCCCATGAACTTGCGCAGGAAGTCGTTGTAGTTTATCTTACCGAGGAAGCAGATACCCTGACTGTCCTTGCGGCGTGCCGAGGGCAGTCCGGCCTTGATGGCAATGTCGCGAACCTCCTCCTTCATCAGATGCCCAATGGGAAAGATGGTGTGCGAGAGCTGCTCGTACGAGAGTTGTGCGAGAAAGTCGGTCTGGTCCTTCACGGGGTCTTTGGCGGTGCCGAGCCATATTCGGTGAGAAGTGAGAGGTGAGAAGTGAGAAGAGGATACTTTCTCCCCTTGAGCTTCTTTCTGTGAGTCAAATACATTTCTTGTCCCGCTTCGCTCTGCAAGCGTAGCCCTAACGGGCGTCCGATTACTCATCTCACTTCTCATTTCGTTCTTCTCACTTTCAATCACTCTTGTTGCATAATGTCCTGTGGCCACAAGGTCGTAGTACTTACCGATGCGTTCTTCGAAGGCTCCGAACTTGATGAAACGGTTACACATCACGTCGGGGTTGGGCGTGAGTCCTTGCTTTACGCGTTCAATGGCGTAACCCACTACGCGGTCCCAGTATTCCTTCTGCAGGTCGGTGACTTCCAGCTTCAGTCCGTACTTGCGTGCTGTGGCCTGCGAGAGTTCGATGTCCTCCTCGGCAGTGCATGACGAATCCTCGCCCTCCATACCTATTTTTATATAGTGCAGGTCTGGCTTATAGCCCTGTTCGCACAGTTGGTGGACGACCACGGCCGAATCTACTCCGCCTGATATGAGTACAGCAATATTCTTCATTTCGTTTGCGAAGATACAAAATTATTTTGAATTTTGAATTTTGAATTTTGAATTAATTCGTATCTTTGTTTGCAATAAACCTTATTATGCCATGAAACGTATTCTTTTCTTACTTCTAATTTTCAACTTAAAATTGTCAACTTTCAACTTATTGGCCCAACCTTATGTTCCTACGCCTGAGAATGTCGCCCACCGCGAGGCGTTCGAGGACATGCGCTTTGGTATTTTCATTCACTGGGGTATTTATAGCACATACGCTCAAGGGGAGTGGTATCTGAATCGCGATATTCAGGGGGACGAGTATGCCAAGGCGGCTGACGCTTTCTATCCCCATCGTTTCGATGCCCGTGAATGGACGCGTGCCATCAAGGCTTCCGGGGCTCGCTATATCACCTTCACGACTCGTCATCACGATGGGTTCTCGATGTGGGACACTCGGCAGAGTGATTATAACATTGTTCGCGCCACGCCCTTCCGTCGTGATGTCCTGCGCGAACTTTCTGAGGTTTGCCAGACAGATGGCTTGCAGCTTCATCTCTATTACAGCATTCTCGATTGGTTGCGCAGCGACTATCCCGTAGGGCGCACAGGGAGAAAGACAGGCCGTAACCTGCAGCCCGACTACGATAGGTATTTCCGTTTCATGGAAGCGCAGGTCTCCGAACTGCTGACCCAATATGGTCCCATCGGTGCGCTATGGTTGGACGGGTATTGGGACCATGATGAGGATTCTATTCCCTTCCAGTGGCGGATGCCCGAATTTTATCGCTATGCCCATGGTCTGTGTCCCAGTCTTCTCATTGGCAACAACCACCACATCACGCCATTGGAGGGAGAGGATTTCCAGATGTTCGAGCGTGACCTTCCGGGGGAGAACAAGGCCGGACTGTCGGGACAGGAGATAAGCCCTTTGCCTTTGGAGATGTGTCAGACCATGAACGGCATGTGGGGCTATAAGGTCAGCGACACCCACTACAAGAATGTGGATGAACTCGTCACACTTCTGGTGCGTGCGGCTGGTAAGGGCAGTAACCTTTTGCTCAACATAGGCCCGCAGCCCAATGGAGAATTACCGGCTGCAGCCCTCGACCGTCTGCGGGGAATAGGGGAGTGGATGGACAAATATGGTTATAGCATCTACGGAACCCGTCGAACCTCGCTGGGGGAACAGCCTTGGGGGACAACGACTGGCCGACGCGATTCGCTCTTCCTGCATGTCCTCGACCGTGATGTGCGCGAGATAGAGATTCCTATGTCAAAGCAACCTGTCCGTGTTTCTGTTCCCTCGCGCTATGACAGGAAGGCGCGTGTCCTCACACTTTTGCTTCCCGAACATGCCGAAGAGGTTGACTACGTGGTTCTGGTCACTCAACGGTCTGAAAAGAAAAAACGTTAACTATAGTTTCCGGATGGTCCACTGCATTTGCTCGCCTAGTCCGATTGTATAGCCCTGAGAGCAGAAGACTACGCGGTTGAATGTATCGGCAATGAAGAAGATGGGCAACTGCGAGGTGGTGAGTTTCATGTTTGCCGTGATTTGTTTGCGGATGCTGCCGTCGGTGTCGATACCGAAGAGGACGTTCTGAGGCAGTGTGCCATAGTCGGTAGCCTTAAATTTATGGGCATCCTCTTCGCTTTCGAAGAGGAGCAGCATGGGGCGTCCCCATTTGTCGAAATCCTGACTGACTTTGCAAATGTCGCGCAGGGCGTGGTTGGTAGGTTCTTGTCCCATGCCCACAAGACCTATGACGAAGTAGCCCCGTCCCGTCTGGGAGAGGATGGAAGACCTCCCCCTCCCCCCTCCCAAGGAGGGGGCATGAGCCGTCTCATATCTTTCTTCTTCAATGGGATATGGAGGGAGTAGGGAGAGGTACTTACTTTCCGAATCAAAGGAACCGATGATGCTCACCTCTGTGTCGGTCTGTCGTAACGTGAGAGGAACACGGGTGGTCTCGTTCTCCTTTATCGTAAACAGACGGTTGGCAGCCAGTACGCTGCCGTTGGCCAGTCGGGTGCCGGTGGTGAGGAGATACAATCCCGTGTCGAGTGGGGTAGAGTCGCGGAAGGTGTTGCTCCAACTGGTGCCGCCTCCCATGTCCACCTGTCCTTCTTCGAAGTTTAACAGGCTGGTGCCGCCACTCGGTGTGATGCGTGTGATGGTGAAGTGGCTGTAATATTTTGGGTCATCGACATATTTATTGGATTTGTAGGTCAGAAGCAATCTGCCCTTGGGAGTGGAAACCTGTTCCGTGGCCTCGAAATCCACATCAATCCAACCCTCATTTTTAGTTCTATATTGTACTTTCCCCGTCACAACGTCCTTTTGTGCCTCGATGCCGAGACTGCGGGCCATGGCAACGAAGAAGATGTCGCGACTACGGGTGTCGGTAAGGCGCGACTGCCATACGCCCAGGGGAGTCTGTGCTATGCGCAGGGCGCGAGTGTCAGGATTCAGACGGATGTTGTCTTTCACCCATTTTACCAGTAACTGTGGGGCTTGCTGCATACGATCCTTGGTCTCTTGGTCAAAAACCTCTTGGAACAGGTGCTTGTAGGGGTGGAGTATCATTTCGTTTTCCACACGCGGACACAGTTGGTCGCTTTCGGCTGTGAGGTTGTCCTCCAGTATCTCCAAAGGCATGTCGCGCAGGTCCTTGTCAGAGAGCGAGGACAGCAGACGGTATACACGTTCTTCCTGGTCGCGATGTGTCTCCATGAAGGAAAGGATGACAGGCCAGTTGCCACGGCTCTTTGTGAGGAATTCTGCCATGCGTGGATTGTACTGGCGGGCCATGGCCTCGGGCATGAAGGTGGACTCGTAGGCGTGGCGCAGGGAATCCTCGTAGGCCAATCGGCGCTGATTGGCCCGAACCTGTTCAGCAGGAACCTCGGGTATCAGCACGCGCTCGGCCGGGGGCACGATGTCAAGCACCTCTCCCATCCCCTCCAAAGAATGAATAATCCCCTCTCTTTTGGAGAGGGTTAGGGTGAGTTTCTTATCTTTTCCGAAGGAAGCTTTGCTCCAGCCAAACTTGCCATCCTTCGAGGCCCAGACGAGCATATCGCCACATCCAGCTGTCAGGAAGGTACGGCCCCGAGGGTCGGTGTACTTGGTGGCTACGGTACAGAACTCGGCGTAGTTGTAAATCTTGAAATCGACACGGGCATCGGGTACGGCATGGCCTCGTTCGTCCACAATGCGGAAGTCGATGCGCGCACTGCTGCCATAATTGTCTATGAGGTTTATTTCTGTGAAGCACGATGTGCGCAGCATCACCTCCTCGGAACCTCCGTAATCACCGAAGGCACGGGTGTGCATCAGCATGGCTCGTGAGGCAGGAGCGTTGAACCAACCGAGGTTTAACACGGGCTCTGGTTCACAGGCACCAAGGAAGTACCATCGTCCGTCGGCCCAAGCTTCCACCCAGGCATGATTGTCGTCGGTGTGAGCCCAGCGTGGGGTATAGACCTGTCGGGCAGGTATGCCTATGGAACGTAGGGCGGAAACGGTGAACGTAGATTCTTCACCGCATCGCCCAAGGGCATTCTTGATGCAGGCAAGCGGTGAAAGTGTGCGTCCGTCGCTGGGTGCATAGGTAACCCGTTCGTGGCACCAGTGGTTCACCTCCAGTATGGCCTCCTTCATCGATAAACCCTGTACCCGTTGTTTCAGTTCGCGGAAAAATACCACACGCGACGAGTCCAGAGCCTCGTTGTTCACCCTGACTGGCAGTACAAAATGGCGAAACAGCAAATCTGGAACCTCGTTTCCCCAAGGCATCTCTTTTCGGGCTTGGAATGCGGTACGGACATTCCGAAGGTGGAAGTCAAGCGAATAGTCCGTAATGTCGGCCAGGGGCATGTAGGCATACAGGAAGCGCAAGGCCTCGCGTTCCTCTGGGTCTGCAATCTGGTATATGCCCTGAGTATATTGTTTGCCAATGATAGCCTCTTTGGCTTGGAACGCCTGTTCTACATCGGCATGTATGGAGAGTACAGCGAGAATAAGGGGGAGAATGAGGGAGATGAAGCGTTTCATGGTCCATTAAGGCTTAGTTCCTAATTCAGTTGTTCTATGGTTCGCCGTACCCTGTCGGCACTCGTTCGCAGCACCTGACCAAAAGCAGGGTCACAGATGCCCACAGGTTCACGTGCAGAAAAGTGGAATTCGTGGATGCCTGTCTCTCGTTGGATGTGGGCAATGTTTCCCTCGTTGACACCACTGCCCGCCAGCAGGATGATGCGGCCGTTGGCTTGGCACTGCAGTTTGCGCAACAGAGGAATGCCAGCCTCGGCTGTGGGCTGTTGGCCAGACGTGAGTATGCGGTGGAATCCCAAGGCGATAATCTCCTCCATGCTCTGACTGGGATTTAGGACACGGTCGAACGCGCGATGGAAGGTGACAGACAAACCGTCGGCAGCATCCAACAGCATTCGGCAGGATTGTTTGTCGATATTGCCATCTGGGGTGAGGCAACCGAACACCACTCCATCGACACCCAGTTCCTTGGCTGCCAGAATATCCTGTACCATACGCTCTACCTCCATTGGCGAATACACAAAGTTTCCGCCACGCGGCCGGATGATGACGTGCAACTTGGTTTGGGTCAGCAACTGGCGGGCCTGCTTGATTTCGCCCCACGAGGGAGTGGTTCCGCCCTCTGGGATGCCTGCGCATAGTTCCACCCGATGGGCACCGCCACGTTGTGCCTCGACGCAGCTTTCCACGCCGTTGGCACAAACTTCGAACTGAAATGTACTCATGTCCATATTGACGGCAAAAACAGAAGTTTATCAGAGTTCCCAATCGCTCCAGCCAGAGAAGGTTTGGATGCTTAGGGTGATGTCATCGGCAGCGAGGTCGTCAAGATAGAGCGAAGCGTAAACGTCGGTGCTGTAGGCCATGGGGTCGGTGCCCTGTCTGTGGTGGAGACGTAGGTAGGCATGTCGTCCCACGATGCGATCAACGATGAAGCCCCACGTTTGTTGGCCGCCTTGTGTCTTCGGCAGGAGATGTAGGTTGATGTAATGCTTGGTGCGCCATAGACTAACCACGTTGATAGGGTCGCATACGGCCACAGCCGTGGAGTCTTTCAATAGGGATGCGGCTTTCAGCGAATATAGCGTAGCTTTTCCGTCGTCCAACGTGTAGCCAGCCAGTGCACGGTAGGTGACCGAGGGCTTGAGATTTGTCTGTGGGTTGGTGACTGTCAGACGAGTGTCGTCGTCCAGCACGATTACCGACAGTTTTCCATCGTTGTCTGTGGGACAGTCCACCAACTCGGTAATGATGGAGGGATAGGGAGCCTCGTCTTCATCGTTGCAAGAAGAAAAGAGGAGGGGAGTTAAAAGGAATAGAAGGGGAGTTAAAAGGGAGTTAAAAGGACAAATGTCTTTGAGAGGCAATAGTATTGTCCCTTTAATTTCACGAACGAAGCGAGTATAACTCCCCTTTAATTCCCCTATAACTCCTTTATAAAGTCTTTTCATAATTTATCAATGGATTGGCGTACATGGTTAGGAGACGTTCGCGTAGGAATGCATCGTCGCGGTTGGGTAAGTCAACAAGGGCAATGCGTTCTTTCAGGTATTTCTCGAAAGTAAGTTTCTCCTGATGGGTGTAGCGATTGGCGTGTGTGGGTGTGCCTGAGAGAAGGTCGGCAGCCACATAGTTGCCGGGGAATAGACGATAGTTGGCATGAATCTCGCGGTCGATGCGTAGAGCCAGTGCTTCATAGAATTCCTTTTCCTCCAGTCCGGACAACTCGTCTATCCACTCGTTTACGGGCCGGCCGGTCTGATAGTGAACGTGTCCTTTCTGTCCGAAAATACCCGTCTTCATGTTTATGAGGTCGTCCTGCTTCGACTTCTTCCACGATGGGTCGTCACGCTTCTGCTGAAATTCCTTGGCCTTCAGATAGTCGCACGGGTCATACTCGTAGCTGATGCTCAGGGGGACGATGTTGAGGGACTTGAAGTGAGAAGTGAGAAGTGAGAGGTGAGAAGAGAGAGGAGAGAGGAGAGAGGTTACATTTTTCTCTTGTGAGTCAATTTGAGGGGCAATTTCATTACTCTTCTCACTTCTCACTTCTCCCTTCTCACTGATTGCCATCGCCAACATTTTTAGCAATGATACCTGTGTGTGGTCGCTTGAGTCTTTGGCACGGCCTTCGCGCTGAGCCATCCACACGTTCTCGTGTTTCTCCGTAATGGCGTAGTGGATGTAGCGGCTCATGAGTTGGCTGCTTTCGTAGAGCTCCTTTCTGCTAATGTTTCGTCGAACGATGAAAGCTTTGTTCAGTCTGACCAGTGTACGAATCCATGGGTAGATGAGCAAGTTGTCGCCGATGGCTATCTCGCATGTCGTGGGGAAGCCGGCATCGTGGAGCATTACGTCCAGAATGGCACTGTCAAGTACGATGTCGCGGTGGTTTGACAGGAAAAGGTAGCGCCCTTCGCCTGGCTCTATGCCTTCGTGTTGGAAACTGTGTCCAGTAGAACATTTTCTCAATACGTGGTTCACAATGGGTTTCATGAACCGCATTTGGAAACCCAGTGTTGATTTGATGCCCAACGTGGCTAACTTTATCATCCCACGGCTCATCCCCAATGGCAGTATGGGCAGCATGCCCTTCAATATCCGTGAAAACTGCCTGTCGTTGAGCAGACTGTCTATTGCTCCGTGCACTTCGTCGTCGTTGTAGGGGCGAATGGAATCGAAAGACTCGACCCCCACCCCTTGCCCTCCCCGAGGGGAGGGAGTATCTACGCTTGAAGGTTGTGTGTTTACTGTATTCATGATATTATATGTATATTGTATATTCCTGTCCCAATATACTCCCCTCCCTCGGGAGGGGTGAGGGGGTGGGGTCACTTGTCCTCAATAATCTCCGTCAGCACATCCTTGATGTCGAGCCCTGCGGCACGCACCTGCTGGGGAATGAAGCTCGTGGCGGTCATGCCCGGTGTAGTGTTGATTTCAAGGAGGTTGATTTTGTCGTGCTCTTGACCATCCTCACCCTTTTCCTTGGTGATGATATAGTCGATGCGGATGATGCCGTGGCAGCCCAGAATGTCGTATATCATTGATGTCAGGTTCTGCACGCGTTCCGTCAGTCGGTCGGAGATGCGGGCAGGCGTAATCTCGTCGCTTTCATTGTTGTACTTGGCGGCATAGTCGAAGAATTCGTTCTTCGACACTACTTCTGTGATGGGGAACACATGGCCGCCAGTCTTGGTTTTGTAGCAACCGCAGGTCAGTTCCGTCCCCTTCATGAAGGCTTCCACCATCACGTCCTCGCCCTCTTTCAGTGCCACCTCGATGGCTGGGCGCAACTGTTCGGGAGTTTTCACCTTCGTGGTTCCGAACGAACTTCCTCCACGGGCAGGTTTCACAAAGCAGGGCAGTCCGATGCGTGAGATGATTTCTTCATCTGTTACCTCCTTGTCGTGCCCGATTTTTACTGTGAGCGAGTCGGCCACACTGACACCCAGTCCGCGCATGTAGTTGTTCAGCACAAACTTGTCGTATGTCATGGCTTCCACGAGCACATTACAGGTGGAGTAGGGCATACCGATGAGGTCGAAGTAACCCTGCAGGATGCCGTTTTCGCCCGGTGCTCCGTGGATGGTGATGTAGGCATAGTCGGGGCGGATGGTTATTTTCTGGGGGCAAGGGGCAAGGGGCAAGGAACAAGAGGATACATTTGCAGTTTGTTTATCATCCTGTCCAATACATTTCTCTTGCTCCTTGCTCCCTGCACCTTGCTCCTTATTCCTAATCTTAAACGAAAAATCGTTCCTGTCCACCACGCTCCGCGTGCCGTCGGGCAGGATGGCCTCCCAATGGCGTGCGTGAATCTCTACCTTATATATATTATATCGTTCCTTGTCGAGGAATGATTCGATGCCAGCTGCACTTCTCATGCTGACATCGTGCTCTGCTGAGTCGCCTCCGCAGATAATGGCTATTGTCTTTTTATTGTTCATGATTTCCTATTATAGTTTTATGAGTTAACTAATTAATTCCTTTACATCCAAGGTCAGGAACTCTTCTATCGACATTCCACCCGAACCAACGATAAATGACATCTGTGGAGCGAATTGTTGACGGAACTTACCTATTCCCTCGTTTGTAGTGCGGTGTCCGCTTTTTACTTCTATTGCACAAAGACGGTGTCCCTTCTCTACAACGAAGTCCACCTCGTCATCCCTGTTACGCCAGTAATAAAGACTATACCCAAGAATATCGGCATGATTCAGCAGATGGGTACCGACTGTTGATTCAACTTGTCTGCCCCATCGTTTTGCATCTAATCGCTCTTCTGTGAATCCATTCGCATTGCGATAATTAAGCAGCGCATTGTTATAGACCTGGAACTTAGGCGTACTATTGTATTTACGTGCAGTGTCGCCGGCGTATTTTTGCAGTCCAGTCAGCAGATTGCATTCATCCAGCAGATGTAGATAATTGGCCAGTGTGGTGACATTTCCTTTCTCCTGAAGTTCGCCTAGCATTTTGGTAAGGGACAGTTCGCGGCTCGAATACTGGCAACCCAGTTCAAACAAACGGCGCAAAAGCGACGGCTTGTTGATGGTTGTTGTCAGAAGTACATCCTTTGTGAGTGCACTTTCTACCAGTGAGTCGCGCACGTATGTTTGCCATCGTTGCTCATCGTGAATGAATTCTGCCGTTCCTGGATATCCACCGAAATAGATGTATTCCTCTACGGACAGACCAAAGGCATCACGCATCTCAGCGTATGACCAGTGCCCTAATCTTATCATTTCGAAACGTCCTGCAAGTGATTCGGTCAGCCCTTTCTTTAGCAGCAGGCGCGAAGAGCCAAGCAGCACGACCTTCATGTTGATGCCTTCCCGTGTGTCTTTGTCCCACTCTTTCTTCACCGTTTCACTCCAGTTGTCTATCTTCTGAATCTCGTCGATGACCAGTAGGTGCTCACTTTCGTGATGTACATTCATCTGTGTACGTGCAGCTTCCCATACATCGCTAATCCATGTTTGTGTTGCGTTGGGTGTGTCTTCTGAGGAATGAGAAGAGAAAGGAATATCAATATTGCGTAGCACCTGTGCGATAAGCGTCGATTTTCCTACTTGACGGGGGCCAGCAAGCACTTGTATGAATTTTCTGCACTCTTTTAATCTTCTTTTAACCGTTTGATATTGTGGTCGTTGATACATGGCTTTGCAAAATGTTCAGTGCGTCTAACAAAAATGTTCAATGATTAGTGCAAAGGTAAATATTTTTCTTAACATGACAAATACTATTAAGAAGAAAATTCATGCTTTATACTTCCTCCACTTTTCTAAAAGAACGGTCATATCCGACGGCAGTTCGCTGGTAAAGTCCATTTCTTCGCCCGTGCGAGGGTGGCGGAAGCCGAGGGTGCGGGCGTGGAGTGCCTGACGGGGACAAAGTTCGAAGCAGTTATGGATGAATGCTTTGTATGAACTGCTGCGTTCGCCTCGCAGAATCTCCTGACCGCCGTAGCGTTCATCGTTGAACAGGGTGTGACCGATGCTCTTCATGTGGACACGAATCTGGTGGGTGCGGCCGGTCTCAAGGCGACACTCCACGAGGGTGACATGTCCGAGGCGCTCCAGTACGCGATAGTGTGTAACGGCAGGTTTACCCGTAGGGTTGTCGTCGGGTAGGATGGCCATTTGCAATCGGTCCTTCGGGTTACGCCCGATATTCCCACGGATGGTTCCTTCGTCCTCGGCAAAAGGTCCCCACACGAGGGCGTTGTATAGCCGGCGAGTGCTGTGGACGAAGAATTGTTGGCAGAGACTGGTCTTGGCTTCGGGCGTCTTGGCGATGACAAGCAGTCCACTGGTGTCCTTGTCGATACGGTGGACAAGTCCTACGGTAGGGTCGTTCGGGTCAAAACGCTTGTCGTCCTTCAGATGCCAGGCCAAGGCGTTAACCAATGTTCCCGTGAAGTTGCCGCATCCGGGGTGCACAACCAACCCGGCTGGCTTGTTCACCACCAACAAATCTTCATCTTCATAAACGACATCAAGCGGAATGTCCTCGGGCACGATTTCCCATTCGCGCTTGGGGCGGTCGAGCATCAGTGTGACTACGTCCTCGGCTTTTACCTTGTAATTACTTTTGACAGGTTTCCCATTCACCTGAATGAAACCTGCCTCGGCAGCCTTTTGTATGCGGTTGCGACTGGTGTCGCCCAGATGGTCCATCAGGAACTTATCGACACGCATGGGGTTTTGTCCCTTGTCGGCCACCACACGGCGATGTTCGTACAAAGTTGCCTCCTCCGCCTCCCCCGTGGGGGAGAGAGCTTCGTCCTCAAAAATATCCTCTAACAATTCATCTTCGAAAGTCTTAGGGGAAATGTCCCCCCCTATAGGGGGATTGAGGATGGCTTTAGGAGAGGTCAGGTGTGGACTATTCATAGTCGTAGGAATCGGAATGCGTGTTGGCTTCGTCGCCTTCCTCGTCGTCGTAGTCAAAATCTTCTGCCTCGTGATTGTTTCCCACAAGCAGGGTGAGTACGGCATCGGTGGGCACACGTTCACCTGCCATGACGGTACGTCCTTGGCACTTCACTCCATACACCCAGTCCTTGTCTCCGGGCACTTCTACGATAGGACCAAGTCGGAAGCCCAGTTGGCGAAGACGGTCTTGAGCCTCACGCAACGAGCAGTTGTCGGCAATGTCCGGCAGAGCTACGGTAGGCGATTCCTTGGAGTTGATGGTCAGGTAAATTTCTCGTCCCGACTTTACCTTGCTACCCGCTTTGGGCAGTTGCACCATAATGGCTCCCGATGGCTTTTTGTGGTCGTAGGTCGAATCCACCACAACGGCCCGCAAGTCCATCATTTCCAACGTATATTCCACGTCTCCGATAAGTTTCCCTTCCACGTCGGGCACGATGATTTCCTCGTTGTGGTGAGTATAGTGTCCCAACCATATCCATACGCCAATGAACAGAAGCACTGTAACAAGTGCCATCACCAGCAGATTACCCCACAGAATGGGGCTCAGCATTTTCTGTTTGAACTCTTTTCCGGTCATATTTCCGTAATTTGCGGTAAAGATACGAAATAAATACGAATTAGGAATTACGAATTAGGAAATAAATACGAATTACGAATTACGAAAAAAGAAAGGTGCGTCAAATCTGACGCACCTTAAATCTCTAATCCCTATTCCCTAATCTGGGAATCCCGAGGATTACTTTCCGTGACGCTCGTCGGCTACGGTCAGCTTCTTGCGACCTTTTGCGCGGCGCGAAGCCAGTACGCGGCGACCGTTAGCGGTAGCCATTCTCTGACGGAAACCGTGCTTGTTGTTGCGACGGCGATTGTGGGGTTGGAATGTTCTTTTCATTGCTTTATATCGTTTTTATTGTTTCTATACGCTTAACGGGCTGCAAAATTACGGACTTTTTTTGATACTTGCAAATTTTTTCGTAACTTTGCGCCCGAAAAGGTGAATGTTTGCCTTTTATTAAACTTTTAACCCGTTAAACCATTAAACTTTTATACACTTATGATTAATTCACAAGACATCAAGAAGGGTACTTGCATCCGCATGGACGGCAAGCTGTACTTCTGCATCGACTTCCTGCATCGCAAGCCAGGAAAGGGTAACACCATCATGAACGTAACACTGAAGGACGTAGTAAGCGGCAACGTATTGGAGCGTCGTTTCAACATCGGTGAAAAGTTGGAAGACGTGCGCGTTGAGCGTCGTCCCTATCAGTACCTCTATCAGGAGGGCGAGGACTATATCTTCATGAATAACGAGACCTTCGAGCAAATCACCATTCCTGCTGATCAGGTTACGGGTGTGAAGTTCATGAAGGAGGGGCAGAACGTGGATGTTGTGGCAGATGCCAGCACCGAGACTGTGCTCTATGCCGAACTGCCTGCAAAGGTTCATCTGGCTATCACGTGGACGGAGCCCGGTCTGAAGGGTGACACCGCTACCAACACCCTGAAGCCTGCTAAGGTGGAGACTGGTGCTGAAGTTCGTGTACCTCTGTTCATCAACGAGGGTGAGATTGTGGAAATCGATACCCGCGACGGTTCTTACCTCGGTCGTGTGAAGGCGTAAGGAGCGAGAGAAGAGTCAAATTTGATTGAACTCATTTTCCCTTATTATGAAAGGTTGTGTCCTTAGCGATGCAACCTTTCTTTTTAAAGATTACTAATGTTGCGGCTTTAAGATTAATTAACTTATCGAGTGGGGTTAATGGTGAATTGTCTGCAAATATTTGTTGCATTACTGGCTTTTCATTAACTTTGTTGAGAAAACATATTAATACGATATGAGATACTCCATTATAGTACCCGTTTTCAACCGTCCGGACGAGGTGGACGAATTGCTGGAAAGCCTGACGCGACAGACTTACCGCGATTTCGAAGTCGTCATTGTGGAGGATGGTTCTGAGGTACGTTGTGAGGATGTGGTTCGGAAGTATGCCGACCGTCTTGAGGTTCAATATTTCGAGAAAGCGAATTCCGGTCCAGGCCAAAGTCGAAACTATGGTGCAGAACGTAGTCGGGGAGAGTTCCTAATTGTGTTGGACAGCGACGTGGTGCTGCCCGAGGGGTATTTGGCAGAGGTGGACAAGGAGTTGGAAGCAAATCCCTGCGATGCTTTCGGAGGTCCCGACCGAGCCCACGAGAGTTTCTCGTCCGTACAGAAAGCCATTAACTATAGCATGACTTCGTTCTTCACCACGGGTGGCATACGTGGCGGGAAGAAGAAACTCGACAAGTTCTATCCGCGTTCCTTCAATATGGGCATACGTCGCTCGCTTTATCAACAACTCGGTGGTTTCTCGAACATGCGCTTCGGCGAGGACATTGATTTCAGCATCCGCATCTTCAAGAGTGGGAGCCGTTGTCGGCTCTTCCCGGAAGCCTGGGTGTGGCACAAGCGTCGCACGGACTTCCGCAAGTTCTTCCGTCAGGTACATAACAGTGGTATCGCGCGTATAAATCTCTATAAGAAGTATCCCGATAGTCTAAAACTGGTACATCTGTTGCCGGCCGTGTTCACCATTGGCGTTGCAGTTCTTGCGGCCATTCTCCTAATAGGATTGGTGTTTGTGGTCATCGGCCTGCTTGCCGCCTATGGTGGTCAAACAGGTTGCAATATGGGACTCATCGTCACTTTCATGGGATTGGCACTGATGGTGCTCTCGCTGCTGCCCCTATTGTTCTACGACCTGCTCATTCTCATCGACTCGTCTATAAAGAACCGTAGCCTGTGGGTGGGTGTGCTCAGCATCCCTGCCTCCTTCATCCAGCTTTTCGGCTACGGCACAGGCTTCCTCCGTGCCTGGTGGCTACGCTGCATCTGCGGTCGCAACGAGGAATTACAGGCATTTAAGAAAACCTTCTATAAATAACTATAAGCCCCATAAACCCCATGAAAGTAAACATTAAGGATTTGCCGCTTGACGAGCGTCCTCGTGAGAAGATGATGGCACAAGGCCCTGCAGCCTTGAGCGATGCTGAATTGCTGGCGATACTCATAGGTAGCGGCAACAGTGAGGAGACGGCAGTGGGACTGATGCAGCGTGTTCTGAAGGATTGCCAGGGGAGTCTAAATACGTTGGGACGTATGACCATGAATGACCTAATGAGTCGCTATAAAGGAATTGGTGAGGCCAAGGCTATCACCCTTCTTGCAGCGTGCGAACTGGGAAGTCGCAGACGCAGGGAGGACGTGGTGGAGAAGAAGAAGATAAGTGATAGCCGTGATGCTTACGAATATTTTGCCTCGATGCGTGACCTGCCCTTGGAGGAAGCACATGTACTGATGCTCCGTCAGAACCATTCCATTATTGGCGAGACCATGATCAGCCGAGGGGGAATCGCTGGTACGGCAGTGGATGTGCGCGAGGTGATGCGCCATGTCATCATGAACCGTGCTACGGCCATCGTGCTTTGTCACAATCATCCGAGTGGAAACTTACGCCCCAGTCGTGAGGATGACCAACTGACCAAACGTGTGGAGGATGCCTGTCGGGTGATGAACATACAGTTGGTTGACCACATCATCGTGGCCGAAACAGGATATTATAGTTATAGGGAGGAAGGGAAAATATAAGACTCCCTCCCTAATCCCTCCCCGGGGAGAGGGCGTATATACTAACATAAAGATAATAATTATCAATATGATGAATCAAGATAATATTCAACCAGCAAACGAAACTGCTCCCCTCCCTCGGGAGGGAAATGGGGGTGAGGTCGTTGTCTTGGACAAGGTGGTAGAACTCCTTCGCACGGTCTTCGACCCCGAGATACCAGTAAACATATACGACTTGGGTCTCATCTACCGCATCGACCTAAATGATGCTGGGGATGAACTGAGCGTAGATATGACACTGACGGCTCCTAATTGTCCTGCGGCAGACTTCATCATGGAAGACGTGCGGCAGAAACTGGAGACCATCGAGGGACTGAAACGTGTGGACGTAAACCTCGTTTTTGAACCCGAGTGGGACAAGGACATGATGAGTGAGGAGGCAAAACTGGAATTGGGACTTTTATAAATCCGAAGTCCGAATTACGAACCTGCGGGTTGCGTCTTTCGTACTTCGTAACTCATAATTCGTAATTCGTCTTTCGTAATTCGTAATTAAATGAAGAATATCTATTTCCTCTCCGATGCCCATCTGGGCAGTAAGGCACTGAAGCACACTCGGCAGCAGGAGCGCCGGCTGGTGCGTTTCCTCGATGAGATAAAAGACAAGGCTGAGGCTGTCTATTTGCTGGGTGATATGTTTGACTTTTGGTATGAATATCATACCGTAGTGCCTCGTGGCTTTACGCGCTTCCTGGGCAAGATATCAGAGTTGACGGACAATGGGGTGGAGGTACATTACTTCACGGGTAACCACGACATCTGGACGTGGAGCTACCTGACCGAAGAGTGTGGTGTAATCCTTCATCGCGAGCCAATGACGCTTTCTCTGGCAGACAAGACATTCTATATCGGCCATGGTGACGGTTTGGGAGATCCCGATGCTAAGTTCAAAGCCATACGGAAGATATTCCATAACCCTCTATGTCAGCGTCTCTTCCGTTGGATACATCCCGACCTTGGGGTGGCGTTTGGCTTGCGTTGGGCAAAACATAGTCGTTTGTCACACGGTGATGGGGGAGACCCTCCCTATATGGGCGAGAACGAGGAACATCTCGTCCTCTATGCCAAGGAATATCTACGTTCGCATCCCGATATCAACTATTTCCTGTTTGGCCATCGCCATATCGAACTCGACCTGATGCTTACCCACCAGTGCCGTTTGCTCATTCTTGGCGACTGGATAAGTCAGTTCACCTATGCTGTGTTCGATGGAGAGCAACTCTACATGGAAAATTATGTGGAGGGCGAAACTGAGGTATAGATATCCTGCACCACCAATCCTGCAAGTGTCAGGCCGAAGATGGCCGTGATGTGTGCCACGGTGCCGTTGGCATGAACCTTATGGAACTGGTTTTCATCCAGTTCCATTTTTTCTTTGTTTTGCAAAAGCTCGTCGGAATAGACACACTGGAACTTACGGGCTGGGAATTGTTTCTCCTTCTTAAATATGTTACGTAGGGCACGTGCCAAGGGGTCGCCCGTTACCTTCCAGAATTCGGCTACGCGGATGCGGGTCGGGTTCATCTTCAGTGCTGCACCCATCGATGAGAACAGCCGCGCACTTGATGCCGTAGCCCGTCGAATGAGCAGAGCCTTGTCGCGTAGCGAATCGATGGCATCGATGATGTAGTCGTAGTCGGAGAGCAGGAATCGGTAGGCAGTTTCCTCTGTGTAAATATCTTCGATGGCTGTAATCTCTGCTTTGGGGTTGATGCTGAGCAAGCGTTCTTTCATGACCTCCACTTTCGGACGGCCAATCGTATCGCATGTCGCCATCAACTGGCGGTTGAGGTTTGTTGTTGCCACACAGTCGCTATCCACAATCGTCAACTGGCGGATGCCCGAGCGGATGAGACTTTCGGCGCACCACGACCCCACGCCACCTACACCAAAAAGGATGACACGCGCCTCGGTCATTCGCTTCATGGCCTCTTCGCCTATCAACAAACAGGTGCGTTGTTGCCAGTCTGTGTTATTGCTCATATAGGTTTTGTGGGGAATGTACGTTTTTCAGTTCAGTCAGCAGCTGAGCATATCGTTCGGCTACGGCTTGGGCAAAACGTGCTCCCTTCTCGGCTGTAGCCAAGTGTGGATTACCGATGCCTGTGTCCTCAGTCACGAGATTCCAGTGGCGCGGAAGCCAGGCCGTTTTTTGTCGGAGCGAGGGTAGGGCAAAGGGGTGTGAATCACCATTACCGGCTAAATCCATGCGTACCAGTTCGGGGTGATAGTGCAGCATGACGGAGGTCTCTAATTCGTCGGCGTGGTCACCAGGTTGGTCGAAGTAGTCACGTGCAGGACAAACGGTGAACCATTCGCTGCTGAGGATGAACATATCGGGGTAATCTACAGCCAAGTCGCGGATAAACCCCTTGAACGAGTTTCCACCGTGACCATTTACGATAAGTAACTTTCGCAGACCTTGATGATAAACCGATTCCACAATGTCGCGGAGAATGGTTTCTTGTGTCCGCTGACGATAATGGATGCAGAACTGCAAGTCGCGTTGTCCGGGGTTTTGTGCTCCCATCATCACGGGTGGTAATACCATAGTCCTTATTCCATTCTGTTCCCATGCCAATCGGGCGGCATCAACGGCCACATCGTGCGACAAAATGCAGTCGGTCAGGTACGGCAGATGTTGGTTGTGAGGTTCCGTTGCTCCCCAAGGCAGGATGGCAATGTCATATTCGGTGCCACGTACCATGCCGTAGGTGGATGCTGAAAGGTCAACGGCTAAAGTTCTCGTTTCGTTCATATTACGTTGAATTTTGTTGTTTGTCGTGCAAAGATACTACATTTGTTTATTTTTACGCCATATATTCTCTACTCTCTAACCCTTAATCCTTAACCCTTCACCCTTAATCTTTCCAAGGTATTGCGCAACCGCTTCGGCACAGCGTTCGCCATCGACTCCGGCACTGACGATGCCACCGGCATAGCCAGCACCCTCGCCGCAGGGGAAGAGACCTTGAAGTCGGATATGTTGTAGTGTCTCATTGTCACGTAGGATACGGACGGGACTGCTCGTGCGCGTTTCCACACCGATGACGGTAGCCTCGTTGGTCAGGAAACCATGCTTCTGTCGTCCCCAGATTTTGAATGCCTCTTGCAGACGGTGGCGGATGGGTTCGGGCATCCAGAAGTGGAGGGGAGAGCTGATTAGTCCTGGGGCGTACGACGACTCGGGCAGGTCATAACTGAGTTTGCCATTTACGAAGTCGGCCATTCGTTGGGACGGAGCCGTTTGCTTCATGTTGCCCTGTTGCCAGCAGGTTCGCTCCAATTCTTCCTGGTAGCGCATCATGCGGAGAGGGTTGTCAGTTCCCCAATTGTCAATTATGCATTGATTCAGGTCTTCGGGTCGTATCTCCACCACCATGCCGCTGTTGCTCCATCGGCCTCCTCGGTTCGAGGGACTCATGCCGTTCACCACTATCTGTTCGGGACCACTGGCGGCAGGTACAACGAAGCCACCAGGACACATGCAAAAACTATATACCCCACGTCCGTCCACCTGTTGAACCATGCTGTACTCGGCAGCTGGTAGGTAGTCGCCACGTCCGTGCTTACTGTGATATTGTATTTGGTCGATGAGTTGCGCAGGATGCTCCAGGCGAACGCCTACGGCCAGTCCCTTAGCCTCAATTTCTACCTTATTATTATATAGCCATTGATAAACGTCGCGTGCAGAATGACCAGTGGCCAAAATCACGGGGCCATGAAACTCGCGCCCGTCGGAACAGACAATACCGCACACCTGGGGTGAGGTGCAAGGAGCAAGGTGCAAGGTGCAAGAGGATACGTCAGCTTCTGAGGAGTAATTCAAAGAATCCAATTCATTTCTCATGCCCCTTGCTCCCTGCTCCTTTCCTCTAATTAGAAGCGCAGTCATGCGCGTCTCAAAGTGCACTTCTCCACCGCACCTTAGTATCGTCTCACGCATGTTCTCGATGACACGCGGCAGCTTGTCTGTACCGATGTGGGGATGTGCATCACTGAGGATGCTTGGACTTGCCCCGTGCTGACAGAATACGCGCAGAATCTTCTCACCATTGCCGCGTTTCTTGCTTCGGGTAAAAAGTTTGCCATCAGAGTATGCTCCAGCCCCTCCCTCACCAAAAGCGTAGTTGCTTTCGGGGTCAACCTTTTGTTCTGGACGGATGCGTGCCAAGTCTTTTTTGCGCTCGCGTACGTTCTTTCCGCGTTCCACCACAATGGGGCGCAACCCCAGTTCTATCAGTCTGAGGGCGGCAAAAAAACCGCCAGGACCGGCCCCCACGACGATGACCTGTGGTCTGTCACTCACGTCGTGATACACCACAGGCTCGAACTCTTCCACGGGGGGCTGTTCATTGATGAAAACGCGGATGGTCAGGTTCACAAACACCTCTCTCTGCCGTGCATCGATGCTCCGTTTCAGTGTCCGTACGCAGGTAATCGTCCGTTCGTCCCATCCCTGTTCGCGTGCCACATACCTCCGTATCGACTGCTCGTTATACGCATCACGAGGCGAAATCCTCAACTGCAAATCTCTTGTCATAGCCATCTGTTTTGTGCTCAAAGTTACAAACAAGCAAGCACAAATGCAAGTTTTACCCATAATTTGTCAGATGATACGATGAATTGTCAAATGTTAAAATCATGTTAAAAGCCCAAGACTATTTGGCGTGAATAAAATTGACTGCATAATTTTGCGATATCAAAACGATATCATTATAATAACAACAAAACAATATTATTATGGAAACGAAAGAAAAGAAATTCGAAGGAACCGTCATCAATGGTTTCCTGATGTTGTTCATTAACATGGTGCTTACTCTTGGCTGTGTGCCCCTGTTCGTCTATGGTTGCATTCATCTCGACCGGGGAATCTCCGATGGTGGTTGGCTGATTGCCATTTCCGTCTTGTCTGCGATTGCAGCCATCATCTTCTGGTGCGGTTTCATGATGCTTGAACCCAACGAGGCTCGCGTCTGCACATGGTTTGGCAAGTATGCAGGAACATTCAGCCAGGCAGGATATTTCTGGATTAACCCCTTCTATTCGACAAAGAAACTGTCCCTCCGCGCACGTAACCTCGATGCCGAGCCCATTAAGGTCAATGACAAAGTCGGCAATCCCGTGATGATTGGTCTCGTGCTGGTGTGGAAACTCAAGGACACCTACAAAGCTCTGTTCGAAGTTGACACGCAGACAATGGCTACAACGACCCAAGGTCAGATGGGTACGGATGTGAAAAGCATCATGAACGCCCTTGAGAAATTCGTGCGCGTCCAAAGCGATGCAGCCCTGCGCCAGGTTGCCGGCCAATATGCCTACGACGATGAGGATGGCAGTCGCGGAGAACTGACACTTCGTTCCGGTTCCGAGGAAATAAACGAACTGCTCGAACAGAAACTTGACGACCGTCTGGCTCTTGCCGGCATAGAGGTTGTAGAGGCCCGCATCAACTATCTCGCCTACGCCCCCGAAATTGCAGCCGTGATGCTTCGCCGTCAGCAGGCTTCAGCCATAATCACTGCTCGCGAGAAGATTGTGGAAGGTGCTGTATCAATGGTTAAGATGGCTCTTGACAAACTGAAAAGCGAAGATGTGGTAGAACTCGACGACGACAAGCGTGCCGCAATGGTTTCTAACCTTCTCGTCGTACTCTGTGGCGACGATTCCGCCCAGCCCGTTGTTAACACAGGAACACTAAATCATTAATCAATATGAAACGCTACGAATATAAGACTATATCCATCTATTGGCGTGCAGAGCGGAAACTCAACCAACTTGGATATGAAGGTTGGGAACTGGTGTCGGTGTGCAATGGTGCCATGTATCTGAAACGCGAATACGAAGACTAATGGCAAACGTCGAGAACAATACCGCCAGCGCAGAAAAGCGCAACAAGACATTCATCCTGCGCATCGATCCGGCAACAATGTCGGCAATCGAAGCGTGGGCGGCGGATGAGTTCCGTTCCACCAACGGTCAAATTCAGTGGATTATCACCGAAGCCCTGCGGCGTGCCCATCGCTTGCCGAAGCAGCGTTAGTCGTCGCAGACGGCGAATATACCCTGACGTAATCTACGCAGTACTTCAAGGGAAAACGGCTGTCATCCGGTGTTCCGCCGTTCTCGCCCAAAGCCAGATTGAGGAGGATGTACATGCCGAAATCTTCCACATCGTTCGAGAAGGGGTTCTCCCCCCTGGCACGTCCACCTCGGTTTATGGTCTTACTGAGGTCAATGGTGTTCATCAGTTCGTCGTCGAGGTAAAGTTGGATGAACATTTCATCCCAGTCCATGCGCCAGACGTGGAACTTCTCAGCCCAATTGGCATCGCTGTCCGTGAAATGCGTCAGCGGAGCCACCACGGAATCCCAAACAGGCGAATTGTCCCTCTCTCCCCTCCAACAGGCATTTGCCAGTATGGAGGGGATTCCTTTTGCAATGTAGTATTCCATCATGTCAACTTCCCCACATGAGGGCCACCCCCACTGGTTGCCCAGTAGCCAGATGGCAGGCCACGAACCCGAAGCCGTGGGTATCTTGGCGCGTACCTCCACACGTCCGTATTTGAAATGGAAACTCTTTCGTGTCGTCAAGCTCGCTGAGGTGTATTCCGCCTGTTGCCTTGCCCGTCGCCAGTCGTGGGCACCCTCTTCGTAATATGGGTTATTCACCACCTCGCGTCGTCCCTCGATGACGAGCACCCCGTCCTTCACGCTTGCGTTATCTGCCTGATACCATTGCAATTCGTTGTTCCGCACGAATCCCTGCTCATAGTCCCACCGCTCGTCGGGGCGTCCGTCCTTGTCAAACTCGTCCTGCCATATCAGCGTATAGCCTTCGTACTGCTTTACGACACTCGTCGGTTTGTATTCGTTCGTGTCCTGTGCTGCCAAAGCCAGGGTCGGCATTAGCAGAAAAAAAGCCTTCGTCCATATCTTATGTTTCATAATCAGGGATTTGAAGTTAATCGCCTCACAAAGATATAATTAAACAAGAAAAAAAGCAAATTTTACTTGCTTTTTACGAGCGTGAGTATTTCAAATAAGTTGATTTCATACAAAATAAAACATTATAGCAGATGTTTTACATGATAAACTTCATCTTAAAAAAATAAAAGTGTTAACGTTTTGTGTTTTATCTGATTTGCACTATCTTTGTCGGAAGTTATTGCATATCAGACATATCACGATGAAGAAAATACTAACTTTTGTGCTACTCCTGTTGGTATTCGTATCTTGTCAGGATAAAAAGCAGGAAAAGACGGCACTCGTTTATAAGACCATGACGGTGGCGCTTTCCACTCAAAACGTAAAGGCCAACTATAGCGCAACCATGAAGGGGCGGGAGATAGTGGAGGTGCGTCCCCAGGTGAGTGGTCTGATAACCAAAATACTGATTGCTGAGGGACAGAAGGTACGCAAGGGGCAGACGCTTTTTGTGATTGATCAGGTGCCCTATCAGGCAGCCTTGAATATAGCAGAGTCGGCATTAAAATCAGCACAGGCAGCGGCAGAGTCGGCACAACTCACCTACGATAGCAAGCAGCGACTACTTTCGGAGCAGGTGATAAGCGACTATGATGTGCGGACGGCCTACCAGTCGCTGATTGCGACACAAGCCCAGGTGGCCCAAGCTCAGGCACAGGTGAACAATGCCCGCAACAGCCTCAGTTATACGGTGGTGAGGAGTCCTGTGAGTGGTGTGGCTGGTATGATACCCTACCACGTTGGGTCTTTGGTCAGCAGCAATATTAGCGAACCACTGATATCGGTGTGCGACGATAGCGAGATGTGGGTTTATTTTAGTTTGAGCGAACGCGAAGTTACTGACCTTACCCTGCAATACGGTAGTCTGGAGAAGTTCCTACAGGGGATGCCCGACGTATCACTTCTGCTCAGCAACGGCAGGGAATATAGTGAGAAGGGTAGGGTGGATGCCGTGAGCGGCATTGTGGATGCCAGCACAGGAGCTGTAACGGTGCGTGCAGTCTTCCCCAATTCCCAGCATCTGCTTCGCAACGGCGGCACGGGTACGGTGGTGGTTTCTTCCGTCAAGGACAAGGTAATCGTAATCCCCCAGACAGCTACTTTCGAACTACAAAATAAGGTGTTCGTCTATCGTGTTGTCAATGGTAAGACCGCACAGACGGAAATCAAGGTGGCTCCGTTGGATGATGGCATCAATTATATAGTTGAGGAAGGACTCTCGGAGGGCGATGTTATCATTGCCGAAGGTGCAGGATTGATAAGAGAAGGACTGGAAGTGAAGGCCTCCCCCTCCCCAGGAGAACCATAAATCATAAGTGGTAAATAGTTAAATGGTAAATGATTAAATGGTAAATCCCAAGACATTCATAGACCGTCCCATCCTTTCGGGTGTAATCTCAGTATTCATTGTGGTACTGGGCTTGATAGGGCTGTTGAATCTGCCCATTGAGCAGTTCCCTGAGATTGCTCCGCCCACTGTCAGCGTGCGTGCCAACTACACTGGTGCCAATGCCGAGACAGTGCAGAAGAGCGTCATCATTCCATTGGAGGAAAGCCTGAATGGTGTGGAGAACATGATGTATATGACTTCCTCGGCCACTAATACAGGTTCGGGTAGCATCAGCATCTTCTTCAAACAGGGAACGGATGCTGATATGGCGATGGTGAATGTGCAGAATCGTGTAGCCTCGACGCAGGGACAACTGCCTGCCGACGTAACCCGTAGTGGTGTCACGGTACGCAAGCGTCAGACAAGCAATATAAAAAGCCTCTCGCTCTACAGCCCTACCGATGCCTACGATACCGACTTCCTGACCAACTACATGAAGATTAACATCGAGCCGCGCTTGTCGCGTGTGCCTGGTGTGGGAGAGGTGAACATCTGGGGAGCAAGTTACAGTATGCGCATTTGGCTCGACCCCTTGCGCATGGCTTCTTATGGGCTGATGCCTTCGGACATAGATAATATATTGGACGAGCAGAATGTGGAGTCGCCCACGGGAACCTTGGGTGCCGATTCGGAGAACACATTTCAGTATGTCTTGAAATACCGAGGCCGCTATGAGGAGGAACGCGACTACGAGAATATGGTCATCAAGTCGCTGCCCGATGGCAGTGTGCTTCGCCTGAAGGATGTGGCACGTGTGGAACTGGGTATCCAGAACTACACCATTCAGAACAGTACCAACGGCCATTCGGGTGCTAACTGCATGATTGCCCAGACACCTGGCTCGAATGCCAACGAGATTATTAAGCGCATCGACGAGACCGCGGTGGAAATACAGAAAGAACTGCCTCCTGGCATGGAGTTGGTCGATGTGATGAGCACCAAGGACTTTCTGGATGCCAGTATCCGCAATGTGGTGCGCACACTTCTGGAAGCCATCATCTTAGTGGTGCTGGTGGTCTATATCTTCCTGCAAGACCTCAAGAGTACCTTCATCCCTTCGCTGGCCATCGTAGTCAGCCTGATAGGCACCTTCGCCGTGCTCTACTTCATTGGTTTCAGCTTGAACCTGCTCACCCTTTTTGCCCTTGTCTTGGTCATCGGAACGGTGGTGGATGATGCCATTGTGGTGGTGGAGGCTGTGCAAGCGAAGTTCGACGAGGGTTACACCTCGCCCTATCTGGCTTCCGTCGATGCGATGAAAGGGCTTACTTCAGCCCTCGTTACCACCACCATCGTCTTTATGAGTGTCTTCATCCCCGTCTGCTTTGTGGGCGGCACCACAGGCGTTTTCTATACCCAGTTTGGTGTGACGATGGCCATTGCGGTTGTTATCTCCACCGTCAATGCCATGACGCTTTCTCCCGCCCTCTGCGCCTTGATGCTGCGACCCCGTAGGGAGGGCGACACCAGTTTCTCGTCCCGTTTTCACGAGGCGTTCAATGTCAGTTTCCAGCGTGTGGTGAGTAAATACCAGCGTGGTGTGTTGCGCATCTTCCGTCACAGATGGTTACCTTGGGTGGCTGTGGTTGTAGTGTGTTTCCTGCTGGGGTATATGTTAAAGACTACCCGCACGGGCTTTGTCCCTAACGAGGATATGGGCTCCATCAACGTGAACGTGCAGTGTGCACCAGGCACCAGCATGGCGGTGACGGGAAAGATAACCCGTGAGGTGGAGAAGCGCATTAAGGACATTCCGCAGTTCCGACTCTACAACATGACCATCGGTCGCGGTTCCACCTTCGACCAGTCGTCGTCGGCAGGCTCCTTCAATATTCGTCTTAAGAACTGGAGCGAGCGTAAGCGAAAGGGCGACGACATCAATTCCGTTATCGATGAGATATACCGCAGGACTGCCGACATCACACAGGCGCAGATTCGCGTGAGCACACGTCCCATGATTTCGGGTTATGGAGCGACGAGTGGCTTTGAACTGCATGTGCAGGACCGCAAGGGTGGCAAGATAGAGGACCTCATGCACTACACCCGCGTCCTCATTGATTCCCTTAATCAGGAACCAGCCATCTCCCGAGCCTTCACCACCTTCGACACCAAATATCCGCAGTACCGCGTGGAGGTTGATGCAGCCCGTTGCAAGCGCGACGGCGTAACACCCAATAATGTTCTCCGTGTGCTTTCGGGTTATGTGGGCGGTACGTACAGCAGCAACCTGACGCGTTTCACCAAACTCTACCGTGTGATTGTGCAAGCCTCGCCCGAGTTCCGACTCGATGAACGTTCGCTTTCCAATATGCGTGTCCGTAGTGAAAGTGGCCAGATGATTCCCATCACGCAGTACATCACGATGGAACGTGTTTATGGTAGTGAGGGTCTGAACCGTTTCAACCTCTTTAGCAGTATTGCTGTGATGGGACAGACCGCCGACGGATACAGTAGTGGTCAGACCTTAGATGCTATCCGTCGTACGGCTGCAAAGGTTCTGCCCGAAGGTTATGGCTACGAGTTCGGAGGAATGTCACGCGAAGAAGCGTCGCTGGGTAATACTACGGCTGTCATCTTCGTTATTTGCGTCCTGTTCATCTACCTCATCCTCTGTGCCCTCTACGAAAGTCTGTTCATTCCCTTGGCTGTCATCCTCAGTGTGCCCTTCGGTCTGCTGGGCAGCTTCATCTTCTCGCGGATGTGGGGGCTTGAGAACAATATCTACATGCAGACGGGTCTCATCATGCTCATCGGCCTTTTGGCAAAGACAGCCATCCTGCTTACCGAGTATGCCACAGAGCGGCATCGTCAGGGCATGAGCATCACGATGGCAGCAATGACGGCAGCCCGTGTGCGTCTGCGTCCCATCCTCATGACCTCGCTTACCATGATATTTGGCATGCTTCCCCTTGTCTTTGCGCATGGCGTAGGAGCAAACGGCAACATCTCCCTCGGTGTGGGTTGTGCTGGCGGTATGTTCATTGGTACTATCGCCCTCCTTTTCATCGTTCCCGTCCTCTACATCCCTTTCCAGTGGCTCCATAACCATTTCGGTCACCGCGTCCTTCGTTAGATTTCGTATTGGGACTTAACCAAAGAGTTCCCTTACTGCTTCGGCGACACGACGGACGGGGACGAGGTCGAGTTTGAGGCGCTTCTGGTCGATGCCTTTAAGCCCCTGAGCAGGGACAAGCATACGACGGAAACCGAGTTTCTCGGCCTCGGCGATGCGCTGTTCCAAACGGGCGACAGGACGAATCTCACCAGAGAGTCCTACCTCACCGCACATGCAAGTATCTGTGTCGATGGCAGCATCCACGTTGCTTGACAGTACGGCAGCAATGACGCTGAGATCCATGGCAGGGTCGGTGACGCGCAGACCGCCGGCGATGTTCAGGAAAACATCCTTTTGTGCCAACTTGAAGCCGACGCGTTTCTCCAATACGGCCAGTAACATGCCCAGGCGGCGATTGTCAAAACCTGTGGCAGAACGTTGTGGGGTACCGTAGGCGGCAGTGCTGACAAGAGCCTGTGTCTCGATGAGTAAGGGACGCACGCCCTCTATGGCGGCGCAGATGGCGATGCCACTCAGTCCCTCGCGCCCTTCGGTCAGTAGCAGTTCGCTGGGGTTGCTGACTTGGCGCAGT
This sequence comes from uncultured Prevotellaceae bacterium, assembly GCA_947169115.1. Taxonomy (GTDB): domain Bacteria; phylum Bacteroidota; class Bacteroidia; order Bacteroidales; family Bacteroidaceae; genus Physcousia. The sequence continues at coordinate 33,497 of CAMVOK010000018.1, forward strand.
CCTCCTTGCAACATCTCGTAGATGCCCAGCTCGGATGTACTGCCGAAGCGGTTCTTCTGGCTACGCAGAATGCGGTACATATAGTGTTGGTCGCCCTCGAATTGCAGGACGCAATCGACAATGTGTTCCAACACTTTCGGACCGGCCAGCGTGCCTTCCTTCGTGATATGACCAATGAGAATGATACTTGGACCTCCCGACTTGGCATATTTCAGCAGTGAAGCTGCGCACTCGCGAATCTGGCTGAGGCTACCAGGCGACGACTCTACGGTCTCCGTGGATATCGTCTGTATCGAGTCGATGACCACGATGTCGGGCTGCTCCGCTTCGATGTGTTCGTAGATGGCTTCGAGGGAGGTTTCACAGAGAACAAGTAGGGAGCAAGGAGCAAGGGGCAAGGGACAAGAGGATACATTTGTCTTTTGTGAGTTATTTAGGGAGTCAAGTTCATTACTCATGCTCCTTGCTCCTTGTCCCTTGCTCCCAATTAATCTATCCGCCCTCAGTTTTATCTGTCTTGCGCTCTCTTCACCGCTAACGTATAGAATTTTTTTGTTTTGCAGGCGAAGTACAGTTTGCAAGATGAGCGTGCTCTTGCCGATGCCGGGCTCACCACCCAGTAAGACGAGGCTTCCCATAACTAATCCTCCGCCCAGTACGCGGTTCAGTTCCCCGTCGCCCATGTCGATGCGCACCTCTGCATCAGCCTGGATTTTATGCAAGGGTAAAGCCTCCCCTTTGCTCCCCCCGAGTGGGGACAATGAAGACGCTCCCCCTCGGGGGAGATGGAAGGGGGCTTGGGCTTTTACCCTAAATTCCTTCATCGTATTCCAACGGCCACAGCTGGGGCACTTTCCCACCCATTTTGTTGCCTCCTGTCCGCATTCCTCGCAGACATACATTATCTTGTCTTTTGCCATTTGCGAATTTTTTCGTTGCGAAATTTTTCGCAAAGATAACGCAAACTGAGCGAAACGCCAAATTTCTATGAGTCTTATAAAAAGAGTATCTTGGATTTCATCCCACCTTTTCTCGCTGACCTGAAAGATTCGTTAGGTTGTTATTGATGCCTTTATTTGCATTAGCACCTCCTGTGACCAGCCCATGTCGCGGCCGGTGTGGATGTGGAGTTTGCCCGATGGGGTGGTGATGACGATTTGGTAGTCGTTGGGAAAATAGGGGATGATGGCCGCATTGTTGATGGTGAGACCCGTGATGTCGCGTTTGTGGATAATCGTATTATTGAAGACAAGGAAACCCATATCATCCCGTCCGCCGTGGTCATAGACGAGGATAACCCCGTCCCGTTCATTACCTCGCAAGGGGTCTGCGACGATGATGTGGTCGGGTTCGCCCATCGATGCTGTGGCTTGCTCCCAAGCGTCGGGGACAGGTTCGTTTTTAGAGTGACGTTTCCAGTATATGCCGCCAATGGGAATGCATAGAACGGCACAAAGTATGATTAAGAGTACCATGAGGCTTATAGTTTCAGCAGTTTGTCGATTTGCTTCGTAGTGGCGTAGGGTAGGAGGGCGGAGAGGTGGTCGTGCATCCGTCGGAAGGATTCTTCGGGTGTGCGGTCACAAAAGCAAGCATCGCGACCCAATAACTCCTCTGGCGTGGTAAGCAGTGACCAACCCCAACCATACTCGCGGTTGTGACGGTCGCGCGGATAGATGAAGTCCTCCGTGATGATGTGACAGCCCATTTGCAGACGGGTGATATAGGAATCGAAGCGACTACGCATCTTGGGTCCCGTGAAGCCACACTCGGCTCGTAACTGGCGCGTGATGAGGCTGCCGTGTTGACGAAGCATTTGCAGTATCATGTCCTCAATGGTACCTTCCTTGGGTACGGGCATACGGCTACGACGGTAGTTATAAAGGTCGGGCCACCATTGGCGGCTGACAAAACCAGCCTTCCCGGCAAAGAACTTGCCATAGACACAGGGACTTTCCTGGATGATGGGACCTTTCCACTTCCACAAAGGCCAGTCCCAACCGCCATCGGGAAACACTACATACCGACATTCCTCATCGGCCATCTCTTCAGCCGAGAAACTGGGGATGCCGCTGTCCAATAGGGGCAGGAAACCAATCTCCTGAATGAGTTCCATCATGCCCATCTGGTCGTGTATCTCAAATTGTCTCATTCTTATCCTTTTGTCATTAGTATGTCAGTCTGCAGTCAATATATTGATGGGGATGCCGTCATGGCATTGACGGAAGTACCGTCAAAGTATTGACGGATTTTTGACGTAGTATTGTTCCCATGCGAACATTACGAGAAGTCAATTTTCTCTTCATAATGCTGGAAGTTACGGTTGGTGATGCTGTATCCGTGACAATGGAAGATGTCGAGTATGGCTTCCTGCTGCTCGGGAGTGAGCTTGTAATATCCTCGGTTGTAACGCCAGAAGTCCGATTCGCTTCGGAAGTAGTGAATAACCTCGAAGCGTACATCAGCATAGTCTTCGTGCCACACATCGGAAAAGAGTGGCCTGAAGCCCCATGCCAGTCGGATGATACGGAGCTGTCGGTACATCGGGCACTGGTCACCCTTACATGTGGTGGGATAAACGCAGGGACCGTATGTGCTCCGTGTGCTGACGGCCTGACCAGCGAGCCACCGTGTACATTGTTGTCGGAGTGAACATTGTTCGTTGAAGCATACGATGTACCGACTCGGTACGTCTTCAGGACGGATGGTTATCTGTGTTTCTTCCATGGTGTATTACCCTCATTCAGTTTTATGTTTACAAAGTTACGATTTACTGGACGGAAACACAAGACTTTGCTTGTTTTTTCACATACTTATTTGTATCTTTGAACTCATATTGTAAAAATTAACCATGAATATGAAGCGATTTATGACAGTGGCTGCCCTTTTGTTGGCAGCGATGATGGGCTTACAGGCTCAGAATACATTAAAGGCCCCCAAGGGTGGTAAGGCTATCAGTGACGAACTTATCGGTATCTTCTTCGAGGACATTTCATCGAGTGCCGACGGTGGACTTTTTGCCGAGTTGACGCAGAACGGTTCGTTTGAGTTTAACCCGACGGAACACGATGGTTGGGGACCGGCCACGGCTTGGAAATTCCTGCGCCCGGGACACTCGTTGGGACGTATTGAGCCGAAGATGAAACAGCCTCTGAATGATAACAACCCGACATACATGCGCGTCTTTGTCGAGCGCGTCGGTCATTACTACGACTTCGACGGTTGGACGGGCGTAGGTCTGCAAAACAACGGTTTCGACGGCATCAGTGTGAAAGCCGGTGCCAAGTATGACTTCTCGGCTTTCTTCCGCAACAGTGGCGAAGCAACACGAATGCAGGTACGTGTAGCTCTTGTGGTACCTCAAGGCTGGGGCAAGAGCCCAAAACTGCTGGCTGACACCACACTACAAATCACGTCCGAGTTCTGGATAAAGAACACAGCCGTGCTGACACCTACCGAGGATGCCACGAACGCTGCTTTGCAGATTCTCGTTCTCACCAAAGGAGCCATGGACATAGACGAGGTATCGCTCATGCCCGAAGATACGTATAAGGGACATGGCTTGCGCAAGGACTTGGTTCAGGCACTGGCCGACCTGCATCCGAGGTTCATGCGTTTCCCCGGTGGTTGCATAGTACACGGGGGCGGTGATGGCTTTTGGAACACCTATCGCTGGAAGACGACCATCGGTCCGCGCCACGAGCGTCGCCATCTGAAGAACACTTGGGGGTATCACCAGTCGATGGGACTTGGCTACTACGAATACTTCCAACTCTGTGAAGACCTCAACATGGCTCCTCTGCCAATTCTGCCCTGTGGCGTCAGCTGTCAAGGTACGAACGGCGGTTGGGGAATGCGTGGTCAGGCACAGGATGTAGTGCCCATGTTGGAAATGGACGAGTGGGTGCAGGATGCCCTCGACCTTATAGAGTGGGCGAATGGTGATGTAAACACGACTTGGGGTCGGAAACGTGCCGAACAGGGACATCCCAAACCCTTTGGTCTGAAATATCTGGGCATTGGTAATGAAGAGAAAATAACCCCTGAGTTTGCCGAGCGTTTCAAATATATGTACGAGCGCGTGACGAAAGCTCATCCCGAAATCGTCATTGTGGGTACGGCAGGCCCAGGTTCGCATCCTGGTAATTCCGACTACGACAATGGCTGGAAGTTGGCCGAGGAGATAGGGCTCCCCATCATTGACGAACATTATTACGAACCCAACCGCTATTTCCTCACGAGCCGTCAGTACGACAAGTATCCGCGTAACCGAAAGACGAAGGTCTATCTGGGCGAGTATGCCTCCAAGGACAAGAAACTCATCGATGCGCTGGCCGAGGGACTTTACCTGTTGCACGTCGAGCGCAATGCCGATGTGGTGAGCATGACCTCCTATGCTCCTCTTTTCGCTCGCAAGGGAGCCACGAACTGGAATCCCGATCTCATATACTTCGATAACGAGCGCCCCATCCTCACTTGTAGTTACTACATCCAACAGATGTTCGGACAGTCGGCAGGACAGTACTATTATGGCGACTGCATACAATTTTTGAATGAAGAATTAAGAGTGAAGAGTGAAGAATTAAATGGACTGGTAGGTCAGTCGGTAGTGCTGAACGTGAAGACACGCAAACTCTTCGTTAAGTTGTGCAACGCTGGGGACGAGGCAAAGACGGCCAAGCTCGACCTCCGTCGTTTCGGCTCAATAAAGACCGCTACGAAGACCGTGCTCTCAGGTTCTCCAGAAAATGAAAACAATTTCGATGCGCAACCCATCGCCCCACAGACGGAGACCGTGAAGATGCAAAAGCGAATGACTATGGATGTACCTCCCTATAGCTTTATTATGCTGGAGGTGGAGTTATAGGGCATTGAGTATTGAACATTGAGTATTGAACATTCTTTTATTATGTCAGAAAAACGCACAACTCCAGAACGTATCACCTCCCTTGCACCAGGTGAAATATTTGTCTTTGGTAGCAACCTTGCTGGTATGCACGGTGGTGGAGCTGCCTACACGGCCTACCGCCATTTCGGTGCCATCATGGGACAAGGCGTAGGACTGCAAGGTCAGAGCTACGGCATCCCCACCATGCAAGGTGGACCCGAAACCATCCGTCCATACGTCGATGAATTTATCCAGTTCGCGAAAGACCATCCCGATCTCACGTTCCTCGTTACCCGTATTGGTTGTGGCATTGCCGGTTTCCGCGATTCCGACATCGCCCCCCTCTTTGCAGAGGCTCACGACGTCCCCAACATTGTCCTGCCAGAAGGATGGTAAATCTATTTTCCTCCTTACCATCATGGGGTTGGGAGGGAAATAACGCTTTGTCCGTCGCTTAAACCGAACGCTTAGGGTTATACATTTCGCATAAATATATTATTTTTATAGTACTATGCATTGCAAGGTATTATATTTTTACTTAACTTTGCACCGTGAAACCTTGAAAAAGGCATTAAAAACCTAATAAAAACGAATGAGATTATGAATGACAAGCGTTTTTACCTGTCCGTAAGGGACAAGAAGATTGGTGGTGTATGCGGTGGCATCGCCGAGTATTTTGACATCGACCCATTGTTGGTGCGTATATTGTTCCTTGTTGCCATTCTGGAGATTGGTGTAGGCTTGTTTGCCTACATCGCCCTGTGGCTGTTGGCACCTCGTAACCCGAACTGGTATTGAGAGTGAAGAATGAAGAGTGAAGAATGAAGAATTGATTCGTATGGATGTAAATAATGCGAAATCACAGATGCGGAAGGGGATGCTGGAGTACTGCATCCTGCTACTGCTGAAACGGGAACCGGCCTACGCGAGCGACATCATACGCCAGCTGCAGGAGGCCGAACTGCTGGTGGTGGAGGGAACGCTCTACCCATTGCTCACCCGACTGAAGAAGGACGGTCTGCTCTCTTACGAATGGCAGGAGAGCACGCAGGGACCGCCACGTAAGTACTATGCCCTGACCGACGAGGGCGAACAGTTCCTGCAGGAACTCGACATTGCCTGGGGCGAATTAGACAAAACCGTGAATTACCTAAAGACTTTGTAAAAATCTATAGTCCCTATAGTTCCTATAGTATCTATAGTTCCTATAAAACAATTATAACTATGAAAAAGAATATAACCATAAACCTGCTGGGCCGCCTCTATGCCATCGACGAGGATGCCTACGAACTGTTGAAAAGATACACCGACTCGCTTCACAGCTACTTTAGCCATCGCGAGGGTGGCGAAGAGATAGCCGACGACATTGAAGCACGCATAGCCGAACTGTTCGACGAACTGAAGGCTCAGGGCACTGAGGCTATCACTATCGAACACGTGCAAGACATCATCCAACGTGTGGGACGACCAGAGGAGATGGAAGAAGACCCCTCCCGACCTCCCCTTGAAGGGGAGGAGAATCCCGAAGAATCAGCATCCAACTCCATCCCTTTAAGCGAGGGCAGGGGTGGGTCTTCCCGCAAACTATATAGGAACATGGCCGACCGCAAGTTCATGGGCGTGCTCAGCGGCCTTGCCACTTACTTCGGCGGCGACGTGCTGTGGTGGCGATTGGGCTACGTGGCTCTGTTTTTCCTACCGGGCGGATTTCTTTCCAGTGTATTCTATATACACTCTTCGCACTGGGGTATAAGCCTCAACGCCACGCTTATTATTCTCTATATTGCCTTAGCCATCCTCATGCCCGTGGCCGAGACGCCTGAGGACCGCTTGCGCATGAAGGGCAAGCCCGTGAACCCGCAGAACCTGGCCGATGAGGTCAGTCAGCCGCAACCTACACAGCGTCCCGACGAGGGGCACATGGGGTGCATCGGAGGCTTCTTCTTCATCATGGGCACGCTCATGCGCTGGTTCGTTTACTTCATGGGTATCGCCTTGGCCTTTACCCTTTTGGCATGCATCGTGGCCCTGATAGCTGTGATGACCATGCCCCACACCGTGATTCACGAAAGCGACCCCACGTTCTGGCACTTCTTCGATGCCAACCAGACGCACCTGATCCTTGCCGCCGTGCTCTCGTTGGGCGTATTGCTCATCCCCACGTACTGCATCATCCATAGTTTCTTCAGCGAAATCCGCATGCTTCAGCCTATGGGCTTCCGCCAGCGTCTCTCGTTCCTGATACTCTGGATAGGCCTGTTCATCGCCGCAGCCGTTTATGGCACGGGCTTGGTGGGTAAGATTAAGGAGGCCGAGGACAAGAGTTGGCAAATCCGCGACGAGCAGTATCGCAAGGAGAACACCCACGACGGCATCTTCTACAAGCCAGACGAATGGGAGTTCCTGTCGGAGCGCGACTGGCGTGTGATTCGTGCCGACCATTGTAATGACCGCTACACCTCCAGCGGACAGTACTACACAGGTAACTATGCCCGATACATAGACACCTACGATGGTCGCCATCGCCAACTCTTCACCATCGAACGCACCGAGGAACTGCAACCGGGACGCTATCAACTCACGGCTTGTGTGCGTGCCAACGGGCAAGGAGCCTACGTCTATGCCTTCACCGATTCGCTTTCTTCCTATCTCGCCGAAATCCCTGCCGATAGCAACACCGGCGGCGGTCTGTGGCGCGAGGCGAAGTTCAGGCGCGACAGTATGGATTTAGCACATTCCAAGGGCGGATACGAACTGCCGTCCGACTACGAATTCCTCTGTGCCATAGCCGATGCCAACGATGGTCAGGGCTTCGGTTGGAACCGCATCGCCCTGCCTGATATCGTCGTCAAGCAGACTTCCGTCTTGCACTACGGCGTCTCCACTGTTCCCTCCCTCACGGGCCACACCTGGCTCGGTCAGTGGTTCTCGGCCTGCGACTTCGAGCTGAAGCGCATCGACGAAAAGAAGAAATAACCCTTACTGTTTTTCATAATAGAATTTAGTTAGTAAATAAGCAACGTACGTGCCCGCATCCGCCAGCCGTGAGGTTCGCGGATGCTCCTCTCCAACGAAGAAACACAATGCCTTAGATTCCTCGTCCCACGGGGAACCATCTGGTTGTGTCCTTAATCCAAAACCCATTAGACCTATGAAAAAGACAATTATTCTCATACTTGTCCTGCTCTCGGCCGTCGCGTCGTTGCGTGCCGACATTCTGAAGGGGCGTGTCATTGATGCCCAGACGGGCGAACCGTTGGATGGTGCCCGAGTGGAGGCCAAGATGGCTTCGGGCGAAGGCACTTCCGTCTGGGTGCTCATGGCCGACACGCTCGGTCGCTTTCAGTTGGAGATTTATTCGATGAAGCGCGTCACGCTCCGCGCCGAGTACTTTGGTTACAAACCCGCTACGGCACAATACCTGTCGAGCACCAGTATGGACACCATCAGTATCGATGACATTCGCCTCGAACCGAGTGAGGTCTTGATGAAGGAACTGGCCGTCGAGGGCCGCGCCCGTCGCTTCTACATGCGGGGCGACACGGTGGTCTTCAATCCGAAAGGCTTCCCCGTGGAGGACGGCCAGCGGCTGCAAGACCTCGTGCTGAAGTTGCCCGGCGTCAGCGTGAAGGACGGGCGACTCCTGTGGAACGGCCTGCCCGTCAGCCTGATGATGAACGGCCACGAAGCACTGAGCGAGGAGATGCTCATGCGCCAACTGCCCGTTGAGGCTGTGGAGAACATCAAGGCATACGAGCGCAAGAGCGAACTGGAGGAACGAACGGGAGTCGATGACGGGCAGCGCGAGCAAGTGCTGGACGTGACCGTCAAGCCCGGATTCATGGACCGCTGGAGCGGCGAAGTGAATGCCACGGCCTACTCGCGCCCCAACTACGCCGCCACGCTTGACGGCATGCGACTGAGCGACACCGACCCCGTGATGTTCTTCCTGCGTGTGGCAGACGACCCAAGGGCCATCAACAAGCACACCTACGAAAGCATCTGGGAGTACGGCGGCGACGATGCCATCCGTCAGCAGTTGGGCGGCATGGGCTACAAGCACGCATGGAAACCCTCTCCCGAATCGAAGCGCGACAGCTATTGGACGCTGACAGCCGGGGCCAACCACCGCGACAAGCCTCACCGCCGATGGGAGAACACGCAGACCTTCCTGCCTAATACATTGCCCACTGAGACGAACATGCTGGAGAAAACCAATGAGCATAACCTGTCCGCTCCGCTGGACTTCTCTACGCGCATCGAACTATCACCCAAACTGACGATGCGATTCGAAAGCACACTGGCCTACGATGACGAGAAGAACATGACTGACCGTCAGGAGGAAACAACATCTGACGGGGCACTCCTTAATACCGCTCGTTATCAGTCTTCGTCGCATGCTCAAGGCTTGTCGGGACAGGTGCGGGGAAAGATGGTTTATAATACCAAGAAGGGAATGCTGGGCGGTCAGCTTCGTGCCGACTACAAGCATCGGAAGGAGCAAGGCTCGTCGCAGGGCGACTACCGCTACCTGCAGGACGGTACATCCTGCATCGACCGCCAACGCTTTGAGGCTCCCACCGACAACCTCGGCCTTACGCTTAATCTCGGCTACATGCAGGCCATCGGCAAGAAGGTGATGCTCATGGCGCAATGGGGCACAACTTACGACTACGCCTTCCGCGACGAACAACGCTGGCGAGCCGATACCCTCGACACGCGCAACAGTCTCCACCGTCGCGACAACCACTGGAAGAACGAACTGGAGTTAGGCACTCAGATTGCGTTAGGCAAACTCTCCCTCTCTCCCCAACTCACCCTCTCGCATCACCACGAACAAACCTCCTATCACCGTTCTGTTCTCGACACCCTTGCCCGTCGCAACCTCCTCCTCACTTCCCCCAAGTTCGAACTCAACTACCGCATCGCCAAGCAACAGGGCCTTTGCGCCACCGTCTCGTATGTTGCGGCACAGCCGCAACTCATCGACGCCATCGCCTACACCGACGACACCAACCCCTTACATATTATAGAAGGCAACCCTGCCCTCCACACCTCCCACACCCTCACAACCTATCTCAACTACAACCTCATGCGCACTCGCGGCTCCCAGTCGCTCGGCATCACCCTCGATTATTCCAAGTCCTACGACCCCATCGCCACCATCCTTCACTACAACTCCCAGACAGGTGCCTACCGTTCGCAGAAGCGCAACGTCCGCGGCGGCACTCAGTGGGGTGCTTCGGTCAGCTACGACCGTTCGTTATGCAAGAACCTGCAACTCCAGCAGTCCCTATCTGGCCAACTCGGCACCACTTACGGCATCCTCACCCTCGTGGACGAGGCCACGGGTCTGACCTACAACCGGCAAGGCCGCTCGCATATACGGGAAAGGCTAAGCCTGACCTACGATGTTGACCCTTGGAGAGTGCAGACCCTCCACACCTTCACTTGGGACGGCTACACCTACAGCGATGCCGCCCAGCCTACGGAGAACATCTTTTACTACTTGGCCGAACTGCGCCTCACCTATAAACTCAAGAGCGGTTGGCGCTTCACACTCAGCCCCCAGTTCGTCCTCAATCGCGGCTACCTCTCTCCCTCGATGAACAACAATCCCTTCCTGCTCAATGCCGAGGTCGCCTATAAGTTCGTGGGCGGCAAGGGCACCCTGCTCCGTCATCTGAACAACCGTGCGGAAATCACTCTCGCTGCCCGTGACCTTCTGAACCAGGACCGCCGCAACTTCTCCACCATCTCTGCCACCTCCCACGCCGAGGGCGGCGACAGCTTCCTCCACAACTACGTCACCCTCTCCCTCCGCTACCGCTGGGATCCACCGAAGAAAAAGTAAACACTGGAGCGACATATTTCCGCTATTACCATTCTGCTCGTCCTCCACTGTAAGTAACCAAAGGTGGATAGTGTTCTCATTATTTGGGCATAGAAAAGAAAGTTTTACATAGCCCATAAACGAATAATGGAAGAAAATACGTACCTTTGCAGACAGATAAAACGGAATTTATTGTAGAGTATAGGTGATATGAATACAAGAGACTTAATGGAACGGTTAGGATACTACTTCAACCTGATACCCGACAAGGAAGATGAACGTGAGATTTTAGAACAAATCAGCAATGGCGTGACATTCAAGGGGGCTCAGCTTTGGTTGCTGATATTTGCAATCCTTATTGCCTCTTTGGGACTGAACGTTAACTCCACGGCTGTCATCATCGGTGCCATGCTCATTTCACCCCTTATGGGACCCATCATCGGCATGGGAGTTGCTGTAGGCACCTACAACCTTGAACTGCTGAAGCGAGCTGCTAAAAACTTTGGAGTTGCTACGCTTATCAGCGTGCTCACTGCAACGCTATACTTCTTGATCACTCCAATCAGCGAGGCACAATCAGAGTTGTTGGCTCGAACATCGCCTACTCTCTATGACGTGCTCATCGCCTTTTGTGGAGGTGCGGCAGGCATCATCGCACTATGTTGCCGGGGCAAGGGCAACGTCATTCCGGGTGTCGCCATAGCTACTGCCCTGATGCCCCCACTCTGTACGGCGGGATTCGGGTTGGCTACGGGACACTTCCTGTACTTCCTCGGTGCATTCTACCTGTTCTTCATCAATACTGTGTTCATTGCTTTGGCCACTTACTGCGGCGTACGACTGATGCACTTCCGCCAGCATGAATTTCTATCGCTCGAACTAGCCCATAAAGCTTACCGCTATTTGATGACTATTGTCCTTGTAACCATGTTGCCGGCAGCTTATATGACATACCGAATCGTCAGTCAGCATCTCTTTGAAAACAAGGTGAGAAACTTCATCAACTTGGAAGTGGCACAACCCGGCACACAGATTATTTCTAACAATGTAGAGAATGACAGTATGAAACTCCAGATTGTTGCAGTAGGACGTGAGATTTCAGAAGCAAGACGGATAGAGGCTGAGCACCGTATGAGGCAGTATGGTATGGAGGGCTACCGTCTGCACATTATTCAAGGCACACAGAGCGACAGCCTGCTGATGCTCAATAGTCAAATGACAATGCTCAACAACAACCGTGAGACCGAACGACAGAAACTAATCCAACTATCGAAAGAGAATACACAACTCAATATGCAGCTCGACGAATACACGCGTTTAGAACAGACGGCCACCGACCTCCGTCCCGAGATGGCCACACTCTTTCCTCAAATCAGCCATTTCAGCCTGTCGCGGGTCAGTGAGGTCAACCGCGATTCTGCAAATATCCACACATACGTAGCTGCCATCATACAGAGCGACAAACCTCTTACCGTGGCTGACTCCAAAAAGTTGCACGACTGGTTGCAAGCACGAATCAAGGCCGATACGCTTGTAATGGTTGGCTCTATTCTGTCTGTTTCTGGTATGCCATAGCAAGTGCCTTCTACTTTTATCCTGATTCATCTTCCACGAATGAACAAGCTATCCATCATTAACATCCTGTTTGCCCTCGTCGCAGCGGTGGGGCAGGCACAACCGATGGAGCATCAAGAACAGAGCTTTGCAGATTCTCGTTCTCACCAAAGGAGCCATGGACATAGACGAGGTATCGCTCATGCCCGAAGATACGTATAAGGGACATGGCACAGACTGCCAAGCTCGACCTCCGTCGTTTCGGCTCAATAAAGACCGCTACGAAGACCGTGCTCTCAGGTTCTCCAGAAAATGAAAACAATTTCGATGCGCAACCCATCGCCCCACAGACGGAGACCGTGAAGATGCAAAAGCGAATGACTATGGATGTACCTCCCTATAGCTTTGTTATGCTGGAGGTGGAACTGAAATAATGCATAATTCGTAATTCATAATTCATAATTCGTAATTCATAATTTTTCACTCCATCACTTCTAAGATTATGGAAAAACGCACAACTCCCGAACGTATCATCTCCCTTGCACCAGGTGAAATATTTGTCTTTGGTAGCAACCTTGCTGGTATGCACGGTGGTGGAGCTGCCTACACGGCCTACCGCCATTTCGGTGCCATCATGGGACAAGGCGTAGGACTGCAAGGTCAGAGCTACGGCATCCCCACCATGCAAGGTGGACCCGAAACCATCCGTCCATACGTCGATGAATTTATCCAGTTCGCGAAAGACCATCCCGATCTCACGTTCCTCGTTACCCGTATTGGTTGTGGCATTGCCGGTTTCCGCGATTCCGACATCGCCCCCCTCTTTGCAGAGGCTCACGACGTCCCCAACATTGTCCTGCCAGAAGGGTGGGGGGAGTTTTTAAAGGATAATGTACAATGAATAATGGATAATTGGGGTGCTGTGGTATTTTCCTACTTTCTGCCTCTTGTCTCCAGCAACCTATTATGACGCGTGAACGCGAAATATACAAAGTGACGCTCGTCGGCAGTGCTGGTAATGTGGTACTGCTGGTGTTCAAGTTTATGGCTGGCTGGCTCGGACATAGCTCTGCTATGATGGCCGATGCGGTACATTCTCTGTCCGACTTCCTCACAGATGTGATGGTGCTCGTATTCGTGCATATCAGTGCCAAATCGCAGGATGAATCGCACGACTACGGACATGGCAAGTTCGAGACCATCGCATCCTTTCTTATCGGTCTTGCCCTGTTGGCCGCAGCCACAGGCATTGTAGTGTCTGGCGGTGCTCGCTTGGTAGGGTGGTGGAGTGGCGAACAACTCGAAGCTCCAGGACTCCTTGCCCTATGGGCGGCCCTCATTTCAATCCTTGTCAAGGAAATACTCTATCACTACACTGTTCGTCGCGGCCATGCCCTTGAGTCGCAGGCTATGATTGCCAATGCCTGGCACCATCGTAGTGATGCCCTTTCCTCCATCGGGGCTGCCCTCGGTATTGGCGGAGCCATCCTTTTGGGGCATCGTTGGACGGTTCTCGACCCCCTTGCCTCCATCCTCGTTGGCCTGATGCTCGTCCGTGTGGCGGTGCAACTCCTGAGAACCAGTGTCGGCGACCTTACCGAGCAATCCCTTCCCCGTGAGACGGAAGACGAAATCCTCAGTCTCATAGAGTCGTTTCCCGATGTCCGCCAGCCTCACAACCTCCGCACGCGCCGCATTGGCAATCGCATCGCCATAGAGGCTCACGTCCGCATGGATGGTGCCCTCTCCCTTCGCCTCGTTCACGACCGTGCTACCGCTATCGAACACGCCCTTAAAGAACGCTTTGGCTCCCAGACCCACGTTTCTATCCACATGGAGCCCGTAAAAGAATGTTGAGTACTTGTTCCGTGTTTTGCTATGGGTAGAACCACATTCGAAAAGCAAAACCCTTTTGCTGGCGAGAAACGGCCATCGATGAACCGCCGTTGTGCGGGGCATGACTATGCCGAGCGGCAGATGTATATGGTGACGATGGTGACAGAAGGGCGGCAGAAATTGTTCGGCGATGTCGTGGGCACCAGCGATGCGCCTCGGATGGAGTTGTCGGACTTAGGGCGTGCCGTGGAGGCAGAGTGGTGGGGTATTCGCGACTACTATCCTCAGATAGAGCTTCGAGCCTTGCAGATGATGCCCGACCACTTCCATGGCATCCTTTTCGTCAGGGAACGGCTTCCGAAGCCTCTTGGTCACGTGCTTCGCAGTTTCAAAGTGGGCTGTAATCGTGCTTACCGCCGGCTTGTGCTGGGGCAGCAGCCCGTCTCGTATGTTGCGACTCAGTCGCAACGTACTGAACAGCAAGGTGCAGAACAGCAACGTACTGAACAGCTGAATAGCGAACGCCCCAAGCGAGACCGCCATGGCGAGGATCGTCAGCATGGCCTTCTCTTCGCTCCTGGCTACAACGATAAACTGCTCCTCAGACAAGGGCAGTACGATATTTGGCTGAACTATCTCCGCGATAATCCTCGTCGGTTGCTCCTGAAACGCGAGCACCCCGATCTCTTCCACGTGCAGCGCAATCTCACCGTCGCTTCTCAGACTTTCTCTGCCATAGGCAATCGTTTCCTGCTGTCGCGCCCAGTTCGTCTGCAGGTGCAATGCTCGCGCAAACTTACGGAAGCAGAGATAAAGGAACGGGTGGCTTACTTTTTGAAAGCCGCTGAGGAGGGTGCTGTGCTCGTTTCTCCCAGCATCAGTCCTGGTGAGAAGGCCGTAATGCGTGCAGCCTTCGATGCAGGTTTCCCTATCATCATACTTCGGAAGAACGGTTTCACAGACCTTGCCAAGCCAGGTGGTGCCAGCATGGCAGCTTGTGCCGAGGGTCGCCTGTTACTGCTTGCCCCATGGCAGCACCACAATGAGCGTATTTCCATCACGCGCAACCAGTGCCTTACGCTCAATGACTTTGCGCGATTAATAGCAAGTCAGACTTAAAAAAAGAACGACAATGAAGGAAACGGTTATCTTTTTTATCTTACGATAACTTTCTTTCCTCCGACAATATATATACCACGAGGCAGACCTTCGAGTGAGGTGGTTCCGCGACGAACGATTTGGCCGGTCATCGTATAGATGTTATCTTGTCCCTTGCCCCTTGCTTCTTGCTCCTGGGCGATTTTCTCTATGCCGGTGGGGTAGGTGTTGTTGTTCGTCTTGCCGTATATGTTGGTCTGGTGGAGCTTGACACGGTAGGGCCATTGCTCGGCAGTGCTTTCTCCGTCCCATGAAAGCCAGTCACGTGTCCAGTAGCTGGTAGGGGCACCGCTGACGACGAGCCAGAGGTATTTGCAGTTGGAAGGGCAGTCGAAAGCCACAACGGCATCGGGATTGCTGTATGTGGCACTGGCAATGTCGCCATAGACGCGTGTGTTATTTTTCAGCAGAGCCACGAAACCGAGTCGCCAGCCAGCCTTGGTGGGGTTGAGGGAGGTATAACCTTCCTTGTCAGCCTCGCCAACAAATTCGGCATAGACGGTCTTTGCCGTGGTGGGAGCGTTAAGTCGGATGGCATTGTTTCCCCAGTTCTCTATGCAATAGTCGGCCGTGGGGCTCCAGAATCCCTCGTCGTCCTTGTTGAGGGTGGGCTGGTTGCGCTTGAGAATGGTGTTGGTGCCGTAGGAACGGATGGGGTCGAGGTCGAAGGTGGTCATGCGGGCACCGTATTCCCACATCTCGTCACCCAGTTGACTGAGTTTCTCAGCCGTAGTGCCCGTCATGGTCAGTCGCATGTAGGCTTGCAGGGGGTCTTCAGGATTTTGAGATTCGTTCCAAAGACGACCGAGGAAGTCCATGCCGTGTCGGTGGCAGAAGTAGTCCTGTATGAAATAATTGTTATAGCGTAGATGTACAGCCAAGGGATGGCGATGCAAACCATTGAGGGTGTTGGAAAGCCATTCGTTGTCGAACTGCATTTGGGGATAGAACTTGTAAGCTTGCCATTGGGCGCACATTTCCCAGAAGACATTGAGGGTGGAGTTGCCCCAGTTGTACATCCAGCCGTTCCAGTTGCCGTTGTCGCAGTGTGTCTGGTATTGGAAGCAGTGGCCTATCTCGTGGGCTACGGTCTGTCCCGAGCGCGAGGTGTGGGCTCCGTTGGAGAGGGTGAGTAGCCCTATCTGGTCGTCGATACCTGAGCCGCTGGCTTCCCAGTCGGTGGTGTACCGCAGACGGATAATCATCTTGTAGGTGTCGGTCTTTGATGTGCCTTGGTTGATGGTGATAAAGTGGAGGCTGTCGGCATAGAGTTCAAAAATCTTGTCGGCGGTCTCCAGTATGCCCGGGACAGCACTGGGGGCGTTGGGGCCGTAGCCCGATTCCCAGAAGAGAATCCAGTGCTTAGACTGTAGGGAGCGGTCGTAGCACCACTGGTTGGCGGCATTCTTCAGGTCGGCATCTGTACCACAGGCATTGGTGCTGCAGTATATCTTTTTGTCAACGGCTTTGATGCGTGTGTTTAGTACATTTACAGCCGATTTCAGCTGAGTACTTGTCAGCGAATAGTCCACCATCTTTCCTTCGGCTGTTTCGATGGCAGTCTTCAGGGTGGCCAGTGTGGTGGCCTTGCGTTCCACGCCTTCCCACCAACCGACGACTTTGTTGGCGTAGTCGATACGCTCTTGCAGGGCATCGTAGAGTTCGCGTGAGGTTTCGGCTTTCTTGATGGCAGAGAGCAGAGTTGTGCGTGCCTCGCTAAGTGCTGTCTGGTCGTAGGTGATATTGCCACTTCCATCAGTTCCCGTTCCTTGTAGGGCGGTTTGGGCGGCCTCCATGGCATTGGTGAGGGTTGTGGCTACGCTCTGTTGTATACCCTTATCGAGCAGAGTCTGTGCCTGTTCAACGAGTTTCTGCAGTTCTTGGGCATAGTCGGAGGGCGTGACTTCGCCCATATAATGGAGTTTGAAATTATCGACACATAGGTAGTTGCCAGTGGCGTTCTCGGCTCGCAGTCCAATCTCTATGTCGGCCTTATCATCGACGACGGAGAAAAGCAGTGTGTATTGCTTCATGGTGGTGATAGCGAGTTTGGAGATTCCGGCAACGAGGTAGGCACCCTTCTGTGCCGTTCCCTTGTTTGTGGTACTTCCGCTTCCCGACTGCTGGATGTGCAGGGCGGCGGCCGTCAGGCGGTAGTTGCCCTGTGGCAGGTTTTTGAGGGTCTGTACAACACTAGCCTCACCAATCTTAGAGCCGATTCCGACCCATGATTCCAGATAGTAGGTGCCAGCCTTGCGTGTGAAGACGGTGTTCGACTGTGTTTGCATGTTATTCACTGTCCAACCTGTTGTCCCATCGGTCTCGAACGAAGGGTTCTGTATGAGGCTCGTTCTGTCTTCTTGAGCCATGGCAGGTAGGGTTACGACCAACACCATGATGGTCAAAACTGTCTTCATCTTTTGGAATAGTATCATCTTGTTCTCCTTTTATGTATGTTTACGATGACAAAGATACGAAAAATTTAGGACTTCCTATGAGGTTTTGGTAGGGGAAATTCCTTGCAACTCTCCCAGACGAGTATAATTAAGCAAAGTCTGGGTTAGACATGGGGAAGGGAGTTAGAACATTTGGGACAGACTTCATGGTCGTGGAGCGGTGCACCGCAGTGTCCACAACGATAGCGAGGTCGGTTGCGTCGGAGGTATTGCCATAGGGCGATGGTGGCGTAGAGCATCCAGAGGAAGTAGCCGAGGAATATTTGTGTGGTGAGTGAGAAGAAGAGATAGACAGCGGCGAGGATGGCCAGTAATGAAAGTGTGTAGAGGATGGCTTCGGCAGCGGGCAGGGAGCGACGGATGTCATCGAGGCTGGCGAGGGTGAGTACGACGATGCCCCACGCTAAAGAGAGAAAGAGGGCGAGCATGGTGGGCTGTCCGAAGGGATTAAGTGTGGGGTGGAAGTAAAACTCTACCCACAGTTGCGGAACAAAAATTTGTATTGTAGTATATAATACAGTGGTTGCGGCGAAGGTGAGGCAGAGTAGCATGGGGTAGGGGGAGGCGATGTCGTCGATGTGGACGAGGTGGAAACGGCGTCGTCTCATTCTTCGGATTAGCCATGCTACAAGGGCGACGACGAGCAAAGCTATGGTGGCCACGACGTGTCTGTCGGAGAAGAGGTGAATGCCCTGTGAGATGGGGTCGTCGGGGACGACGGCCTGAAGGAGATCGGACTCGTGAACCCACCCTTGTGTTAACTGGTCGCGAGCCACTTTCACCCAGACACTGTCGATAGAGTCTTCAGGAATAACTTCGAACTGAGCCACAACTAGTGGGTCATTCTTATATACGACGAACGAGTCGGTCTGTTCGGGCACGATGAGGAGGTGCATGGGACGTTCCTCCTGCAGAATAAGGCTGTCGCTGGCGAGCACGAAGTTGTAGTCCACGTCCCATACGCGCTTAGCTTCTTCCGTCTCCTTCATGGGAGAGGGAGTGCATGCTGAAAGCAAAAAGTGAAAAGCAAGAAGTAAAATCGCAGACTTTTTCATAATTTCTAATTTGCCTACCCCGACCCTCCCTAAGGGAGGGAGATACCCTTAAACACTTAGGCCCACCCCAACCCTCCCTGAAGAGAGGGGGATACCCTTAAATACTTAAACATTTATACTCTTAATTCTTAACTCTTAACCCTTAATTGGCCCACCCCGACCCTCCCTAAAGGGAGGGAGATACCCTTAAACACTTAAACTTTTAAACACTTAAACTCTTAATCCTTCACTCTTCACTCTTCACTCTTAATCCTTAATCCTTCACCCCATAAACGAGCATCTGGCAGTTACGACAATCGAAGTGTAGGCGGAAGCGTCGCCCGTCGGAAAGGCGAAGGAATAGCCTCCCCTGTCCCCTCCCAAGGAGGGGTAATGTTCCCCCCCCTTGGGGGAGGGTTGGGGAGAGGTTACACATTCCTAACTCATGCCGGATACAGTAGCGGCAGGTCATGAGCAGGATTCCCTTCTCGTCTTCGGTTTTGGGCTTCTCTACCTCCATGGCCCATTCCACTTGTTTGGCTCCGTGGTCGAGATAGAACTGGCGTGCCGCATGGTTGGCCACGTTGCCGAGGTACGTCAAAGTTGAAAGTTCTTGGTTGGGCAGAGAGTTGAAAGTCGGATTTTGGGTAACCGCACGATTTTCCCTTTGAGCATTATAACTTTCAACGATTACTCGGCGCCATTCTGCCAGTACGCTACTGGGAATGAACCATTCTTTCGACATGTCAATATCTATCCCTGTGGCTTCGTAGGGTGTGTCGCCGAGGCGCGAGAGTTGGCGGATGATTTGTTCGTGCTGAGAACTTCGTGCCAGTTCGTGTGTATAGGGGAAAATATGCTCAGCTACGGCTCCGTCCTCTCGTGTCAGCCTGAGCAGGAAACCCTCTTCCGTCTCCTTCAGCAACCAATGTACCCCCACTTTTCTTGTGGCGGTAGGTTTCGTCAACTGTTGCTCAAACTGTTGGTCGTGGTTCCTATAAAGTGAAAAGTGAAAAGTGAGAAGTGAGAGGCCCTCAACGCGGTTTACTCGGAAACCTTCCAGTTCCCCATCCTTATTTATATAGCAGAGACCGTCGCCGTTGTGGAGTTCTGTCTGGGGTGTGATGGGTTCTCCCATACTCTTCGGGGTATGGATGTTGGCCATGTCGGGTGTGCGACCATGGAGGAAGTAGTCGGTAAAAAGACGGTTGAAGGATTTGGCTGGATTGGGTGTGAAAGCGATGGTCTCGTGCCCGAGGCTGCTGCGACAGAACTCTGGACGCCTACGGAAAATCTCGTCAAGCCGTTGACGATAGTAAGCCACCACGTTTTTCACGTAGGTCACATCCTTCAGTCGTCCCTCAATTTTCAGACTAGAAACTCCGGCATCGAGCAGTGCTTCCAGATCGTTACTTCGGTTCATGTCGCGCAAGGAAAGCAAATGCTTTTGCTGAACCAGAACTCTCTCTTCTTTCCTCTCTCCTCTCTCCTCAATTAAATCAAAGGGCATACGGCAGAACTGGGCACATTCGCCTCGGTTGGCTGAACGTCCAAAACAGTATTGCGAAGCGTAGCACTGGCCGTTGTACGAGACGCAGATGGCTCCGTGTACGAACACTTCCAGTCTGACGTCGAGTACTTGTTCGTGTATCTCCCGAATCTCGTCCAACGTCAGTTCCCGTGCCAGCACGACCTGCTCGAAACCCAAGTCCCTGAGCCATGCCACCTTTTCCGCTGTGCGGTTGTCCATCTGCGTTGAGGCGTGGAGTTCTAAATTCCTACTTCGTACTTCGTAATTCGTAATTAACCCGAGGTCCTGTACAATCAGAGCATCCACGCCAGCCTCGGCAAGTTCCCCGATGAGTTGCCGTGCTTCCTCCAGTTCGTTGTCGTAGATGATGGTGTTCAGTGTGACATAAACTTTCACACCGTAGGGTCGGGCAAAGTCCACCAACTGACGGATGTCTTCCACCGAGTTACCCGCAGCCGCCCGTGCTCCGAACTTCGGTGCACCTATGTACACCGCATCGGCACCGTGTTTTATAGCCTCGATGCCTGTCTGCAAGTCTCGTGCTGGTGCCAGCAGTTCTATTTTGCGCACAATTTTCCTCTAAACTTCTAAACTTCTTGCCCCGCTTCGCTCTGCAAGCGTAGCCCTATGGGCGTCCGATAACTAAACCTCTTAAACGCTTAAACTCTTAAACCCTTAAACCTCTAAACTTCTTGCTCCGCGATGCTACGCAAGCGTAGGCCAAAGGCCGTCCGATTACTAAACCTCTTAATCTCTCACCCTCTCAACCTCAATGTATCTCCTCCAGATTATACGGTGTTTCCTGATAAACGTAGTAGTTCAGCCAGTTGGTGAAGAGAAGATTGCCATGGCCGCGCCAAGTGACACGAGGAGGCAGGCTTGGGTCGTCGTTCTGGTAGTAATTCTCAGGTTTGTGGATGGGCAGTCCCTTTCCGAGGTCGCGTTTGTACTCCGTGTCCAGCGTGTAGGGTTCATACTCCGAGTGTCCGGTAATGAAGATTTCGCGTCCTCCCCGGGCCATTACCATGCCCACGCCGCTTTGTTTGCTCTCGGCAATGAGTGTCAGTTCGGGATTGGCGAGGATGTCTTCTCTCCGAATCTCCGTATGTCGACTATGTGGCATGTTGAACTCGTCATCGAAACCACGGAAGATGGGCAACTGCGGAGCGAGTATCTGCTGTGGGAATATGCCGAACATTTTCTCTGGAAGCGCGTATTTGGGAATGCCGTAGTGGTGGTATAGCCCAGCCTGGGCTGCCCAGCAGATGTAGAGCGTGCTGGTGACGTGGGTACGACTCCAGTCGAAGATTTCCGTCAGTTCTCCCCAGTAGTGCACATCCTCATACTCGAGTTGTTCGAGCGGTGCGCCCGTGATGATGAAGCCGTCGAACTTCTCCTGTCGCATCACCTCGAAGTCGCGGTAAAAGGCTTTCATGTGTTCCACGGGCGTGTTCTTGCTCGTGTGCGCCTTCACTTTCATCAGGTGAATTTCCAACTGCAAGGGTGTGTTTGACAGAATGCGCACGAGGTCGGTCTCGGTCGTAATCTTCAGCGGCATCAGGTTCAGAATGGCGATGCGTAGCGGACGTATGTCCTGGTGTTCAGCACGCGAACTGCCCATGACGAAGATGTTCTCCTTCTTCAGCAGTTCTATGGCTGGTAGTCGGTCGGGTAATCGTAATGGCACGGTATTTTAATTTGATAATTGATAATTCAAAATTCAAGATTGAAAGACTTGTTGTTATCTTACCCACCAATGGCCGACTATTGTGTAGTCGTCATAGTCGGGAATGTCTTCCTTTATAGCCTTCATAACTTCGCTTTTATCCTTTGAACCAGACCATACTTCCATATGATCTTTTAAACCATAAAGTTGTTTCATATACAACTGGGCAGTGGCGGTGGAGGGAGAAGTCAGATTCTCATCGTGGGCGTATCTTATAGTAAATGTTGATTTGAAGGGGGCCGTTTCAGGGGCATAGGTTATAAAGTTACCATTGGTTACGACCGGGCCTTCGTCTTTGGGAAATTCATACAGGCATTTCTCGCTTTCGCTCATACGTTTCCAGCGTCTGCCGCTGATAACCTTATCAAGAAATGTCGCCAATGGTAAACTGCCTTTGGGTGGTATGGCCTTTACGCGCTGTTTGATATAAGTTTCAGACACGGAACTGCTTGAAGAACTTCCGATGCCGACACCGCCCAGTACTCCACCGACAAGGCCTCCCACTCCAAGGGAGCCGCCTACGGAATGACCTTTTGAAATGGTAGTTTGCGTGGCATCGTAATAGGGTTCGCTGTTTCCGTCTGCTGTTACTCGGAACGTATTTGCCATATCTATATATATGGTATGGTCTGACTTGTTATAGACTTGCACCTCATAATAATCGGTTAGGTAGAATCTGCGGAAAATCATACCATTTGTAGCTTGGTTTGTAGCCCCGTCTCTATGACCGCCATAGAACTCCTCGTGAGGTTTCTGCACAAAATGTATCTCTATGTCTTGGTTGGATAGAGTGGAATTCTCACTAACACCCATAATGAAGCAGCCATGTTTTGCAGTCTTGTCACTTTTCTTGAAGCGTGGACTTATCATATGTTCGCGATTATAGAGTTGTATAAGTTCGGCGCTTCTCTCATCGGGTTGTGACGTGCTAATCTTATTGGGGGATGATATGTCTGTTACTTTGAGTTCCTCTGACACTTTGGGGGCTTCAAATGTGTCTTTATCTCCATTTTCGTAGTTGATGGCCATGATTTCTGCCTTCTCTACAGTGTAAGTAGGTCCGTTGAGGTTGTTGAACTTCTTATACTTGATATCGGTCTTGTTTATCTCTAACACTTTCGAGATTATGGTGCTTCCATCACGCATTACGATGATGTCCTGAGCATGCAGGGCTATAGGAAGTATCAAGGCTATTAAGAATACTTTTGATTTCATAATTTTTTTAGTATGTTTCTTAGTTTCTCGATTCTCATATCCACTTCGCTCGGTCTTCCCCCTCGGGGGACGGGAGAGGGGCTATTACCAGATTGTGACTCTCTTTTCCTTTGGTACGAACATGGGGGCTTGCTCGGTGATGCCGAAGGCTTCGTACCAGGCATCGATGTGGGGCATCTGACCGTTGACGCGCCATTTGCCCAGTTCGTGTGGGTCGCTCTTCACGCGCTTACGGATTTCCTCGTCGCGGATGTTCTGGCCCCAGACGTTGGCATAGGCGAGGAAGAAGCGCTGCTCGGGTGTGAATCCATCGATGACGGGTAGGGGATTGTCCTTCGTGGCATTCTTGAAGGCTTGGAAGGCCACCATCAGACCACCATGGTCAGCCATATTTTCGCCCAGTGTCAGGCTGCCGTTGGCGTGTAGGCCAGGAAGGACCTCGATATTGTCGTGGAACTCACGCATGACTTGGATGCGTTCCGTGAAGCGTGTGCGGTCCTCCTCGCTCCACCACTGGCGCAGGTTACCTTCCTTGTCGTACTGCGAACCTTGGTCGTCGAATCCGTGTGTCATCTCGTGACCGATGACAACGCCGATGGCTCCGTAGTTGAAGGCATCGTCGGCCTGCATGTCGAAGAATGGCGGCTGCAGAATGCCGGCAGGGAAGCAAATCTCGTTGGTGGTGGGGTTGTAGTAGGCGTTGACGGTTTGTGGCGTCATGTACCACTCGTCGCGGTCAACGGGCTTGTTCAGCTTGGTGCGAATCATTTCCTTAATCTCAAACTCGTTGCAGGCAAGGATGTTGCGGAGGTAGCTGGTACCTATTTCAAGGCTGGAGTAGTCCTTCCACTTGCCGGGGTAGCCGACTTTAACGTAGAAGGCATCCAGCTTCTCCTGTGCTACGCGCTTCGTTTCGTCACTCATCCAGTCCTGCACGGCGATGCGCTCGCCCAGTGCCACTTGCAGGTTACGAATCAACTTCTCCATGCGTTCCTTGGCTGCGGGTGGGAAGAAACGCTCTACGTAGAGCTGTCCCAGTGCCTCACCCAGTCCGTCCTCGACGCTGGCCACGGCACGCTTCCAACGTGGACGATCCTCTTGCTTGCCGCTCATAACGGTTCCGTAGAAACCGAAGTTGAGGGCGCGGCTTGCATCGTCGATGTAAGATGATGCCAAATCTATGGCGTGCCACAGATAGATGTTCTGTAGAGCCTCTGGCGTTTCTTCCTTCAGTACCTTTTCCACTTCGTGGATGGCAAGGGGTTGACCTACGGAAACCTCCTTCACTCCTTTCATGCCGAGGTTCTGGAAGTAGCCGTCCCAGTCGATGCCGGGGAACTGCTGCTTGAGTTCCTCATACGATATCTTGTTATAGTTGGCTTCGGGGTCGCGCAGTTCGGTCATGCTCTTGCTGGCTTTGGCCAGTCGCGTTTCTATGCGCAGGACATCAGCGGCCATCTGTCGGGCATCCACATCACTGAAACCCACGTGCTGAGCCAAGTCGGCGATGTACTTCACGTAGGCCTCACGAATCTTCACGGTCTCGGGGTCGGTATCCACGTAGTAGTCTTTCTGTCCCAGTGTCAGTCCACCTTGGAAGATGCTTACCAGGTTGTTTTTCGAGTCTTTCTCGTCAGCACCAATGTACATGCCGAAGAGTCCTGGCACCCCCTGTCGCTGCATACGTGGCCATACGTCGTTGAGCCACTGCTCTGTAACCTCTCGTGAATAGCGGTAGCCGTCGCACAGCAGGAATTCCTCGAAGGCTCCCCACCAGTGTTCGTTGAGGTTGACGCTGTCCATGGCCGAGTTGTAGAGGTCGGCAATCTTCTGGGCTACACTGCCTTTCTCGTTCTTCTGAGCGGCCACGCTGTCGATGAGTTCGCGTAGTCGCTTGTTGTTGTCCTCCTGGAGGATGTCGAACGAGCCATATCGGCTGTACTCTGCCGTCAGCGGATGAGCCACCTGCCATCCGTGGGTTGCATACTCGTAGAAGTCGGTTCCGGGCAGGAATGTAGTGTCCAAGTTTGCGAGATTGATGCCCGATGACAACTGTTTGTTGTCCATCTTGCATCCGGCGGCCATGACTGCCGCAAGCGTCACTATTGTCATAATCTTTTTCATATCTTATTTATATTTATACAAATTGTTTGCAAAAATACGATTAAGTGAGCGAAATCGCAAATTTACTTGCAGATTTCCGAATGAAAGTATCTTCGACGCAGTCAAAAATACGATTAAGTGAGCGAAATCGCAAATTTACTTGCAGATTTCCGAATGAAAGTATCTTCGACGTAGTCAAAATTACGATTAAGTGAGCGTAAATGCAAATTTATTTGTAATTTAGTCGCCAAATACGAGACAATGAAAATACCTATAGAGTCGCTGAACCTGCAAGTTCTGAATGTTGGACTGGCCTATCACAATGCCGACTGGAACTGGAAAGACGTGAGTTCACCCTTTACTCGCATCTATTTCGTGAAGGAGGGAGAAGCTACGTTGCATCTGCCTGAAACAAGTGTCAGACTACGTCCCGGATATCTGTATATTGTGCCGGCATACACTACTCATTCCTACGAATGTGAGGGAAATTTCGTTCACTATTACCTGCATGTCTTTGAGGGATTCAAGAACGAAGTAAACATTCTGGAGATGTATGACCTTCCGACAGAGGTAATTGCCAGCGAAGATGATGAGCGCATACTGCAAAGAATGTGTGAGGAGTTGCCACAGATGAAATTGCCTTCCAGTAATCCCAGTGCCTACGATAATACGACAAGGTTTTCGGACTATGTGAGACGTTACCACGATATGCCTCTGTGGCAGCGAATGGCTTTGCGTGGTAACACCTTACTGTTGCTGTCGAGATTTATGCGTGAGGCCGTGCCACATGTTTGGACCAACGACGACCGTATTAAAAAGGTGCTGGACTTTATACACAAAAACATCGACCAGCCTATCACTATTGATAAACTGGCCGATGTGGCTTGTCTTACTAAGGCTTACCTTATCCGTCTGTTCCAGCGCGAATTTGGGACTTCGCCTCTACAATATATCAATGTCAAGAAGGTGGAGCGTGCCCAACTGCTGCTTTACACCACCGATATGCCTGTAAAGGAGGTGGCATACGCCTTGGGATTTGCCGACCACAGTTATTTCATCAGAATGTTCCGCAAACAGAGTGGCATTACCCCTCAGCTTTATCGTACACGGATGCGATAACTCACTTCATCATCTTGCGAATCTTGCCATCGCGCACTTCAATGTAGAAGCCGCGGTCGGGAGTCTCTTGCAAACGCTGTCCTCCGAGATTGTATATTTTTTGCGCAGAGCGAATGGTTGTATTCGTTATGCTTCCGATAGATGTACTGTTTTCGTCTCCACCAAGGTATTCGAGGGTGAAGTGGTCGAACTTGCAGTCGTTGCTCTGGTAGCTTTTAAGCTCTACGCCTAAAGTCAGCAGTCCGTCGGTGATTTCTGTGGTTACACTAACGGCTCCATTGCCTACTACTGTTGTCATGTCCGCCTTGTCGCTATTGGCAAACAGCCAGGCTCCCCTGTGGATAACACCGCTTCCGGTGAGAATGGACAGGCGATACTTTCCGACTGGCAGACCTGATATTTGCTGCGAGAGTGAACGGTCTGAGAGATTGCCGCTGCCCTGCCATTTGTTGAAATAGCTGCTTCCTACTTTGTTGGGAAGAAAGCTCGAATATTCACACTCGAAGGCATCGTCCTGCGAAAGTGTCCAACCTACTGGTTGCTTGGCGTGAAAGTTGTTATAACGTGTGCCGTCGGCGTTAGTGATGACATAGGAGATGTCGATGGGATTATTCTCTGATGCCTTGTCGATGTTCTCTACTGCTGCAACATAGTTGCCACGAAGAATGGAATAAATGTCGTAATGTCCGGCACGCTCGGAGGGGACGTTACCGGCAATCTCGTCGGTGTTGTCCCAGCGTCCCAGATACTGTCCGCCCTTGTTGTTGGTAAGAGTCCAGTAGCCATCGGGCAGATATGCCGGTCTTACATAGGCACGGTCAGTCCAACCTTCACCGTTGTTCTCAGTACGATAGTTCCAAGTGGTGTTGTCGTTCGACTGCAGGCAGATGTCGGGGTTGCCGGCATTGGTGATGACGAGACTTGATACTTTATTGCCTTTTGCTCCGGAATAGTTGTTGCTGTCGAAGGCATCGAAGGTCCACAAAGCATCCTTGCTGCCTTCGGGATAGACTTCGGCTTCGTACCACATTGTCTTGTAGGCTGCGCCCTGATTGCTGCCTGTGCCAAGTACAAGTCCGTTGTCGGTTTCATGGTCGTATATGGCAAAGAAATACTGACTCACGTCTTCGGGCAGTGCCTGAACCTTCTGCCAACCATTGGCTTCGGGATGACGTTCGCCAACTTCCTTCGGAGTGTAGAGGCATACCTGTTCGGCACGAAACTCCTGAGTGGCAGAACCGTTTAGCAGGTTGGCTTGGAAACCGATGTACACTTCCGTTTCTTCGGTAAGCTGAAAATAGAGGCCTTGAATTTTCAGGTCGTTGGTACACTGATTGATGTTGTAGTATGCAATGCTTTGCTCTGGTATATCGGCAGTGGTGCAAAGGGCTTTGCTTACAAACATATAGGCTTGCTCGCTCAACTGATAAGCCGCGTTGTAGGCTGCACCGAAATAGTATTTGCCGGCTGGCATGGTAACCTTGCGGTAGATGCGGGCATTGGTGAGGTCGCCAGTAGTATTCTTCGATGCATCGTTCCATACGCCCAGCATCAGAGCCTCTTTACCTGAATATTTGTCGAGTCCCTGCTTCGTGCCGTCACCTCCATTGGGAATGTTGAAGCTCTCCACGGTCCAGTTGGCCGGTTTGCCAAAGCGGTAGCTGCCACCAGCAGAACGGGTGAAACCGCTGCCCTCAATGAGGTACTTCGTAGTAAGGTTCTCTTCAATAACTCCGCTGAAAGAGCCACCTTTATTTACTCCATCGTTGAGGAATGAGCGATAGACTACAGCAAGGGCTTCGCGAGCTTTGTCGCAAGTCTCGTCACTGGCATTCGATGCCACAGTCTTGGCATTGGCAACAGCCTCTTGCAACTGCACCACCTTGGCAGGATTGATTTTACCGGTGTTGTATTCCACTGCACTGAGGGCTGCTTCGTTGGCAGTCGCTTCCACATCGTTAATGAAATCCTGCAGTTTCTCATAGGCCGAACGGTTGTCGGCTTTGAAGGTTACGCGGAACACGGGAGCAATGGAGTTGGGCTTCGTACTTGGCACTTTCACGGTGAGTCCCTTGGCGTTGTGGGTAAATTCTACTTCACCAGTTCCCAATAGTTCTACTTTCTCTACCTCGCCGCTGTATGAGGCTTCGGCAATGGAGAAGGCCTTGAAGGTGAAGTCGCCAGCTGCAGGCCAGCGCATGATAGTGGCATAGACGGTGTCGTTTCGTTCAACGTATCGCACGTCCTTGTTGGAATAGTTGTTACTCTCGTTGAAACCCTGAGCACTCAGAGGATTGGCAGCCTCTGCCAAAGGACCTTCGCCGAAGGTCTTCCATACACGAGTTCCGTAGATACTTTCGCTGTTGATATCCATCCACGCCTTGATGCCTGCAAGTACGTTACGCTCTTTCTGGTCGATGGTCCCATTGCCGCGAACTGGTACTGAGAGCAATAGATTACCATTCTTGGAAACGATATCTATGAGCATGGATATGACTTGCTCGGCGCTCTTGTAATTGGTGTTGTTGATGTTGTAGTGCCAGTCGCCAATGCAGGTGCAGGTCTGCCAGTACTTTGTCTGGGGACGGTCGGGGATGCCGCGCTCAACGTCCCAGAGAAGAGCCTCTTTCTGCGATTCGTCGAGAATCTTACCCATCGTCACTACCTGCTGCTTACCGTCATGGGCCTGTGCACTCTTGTTGTAGTAGTGTGTCAGGATGTTTAGGCCAATCGATTCGTCGCAACCGTAGAATGGCAGCACCGTATCGTCGAAATAGAGCATATCGGGCTGATAGTCGTTGATGCACTGCAGTACTCGGTTCTGGAACTTCTGCTTGTATGCCTGAGATGGCTGACTGGCACCGCTGCCCCAAGCCCACTGGCTGTGGATGGTGCCACTGTTCTCCCAACCCGTAGAGTGGGTGTGGTTCTGGGCATAGAGTTCCTGTGGGTCATAGCCTTCCCACCATTTTCCTGTGCCGTCGGCCTTTGTCAGGTTGCCGTCGAACGACTGTGAGGGTTCCAGCCAAGTCCAGGCATGACTGGCGTGCATGGATACGCCGAGGGGTAGTCCGTTTGCCTTACAGGCATCGCTCCAACCCTTCACAATGTCGCGTTTGGGACCGATGTTTACCGAGTTCCATTCCTGATAAGGTGAGTCCCAAAGGTCGAAGTTGTCGTGGTGGTTACCCAAGGTCATGAAGTAGCGGGCACCTACACTCTTGTAGAGAGCCACCAACTCGTCGGGATTCCACTGATCGGCTTTCCAGTCGTGACAGAGTTCCTTCAGTCCGTATTCATTGGGATTGCCGAAATGCTGTACGTGGTAGTTGTACTGACCAGAACCCTGATAATACATAAAGCGAGCATACCAGTCGCCATCCTCGGCTTGGCACTGGGGACCCCAATGAGCCCAGATGCCAAATTTCGCATTCTTGAACCACTCGGGACACTCCCATTGGGTCATGCTTTCCCATGTAGGACTAAAAGGACCATCTTGTTCAACTGCTACATCGCTCTTCTGAGCATTAATTGTCGTTGTAACCATAACAAGCAGCACCGAAAACATGAATCTTTTTACATTCATAATGTTATAGTAATGATTAATTAGTGTTTTCTGGCTGCAAAGTTACGTATTATTCTCTTCTTCCCATTTCAAATTATTACACATCAATAGGACATTGTTGGCTTTTGTTGGGAAAGGCAAAGTCCGAATAATATATATATAATTATATGTATTCGTATCACCAAAGCCCGAAGGGCTGATAAGACTACAGGCAGGGGTAACCCCCCTGCTAAGATGTATGCCGTAGGCAAACCCCGAAGGGGTGGCAGAACTGTCTGTCGCCCATTCTGGGCTAACGTTACGGCTCTTTTTAGCAGGGGTTTTACCCCTGCCTGTAATCTGTTGCCCATTCTGGGCCTTGATGGTACGATTGCGTATTTCACGTTATGTTAGGTATAATGGGTCATATTCGTTTATGGACGGACGATAAGTTTCTTTCCCTGATGGAGGTATATCCCCTTCGGGAGAGGGGAGGAGTCGGGGAGCCGTCGCCCACAGAGATCGTAGATGGGACCGTTATTTATGCCTTGCGTGTTGAGAATGGACTTAATGCTGTTCCCCTCCCAAGGCAGGGTGAACGAGGCGGAATACAGTTCCTGCTCGTTCTCGGCCGTGATGGTGTAGGTGTTATCATCGTAATCCGATAGGTTCAGATCCATCGATTTCAGGTTGACAGTTTCCATCGTCTGTTGGTAGCAAACCCTGCCTGTAGGGTCAAATATGGTTATCTGATATGTGCCGTTCAGGTTAAGGAAGTCTATACTCAGCATGGCATCGTCATATTCTCCCTGTAGCAGACTGGGGAGTGCACTTGTTCGGTAGCCTGTGGGCCTTGTCTTAATTACGTGTGTGAAGTCCAGTTTCTGTTTATTGTCTTCTTGTTTTCCGCTTATTCCTGTCCAGAACTGGCTTATGTTTTCGGTAAGGCTTGAATTGGTGAACTGTTTCCCTCCGTTGGCTGTGACGCACGACATCAGTTGATATGGGTCTTCACCGACATTCGTGTAGCTGTTGCTGTTGGGGCGTTTTTGGTTGCCAATGCCTTCTGTCCACACCGTGCCTTGAAGGAAATCTACTGAAGAATCAGGTCGAGGTATCACTAAGGTTCGGTGCAAGTAATTCCCGTCAGCTACTATGGTGTCTTTTCCTAAGATGAGGCACTCTACCATTTTGTCTTTGCTGGCATCGTACACTTCTACCCATTCGCCTCTAGGTGTGGTAAAGTCGTAGAGAAGAACGGCATTGTCGCGTCCGGGCAGAAATTCATAGACTTTGCCGTCTTTCTCATAAACAGCACCAATGTATTCCGTCCGACGGTTGTTCCTGTCAATGGACTGTCGAAGCCATTGTTTGCACGTTTGGTTGCCGATGATGGTATCTCCCTCTATGCGGTAGTATTCCAGTTCGCTGACCTGACTGTTTCCGTTTTGACATACACCCACCTTCCATTCTTTGCCTTCTTCTACGAAGGGCTGGTATGTGTCATGGTTGGGAATTGGATGTTCACCGTCCTCATCAACATAGACGTAATCGTAATCTCTAAAGTTTGGGAATGGAAGGTCGAAATAAAGGTCCACGGCATGAGGGGTAGTCAGATTTGTAGGTACAGGTTCAACTGTCTCATTTTCTATTGATACAGTGTATGTTTTGGAATCGTCTTTTGGTGATAGATGACAATAAACATAGTTGTTGGAGTTTGGGTGTAACCACATGTATCCCCAAACATGCACTTTCCCGTCTTTGATTCCATAATATAACGGTGCACCTTTCTGTAAATATTCCTCCCATGACATTTCTTCGCCTCGCACCAGTTCCTGACCCATCACATAATTACCTGCCCACATGCCCCAGATAGTGAATGGGAGATAGTAATCACTGGATGTTACGTATGCTAAACTATATGTCCAAGAGGACACGTTTGTGTTGGGAATCCAACCCTCGGTGGGTTTTCCCTGCTCGCCAATACCTTCTACCCATGTGTGGTTTTCGTGCAATGGTCCATCATAGGTGGTATATGGTTCAATGGACGAGAATGTGATGGTACGTAGTTTTTTGCCCTTTACATCTACATGTCCAACTTTAGTGACAACACATCGGTCAGCTTCATTCCCATTGCCAATGTTAAAAGTGTCACCCACTTCCAGCGTGAAGTCATAGACGCAGTATTCTTTTTTTGTATCTTCGTCGTATAGATAAACGCGCTTGTCTTCTTCGCGGTAAATACCGACATATTCACAAGTTTCCCCGTTGTTTAGGATAAGATAGGTATGCTCACCAACTGTTATCTCTTCGTCGCCGAAGTAATAGTCATTTACGGATGAGTAAGGCCCTACACAGAATCCCAGTACTCTCCACCGCTTGCCTTTTTCCACAAAGGGGATATATGTTTCCTGTTTACCATAGCAGATGGCCTCTTTGTGTTCTTGTCCAGAAAGACCTATTGAGTATGTGCCAGCCTCGAAACCAGGAAAACGAAGGTCTATAGGTCTAAGATACATACAATCGGGTTGTAGAGAATCATCATCTTCTTCTTGCCAAATTTTTATGTCAACAACATTGTTCTTTATGGAGCATTCGGCTATGGCCGTAATGCAATTAAGAGTATAGACTCCCTTTATGCAAAGTGTGTCATCGACAAAGGAGAATGTCCAGGGGTAGTATTGGGTGATGAAGTCTTCCCATTCGATATACCCCATAGTATCACAAAAATGGTGGTACTCCAGATATAGCTGGTCGCCACTGGCAGGCATAAAGGTGATTCTTTTGTACTCCACATTGTCTTGATGCTCTCCGTCATCTTGTGCCATTAAGCTTGGGTTCAGACATGCCAAACATGCGAACAATAATGTAATTAATCTTTTCATAGTTGTATGGGTTTAGTGGTTTCTTTATTCTTTATTATTATATGGCATCTAATACTTGCTCCAGGGTGGTTTCAGGATCTGTTTCTCCGAATACTTCCTTTTTTAGTTTCAGTTTGCGGTGTTGTACGGCGGAGATGCTGATGGCATAGACATTGCCGATGGTGCGGTTGGTGAGGCGCAGGCTGGTGAGAATACATAGTTGAATGTCCTCCTCCTTGAGTTCGGGGTGCTGTTCACGCAGTCGGGCAAAGCGGTTTCCGTCAATAGCGTTCAGCATTCGCTCCACCTCAGACCATTCGCCTTTAGAGATGCTGATGTAGCGGTCACCGCTGGCCGAAAGTTTCTGTACGATCTCCGAACGCTGATAGATGAAGTTCTTCAGAAAATCCACGGTGGCATCACGCTGACGGAGTTGCTCACGCTGCACAGCGTTTTCGTGTTCGTGGATTTGCCGCTCCCGACGACGCAGACGAACCTCGCGGACGACGGCGAACGTGAGTAGCACGATGAGTCCCAGTCCGCAGATAATCAATACGACGTGGAGGCGTTGACGATAGCGTATTCGCTCGTTTTCCTGTTCCTGCCACAGGGTGGCCTGGTAGTAGGCATCCTTCTCTCCTAGCGCACGGAAGTAGAGGTCTTCGGCTCGTCCAAATGCTTCATCTATGGCCTCCGAAGCCGCTTCGATGTTCTTGTTGTTCAGTGCCAGTTTGGCCAGATTGCTCTCCACAATGTAAGCTCCCTGTATGTTATTGGCATAGTCCATGCTGCGGTATATGGCTTCCGCTTCGCTCAGCGAGTCACAGCTGACCAGAGTACGGGCCAGCACCTGTTGGGCACTGAAGAGTAGGGTGGGGGGAGCCAACCGTACGGCCTTTCGGGCGTAGGTGAGGGCTTGGACGTATTCCTCCATGGCCCAGTGGATGTTGGCCAATGAGGTCAGCGTTTGGCAGATGAGCGTTGTGTCTTTGGCCTCCATGGCCATCTCGTTGGCTTTTTGGGCGTAATGCAAAGCTTCGTCGAATCCACTGTCATTATTATACGCGCATTGCGATGCAAACGTACTTATATAATCAAGGATAATAATAAGGTTCCGCTCGTTGTCTGGTTTCTGTTCGTAGGTGTGTAAAGCCTGTTTGGCCATGTCCAGAGCTCCCTTGGCATTGCCCCACGAGAGGGACTGGGCCAGTTGCAGCTGAGCCAGATACATTGTATGAAGGTCGTTCTCCGCCTTCGCCTGCCGGATGGCCAGTTGGCACAGACGTTCACTTTCTTGCAGACTGTCGTTTTCGTAGGCAGCCACAGCCTGTTCGTAGAGGGCGTGCGGTGTCTGTCTCTCTGTTTTCTGGCAACTGCAAGCCATCATTAGGACTAATAATAAAGTCAGTATGTGAGCACTTTTCATAGGCATAGGTGTTAACTCTGGTGCAAAGTTATGCCTTTTCTCGATAGATTGTATCGTTCCCCCCATGGAAAAATACAAAAACGAGAAAACGGGCAAAGTCCTTAATTAAAAGGAGTTTGCCCGTTAATGACGTGTAAAAACCTATGGAAAAGTGATTTTTCTGGGGGTGGAAACTATGAGTTCCCTTCTGCTTTTTCCAGAGCCTCCATGGCCTCGGCCCATTCGTCTTCGGCTTTGCTGAGTTGCTGCTTGAGGCGACCGTGTTTTTCATAGAGTGACATGTCGCTGCCCCCTTCTGGGGTGGCCATCTTGGTTTCGAGAATGGCAATGGCCTGTTCCAACTCGCTGACAGCCTGTTCAGCTTCGCTAACCGCCTTCTCCAGTTTCTTGCGCTGGCGTGCTTGGGCTTTCTGGGCTTCGAAGGCCATGCGGCCCTCCTTTTCGGGGTGAGAAGTGAGAGGTGAGAAGTGAGAAGAGGATACGTTCTTCTCTTGAGACTTGCCAAATTCATCCCTCTTCTCACTTCTCACTTCTCTCTTCTCACTAATATATTCATATATCCCACCGATATGCTCTCTGACCTGTCCATTGGCAAACTCGTAAACGCGTGAGACCAGTCCGTCAAGGAAGTCGCGGTCGTGCGAGACGAGAATGACGGTGCCGTCGAACTGGCGAATGGCCTCCTTGAGTACATCCTTCGAGCGCATGTCCAGATGGTTCGTCGGTTCGTCCAGTATGAGCAGGTTCACGGGTTCGAGCAGCAGCCTTATCATGGCCAGACGGGTGCGCTCGCCGCCGGAGAGCACCTTCACTTTCTTTTCCGACTCCTCACCGCCGAACATGAAGGCACCCAGGATGTCGCGAATCTTGGTACGGATATCGCCCCGTGCCACTCGGTCGATGGTGTCGAAGACCGTAAGTTCGCCATCCAGCAGTTGGGCTTGGTTCTGGGCGAAGTAGCCAATCTCCACGTTATGGCCAATCTTCAGATTGCCATCGAAGGGTATCTGCCCCATGATGCACTTCACCAACGTGGTCTTGCCCTCGCCGTTGCGGCCTACGAAGGCCACCTTCTCGCCCCGGCGGATCTGCAGGTTGACGTGGCTGAACACTACGTGTTCTTGGGGGTGAGAAGTGAGAAGTGAGAAGTGAGAAGAGGATACATTGGTCCCTTCATTTGCAAGTTCATTCCTCTCTCCTCTCTCCTCTCTCCACTCTCTACTATAATATGTTTTCCCCACTTCCTCGCAGATGATGGGGAAGTCGCCCGAACGCTGGCTGCAGGTAAAGTGCAGGTGTAGGCGGCTGTTGTCCACCTCGTCAATTTCTATGGGAACGATTTTCTCCAGTTGTTTGATGCGGCTCTGCACCTGGTTGGCCTTAGTAGCCTGGTAGCGGAATCGTTCGATGAAAGCCCGGATGTCGGCAATCTCCTTCTGTTGGTTTTCGTAGGCACGGAGTTGTTGCTCGCGCCGTTCGGCTCGCAGGGTGACATACTCGTTGTACTTCACCTTGTAGTCGTATATTTGGCCGCAGGAGATTTCTATGGTGCGGTTCGTTACATTATTAATAAACGCGCGGTCGTGCGAGACCATCACCACCGAACCCTGATGGTTCTGCAGGAATTGTTCCAACCATTGGATGCTCTCGATGTCCAGATGGTTCGTTGGCTCGTCAAGCAGCAGCACGTTGGGGTGTTGCAAAAGAATCTTTGCCAGTTCGATGCGCATCCGCCATCCGCCTGAGAACTCGCTTGTGGGCCGCTCGAAGTCCTCCTGTCGGAAGCCAAGACCCGTGAGCGTGCGCTCCAGCTCGGCCTGGTAGTTCATGCCTCCCATGAGGTGAAACCTCTCGTCGAGATGGGAGAATTGCTCCACGAGAGCCATATACTCCTCGCTCTCGTAGTCGGTGCGCTCGGCCAGTTGGCGGTTCAGATGGTCCAGTTCGCTCTGTATGTCATGGATGTGGGCGAAGGCCAGTTCCGTTTCCTCGCGCACTGTGCGTTGGTCGGTTAACTTCATTACCTGCGGCAGATAACCGATGGTAGTCTCACGAGGCACGGCCACCGTGCCGCCCGTCGGCTGCTGCAGTCCGGCTATGATTTTGAGCATGGTGCTCTTGCCGGCACCGTTCTTGCCGACAAGCGCAATACGGTCGCGGGCGTTAATCACATAACTAACGCCCGCGAACAATGGTTTTGCGCTAAATTCAACGCGCAGATTCTCAATCGATATCATAAGTGCATAAAAAGCCCCTCCCCATTTGGGGGGAGGGGTTGGGGAAGGGGGCTTAGAACATCTTCTCGGGATACTGACCGTCAGCGTGCAGCTTAGCCAGTTTCTCCACTACGCCTGGGCGGTCTTCGGGATACGTCACGCCGAACCACTTCGATGTGGTGTCCAGCACTTCGCATGTAGCCTCACCAGTCTTGATGAGGTGATCCACCATGAGGGGGATGAAGAACTCTGCCTTCAGGTTCTCTATGTTCTTCGGGTCAGAGAGGAACTCCTTGAAGTAAGCCTCGCTGTGTTCGAAGTAGTCGGGAGTGAAGCCCCAGAAGTTCATCGAAACGGGAGTTGTGTCGGGGATGGTCACCCACTGGTCGTTCTCGTCCAGATACTGTACCTTGCCGTCGCGGCGCTCAATCTTCGTGCGCTCTACTACAGAGGTCAGATAGTGAGTCTTCTCGTCGTTCTCGCAGATGCCGCGGCTTACGGTACCGCTCTCCGAGAGGGTGTTATCTACGCGGAAACCCACCATGGCATACTTGCCCTTCGAACCCTCGGGGAGCTCGCTGAGGAACTTGCCCATCACCTTGAAGGCATCGCGGTCGTAGAAGTCGTCGCAGTTCAGTACGGCAAACGGTTCCTTGATGACGTCCTTGCCCATCAGTACGGCGTGGTTCGTACCCCAGGGCTTAATGCGGCCTTCGGGCACCTTGAATCCCTCGGGCAGGGCATCCAGGGCCTGGAAGCACAGTTCGCAGGGCACGTGCCCCTCGTACTTGGCCAGAATCTGTGTGCGGAACTGCTCCTCGAAATCCTTACGGATAACCCATACAATCTTGCCGAATCC
>CAMVOK010000019.1 GCA_947169115.1 uncultured Prevotellaceae bacterium
TCTAAACCTCTAAACTTCTAAACCTCTAAACTTCTAAACCTCTAAACTTCTAAACCTCTAAACCTCTAAACCTCTAAACTTCTAAACTTCTTGCCCCGCTTCGCTCTGCAAGCGTAGGCCTTTGGCCGTCCGATTACTAAACCTCTAAAATACTCTCTTCTTCTCACAAAAATAAATCAATTTTAAATTTTTCACTTTTCACTTTTCACTTTTGAGGGTTCTCCCTCCCTTGAGGGAGGGTTGGGGTAGGCTTATTATGCATTAAAAAAGTTCCCACATAAAAGTTTATAAATTAATGTATATTTTGTATCTTTGTGGCATAAAAAGATTTACAGAGATGAACATACAAGAAATATTGAATCGTACCGATAGATTTGCGGCAAACGCAGGGTGCAGGATTACTGAGGTGGACGACCAGCATGCTGTGGCTGAGATGACGGTGACGGCAGAGCACCTGAATGGTGGAAACGTGTGTCAGGGGGGAGCCTTGTTTACGTTGGCCGACTTGGCAATTGCTGCTTTGTTGAACAACTGCGGCCAACTGACATTCGGCATTAGCAATAGCATTATGTTTGTGTCGAGTGCCAAGGAGGGCGACAGACTTCGGGCCGAGGCGGTCTGTGTAGCTAACCACCCCAAGGTTCCTTCCGTTGAAGTACGGGTGACCAATCAGGAAGGGCGGCTTATCTGCCACGTCACGGGCATGGGGTATCGTAAGGCCAACTCGCTACCATCATAACTTTTGAAGCATCGGAATAAGAAGGAAGATTATGAACGAGATAGAGAAGAATAGCCAAATTATGTCGCAAGGTGCGACACAATCTCTGATTCAGGATTTGCGTCAGATAATTGAGCAGGCACGTGGTCATGTAGCCGCTACTGCCAACTATGCATTGAGCATGATGTATTGGAATATAGGTGAACGAATCAATCGTGAAGTGCTAGATAATAAGCGAGCTGAGTACGGAAAGCAAATTGTCGCATCAGTGGCGCGACAATTGCAGGAGGAGTTCGATATAAAAGGATTTGATGAGAAAAACGTCCGCAGAATGATGCAGTTTGCGAGTCTTTTCGCTGATGAACAGATTGTCGCGCAGACCGCGCGACAATTATCCTGGTCTCAATAAATAAGGCTGGCATCAAGGTAGCGCAATATCTGACGGAACTGCCTCCACGCCATGTGCTGATGCAACAGATTCAGAAATCCCTTGAGGCTGCCAAAGCCCGTTTCGATAACTTTATTGATAAGGACGAGGACTAAACCGAACTCCCTAAATGAAGATCGCTACCGCTCCGCCTCTTGAGACTGCGACTTTATAATTGAAGCACCAGTTTTTTGTTCAATCTATACCATTATTGATATTTTTTATGTATATTTGTAAGCAAATATACATGTAAGTAAATACGAGGCATACCCAGCACTGGATTTGGACGCAGAGTATCTGGAGACGTTGAAGGAGTTCTTGGAAAATAACCTTTCTGATTGAATGTATGAAAAAAGAAGAGATATTAGCATTATTTCAAGAATATGAGCAAGCCGCTTGCGAAGTGAATCAAGTGGAATGCTGGAGTGCAAGAGATTTGTGTGCACTGTTGGGATATACCCAGTGGCGTAACTTTAACAATGTGATTGACAAGGCAAAAGAGGCTTGTAAGAATGCAGGACAGCCTTTGACTGACCATTTTGTTGACGTCAGCAAAATGGTCGAGTTGGGCAGTGGCTCTCAACGTGAAATTGATGACATCATGCTGACCCGATACGCATGTTATCTTGTGGCGCAGAACGGTGACCCGCGAAAGCCTCAGATTGCCTTTGCGCAGACATATTTTGCTGTGCAGACCCGTCGGGCAGAACTGATAGAGCAACGCCTATTGGAAGTTGAGCGAGTAAAAGCCCGTGCCAAGTTACAAGAGACAGAGAAGAAGCTATCAGGCGTTCTATATGAACGTGGTGTCAACGATAAGAGCTTTGCTGTCATCCGTTCCAAAGGCGACCAAGCCCTCTTCCGTCTCAGCACCAATGTGATGAAAAGTAGAATGGGGGTCCCTGCTTCCCGTCCTTTAGCTGATTTCCTACCAACTATCAGCATCAAAGCCAAGGACTTTGCCGCTGAGATGACGAGTGTGAACGTGCAGACCAAAGATTTGCAAGGCGAGAATGCTATCACCAAAGAGCATGTTGACAACAATGCAGCCGTTCGCCAAATGCTCATCCAACGTGGCATCGTTCCAGAAAACCTGCCACCAGCAGAGGATGTAAAAAGAGTGGAGCGTCGCTTGGCAAGTGAAAATAAAAAGGCGTTAGGAAACAAACAAAAGAGAAAATGAGAATCGCAATTACGAGAACACCCAGTACTGGATTTTGGAGGCAGAGTATCTGGAGACGTTGAAGGAGTTCTAATGAAATGTATTACGAATGATTAATTCAGTTAGCGAGTATAATGAGTATCATTGCATACGAAGAAATATATGAGAATAGAAACTTAAAATAGAAATCGAGTCTTGAACATCCTTGATTAGGCTGATATACCGGAACTACCACACCCAATAGCATCAGTCAGACAAGGCAACGGATGTTCGCGCTCTAAATAAAGGGGCGTGGACTGAATGGTTGTTGTCTGATGCGGCTGTGGTAGGCCCCGGTATCATCAATCTTTTTTCCACGCCCTCTTTTCAAAAAAACGAAAAGAGGGCTTTTATTTTGCCCTCATAACAGGACGAAGAATAAAAAGGGATTTGTTATGGATATTCGTGAATTTGCACAGGAGTTCATCGACAATGTGAAAATTACCGTTGAGATGACTGATAGTGACTACGACCAAGAGTTGGCTACAAGCATCTTGGAGTATATGGAAGACAACGGGGAGGTGAATGCACCCGAAATCTGTTCCTTCCAGAAAACACGCGCACGCATTACGGCCTACGACTACAACGACGAAGCCGAATCGCTCGACCTTTTCTATCTAATCAAGGCAGATACGCTTCTCGGCAAAGTCAATAATGGGAAGGTTCAGCAGGGTTTTAACTACCTGATGGCGTTCTTTCGCGAGGCGATGAACGGCTCTCTGTTTAAGGAAAAGGACATCGTAGCCAGCGACGAGATTGTGGAAATCGCCAATCTTGTGCAAAGCACCAAAGGACAGATTAATCAGCTTCGTGTCTATGTCATCACAGATGGGCTCACCGACCCTGCTGCCGTTCCTGCTGCTGTCGAGAGCGACAACGGAGAATACGTCATCGAGTTCAATGTGTGGGATATGCAGCGCGTGTATCAGCAACACAACATCCGTGCCGGCAAGGAGAAGGTTGAGATAGACTTCCCCACCAACTACAACACCGAACTTCAATGTCTGAAGATGAGTGAGCAGAACCTCTTTGTCGATGCTTACCTTGCCATCATACCCGGTCTCACCCTTGCCAAGATTTACAAGAAATACCAACAGGTATTGCTGGAGAAAAATGTGCGCACATTCCTCCAGTTCAAGGGTAAGGTGAACAAGCAAATCCGTAAGACCCTGCGCGAGCAACCCGACATGTTCTTCTCCTTCAACAATGGTATTTCCACCACAGCTACGGAGATTGAGACCAAGGAAGTTGACGGAATGCTATATATCACCCGACTCTACGATTGGCAGATAGTAAACGGCGGTCAGACCACAGCCTCTATCGCTGCTTCACTAAGTGACAAATCAGTTGACCTGAGTAAGGTATATGTGCCCATGAAAATCAGTGTCATTCGCGATGCTGAGCATGACGACGAACTCGTCAAGCAGATTTCCGTATCGGCCAATAGCCAAACGGCCATTAAGGTTTCCGACTTCTCTGCCAACGACCCCTATTTGGTGGACCTCGAACGTTTCAGTCGCACGGTATGGGTTCCCAACGGCAACAACAAACCTATTTGCAAGTGGTATTTCGAGCGCACTCGTGGTCAGTATCTCGACCAGTTGGCACAACTCAGCGGCTTCAACGAGAAGAGTTTCAAGATAGAATATCCCAAGAAGCAGAAAATCACCAAGACCGACATCGCCAAGTACGAATCGTCTTGGAAACAACGCCCCTTCGATGTCTGTCGAGGTGCTGAAAAGAACTATCAGATGTTCGTTACCGAAATCCAAAGAGAGAAACCAACTATTTCCGCCGTTTACTTTAAGAATATCATAGCTAAAGGCATCCTCTTTAATACTATCGACGGAATAGTCAAATCAAAGAACTTAGGCGGTTACAAGGCCAACATGAACACCTACCTGATGGCAGCCATTTCTTTCCTTTCTAACGGCAACCTCGATTTGACCTATATTTGGGAGAATCAGCATGTCCAAAAGGAGGTTATCGACAAGATTGACCAATTGGTTCCTCTCGTATGGGACCATCTTACGGCTGGTGGTGCAGGAAACCAATCATCGAACGTGGGTGAATGGACAAAGAAGAACGATTGCTGGAACAAGCTGAAGCTGAAATTGGGCGAAATGGAGAAGTTCGGCGATGACCTGATGCAGCCCGACACCAACGACGACGGCTCTTATCTCAACGAGACACAACAAAATCGCATCAAGGAAGCCGAAGCTATCGAATCAAATTATTGGTTTG
Source organism: uncultured Prevotellaceae bacterium (assembly GCA_947169115.1). GTDB lineage: Bacteria > Bacteroidota > Bacteroidia > Bacteroidales > Bacteroidaceae > Physcousia. The sequence continues at coordinate 4,591 of CAMVOK010000019.1, forward strand.
AGGTGGCCAACTGGGCAAAGCGCAACAATATGCTTACGCCTATCGAGCGAAAGGCTGCCTTCAATTTCGGTACGATGAAGTCTCGTAATAGAGGAATAACATCGTTAAAACAAGCTCTTTTTGCATTGAGTATTATTGAGAAATCAAAGGGTTTAGGTTTTGACAAATAATAAAACTATTCATGATTGAATTAGAAAAGCAGCTAAAAATATCCGCTTTTCCTGAGTATATAAGGAGAGAGAAGGTAAATGGCGTGGATTTCAAAGTATCGATGTATGGTGATAAATCATACGCCGACCAAATGGCAGTTATTACACAATTTCTCCATAATACTGGAAATATCAACGGCGACGCCAGGAAGAGAGAGGCAAATATGGAGGCGATTAACTATATAAAAGATTTTATATGGTACGCTATTCCAGAAATGAACGAGAAAGAGGCGACGATGGTTGCCGAGAATCCTCTTCAATATGAATTATTTCAGGATTTTATGGACATCCCATTCCCAGATCCGAAACGCCCCAGGTTTACTTTTATCGACTTGTTTGCCGGTATGGGCGGTTTTCGCTTAGCCATGCAGGCACAAGGGGGTAAATGTGTGTTCTCATCCGAATGGAACAAATTCGCCCAAAAAACCTATATGGCGAATTTTGGAGATATGCCATTTGGCGATATAACGAAGGATTCAACAAAAAGTTATATTCCTCAAGGATTCGATGTATTGTGCGCAGGTTTCCCGTGTCAGCCTTTTTCTATAGCAGGTGTTTCCAAGAAAAAGAGCTTGGGACGCGAGACGGGCTTTAAGGACAAAACACAAGGTACTCTATTCTTTGACGTTGCAGACATTATTAGCCGTCATCGTCCGAAGGCGTTTTATCTGGAAAACGTGAAAAACCTGACTTCACATGATAAGGGAAACACCTTCCGTGTGATTCGCGAGACGTTGGAAGAACTGAACTATTCAATACATTATCAAGTAATGGATGGTCAGACCTACGTACCACAGCATAGGGAACGTATCATGATTGTTGGTTTCAACAAAGATTTATATCATGGAGATGAAGTATTTGAATTCCCCAAACAAAAGAAATCCCCAATAAGCATAGGTCAGATTCTAGAACCTTTGGTCGATTCCAAATATACATTGTCCGATAAACTGTGGGCTTACCTCCAAAATTACGCAATCAAACATCAGGAAAAGGGGAATGGGTTTGGCTATGGACTTGTTGACCTAAATGGTATTACAAGAACACTCAGTGCACGATATTATAAAGACGGTTCAGAGATATTGATACCACAAGGTGATATGATTAACCCACGTCGTCTGACACCAAGAGAATGTGCACGCCTAATGGGCTATCCAGATAATTACATACTAAATGCTGTATCTGATGTTCAAGCATATCGTCAATGTGGAAATTCAGTAGTAGTTCCTCTCATAACAGCAGTCTCTAAGAATTTGGTTCGTACAATGTTAAATAAATAACGGCATGAGTGAAATACTTAACACGGTCATCGAAAAAGTAAAAAAATCTAACGCAGCCCTATGTAAATTTATAACTGCTAATGATACAGGATCTACAGGTGGGCATCAGTGTGGATACCATGTTTCAAAGGAGGCATGGTCTTTGTTCCTTGATGTAGAGCCTGTAAGAGGAAATAATATTGACAAGCCTATTCGTATCCGTTGGCAGAATGATTTTGACACAGACAGTCGCTTCAAATATTATGGTGTAGGAACTAGAAACGAATATCGTATTACACGATTTGGAAAAGGCTTCCCTTTCTTGAACGATGAGAATGTAGGCGATTTATTGATATTTGCCCGTTTTGATAAGGATTATTATGAAGCTTTCGTATTACAGACAGACGATGACATTGATAATTTCTTTTCGTATTTCAATTTATCATATGATAAAACGAACCAAATAATAGATGTAAATCAAGCTGTTCAACCAGAACAAAGATTATTATTATTGATATACGAATTTGTTGCAAGATATTCGGACTTTCCAGATACACGGGTAATGGCAACTGGTGCACGAGCTTGTTATAATGAAGCGAATGCTCTTTTGCCTCGTAACATTATATCTAAACCAGACGATATTTTACTTGGATGGATAGATACTGAGTATACATTATTTCGATACATGGAGGAAAAAGTCTATTCCGATATTCTCGTAAAACCTTTTAAGGATATTGAATCATTTGTATCTATGGCAAATGAAGTCCTCAACCGTAGGAAATCACGTGCAGGAAAATCATTAGAGCATCATTTGGCAGATATATTTACACATAATGAATTATTATTTGAAGAGCAGGTAATTACAGAGGAGAACAAGAAACCTGATTTTATTTTCCCAAACGGGAAATGCTATCACAATCTCTCTTTCCCAGGTGAACTTTTAACGGTTCTTGGGGCAAAGACTACATGTAAAGACCGTTGGCGTCAAGTTCTGAATGAAGCAGATAGAGCAGATGACAAATACCTATTCACTCTTCAGCAAGGAATTTCCTCTAATCAATTGAAAGAAATGCGTGACTATAACTTGCATCTTGTAGTTCCTCACAAATATCTAACAAGTTTTCCCGCGGAATTTAGAGCGGAAATCAACGATCTCTCTAGCTTTATTAATATTGTAAAAAATAGGCAATCAAAAATGCCAAAACACTTCTTAATATCTTAGAGTCAGATGGAAGACGAATTCAGACAAAGAGCCAAACCGCGCTTGTTGCGGGTAACAATGCCTAATGGAGAGGTCATTTGTTACAATCGTGCCTCAAAGACTTTTCTTGAAGCATTAAGGAAGATAGGAGAGGAAAACTATCCCAAGATAGATTTAACAGTTGCGGGCAAACCCTTCTTCAGTAGGGAAATATATCCTGAATTTAAGAATACGATGGAAGACCTCGGTAATGGATGGTACATCGTATCAACGGGCGGAACATCTGGCAAATACCTACATCTGCGTTCCATCGCCAAGCAACTTGGAATAAATATGGAGGTTGAGATAGGTGAGGATTTTATCACCCAAAAGGCAACTACTAATCTAAAAGGAAGAAAACGTGATAACAAACTTTTGGTGAAATTCCCCGATGGGTCGTTTTCCGCAGGAGAGAATCCGATAGATACACTACTTGATGCTATATGGAAGATAGGAGTGGACAATATTGCAAGAAAAGGGATTGAGTTTGTGGGAAAGCCTGTCATCACATATTCCCAACTATATAATGGACAGGTGCAGGTGGATAAAAACAAATGGTTGAAAGTACTGGGTACAACGAAAGATAAATATAAACTACTTTGTTTTATATCATCTCAAATGAAGTTGGGATTAGAAGTGAATATGATATGAAAATCAGAGTTTATTATAACTTGTATCTCATGAACCACAGCATAATAAAGCATAATGGGAAACGGATTCGTGTATAATATATTTGAGCAAGGTGAATTGGATAAGGATGTAGTTGTTGCCAAAATGGAAATAACCACTCAACATGGAGCATTGTAAGGAATATGCCATTCTTGATTAATTATGGATAAACTCTCACCACAACAGCGACATGCGAACATGGCGGAATTTCTGAAAAAGGTGATGGATTGGAAAAAGGTTAACGAGGAGTAAGTGACTTTATAATATCGCATTGTTATGCAGGAAGAAGATCTGTTTATGGCCGAAAGGATGCAATCGCCATTTGAAGATATCAAGGATACCGATGGCGAAGGACGGGAGTGGTGGAACTCCCGAAAACTGGCACATTTGTTAGGTTACCAAAAATACTGGAACTTTGAACGCTTGATGGAGAAGGTGCTTCACTACTTGCAACGAGAGAAGGGGCTGGATTGTGATGAGCATATCAAAGAGATAGAGGAGATGGCACCGCTTAACAATGGAGGCTTCCGACTGGTCAGGTCCTTTTTGCTTTCACAATCGGCCTGTTTGGCCATTGTGACAAACGCAGACCCAAAGAAGCCACTGGTAAAAGCCGCAAGGGATTACTTCACTGGGCAGATGACTTCTTCAGACCTCGCAACATGCTTGGAAGGGAACGTACTGATGTACCGTTCTACTACGGGCAAAGTAAATGTCACAGTCGTGTTCAACAATGATACATTTTGGTTGTCACAGAGGCGAATGGCAGAATTGTTTAATGTTGCACCTTCAACCATCAATTATCATCTGAAGCAAATAGATGAAAGTGGAGAACTGCAATTGTCCGCAGCTATTCGAAAAATTCGAATTCCATCGGACAATTGCGATGAGCATGGTGTACTGATGTATAATTTGGATGCCGTGATTGCCGTTGGATATCGCGTGAATAGTTACGAAGCTACGCAGTTTCGCCGTTGGGCAACGGAAGTGTTGAAGGAATACATCGTCAAAGGCTTTGTCATGAACGATGAAAGACTGAAAGGTAAAAGTATCTTCGGTGAGGACTACTTCGAGGAACTCCTTGAACGTATCCGCGAAATCCGTACTTCAGAGCGTCGCTACTATCAAAAGATTACTGACATCTATGCAGAATGCAGCATTGACTATGACCCCCAAGCAGAAACGACAAAATTGTTTTATAGGACGGTACAGAACATGATGCATTTTGCCATAACACACCAGACTGCCGCAGAGATTGTACATGACCGAGCTGATGCCGAGAAGCCGAACATGGGACTGATGACATGGAAGAATGCGCCAGATGGTAGAGTGGTGAAAAGTGATGTAACGATAGCCAAGAACTATCTTTCAGAGCAGGAAGTGGAATCATTGAATCTGCTGACTACTGCTTTCCTTGACACCGCAGAGAGTAGAGCGAGAAGACATTTGCTAACCAAAATGTCTGATTGGAAAACTCTTTTGGAGAAACACTTAAATATTAATGAATACGAAGTGCTCAATAATGCTGGCAGTGTTAGCCATGAAGAAGCTGAAGCAAAAGCTTTAGGCGAATATGAGAAGTTTCGACGAATCCAAGACCAGACGATGTTATCTGATTTCGATAAAATTATTCAGGAGCTTAAATAACTCTTATGTATATCCTGTTTGAAGAACACCAGTACGAGAGCCGATTTGTGGAGAAAGTCCTGAAAGATATCGAATCTTATGTGCCTAATGAACCTCTGTTTACTACAGCAAAAGATGTTATGAATTATAGACGTAGTTTATAATTATGGATAAACTCTCACCACAACAGCGACACGCGAACATGGCGGCCATCCACTCCAAGGGGACGAAGCCGGAGATGGTGGTGAGGCAATGGCTGTGGAGTAGGGGATTTCGCTATCGACTGAACTCACCGAGGTTGCCGGGACATCCCGACTTGGTGCTGCGGAAGTATAGAACATGCATATTTGTGAACGGGTGCTTCTGGCACGGACACAAACTGCGCAATGCGCAGAGTGAAGAATTAAGAGTGAAGAGTGAAGAATTCACTTTTGATTATGAGAGTTCGGAGTGCTGCAAGATTCCACATACGAACCGGGAGTTCTGGGTGAACAAGATTAGACGGAATCAGGAGCGCGATGAGGAGGAACGAATGAGGCTGAAGGAGATGGGATGGCATTGCATCACCATCTGGGAATGCGAACTGAAACCAAAGGTGAGGCAAGAGACCTTGACGGCTCTGGAATATACACTGAACCACATTTTCCTCGACGACCATGCATGTCGTTACAGGATTGAGGAGGAAACCCTGCCTATGGCGGCAGAAGAATATTTGTAAACATACTTAAATCTATTGATACCCAATGAAAAACCGATTGTTCTTTCGCATACTTCTCGGCATGTTGATGGGTCTCTGGGGGCTCGCGATGGCGGCACAGGAACGTGTCGTGCTGACGGATGGATGGGTCTTCCGACAGGAACGACTCAGGAACTGGCACGAAGCCACAGTGCCTGGCACCGTGCAGACCGACCTGATGGCGATTGGGAGCATTGAAGACCCTTTCTTTGCCTTAAATGAGAGGACTGTACAGTGGATTGACAAGGAAGACTGGTTGTATGAAAACCAGTTTACGGTCAGCGAGGAACAGCAACGGTGTGCCCATCGCGAACTGACGTTCTACGGCTTGGACACATACGCCGACGTGTATCTCAACGATACGCTCATTCTCAGGGCAGACAACATGTTCCGCACCTGGAGGGTGGACGTGAGCCGACTGACGCATACGGGAAAGAATATCCTGCGTGTACGACTGCATTCGCCCATCAAGGTGGACATGCCCAAGTGGGAGGCACAAAGAGGGGTGTACCACGCCAGTTCTGACCAGAGCGAGAACGGAGGATTGTTGGACAGACAACTGTCGCCCTTCATTCGAAAGGCCGGTTACCACTACGGATGGGACTGGGGACCGCGAATCGTCACCATGGGCATCTGGCGACCCGTGGAGTTCTCGACGTGGAACGAGGTTGCCATTCGCGACGTCTTCGTGGAGCAACAGGAGGTTACCCGTAAACGTGCCTCGGTGTGCCACCATGTGACCCTCGAAGCCGACCATGACCTCACCGCCACCATCACCGTCACCGACTCTGCCTCGCAACGACAACTGGCGAGCCAACGAGTGACTCTGCATGCCGGTGTGAACGAAATGAATCTGCCATATACCATATCGAACCCACGCCTCTGGTGGTGCAACGGCTTGGGCGAACCGCATCGCTATACCTTGCAGACGACAATACAGTGGGGCGACGTGGATGCTCCACTCTCGTCTCTTTGCGCTTCGCACAAGGTGGGACTTCGTTCCATACGACTCCATCGCGAGGTGGATGCCGATGGCAAGGGCGAGGCTTTCTACTTCACACTCAACGGCGAGAAGGTATTCATGAAGGGTGCCAACTACATACCCTGCGACGTGTTCCTACCGCGAGTAACGGATGCTGTCTATCGGCGTACCATCGAGGATGCCGTGGCCGTGAACATGAACATGTTACGCGTGTGGGGCGGTGGCGTGTATGAGGATGACCGCTTCTATGACTTGTGCGACGAACACGGCATTCTCGTCTGGCAGGACTTCATGTTTGCCTGTGCGATGTTTCCCGCCAGCGGTGCGTTGTTGGAGAACATCCGTCAGGAGGCCATCGACAATGTGCGACGTCTGCGAAACCATCCCTGCATAGCGCTGTGGTGCGGCAACAACGAGATTCAGGATGCCTGGTTGGGATGGGGATGGAAGAAACGTAGCGAGAAGAAAGACCGTGCCGAGGCCGAGCGCATGTGGGAGGAATATAAGGCTCTCTTCCTGAAGACTCTGCCCGAGGTGGTGGGGGAGTATGCTCCGCAGACACAGTATCATCCCTCGTCGCCCTCAGCCAAACTCGGGGAGAAGAGCGAATTTGCCCGTGGTGACTACCACTATTGGGAGGTGTGGCACGGGCAGAAGCCCATTAGCGAATACAACAAGGTGCGTGCGCGTTTCTTCAGTGAATATGGCATGCAGAGTTTCCCGGAACTGGCCACGGTTCGGCGATTTGCTCCGAACGAGAAGGATTGGGACATCTATTCGGACGTGATGATGGCACACCAGCGTGGGGGCGAGCATGCCAACGGACTCATTGAGCGATACCTGGCTACGGAATATGGTCGTCCTAAAGGCTTCGACACCCTGCTTTACGTCGGACAACTGATGCAGGGTGATGCCATGAAGACGGCCGTGGAGGCGCACCGGCGCGACAAGGGCTACTGCTGGGGGTCTCTACTTTGGCAAATCAACGACTGCTGGCCCGTGGCTTCGTGGAGCACTCGCGACTACTACGGTCGATGGAAGGCTGCCCACTACATGATGCGTCAGGCGATGGCCGACATTTTGGTTTCGCCCATCCAGCAGGAGGACAGCGTGTTGCACGTCTTTGTCGTCAACGATCGCCTTACGACCGTGAGCGGAAAACTTACCGTGGAGGTCTATTCTTCTACCGAGCGACGACTGACCACCACGAAGCGTGTTAGGGTGACGGCCAACAGTGCCACCGATGTGTGGAAGATGCCTACCGCCCAACTCTTGGCTCAGGCAGGCGTAGCCGCCGATGCGGCCATCATCCATGCCGAGTTCGTTCCAGAAGGTAAGACGACAACTACTTATGCGAACAACTACATCCTTGTCTATCCCAAGGATTTGAAACTGCTGCCCTCGTGTGTGAAGGCTACTGTCGAAGGCAACAAGGTGAGGGTATCTGCCGATTGTTACGCTCGCGGCATCTTCCTCAGCCTTGAGGGGGACAACGAGCACCACTTCTCAGACAACTACTTCGACCTCCTGCCAGATGAGGAACGCATGGTTTCTCTCTCCACCACATTGCCCCGTACGGAAGTGGAGAAACGATTGCGCATCATCAAATGGTAAATGGTAAATGTGAGATGGTAAATGGTTAAATGGTAAATGTGAGATGGTAAATGGTTAAATGTGAGATGGTTAAATAGTAAATGTGAGATGTCATGGAAAACAAGAAAGAAGAACAGGTGTACCATTGCAACGACTGTGGCAATGTGATTCATCGTCACGAAGTGTTTTGCTCAAAATGTGGCAAACTGCTTGACAGGTACGATTTTGAGGAGTGAAGAATATAGCTATAAGACGCTGTGTCAAAACACAACCAAAAACTAATAAACCACGGATCTTACGGATATCACGGATTTAAACCCTGTTGTTAATCAGAAGTTTAAAAAATCCGATTCATCCGTATAATCCGTGGTTTGTAAATTATGACCCCCCTTATTTATTCTTCGTCCAAATAATCGGACGGCCTTTGGCCTACGCTTGGTTCATCCAAGAATCGGTGTGTCAGTCCTTCGAAGGCATCGATGCGGCGGTCACGGAGGAAGGGCCACCAACGTCGCACTTGCTCCGAGCGGTGCATGTCAACTTCAATAACAGCATTCTCTTCTTTGTCTTTGGGTGCACGGTAGAGGAGTTCACCTTGTGGACCAGCTACGAAACTGCTGCCCCAGAACTGTATGCCGTTGGTCTGTCCGCTGGGGTCTGGCTCGTGCCCAACCCGGTTCACGGTAACGACGGGCAAGCCATTGGCAACGGCATGACCGCGTTGTACGGTTGTCCATGCCTCGCGTTGGCGTTCCTGTTCTTCGGGCGTGTCCGACGACTCATAACCAATGGCGGTGGGGTAGATGAGCAGTTCGGCTCCGGCGAGTGCCATCAGACGGGCTCCTTCAGGATACCACTGGTCCCAGCAAACCTGCACGCCCAATCGTCCGAGGCTCGTATGGATGGGTTGGAAACCAAGGTCACCAGGTGTGAAGTAGAACTTCTCGTAATAGGCAGGGTCGTCGGGGATGTGCATCTTGCGATACTTGCCGGCAATCGAACCGTCTGTGTCGAAGACCACTGCGGTGTTGTGATATAGACCAGCTGCACGTCGTTCGAAGAGGCTTGTCACCAGCACGATGCCGTATTGCTTTGCCAACTGCGAATAAAAGTCGGTAGAGGGACCGGGGACAGGCTCGGCCAGATTGCAATTATCTACATCCTCCACCTGGCAGAAGTAGAGTGAGTTGTGCAATTCCTGAAGCACGACGAGTTGGGCACCCTTTTGTGCCACCTCGGCAATGTTCTCGGATAGTTTCTGCTTGTTGGCTTCCGTATCAGCCGTGCACGATTGTTGTATGAGTCCTATTTTCATATCATTCACGATAATTTTGTACAAAGATATAAAATAATTATGAATTGTGCATTGTGCATTGTGAATTGTTTTGTAACTTTGTCGTGTCGACCACGCCGTGCCGCTCTTTGGAGAAAACAGTGGAGGGCTGGGGAGGCCTACATATTGAGAAAGTGTTTGCTAACGCTTTGTTTTTGGAACTATTGAACCTGCGAAATTCAAGTACCCAAATCAAAAACATGGCAGAGGTAGGCACTACGGGTAGGTATATTGCTGACCCCGTTGGTGTGCAGAGGACGGATTGTCCTCATGCATACCTAACGGGTAGAATATATACCGACGGCGTGGGTGTCATTTCTGTTTGTTTATTTGTGAGGCTTTTCGCAGGGCCTAATAGTTCGGACGGGCAGAGGCAAGATGCCCCGCTTTTTTTGTGTGTAGTACAATGCATAAAGACTCGTCCGAATTTGGGCATCTGACGGACACAAAACAACATTCAAACAAAATGAAGAAGATTTTGTTGACCGCCATCGCCCTGATGGCAATGAGCATGGCTGGGAATGCTCAGACAAAAGAAGAAATCCAGCAGAGTGAAGAACGTTGTGCAAAACTGCAAGAGTTAGTAAACGGCCAGCCTAAGGCTTGTGGAGTAGCCGAGGTGGACACGTTTGGTACAGAGATTACTCGTGCAGCAATGCTCGCTATTGAGAACAGCGACAAGTTGGCAAACCTTTATCGTCGAACAATTGGTGAGACAAAGGATGGTGTGACTGATGTTGCCATTGAAAAACCCTCTGCTGAAGAGTGTGTGTCTTTAGGTACTTCCATTGCTGGCGAGAGTGCTGCGTTGACGAAAGCAGGGAAGAGTTTGGAAGAGGCTGGTAAGAAACTTAAGGAACTCACCAGCCAGAAGAGTCCCAAGGCCATCAAACAGGCAAAGGGAGCCACAGCCATCATCGCTTATGGCAAGGACGCTATGGCTATCCTGAGTGAGGAAACTGTGGCTCAAGGGAAGGCCATTAAGGAAATCATCGAAACTGTTACGTCAGGAAAGAACCTATAATATATATCATTAGTGTCCACTAAAAAATCTGGACGAGTTAAAATTTAAATTTTTCAAAAAAATCTGGTTCACTTGAACCGCTTCGGTCTTTGTCATTTTTGAATGTAGTTTTTTTGAAGAGATCTCTCAGATGCGTGGTGTCTGTGAGCGACATGCTGAAGATTTGCATCACTTCATAGGTACTTCTATCCAACCGCATGTCATGCTGCACAATGGCAACCAGGCAGTAGGCACAGATGGCAGCGTAAATCTGTATCCTGACAGCGTTCTCTGTGGTGCCCCAGAATTTCTTAATCTTGAGGTGCTGCTTGAGCCACTTGAAGAACAGCTCTATCTGCCAACGGTTCTTATAAAGGTCGGCAATCTGTCGAGATGTCAGCTCCAAGGCATTAGTCAGGAACATGAACTCTCGGTCTTGCTCCTCATCATAGAATCGCACAAGCCTTAGATGCTCAGGATAGTCTTTCAGACTTTTATAGACGGTCAGCTCTATCTCCGCATCAGTCAGTATGCCTTTTGGCATCCGCCGCTTCCACTTGACGCACTTATATTGCAAATTGGTCTTGGCTCTGACAACGAAGAATGACTCCATACGATGTATGCGATATAGCTCCTTGAAGTTGTTGTAGCCGCGGTCGAAGATGTAGTAAGCACCTGTCTCGATGGGGATTTCCTTCATCGCCTTGGAATCATGTACCGATGCCGTGGTGATGTGGAAGAAGGCAGGAATCTGAGTCTCCAAGTCATACAAGGTGTGTATCTTGATACCGCCCTTGCGTTTACGGAACTTGGCCCACCAGAACACATCCAGACATAGCGAGATGGTCGTGGAATCGAAAGCATAGACGTTACCGTCAAGCTTGAAGATGTCCGTTGCCCGCTTACGTCTTGCCTCACTGACGAGGTAGTAGGCGAAGTCCTCGAAGATGCGGTAGTCGCGGTTGGTATTAGCCTTGGCCAGATTGCTTCTGGTAACATGCTTGCCAAGTCCGAGATGATAGCACTTCTGGCGATGCGCCTCTATTATGGTTATCAAGTCGCGCAAACTCTCACGGTTGCCCAACTGACCAAACATCAATGCGAGAAGTTGGTTCCAACAGGTAAAGTGTTTGATATACTTGTCGCCATGATACTTGCGAACATAGTCATTAAACTGGCTTCTGTTCAGGAACGAGGTGAGCTGTGAGAAAACGTATTTTGAATGATTCATGCCATCTTTTTCTTATAATAACGGCAAAAATACAATTTCAAATCCGTTTCACTTCAAAATCTCTGCAATAAACTATATTTCAATCATTTCAAAGAACGTCTAACGATTTTTAGTGGACAGTAGTGAATATATATATATAATGTATAGGTTCTTTTTGTCCGTGTTATTGCTTGCGTGTAGCCTTCCTGGCTATACGCAAGCAGACATTCGCCCCGTGGTGGGCGTAGCACGCTTCAGTTGTGATATGGAAAGTCCGTATGTTGGTCTTGTGACAGAAAAAGTTGTGGAGATGCTGACAAACACACATCGCTTTCAAGTTGTGGACAGGACAAGCCGTGATAAAATAGACGAGGAACTGGAACTGCAAAAGAGTGAAGCCTTCCTCGACAGCAAGAACCTAGCCGACCAGTACTCTGCTGTAGCAGCCGAGAAACTGATAACAGGCCATATCAACAAAATTCCCGTCTATCGTATTCATAATAATTTTGGAGGTGTGCGAGGTTATAAGGCTAGTGTGGACTTCCAAATGAAAGTCGTAGATGTGGAAACGGGCATTAGTAACGAGGCCACAAGTTTTCAGGGTAAGGCCAGTAAAGAATGTATGTCACCAGAAAGTGCCGTGACTATGGCTATGCAATCTTTACAACCACAGATATATGAATACTTTCGAGTGAACTTTCCCGTAATGGCACCGGTAATCCGGATGCTTGATGAAGCCTCCATTCTGGTTTCCGCTGGTACGGAACAGGGCATACGTCCAGGCGATAAATTTGACATAGAATCGATAGAGATAATAGAAGGTAGGCCTTATCCGACATCGCTTGGAGAAGCAAAGGTAAAGAAGTTGGCAGGTGATTCGTTTTCAGAATGTGAAGTATCTAAGAAAGCAGGAAAGGTCGTCAGCGAGAAACTCTCTGCAGGTGCGATGATTCGTTGTAGTCTAATTATTAAAAAGTAACAAAATACCATGAAGAAATCTATTTTAATGTTATCCATATTACTGATGGTGTCCTTAATTTGTGTATCAGCACAGAATCCAGTTTCAGGCATGGGGCCGGTGTCTTATCCCCAACATAAGCCTAAGATGATGGTCATTCCATTTACGAAACAGGGAGAGGACATCAGAACTATCCTTGAAAACGATGTGAACAAACGTATTGCCCTGACGAAAATCAAGGAAGCCTTCGACAGGCGTGGTTATACAATGGTAGATTTCTTCGGTCGGGTAAGGGCATTGTCCACAGTAAAGGGTCTGGGCATGGACCAACAGCAGGACTATAAAACGATGATTATCCAGCAATCGGGAGCCGATGTATATGTGGAGGCAGAAACGGATGTTCTTGTATCGCCGACGGGAAATTCGGTAAAGGTTATCCTAACAGCCTACGAAAGTTCAACGGGCAATTCTTTGTCAAATGCTGTTGGGGAGAGTGGAAAATTCTATACTGACGACTTTGGGAAACTGACATCGAAAGCCGTAGAGATGTGTATGGACTATTTTCTCGACATCATGCAGGATAAGTTCTGCGATATCATGGAAAGTGGTCAGTCTATAAGCATCACCATCGGTGTGGATAATAGTTCGGCCTACCTGCTATCAAGTGAGGTTGGGAGTGAAGGACTTGCTATTTCCGATCAACTTGAGCTTTGGGTGGAGGAGAATGCTTATAAAGGCAATTACCACATCCAGGGAACCACTGACCGCCAAATGATATTTGACGATGTGCGCATACCCTTAAAGGACGAGAACGGGCGGAACTACAATATCAACAAGTTCGGGTTGAAGTTGCTATCTTTCTTCCGTAGTATAGGAATTGGCATCGAGCGTTCCATCAGTAACAATACACTCGTCATAACTATTAAATAGGAATCAATATGAAAAGGCTTTTAATATTTGCTGTAGGTGTATTGTCCGTGCTGACAATAAAAGCACAAGGACAGGTAGAGATGGCTGTGGCTATCCCAAGGCAGACAACAGAGGTTAGTCACAATACATGGAACGTGATTCGCAACAAACTCGTGGATGCAATGACTCGTAATGGTGTATCATCTGTAGTATATAGTGGCATTGTGGTATATCCAGAAATCACAGTGTCGGACGAGCAGTTGGTGGAAAGTGGAATGCGAAATATAACAGTCATAGACATACAGTTAAGTTTGACCACAGAGCATGTTGTAACAGGTACAGTTTTCAGCACGCTTGCCCTTACACTACGTGGTGAGGGAGATAATATGGATAAGGCTGTGATGCGAGCCATCAACAAGATTCTTCCAACGGACGACCGTCTTAATGCCTTCATGGTTCAATCGATAAACATAATCACCCGTTATTATCAGGAGAACACGAACACCATAATCCAGAAAGCGCAAAACTTAGCTTCAACAAAGCAGTACGAAGCGGCTTTAGCCTTGCTCAGTTCCTATCCAACCTCTGTTAGTGGCTATTCACAGGTGAGCAAAACCTTGACTGAAGTGTATGGAGAATATCAGAATTCCATTTGTGCTCAGAAACTTCAACAAGCTCGTACGGCTTATTCGTTGGGACGTTATGCAGAAGCGGCTTCATGGCTTCAGCAGGTAGATATGCAAAGTTCATGTGCGAAAGAAGCTCGAGTCTTATGTCAGAAAATAAAAGCCTCACGCGATGCCGAGACGGCTCGTGAACTCGCTACCCTTGAACGAATATACCAAAATCAAGCTGACTTGGAGAAACAGCGTATCAAAGCCATTCGTGATGTTGTGGTTACTTATTATAAGAGTGTGCCAAGATTTTATTATGTGTTTTGAGTTAGGAACATAACTCTAAGTATTTTTATTCTGTGCAAAACTTCCTTGTGGGAACTGCATGGTGCAGCAGTGGAGCGAGCCGTGTTGTTCGATGAGGACGCGACAGTCGATGGATACGATTTCGTGCTTGGGGAAGGCCAGTTGCAGTTGTCGGCGTGCTTGTTCGTCACGTGCAGCATCGCGATAAGTGGGCATCAGCACGGCTCCATTTATCACGAGGAAGTTGGCGTAGGTAGCCGGCAAGCGCATTCCTCCCTGCTCCCTGCCCCCTGCTCCTTGCTCTCTGCTCCCTACTCCCTGCCCCTCATATACCGCACTTGCCATGGGCAGAGGAATGAGGCGATAGGGACGATTGTCGAGTGTACGGAAGGTCTGTAGTTGTTCTTCCATCAGCCGGAGTTCCTCGTAGTGTTCGTCTTGGGTGTCCGTACATTGTACGTAAGCGATGGTGTCGTTGGGACAGAGACGAGCCAGGGTATCGATATGACTGTCCGTATCGTCGCCGGCCAAATAGCCGTGGTCGAGCCACAGTACGCGCTCGGCACGAAGATATCGCTTCAGACGCTCTTCGATTTCGGCTTGCGTCAGAGGTTGGTTCCTGTGGGGAGCAAGGAGACACTGACTGGTGGTCAGAATGGTGCCTTTGCCGTCGCTCTCTATGCTGCCCCCTTCGAGCACGAAGTCCAGATGGTTCTCGTACTGGCCGTTGAGCATGTGTTGCTCCATCATTCGCCTGCAAATCTCGTCGTCCAGTTCGGCAGGGAACTTCTCTCCCCATCCGTTAAACTGGAAGTCGAGCAGAATGTGCCCCATCGAGGTTTGCAGGGAGATGAATCCATGGTCGCGTGCCCAGGTGTCGTTTGTGGGAGCCTCACAGAGTGTGATGTTCGTCAGTGCCCGTTGAGGCAATCGCTCACGCAGGAGGGCGCTCACCTTGTCGGGTTCCGGGGTGACGATGATGAGGCGTTCGCGCAAACTTATCTCCAAGGCCATGCGGATGTAGCACTCCGTTACCTCTTTCAGTATCGGTGCCCAATCCGTCTTCTCGTGAGGCCATGTCAGTTGTACGCCACTCTGTCGTGCCCACTCGGCCGGCAGAACGGTAGCGCGTATTTCGCTCTGTTCGGGACCTGCCATCTGTTCGGGACGCAATTCCATGGTCAGGTCTTCTATAATTGTTGTTGTCAGTCGATATTGCAATGACATCGTTTCGTTATCTATTATGGCAACAAAGGTACGATTAAGCGAGTGAAAACGCAAATTTTTTCTTAACAAAGTTACGTTCGGTAGAATCCTTGGCGAGGATTTGGAAATGCGGCGGAGAGTCATTAACTTTGCACCCCGAGACGGGACGTTATAGACTATCGGCATAAAGGTTTACGATAGTTTGTCCGAAGAGAAAACATGTTGTTATGAATACGATTTTCATTGTCCTGCCCATATTGACGTTGCTGATGTTCGATTTGGGATTGTCGTTGCGTTTGGAAGATTTCGGTAAGGTCGTCCGTCATCCACGTCCCATAGGGGTGGCACTGTTCGGTCAGTTGGTTTTGTTGCCTTTGATAGCCCTGGGCTTGGCTTGGCTGTTCCGCTTGCCTCCCGTCTATTTCATTGGTTTGGTGCTGATAGCCTGTTGTCCGGGTGGCAGTTCTTCCAACGTATTTTCTAAGCTGGCGGGTGGCGATGTGGCCCTGTCCGTGACGTTGACGGCGCTCAGCAGTATCATTACATTGTTTACCATCCCGTTCGTCATGAGTTGGGCTACCCAACTGGTAGGCGAAAGCGTGGGTATCACCCTGCCCGTAGGCAATCTCGTAAAACAAAACCTTTTGTTGATGCTCCTGCCCGTATTGTTGGGAATCGGTCTGCACTATGCCTGGCCAAAGGGAGCGTCGAAGGTGGATAAGGTGTTGACGAAACTGGCCTTCCCGCTCTTGCTCGTGCTCATCAGCATCTTCTATGCCCAGCACCATAAGACCATACTGGAAAATATCGGCATCCTGGGATTGTGCGTAACCCTGCTGATACTGGTGGCCATCGGCTGTTCGTCCCTGCTTGCGCGTATGGTGAAGAATAGCCCTCAGCAACGTCGCACAGTCATCATTGAAGTGGGTATGCAGAACGCCGCACAAGCCATTGCCATCGCTTCCAGTCCTCTTATCTTTGCCAGCGACGAGATGGCCATTCCTGCTATCCTCTATTCGCTGATGATGAACATCGTGTTGCTCATTTATGTGGCCGTGGTACGTCGCTCGCGCTAATCTTATTCTTTGAATGCTTGGATATGTCCCCAAGAAAGAGTATCTTTGCGCCCAAATCCCAAAATCATTAAATCCTAAAATCCTAAAATATCGCTATGCGTAAAAGTTTTGGAAAGAAGGGGATGTTTACGGCTCCCCTGCCCGTGCTCTTGGTAGGCACGTATGACGAGAACGGAGTGCCCAATCTGATGAACGTAGCTTGGGGTGGACAGTGCAGCGAGCACCATGTGGCCCTGAATCTGGGACACGAGCGGAAGACGCTGGAGAACATGCGTCTGAAGAAGGAGTTCACGGTGATGTTTGCTACGGAAGAGACCATGGTCGAGGCCGACTACGTGGGCATCGTATCGGGCTTGAAGGTGGGGGACAAGATTGCCAAGAGTGGACTTACCCCCATGAAGGCCGAACAGGTGGATGCTCCTGCCTTTGAGGAACTGCCCGTAACGTTGGAATGCCGTTTGGCCAGCATCCGTGAGGAGAAGACGGGCGAGATACGTGTAACGGGTGAGGTGGTGAACCTGACCGCCGAGGAGAGCGTGCTGAACGAGAAGGGCAAGGTGGATTTTGAAAAGATGCACCTCATCTGCTTCGACGAGGCCACACTTACCTACCGCGCCATCGGCCGTGTCGTAGGCAATGCCTTCGTGGCAGGCAACAAGATTCGGAAAGGAAATTAAACTCCTGCGTTCCTAGTATTCGGCCAGCGAAGACCATCAGGATTACCTCGAACGCGATTTCTGGTTATTGTCACTTGCCTCTTTCCTTATTTAAATACACGCGAGAACTATCTTTGCAAGGGAAATGAAATGCTTGCTTAACATATTGGTAATGACGTTGCTGATGTGCTTGCCGTTGAGGGCGGCAGAGACGGAGCATGTGCGGCTGACGAACCTGCCGCATGTCTATATCAATACCTTTACGGGCAAAAGCATTACGAGCAAGACCAGTTATGTATATGCAAAGATGTGGATGGTCAGCGAGGAGGACAGTGTGGCCTTCTACGATTCGCTGGAGATTCGCGGTAGGGGAAACTCTACATGGAACTTGGCGAAGAAACCCTATAAGCTGAAGTTCCACCAGAAGGAGAAACTGCTGGGCAAGGGGTATGCGAAGACCAAGAAATGGACACTCCTGGCCAATCACGGCGACAAGACCTTGATTCGCAATGCCGTGACGAGTGCTACTGGCGAGTGGCTGGGATTGAAGTTCAATCCGGCTGCCAAGTTCGTGGATCTTACGCTGAATGGGAACTATGTGGGGACCTATCAGTTAACGGACAACATAGATGTGCGCCCCCATCGGGTGAACATCACGGAGCAGGACTATCCGCTCACCGAGGAGAGCAACATTACGGGTGGCTACCTGCTGGAGGCAGACGGATTCCACGACTTTACGAACGGAGTGACGGGCTTCTATTCTGCGCGTAGTAGCGTTCCCCTGCGCATTCACTATCCCGATGAAGACGAGATTGACAACCGCCAGTTTACCTACATACGCGATTTTATAAACACTTTCGAGACACGCCTCTTTGCTTCTTCTTATCAGGATGATGAGGAGGGGTATCGTCCTCTGCTGGATAGTCTCTCATTGGCCAACTGGTACCTGGCTACGGAGGTGAGCGGAAACATAGATGGATTCTACTCCCTCTATTTCTACAAGGAGATGGACGACGACCACCTCTACTGGGGACCGCTCTGGGACTACGACATTGCATACGCCAACGATGACCGCAAGGGCGACACCAGCCGTCAGCTGATGCGCGATGTCGCTTACGGCAGCAACATGCGTACGTGGTTTGTACAGATGTGGACAGACCCCTGGTTCACATCACTCGTTGCCCGGCGATGGGACAAGGCCGTGCGTGAGGGACTGGAGGATTACATGTTGCAGAAGGTGGATAGTTTGGTGACCTTGCTCGATGCCTCCCAACAACTCAACTACCAACGCTGGGGCATCAATCAGAGGGTCCTGCGTGAACGGGTGCTTTATTCCACTTACGACCAGTATGTCGATGACCTGCGGAAGTACATCTCGCGCCACATTGCCTACCTGACAGAAGTGTTCAGCGACTATGTGCCCGAAGAACCGCAACCCAAGATTCCTGACTTCGAGACGGACACGCTGAAGTATTATGCCATCGGAAATGTGGGGAGTGGCACCACCTTTGATGTGGATATGGGAACAGACGTGGTATGTGCCAATAGCTATGATGAGCAGAGCGAGACACAGCAGTGGAGAATCTTTCCGCTGAGCAATGGATACATGCATCTGACCAACCGTGCAACGGGACTGGCCCTGAACGACCCCACGGAGGGCACCCCCACGGCAACCACACTTACGGGCACGCAACTCAATGTGGTTGTCAGCGACTCGCTCGACGAGCGTCAGCAGTGGGACCTCGTGAGCCAAGGTTCGGGGCGTTTCAACCTCATAAACCGATTTAGTCAGCACGGAGCCAACCTTAGTGCGGGCAGCAGCGCAAATGGTACGAGAATTATCAGCTACACCAGCGACGACCGCAATGCTTCGTCGAAAAACCGCATGTGGACGATTACACCCGTTGCCGATGTTCCAGACGGCATAGAGGAAACAGAACAGGTTGACTATGCCCTGGCATACGACCCCACGTCACACCGCCTGCACTTTGGTAGCGACGATATGGAGAAGATGAACTTTGCCGTTCGTCTTTACGACCAGACTGGTCGCCTCCTGCGCACCTTCCGTGCCTCGGACGGCTGTTCTTTGCAAGGGCTGCCTCGCGGTCTCTACATCGTCTCTTGGAACATCAATGGCAAGGTGAGAAGCGTGAAGTTCAAACGCTCCTGAATCTATAATCTGTTACGTTGCTCGAGCAACCAAATCATGATGGTTGCGGAAATATTCAAATAGGTTTTGCATTTTGTACAATTATTTGTATTTTTGTAAGGCTCTAACATAAAATGTTCGACATAACTTACTTGAATTCGTATTACCAAGATGGAATACATGTCACAAGAGGGCTACGACAAGCTCGTAGCAGAATTACGTCAACTGGAGCAGGTGGAACTGCCCAGGGTGAAGGAGGCGATTGCCGAGGCCAGAGATAAAGGTGACCTCAGCGAGAACTTCGAGTATCATGCGGCAAAGCGTGAACAAGGGAAACTGTTGAGCAGGATACGCTTTAAACAGCGAGTGCTGGAGTTCGCACGGGTGGTGGACAAATCGAGACTTGGCGGCGACGGCGTAGGCTTGCTGAGTAGGGTAGAGTTTACCAACCTGACCACAAACAGCCGTATGACTTACACGATAGTAAGTCCGCATGAGGCAAACATGCGTGAGGGAAAGCTTTCCATTAAATCGCCCATCGGTCAGGCCTTGTTGAAAAAACAGGTGGGCGACATAGTGGAGGTGAAGGTTCCCGTGGGAACGATGAAACTGCGCATAGAAAGCATAGAATTGTAGGTTTTTACTTTTGAATTTTGAATTTTGAAATAAATGTACTATCTTTGTAGCCACATACTTCATACAGCGTGAAAATAAAGGAAATCCTAAGCGCCCTTGAACGTTTTGCGCCGTTGCCCCTGCAGGAGAGCTATGATAACGCCGGCCTGCAAGTGGGATTGACAGCGGAGCAGGAAGCCTCAGGGGCATTATTGTGTTTAGACGTGACCGAAGAGGTCATACGTGAGGCTATCGACCTGGGTTGTAACCTCATTGTCAGTCATCATCCCTTGTTGTTCCGCCCTCTGAAGCGATTGACGGAGGCAACACAGGTGGAGCGTTGCGTGCGACTGGCCGTGCAGAATGATATTACCATCTATGCGGCGCACACCAATTTGGATAACGCGGAGGACGGTGTGAACTACCGCATTGCGGAGAAACTGGGATTGGTGGATGTGAGTATGTTGCAACCCCATGAGGTGAGGATTGGCGAACGTAGTGTGACGGCTGGCAGTGGAGTGATTGGCTATCTGCCGGGGTCTGAGGACTCGCTGGCCTTCCTGCAAAGGGTGAAGGACGTGTTCCACATCGAGTGCCTCCAACACAACGAACTCCTTCAACGTCCCATTCAGTCGGTTGCCCTCTGTGGCGGTGCCGGTGCCTTTCTCTTGGACGAGGCCATCCGACAGGAGGCCGATGCCTTCCTGACGGGCGAGATGACGTACCACCAGTTCTTCGGTCACGAACAGGAGATACAACTGGCCGTCATGGGGCATTACCAGAGTGAACAATATACGCGAGAGATTTTCTTCGAGCGTATCAGTGACATTGCACCCGACCTACCTCTGTTTATCACAAACGTGGATACAAACCCAATAAAATACTTATAATAGATAAAAGAGAAGAAGAGAAAAGAGAAAAGTTAGAGAAAAGCTAATATTTGTGTTATGTGATGGATGGTTGTAAGGTAACTTATATCTGTTATCTCACTTTTAACTTTTATCTTAACTTTTATTTTTTAACTTTTAATTTTTAATTTATAATTATATACAATGGCAACAAAAGCAAAGAACCCATCAGAGATGACCGTAGAGGAGAAACTGAAGAACCTCTACCAGTTACAGACGATGCTGTCGGAAATCGACAAGATTAAGACCCTGCGTGGTGAACTGCCCTTGGAGGTGCAGGACCTGGAGGATGAAATCGAGGGACTGACGACGCGCATCGAGAAGATTCAGAACGAAATCGTAGAACTGAAGCGCGAAATTGCTGACCGTCGCGGTTCCATTGAAACGGCTACAGCCGCCATCGCCAAGTACAAGGAGCAGATGGATAACGTTCGTAACAACCGCGAGTATGACTCTCTGAATAAGGAGATTGAGTACCAGGAACTGGATGTGGAACTGAACCAGAAGAAGATTCGTGAGGCAGACGAAGCCATCCATCAGAAGACCGAGGAACTGGCACAGAGCCAGGAGGCTGTGACGGAGCGTCGTACCGATCTGGACATCAAAAAGTCGGAACTGGAGGAAATCGTTTCCGAGACAAAGGCGGAGGAGGAGAAACTTCGTGAACGCTCGAAGAACCTGGAACTGCAAATCGAACCGCGTCTGTTGGCTGCCTTCAAGCGCATCCGTCGTAACTCGCGTAACGGTTTGGGTATCGTATATGTGCAGCGCGATGCCTGTGGAGGTTGCTTCAACAAGATTCCACCCCAGCGTCAGCTTGACATCCGTATGCGCAAGAAGATTATCGTTTGTGAGTACTGCGGACGCATTATGATTGACCCCGAACTGGCTGGCGTAAAACTGGAAAAACCAGTTGAGGAGAAGCCAAAGCGTTCTGCCCGCCGTGCCAAAAAGGCTGCGGAGGAGTAACTCTTCGGATTAGAGATTAAAGGATTAGGGATTAGGGTTTGATACAGACAAACTCTAATCCCTAATTCATATTTGGCCCACCCCGACCCTCCCTGGGGAGGGAGAAAAACCCTAATCCTTAATCCTTCTTGCTCCTCTTCGCTACGCAAGCGTAGCCCCTTCGGGCCGTCCGATTACATCCTTCACCTTTCATCCTTCACCCTTAACCCTTAACCCTTAACCCTTCACCCTTCACCCTTAATCCTTCACCCCTTCATAATCGGGAATCTCTCTTAGGAACTGGTAGGTTTGCTGCTCGTAGTTGACGCGACAACAGTAGTGCTGTATGCCATTTGAAACGATGAGGTAAGGCACACGCAGGACAATGTTGTAACGTGAAATCTGGTCGAACACCTTTTGACTGAGTGCGATGTGTGGAGCCTTGTATTCTACAATCATTCGTGGTCGTGCCTTCTGGTCATACAAGACGGTATCGCACCGCTTAGTTGTGGAGTTAAGAGATAGCGACACTTCATTGGCCAGCAGTTCACTCGGATAACCCTTGTGTTCGATGAGATAATGCACGAAGTGCTGGCGCACCCACTCTTCGGGTGTAATCCTGATGTAACGACGACGCAGAATGTCGAACACACAGCTTTGTCCGTTGTGCTCCGACAATTTCAGTTCGGCAGGTGGCAGGTTGAGTGGTTGCATGGGGCAAAGATAGGAAATAATTTTTAATTTTTAATTTTTAATTTTTAATTAATTCGTATCTTTGCACTATATTTAAATAATAATGGTATGAAAACGAAGCAAGAAATTGTAGAAAACTGGTTGCCACGGTACACTAACCGTCCACTGGAGGAATTTGGTGAGTATATTCTGCTTACCAACTTCAATAATTATGTCGATATTTTCTGCGACCGTTATGGTATTGAACGTCCCGACTACAAGGCCAACATGCGTTCGGCCACGGCAGAGGACATTTCCATCATCAACTTTGGCATGGGGTCGCCCAACGCTGCCATTATCATGGATTTACTCTCTGCTATCAAGCCAAAGGCTTGTCTCTTCTTAGGCAAGTGCGGGGGAATCTCGGAGAAAACGAAGCGTGGTGACTTGATACTGCCCATTGCTGGCATTCGCGGTGAGGGAACGTCCAACGACTATTTCCCTCCTGAGATTCCGGCACTGCCTGCTTTCATGATGCAACGTGCTGTCTCGTCTTCCATCCGTGACCTTGGGCATGACTATTGGACAGGAACGGTATTTACGACAAACCGTCGCGTCTGGGAACATGACGATAACTTCAAGGAATACCTCCGCAAGACACGCGCCATGGGCGTTGACATGGAGACCGCCACGCTCTTTACGTGCGGCTTTGCCAACCACATTCCCACAGGTGCGCTCTTGCTCGTATCAGACAATCCCATGACTCCAGAGGGCGTAAAGACTGCCGCCAGCGACCATGTCGTTACCGCCAAGTATGTTGAGGATCATGTTGCCATTGGCATCGAAGCGTTTGAAATGATACGTCAAGAGAAGAAGACCGTGCGCCACCTGAAGTTTGATTATTGATTGGTGGAGAGAGGATAGAAGATAGAGGAGAGAGGATAGAAGATAGAGGAGAGAGGATAGAAGATAGAGGAGAGAGGAGAGAAGGGAGAGGAGAAAGAATACGTTCGGCTATAGAACGATTTGATTCTTGATTGGTGGATAGAAGATAGAGGAGAGAGAATACGTTTGGCTATAGAATGGTTTGATTCTTGATTGGTGGATAGAAGATAGAGGATAGAGGAGAGAGGAGAGAGAATACGTTCCGCTATAGAACGGTTCTATAGAACGGTTTGATTATGGAAAAGACGCAGGAATTTTATTATAAGAATCTTAATGTGTACCATTTGGCTAAACAGATGGTGGTGGATGTGTATAATTACACAAAAGATTTTCCTCAACAGGAATTATATGCTTTGACTAATCAACTGCAACGTGCTGCCATATCTGTCCCATCTAATATAGCAGAAGGTATGGGACGATTCTCAGTTAAGGAACGCGTACATTTCTTGGAGATTGCATACGGTTCGCTTATGGAAGTAATGTGCCAATTAGAGATAGCAGAGGCACTGGGTTATTTGCCTAAAGAGCAATTGCAGGAGCAGGAAATGCGGATGTCCAATATTTCAAAGATGTTGTTCGGTTTGAAAAAGACGATTGAAGAAAAAAATAATATAAATGTATAGAATGTGGTAAGGACGCAGGGTGGGGAAGTCTTTCTTCCAACAAAACATTCCTCTCTCTTCTCTCCTCTATCCTCTCTCCTCTTTCCTCAAAAAAATAAATTATGGCAAAATCTGACAGCCCCACTTACATAGACATTGTCAAGGATGTCCGAGCAGGAAAGTTCGCCCCCATCTATCTGTTGATGGGTGACGAAGACTACTACATCGACCAGGTGAGTCAATACATCCTCGACCAGGCACTCAAGCCCGAGGAACGGGACTTTAATTACGATTTGCTCTATGGAGCCGAGACGCGTGGCAACGATATCGTTTCCATCGCTCGTCAGTTCCCTGTGATGGCCGACCGTCGTGTCGTTATGGTGCGTGAGTTTCAAATGCTCCAGGACAAGGACACACTTACGGCATACGCCAAGAATCCATGTTCTACTACGGTTCTCATCCTTTGCCACAAGCATGGAAAACTTGACGGCCGGCGTACCTTGGGGGCTGAAATCAAGAAGGTGGGGGTTGTCTATGAGTCGAAGCGACTCTATGAACGTGAATTGCCTGGTTTTGTAAACAACTATGTGGGTCGTCATAAGAAGAGTATTGAACCTGCTGCGGTGCAGATGTTGTGCGACCACGTCGGTAGTGACCTCAGTCGGCTGGCAGCAGAGACCGAAAAACTGCTTATGGCATTGCCTCAGAACGAGACAAGGGTAGGGGCGAGCCTCGTAGAAGAGCTTACGGGCATGAGTAAGGACTTCAACAATTTTGAACTTCAGTCTGCACTTGCCATGCGCGATGTTTATAAGGCTAATCAGATAGTAAAATATTTTGACAGTAATCCACGTTCGTTTGCTTTACCTGTTACACTGTCTTCTCTTTTCAGTCTCTTCTCTGATGTCTTGCTGGCATACTTCGCTCCTTCGCAAACCGATGATGGTATTGCCCAGTATTTAGGACGCTCAACCTGGCAAGCTCGTCAGGCTATCATTCCAGCACGGCGAAACTATGGTGGGAAGAAAGTGATGGATATAATAAGTGAAATACGCAAAACTGACGGTAAGTCAAAAGGGGTAGGGGGCTGTAAAACCCCTCCAGGTGACCTCCTAAAAGAACTCATTTTCTTCATTCTTCACTAATTTTCGATTTATTTGCCTCGCCAGCGCGAGGCAAAATTTTTCTCACATTTTCCTATAAACAAAGGGCTTAGTGCAGATATTGCCTTGCTGAGAATCGCGTAGAATCTTTCATGCGTCCCCTTGTGCGCAAATACTTCAAGGATTCCAAAAATGCGGAAAAACGCCCATTCTTAATTTTGATTTCCGATTTACAAATTTCGGAAACGTACACGTTGGATTTCCATGTCTAAATCGACGTTGTCGGTAGTTTTGAAATAAAAACCAAGAGACTGGACAACGCCCATGCTATACGGAATGCGAAATCACGATTCTTAAAGCCACAACCAAGCACATAAAGAAATGCGAATGAATATTTATTCAAAGGGGTAGTGAAATATATCCCTTTAAAAATCACCGATTTATATATGCTTTCTTCATTCTTCTTTGTTGTATTCTAAGCGTCCAAGTATATCCTCGTGAATAATCAAACAATATGAACTTATTTGGGTGGGATTAAGTTGTTTGGAAACCAGTATTTTGGATTATCCCGATTAATCTATTTTCTTTAACGCAATTTTGAGACTGCAATATTGTATCCTATATTGTTGTTTCACTTTTGAAATGGTACTATTCTATATTATTCGTTTCTATTTCAAATATTAAATCTAAACGTATGAATTTAATTATCTATACGTAGATTTTGTGATTTAAATTTATTTTTATAACTTTGTATCGAATTACAAATCCAAAACTTTGGGGTACCCTACTCCAGAACGACAGACATGAAAGATCGTATCTTCCAAATCATGAAACAGGAGGGTCTTAACCAAAAAGACTTTGCTGCCACTACGGGAATAAGTCCTGCCACATTGTCAAGTATTTTCAACGGCAGAACGAGTCCAACGTTGAACCATGCAGAAGCTCTGCATCGTCGCTTCCCAAAACTTAATATGTCTTGGCTCATGTTCGGCGAGGGAGACATGTATGTGAAGGAACCCATTGAAAATGGAAAGAAGGAAGACGATGGCGTTTCTGGGAATGGGAACACATTCTTTGTGGGAGATGGTCAGGAAGGTTTGGGCGACCTCGGTGCTGGCTCAACTCTTCCCTTACAGTTTGACCATGATGGAAACCAACCGCATATTCCCGTAGTGAGGGAGGTGGTAAAATATATTGACAAACCACAACGTCGTATTACGAGCATAACCATCTTCTTTGACGATGGAAGTTTCGAGACCTTTCCGGGAAAACCAGCCGTTAAATTATAAATGACGAAAGGGGTAATATTTATTTCTTTTGCCTCCAGTCATAATCTTCCCCTATATTATATAAAGTAGGAATGCCGCAATCACAAATAAGGTGTTCTTATTTGTAGGTGAATGCATCCTTTTTACGTATTTCATAGTCTCAGATTCTTGTCTAAGTTCGTCTATGAGTCAAAAATGCTCAATTTTATTTGGCATTTTGTTTGGCTTGCACTATCTTTGTGGCAGTTGAACTGCATGATTTACTGCAAATACTGAAATGATGTTGGCGGTGAGTGGTGTGCAGATATAGGAGCGGTAAGTTTATAATAAATATTAAATGACAATGCTATGAAAATAGGAAATGAGATTCCTGAGTTCGAGGAAGTGGGTACAATCACTAAATATCTGGCTTACCTGATATTTGCTGTTGCAATTGCTATGCTACTGTACACAGAGCGGACTTCCATTAGTATGCAAAAGGCGTATGGAAATTTGGGTGACATTCTTGTGGAGAATGTTGACACTACGGAGTTGCCAGTCAAATACAATGGAAAGTTACTCTATTTTGGAGCATTTACACGAATCACCGACACCATTGCCGACCCGATATTTGGAGTTGGGGGTAAGTATCTGGCCGTAAGACGTACTGTGGAGTATTATCAGTGGGTTGAGCATAAATACACAGAGAAAACGAAATACAAAGATGAGACGGAAACTAAGACGTACTATGAATATTCCCGGGCATGGGTGAATGCTCCAGTAAATTCTGCGGAATTTGAAGAAAAAGGGGGACACGAGAATGTGGCACCACTGACAATAGAGCCCAACGTTATTTATTCTCCTAACGTAAAGATGGGGGCATATACCGTTGGATCGGAAATTATGAATACGATAGCTCGTTGCTTGTTTGAAGAGTCAGCTGCGGAGATTGACTTTGAAATGGCGCGAAAACCCCTTGTGAAGTCTCTGGTGAATAAGAAAATACATCTGACGGCAGGCTCAATATTCTATGGTGACGACCCCGAAGCTCCGCAAGTGGGGGATGTGAGAGTGAACTTTGATGTAGCAAGCCCTTCGTTCCTCTATGTTATGGCTATGGCCGAAAAAGGTACTCTGAAACCCTATGCTTTCCAGGCATTGGATCATACCTATTCAAAGGTTGATACAACTCCGTTCAATCCCAGAGATAATATCGAATTTGAATCTGATGGCTATACTTATTTGTCCATTACCTGTCGTATTATAGCATGGTTGTTGATTGTGTGGGCGGTGCATTGGTTGCGAGCCCTTGTGGTGGAGCCGGTGAGACGTTTGCCTTATGTCAGCAAATGTGTACCTAATGCCAACAACAGTCTTACGTTGTGGATTGTGGGAACTTATGTGGCCATTGTCGTTATTGTTGTCTGTTATTTGTTTGCCAGAATGACGACATGAGAATGTGGGTGTTGAGCATAATCGTACGAACATGAAGAAAGAGATATTAGACCTGCGAGTGACCCACAGCGAGAGCGTGGGAACTGGTTGCGTGTTTTTAAAGGCGGTGCCTGTGGAAGGTAGTTTGCCAGAGTGCCAACCAGGGCAGTTTGCCCAGCTTATGGTGGATGGTCCGGGAGTGTTCCTGCGTCGTCCTATAAGCATCCACGATGTGGAGGGTAACGAGATATCGTTCCTTGTACAGGTCGTGGGCGAAGGCACCCGATGGCTTGGCTCACTCAAAGTGGGCGACATCGTGAATACCGTACTGCCGTTGGGAAGAGGGTTTTGTTTTGGAGGAGAGAAAAGAGAAGAGAGAGGAGAGAGGAATGAACTTAGTGGAGAGGGGGCAGGTGTGTCTTCGATTCACGATTCATACTCCACCCTCCGCCAAGAAGACATAATCTCTCTCTTCTCTCCTCTCTCCTCTCTCTACAATAAGAGGCCCATCCTCATCGGCGGTGGTGTTGGCGTGGCTCCGTTGTTGTTCCTCGGCAAGCGATTAAAGGCAAAGGGAATACAACCGACCTTTCTGCTTGGAGCGCGGACGAAGGAACAGTTGCTTCGGCTCGATGCCTTCCGTGAAGTAGGCGAGGTGCTCGTAACCACGGAAGACGGAAGCATGGGGGAACGGGGTTTTGTCACACAGCACTCCTCTCTCTTCTCTTCTCTCTCTCCTCTCCACATCTACACCTGCGGACCCAGTCCGATGATGAAGGCTGTGGCAAGGCTTGCACGCGAGAAAGGATGGCCTTGTGAGGTGTCGCTGGAAAACCGTATGGCCTGTGGCGTGGGGGCTTGCCTGTGTTGTGTGGAAGATACAACAACGGGCAACCGATGTGTCTGCACCGACGGCCCCGTGTTCAACATCAATGACCTTAAATGGTAAATGGTTAAATGGTAAATGGCTAAATGGTAAATGGAAAGATGGTAGATTTAAGTACAAACATAGGCGCACTGGAATTGCGCAATCCCGTGATGACAGCCAGTGGCACGTTTGGTTACGGACTGGAGTTCGAAGACTTTGTGGATTTGTCGAAGTTGGGAGGCATCGTGGTGAAGGGCACAACCTTGAAGCCACGTGAGGGTAATTCCTATCCGCGTATGGTGGAGACGGCAAGCGGCATGCTCAACTGCGTAGGTCTGCAAAACAAGGGGGTGGATTACTTCTGCGAGAATATCTATCCAAAGGTGAAGGACATCAAGACGAACGTTATCGTGAACGTGAGTGGTTCGGCCATTGAGGACTATGCCGAATGTGCCCGCAGGATTGGTGAACTCGACAACATTCCTGCCATAGAGCTTAATATCTCGTGCCCCAATGTTCGCCAGGGCGGCATGGCGTTCGGTGTCACCTGCGAAGGGGCGGCCAGTGTGGTGAGGGCCGTAAGAAAGGCTTATCCAAAGACGCTTATTGTGAAATTGTCACCCAATGTGACGGATATCGCAGAGATCGCCCGTGCGGTGGAGGCCGAGGGGGCAGATGCCGTATCGTTGATAAACACATTAATGGGTATGGCCATCGATGTGGAGAAGAGAAAAAAGATTCTGAGCATCGGTACAGGTGGCTTGTCTGGCCCAGCCGTGAAGCCTGTGGCTCTGAGGATGGTATATCAGGTAGCCAAGGCTGTCAAGATTCCTGTTGTTGGACTTGGGGGTATCATGTCGGCCACGGATGCCGTGGAGTTTCTTTTGGCTGGTGCTTCGGCCGTGGAGATTGGTACGGCCAACTTCATAGATCCTGCCGTGACCGTGAAGGTTGTGAAGGGCATTGAGAACTATCTACAGCGGCATGGTTTCCAGTCGGTGCGCGACATTATCGGGGCAGTAGAGTAATGATAATGTCAAATGTGGGATGAAAACTAACATTCTTAGTTTATCTGGGTGTGCGGTATTCCGAGGGTAGGCAGCCGAAGATTTTTTTGAAGTTCTGGGAGAAGATGCGGGGTGAGGCGTAACCAATGTGTTCTGCTACTTCGGAGATGGACATACGTGTCTCGGTGAGGAGGCGAGCAGCATGTTTTAGGCGTACATTACGGATGAATTCGGCAGGGGATATGCCCAGCATCGTACGTAGTCGGTTATATAAGTTGGTGCGGCTCATACCTACATCGCTGGCCAGTTGCTCCACACCATATCCCTCATTGTCAAGGTTTTCGTTGATGGCTTTCAGCAGTTGCTTCATAAGTTCTTCCTCCTCGACGTTGGTACTGATTTTACTCACGTCTATAGCTGTGCTCTCGGCAAACTGGTGACGTGCCTCCTCCCGAAGTTCGAAAAGCCGGTTCACCCGCTCGTCGTTCTCGAGTTCCAACTTTGCTTTCTTCCTTTTCAGATATAAGTTCGTCACCCCCATTAATCCTATTAACCCAATAATGGCATATCCCACCTTTGCCCACCATGTGAGCCATAGGGGGGGCTGTATGGTGATGGATAGTCTCAATGCTTCGCTCCACTTGCCTTCAGCAGATGCAGCTTGGGCTTCGAAGATATATTTTCCTGAAGGCAGGGCTTTGTAATCGGCAATGCTAAAGCCAATGTTCTTAGTGTCCGTGTACCACTCATTCTCCAAGCCTCTGAGACGATAGCGATAGCGGATGTGTGTAGGACATGCATAGTCGAGCGATGAGAACTGGAAGGTGATGTAGTTCTGGTTATAGGGGAGCGTCAGCCCGTTGCTCTGGGCATAAGCTTCGTTGCTTCCGTTGATTTCCAGTAGCGTTAGCATTGGTGGCTGGGGGGTGGATGTATCGCAAAGCCATTCAGGACGCAGTACCGTGGCTGTCGTGTTGTGATGGACAAATACCAGACGCCCGTCGTCTGTCAGGCATGTGGCTCGCTCCATCATGGAGACAGGAGGTATGCCGTCGTCCTCACCAAAGTTAATGACGGTAGGCGTAACCTTAGAGATACCACACGCCGTACCTGCCCAGATGTTCCCCTGGGCATCCATCACCAGACTGCGGATGCAGTTATTGACAAGGCCTTCTATTCGTTTACAAGAGTATATACTCCCCTCGCCCTTTGGAGAGGGGGCGGGGGTGAGGCTAAACAGACCGTTCTGTGTGCCTACCCATAGGCGATTGTCGTGCCCCTGTACCATACAGTTGTACTTGTCCGTATATTCCCCGATAACCTTAGATGCCTTGAATTCGGACAACGTGTCGGCCTCGGTGTTCAGCAGACAGGCTCCGTTTTGTGTATAGAGCACCACCCAAGGTTCTTCTATGGCACATGCTCCTACGATGTTTCGATAGCCATTTAACTGAGGCAGTCGGAGATTAAGTGTGTCGAAACGGTTTGCGTCAGACAGAAAGTAGCCTATCCTGTTGAGACCACGCCTCTGCAACAGCCGTCTGTCACCAAGTCTGACGTTAAATTCTGCAGTTCCTCGGGCAATCCCTATCAAGGGATCATCTTCAAGTATTTCCGCCATTTGTCGCCGAGGTGGTGTGTAGGCAATGCCGTTTCCCAGCGTCCCCGTCCACGTGCCGCCTTGCCAGTCACTGACTGTTTCTGGTGTGGATGTA
This sequence comes from uncultured Prevotellaceae bacterium, assembly GCA_947169115.1. Classification (GTDB taxonomy): domain Bacteria; phylum Bacteroidota; class Bacteroidia; order Bacteroidales; family Bacteroidaceae; genus Physcousia. Next base: position 36,386 of record CAMVOK010000019.1, read on the forward strand.
AACTTCCCCAATGAGTGCAGCCGCCCTTTTATGTCGTAGCGGAATGAACGTGTGCGCATGTCGAAGAGGTATATGCGGTAGAAGTCGTGCAACCACAGCAGCGAGTCTCCCTGCCATTGGTGTCCATACCCCACCGAGTCGGCATAGTGTTCCAGCAGATATGTCTTCCGCCTGTCACAGGGTACAACGGTAAACCCCGCCCCATTGCTGATACAAAAGATACCCTCGCAGTTCACCAGCATCTGGTGGTTAGGCAGAGCGATAATCTGTCGCACCTCGCCCGTGGGCAATCCGTCCAGAACGCCCCATTGCCGTGTCTGTGCGTCCATTGTCCCCAAGCAAATAAGCATGCTTATTGTCTGCAATATCTTTATTCTCAAACCCATAATATCATTTTGATGGTATAAAGGTACTATTTTTTATTGAGATAACTGCCTGGAACGTTCAAAAAGAATGTCTGGAATGTACAATTCTATCGTTTGTACGCCTACGACAGCAGGATTGGGACGAAAGTGACACGTGTGTATGCGGTAATAGGAGTAATTTTGTAGCAGAAAAAAAACTATAAGTAACGTTATGAAAAGAATCAAGGCAATCGTTGGGTTACTCCTGCTGATGGTGGGACAGGCTGTTGCACAGGAAGAGCATCTGGTGATGCGTTTCGACTTTGAGAATGTGGATGGCAAGAACGTAACCGACCCCGTGTCTGGCATTACTGCCAAAGTGATGAATCAGGCCTCGGTTGTGGAAATGGGAAGTTACAAAGTGCTTGACCTTGGCAATGGCACTGGCTACCTCGATATGACGAAGAGTGCAGGCGTGATGCTCCAGGGGCTGGAGAATTTTTCCGTGTCGGTTTATTATCGAGTAGATGCCGAAGCTTCTCTCTTTGGCGCGGGTTATTTTCTATGGTGCTTCTCGCGCTTGGCGGCCAACACCGAGACCTCATCGGCCTATATTGGCTACCGTTTGAACGCTCAGCGCATGGCCACTTCGAAAGCAGGGTGGGGTGGTGAAGTTGGTATGGAGGTCGGAAGTGAGAGTGTAAAAGGTCGATGGGCGCATGTCCTATACCGTCAAAGCGGACAGAATGGCGAGCTGTTTATTGACGGCAAACGTGTGGCTCAGGTTTCCAACATGCCTACACTTAAAAGCGCTTTCACAGCCGTGCCCGCCTACAATTGGATAGGCCGTGCACCATTTTCTGGAGACAACTATCTCAGGCAGACGCTTGTGGCCGATTTCCGAGTGTATGATGTGGCCATCGGTTATGACGAACTGGCAAGGCTCTCTTCCTTGACAGATGACCTCGAAATAAACTATCGCTATGGTATTCCCGGAGACTTCTCGGCATTGAGTGCCAAGCTGGAAGAGGCAAAGAGCTTCCTTGGTATTGCAGGAAGCGATTATGCAGAGAGCGCCCTTGGCCAACTGCGTGATGAGGTGGCGCTGTCCGACATGGAAGTTAGTCGTGGACGGGCATCGCAGGCGCTTATCGATATCCGCCTCAAACAACTCTCCTCGGCTCTTACACAGGTTAAGAAGACAGCGGGCTTCACGATGGCTGAAACACGTGTATTCAGCCCCGAAGGCCACGGTTTCCGTCATCCTGGTGGAATGGTAACTGATGCAGACATCATCCGCATCAAGGAGGCTTTGGCTAACGGCAACAGCCGTATTAAAAGAGCTTACGAGATTCTCTGTCAGAATGAGTATTCGCAGAGTGGTACGGCGACATGGCCTGTCTGGGAAATCATCCGAGGGGGCAGTAGTGGACAGAATTATATGAACGCCGCACGCGGTGCGGCCATCGCCTTCCAAAATGCATTGCGGTGGAAAATCGGTGGAGACAATGCTCATGCCGACAACGCAGTGCGCGCCCTCATGAACTGGGCACGCAATAATAAGTATGTAGGTGGTGACACCAATAAGAGCCTTGCCGCAGGACTTTATGGCTATGGTTTCGCACAGGCCGCCGAGTTGGTACGTGACTACGAGGGCTGGAGCCGTGAGGATTTCGAGGAATTCAAACAATATATGCTCACTACTTGGTATCCCGTGGCACTTGACTTCCTTCGCCGCCGTCACGACACATGGCTCAACGCACGTTATTCGAATCTTGGCGAACGTCCAGGTCACTACTGGAGCAACTGGGGGCTCTGCAATGCTCTTTGCTTAATGTCTATCGGTGTTCTCTGTGACGATGTGCACATCTACAATCAAGGTGTTTCGTTCTATAAATATGACCATGTTGGTACCTATAACCCTGATCGCACCAAGTTGTCCCAGATTGTCAATGACGGCTGCGATGAATTTATCGGTAACTTGGTGCCTGTGATGATGCCCGATGAACGTGGTCCTTTGGGCTATCTTGGACAGATGCAGGAAAGCGGTCGCGATCAGGGGCATGCTCTAATGGCATTGGGCTTGGCGGTTGACATCTGTCAGACGGGTTTTTCACAGGGTGATGACCTCTTCGCCTACATGAGCGACCGTATTGCTGCTGGTGCCGAGTTTGTGGCTGCCAGCAATTTTGGTGATGTGGATGCCGCATCCCTGCCGTGGAAGAATTACAACTATGCCGATTGCCGAGGTACTATGGGTGCTGGATGGCTAATGACTGGCGTCAACACAGGAGGTTCGGGTGAATACCGTCCTTATTGGGACCGTCTAATTGGTTACTATGAGGGTCTTCGTGGCGTGAAGATGCAGTATTCCGAAGCAGCAAGTGCCAAAATATGTCCTGATGGCGGTGGTGGCAATTATAGCCAGAACAGCGGAGGCTTCGACCATCTTGGTTTCTCCACACTCACCCACTGGAGACCTGCCATCGACCAATCTCAGGCCATTACGCCACTCAGCGGCGATATCATCTATAAAGGTACAACTTATAAAAACCAGACCAACCTCGGTGGCCTGAAGTATACTTATAAGGTGGAATCTTCACGCGCAATACCTTCCGATGGCGATGATATCACTCTCGTTCCACAACTGCCCGACGGTGAGGAGGATACTGGTAACTGGCTCTGGGAAACGGGCGAGACTACAAGACAAATTACTGTTAAGGCCAACAAGAGTTACATCTACCGTGTTCGTTACACGGCTCAGAACGGCACCATATCGGAGCAAAGTTTCGCAATCGCCGTGGCTGGTGATGCCGTGCCTGATGTTTGTAACACGGAAATTACCGTTGATGGCATCATCTATCCAGAGAACGAGCACACCATTCTTTATGGCCAGAGTGTCATACTCTACATGGGCAATTCCTCTGGTTGGACGGATGACTACCGTTGGAGTACAGGAGAGACAGGCACCAGTGTCATCGTCATCCCTAACCTCACGGAAGACCGTACCTATACTTGCCAATACGTCAACCAAGGCGGCTATGTCAATGAGGCGCGTTTCATGCTTCGTGTAATTCCAGCTCGCCCATTTGTCAGCATAGGCGGTACGCAGACAGACGATGAAACCACGGCCCTCGTCTTTGCTGGAACGCTGGCTACACTCGGACTCATACTGCCCGAACACGCTTTGCCCGAGGATGTCACATGGAATGACGGTAGCCATGGTCGCATGCTCGTGGTTACCATTCCTGAAGATTCTCCAGAAGGAACTAGATTTACTTACACAGCCACCTATGGCGGACAGACCTACACTTATACCCTTACCGCCAAGGCTACTGCTTATAGCTACTACGATATTCTTTCCGAGGGAAACGGCTATGTTCGCATCGATAGCGAGGCGCAACTCGCAGAGGCCATCGCTAAAGGTAGTTACTTCATTTTCGCGGCCGATGAGGCAGACTTACTTGTAGGTCTCCAGGCTAATGCTCCTCACAACGGTAACCGAGCCTTGTTCTACCAGACACCCATCAATCCGTTAACCAGCCTTGATAAAGTATTCCTCATCGAACAATTCGATGGTGGCTATACCATGCGCAATATCGACTATGATGGTCTTTTGCTACAAACCGAATACAATGCCCCCCATCAGTGGCGCACCCATGATCAGCCATACAATATTTCGTGGGCACGTTTCCAATTGCAACACGTTGATGGAGCATGGATTTTCGAGAACGGCACCTACAATGGTAATTGGCTTGGCCTGTGGACACCAGCCAACGGCTACCGAGATGGTGAGGAACTGGCCTGTAACAAGACAGGGGACGAGATTGCTCACTTCCAGTTATTCGCAGTTCCTCGCGTCAGTTTTCATACCGATTACGTTAATTATCAATTGTCTGTTGCTAATTCTCAATTGCCTATCAATCTCACACCACTCCTTGCCACTCCTGACTTCGGTGGCAATGGATGGCCAGGATGGACCGTTTCTGGCACATGGGGGAACCAGCGCTTCAATGGAGCTGCCGAGGTATGGCACAGTACTGGTTTTGAGATGTCTCAGGTTCTCAAGGGCTTACCCAATGGCGAGTATTGCGTCACTTGCCAAATGGCAAACGGAGAAGGTAACAATACGGGCTACCTCTATGCTTCCAGCAGTGGTGAGACCACAAAAGCTGTTGTCAAGGCAAGTGCAGTAGGTAGTAACTTTGATGCCGAACGTGACAAAATGGCTGCAAATGCTAACTATGGTTTGCTTTCTGTGAAAATACAGGTGAACGATGGCACCCTTTCCCTCGGCATCAAGGACACTTCCAGTGGAACGAACTGGCTCGTATGGGACAACTTCACGCTGGCCTACGTTGGGCCTCTGTCCGACGGCATAAATGAATTGCGAACAACGAAGTATGAATTGGGGAACACCATCTACGACTTGAGCGGGCGAGCCATGCCGAACATGGTGCGCAAGGGCGTGTACATCACTAATGGACGTAAGGTAGTGGTCAAATAAAAGAGTGTAATAATGTATATGCACACAAGTGTCTGACTATAAAGGATTGGATGTTTGTCCACATTTCTTATGTAGTTTAGTGCTTGGAATATCGAAACAAATGCTTATCTTTGCTGACATAACGTTATAATTATTTGCTTATTACTATTATGAAAACCAGATTGCTCATTTCCATAGCTTTGGTGACAATGTGCCTAAATGCAGGTGCACAGACCACGGAGTACGACATTGATCGAGGATTCATCCATCCAGGTGGACTACACACCCAGGCCGACTTCGACCGCGTGAAGGCTCAGTTAGCCGCTGGAAATACAAAGGTGAAGCAGGCTTACAATGTATTGAAGGCGTCGGAGTACAGCCAGTCTTCTGTACAGACCTATCCCGTGGAAACTATTGTGCGTGGCGGTGGATCGGGCGAGAACTACATGAATGCCGCCCGTGGAGCTGCCGCAGCCTACCAGAATGCCCTGCGGTGGAAGATTGACGGTACTGTCGCTAATGCCAAGGCAGCAGTGCGTATTCTCATGGCGTGGGCTAATACGACGAAGGCCATCGGTGGAGACAGCAACTATGCTCTGGCTGCTGGTCTCTATGGTTACCAGTTTGCCCAGGCCGCAGAATTGATGCGTGACTACGAAGGCTGGAGCCAGGAGGAGTTCATGCAGTATCAGAAGTGGATGCTAACGGTGTGGTATCCCTCGGCAATTGGTTTCCTGCGTGTCCGAAACGGAACGTGGGAGAACGCCGACAAGTGGTGGCAGGCTCCAGGACATTACTGGAGCAATTGGGGACTGTGTAATGCACTATGTGTCATCTCTATTGGCATTCTCTGCGACGATGTCTTCATCTATAATCAAGGTATGTCCTACTTTAAGTATGACCAGTGTGCTACTTACCGCGACCCACGTACCGAAGTTCCTATCAAGAACGACGGACTGACGGAGTTCCTGGGCAATCTGGTTGTCACCACCTATGAGAGTGAACTGGAAACGGGAGCATACGGAAAGCTGGGGCAGCTAAATGAGAGCGGACGCGATGCCGGTCATTCGTCCATGTCGTTAGGTCTGGCTTTGGACATAGCCAAGATGGGCTGGAATCAGGGCGACGACCTCTTTGCTTACATGGAACATCGTTTGGCTGCGGGCATCGAGTATTTGGCCGCCCAGTCGCTTAGTATCGAGGGACTGCCTTGGGTGAACTACATCTACGGAACCAATGGCTACTACTATACCGACTCCCGTTGCTGGACTATGACAGGACCAGCCATGGGGGCACAGATGCGACCCTACTGGGGCACTGTCATTGGCATCTACGAGGGTGTGAAGGGTGTCACTATGCCCTTCGCCGAACAGGCATACGCAAACATGGGCATCGATGGCGGTGGCGCAGGGAGCACCAGTGGTGGTTACGACCACCTTGGTTTCTCGGTGCTGATGAACACACGCGACGTACAACTTTGTCCTGCCGACCAGGTGGCTACGGAACTCACTCCCAAAATGGAATACAGCAGCACCCTCACAACGAACCTCATCCCCAGCCTTTCTCAGGAGAAGACACGGAAATTGGTGGAAGGAAAGACACTCTGCCACAACGAACTGGGTGGACTGGTGAACTCCTATACGACGAATACCAAGACGTGTTTGCCAAAGGGGCAGACACTCCGGCTGATGCCTCAGTTGCCCGAAGGCGAGGAGGATACAGGACTATGGAAATGGGAAACGGGTGAGACGACACGCGAAATAACCATCACTACGGACAAAAGTCGCATCTACCGCGTAACCTATACCAATAAGAATGGTGTGGAGAGTCAACTCTGTTTCAGTATTGCTGTCGAAGGTGACTGCCGTGCCGACAGACTCACGCCAACTATCACCATTGGTACGGACGAGGGACAAGAAACTACAGCCGCTCGATTACTTTATGGCAAGACGGCCAAGCTGAAGGTCACTCCTTCTTCGGGTTGGGGTACCTACAAGTGGACGGGTAGCAAGACCACGCAAGAGATTACCGTGTCGGCACTGAAGAAGTCCAGTAATTACACAGTGGACTACACCAATCAGGGCGCAGCAATCTCGTCACTCACCTTCCATCTTGACGTGCTTGCAGCACAGCCCTTTGCCTACATCGCTACAAAACAAGCTAATCTTATTGAGGAAGAGGCTACTGAAGTGAACGGAAAGTTCCTTGCCTTGCACACTTCCTTGGCCGTAGATGCCACCAGTGAGGTGAAACTCGGACTCACGCTTCCTACAGCCGTCAAAGCTGCCAACGTCACTTGGGACAATGGTGCTACTGGTGATACCCTGCGTCTCTCAGGCATTAGTGAGAGCCGTACCTATACAGCCCGATTCACCCTCTCCAACGAGGAAGTGGAGATGAGGTTTACTCTCTACGTCCGTCCAACCGAGACCAGTGCAATTGCCCCTGGCCAGTACTTGCTGCGTCACATCGGTACCAATACCTACCTGACGGCCAACGGAAAAGGTGAACTTGTAACCTTCAACCCACGTAATGAGGCTGACGGAAGCCAAACGTGGCAACTGGAACAGAACGAATCTGGCAAATACGCTTTCATCAGTTTGGCTACGACGGACAGCCTTCGCCTCTACAGTACAGTCAAAACGACCACTGTTGCCGCATTCCCTTTCTATATAGATCAGGCCATTGGCACCGACCGTTTGGCCTTACGAACAGGTACGAACTCTTCGCGCAAATACTGGGATGTGGATGACGAGGGTTCGGTGAATAATGCTGCCGCTACATTATTGCTGACCTTCCCTTTTCAGTTGCTTCGTCTCGATGGAACGGGAATAGAAAGCATTAAAAATGAAAAGTTAAGAATGAAAAATGACGAGACGCTCTATGACCTGAATGGTCGAAAAATCTCAAACGCTACATTTTCACGGGGAATCTACATCATTGGTGATAAAAAGATATTACGATGAGAAATTCAAAAGAATAAAACTATGTGTAAGCGTTTGTTTACTTCTTCGATAACCCTCATGCTGTTAGTTTGGGGCGTGGGGGCGCAAGAGATTTATAAGATGTCCGGCCCGTACGAAGTGGTAGCGCGTGACGGTCTGTATGCTCGTACAAAAGGGGGCAGTGAGCGCGACATGCGGGCTGCTCTGGATTTTGCTAAGAATGGTCGGACCGACGAGGCTGTTCATATTATCAATGCATATGCGCAAACTTTGCAGAGATTCGACGGCCACGATGCTCCCTTGTGTTGCATCCAAGCCTACGACCTTGTGAGAGCAATGACTGATATCAAATTAAAAATTAAAAATGAAAAATTAAAAGTTAATACTCAGTCTTGGGACTCCATGATCCGTAGGGCGATACTGCCGACCATCAACAAGTTTGAGGCCGATAGCCCATACGCTAATGGAAACTGGGGAGCAATCGTGAACCGTTGCAGGATGGCCTGTGCCATTTTCTTGGAAGACAGCACGCTCTATAAAACCAGCATTGACTACTACTTGAATGCCAACGACAATGGTTCCTTACCAAATTATATTAGCGAGACAGGACAATGTCAGGAAACGGGTCGCGATCAGAGCCATGCACAGTTGGGACTGGGCATGATGTGTGACATCTGTGAGATGGCATGGGAATATGGCATTTCTGTAAATTGTAAATCCGTAAATTGTAAATATCATAATCTTTGGGGCGCATTAGACAACCGATTGATGAAAGGTATCGAATATTCGGCACAATACAATCTGGGTTACAGTGTGCCTTTTGAAACATGGCAGGACTGTACGGGGCTTTATTGTAATTGGACAGAACCTGGTGCGATGGGACGAGGCCGATTGTGGGACATTTACGAGAAACCATATAACTACTATGTGAAGCGTCTTGGCCTGAAAATGCCTTATACAAAGAAGGTTCTGGAATTGCAAAAGAAAGCACGTAAGGAAGGTACGGCCCAGGTAGGTCAGGAAACAACCATCACACAAGTTCCAGGTGTAACTGAGGGGCAACGTTTACATGAGATATTCACCTATCCTGCCCCTAAGGGTGCGCCCTTGAAGCAGGACTACGATGTCTTCATCCGTCCGCGCAGCAGTAAAGAATGGACGAAGATTGATACCTACATGGCCAAGGTTAACGCTCCCATTGGCAACAACAAACACAAGGTATGCGAAATTAGTTACGCTATGTTTGACTTTACGGGCGATGTCTTTGTAAAGGTGGTTTGCAAGAGCAGGAAGTACGGGAGCGTGAAGGTACGTCCCGATTATCGTGGTGTGATAGCCAATGCACTGAATGATTCTGTAGTTCAGTTTATGTTCTTTCAACCCGAGAATGTGAGCGTGGAGTTCGATGGAAATATCACTGACAACTTGCTTATCTTCACCTCCAAACCGCCTGTTGGCAAGACGGAGGCCAAGCGAGAGGCAGAGGCACAGGGGCGGAACTTCCAGTATTTTGCACCAGGGCTGTATGAACAGGACACCATTCGTGTACTCTCCAACACAACGCTGTACCTTGATGGAGGCAGTTATTTCACGGGCACTTTTGCTCTTGATAGTGTCCACGATGTTAGCATTCTTGGCCGAGGCATCGCCCGTCCGGACAATGGCTATCAGGGAGTCCATGTATATTGTTGTCGCAATGTCGTTATTGATGGTCTTGTCGTAAACACCTGTCCCGTAGGTGGGAGCGATGGCGTGGTGTTGCGTGAAGTACGTAGTATATCGCATCCCGGATGGGGTGACGGACTGAATGTATTTGCCTCGCAGAATGTCCTGTTCGACCGCGTATTCTGCCGCAACTCTGACGACTGCACGACGGCATATGCTACACGTAAGGGTTTTTCGGGTAACTGCCGTAATGTCACGATGCGAAATTCTACGCTTTGGGCTGATGTGGCACACCCGATATTCATTGGCATCCATGGTGACAGTCAGCGTGGCGATACCATCGAGAACCTGCGATACGAGAACATCGACATCCTTTGTCAGAGCGAACCACAGGTGGATTACCAGGGCTGCATGGCCATCAACTGTGGCGACAACAACCTTGTACGTAATGTTGTGTTCGAGAACATCCGCGTAGAGCAGATTCATCAAGGCTCATTGCTACAGGTGAAGGTTGGTTATAACCAGAAGTATTGTACAGCACCGGGGCGCGGTGTGGAAGATGTGACATTTCGCAACATACGATACAATGGTCAACAACCCTATATGTCCATTATTGCTGGCTACGACGAGATTCGTAAGGTACGAAACATTACATTTGAGGGGCTGAAGATAAATGGCCAGTTCATCTATGATGACATGTCAGACAAGCCACGTTGGTACCAGACATCGGACTATGTACCCATGTACGTAGGTAACCATGTGGAGAATATTGTATTCACACCGCATACGGGTCGTTTTATCCCCAACAAGTCTTTGGCATATTGTTCTATACAGGTGGATCGGGCCTTGGCTACACTTCGACCCTACAACTTCACAAAGATGCCACGGAACATACTGGAGGAACAAGGGGTAGGGAGCAAGGAGCATGGTGTTCAAACCTGGAACCTCCGTCCAGCCAAAGCCGAGGAGTGGTGCTCTGGCTTCTGGCCTGGCATATTGTGGATGACGTTCGAATACAATAAGAGCGAAGCCGTGCAGAAGGCAGCTCAGGGCTATACCGATGCCATACTACCCATCATAGATAGTCCCGTTTACGACCATGATTTGGGTTTCATCGTAATAAACTCCTTGCTGAAAGGCTACGAACAGACCAAAGACAAACGCTATCGGGATTTTGCCCTCCGGGCTGCCGACTCTTTGGCTACCCTGTTTAATCCCCGTGTGGGTACGCTCCTTAGTTGGCCGCGTCACATCAAGGATTATGGAGGCCACAACACCATCATGGACAACATGATGAACCTGGAGTTGCTGTTCTGGGCAAGCAAAGAACAGACCCACCCCCTTACCCCTCCCTGTGAGGGAGGGGAGCTCCAGTCCTCAGGAACACAAAAGGATGGCAATGCGCCAGCCTTCCTCCCCATTACGGGGGAGGCCGAGAGGGGGGCTTTGTACGATATTGCTGTGCGCCATGCTGAAACCACGATGAAACACCATTTCCGTAAGGATGGGTCGTGCTACCATGTGGCTGTATATAATCCAGAGACAGGTAAGTTTATTAAGGGATTGACACATCAGGGTTACAACGACCAGTCGATGTGGAGCCGTGGCCAGGCATGGGCTATCTACGGTTATACGATGGTCTATCGCTATACGCATGAAAAGCGTTTCCTCGATTTTGCCCAGAAGGTGACAGACATCTACCTGAAACGACTGCATGAAACCAGCGATGACTGTATCCCTTATTGGGATATGGACGACCCCGAAATTGTAAATAGTAAATCCGTAAATCGTAAATGCCCCAAAGATGTTTCTGCTGCCTGCATTGTCGCCTCGGCCTTGTTGGAACTGAGCCAATACGCCCCCGACAAGGGGTATCGCGACGAGGCAGAACTCATGTTGGAAGCCCTCAGCACACCGCGCTACCAAAGTGGAACTGAGAATGTTGCTTTCTTGAAGCATTCTACGGGACATTATCCGGCAGGAACTGAAATAGACGCCAGCATCGTATATGCCGACTATTATTACATTGAAGCCTTACTACGCTTAAAAAATCTTGAACAGAAATAAAGAAAAAGCCGAAGTCTATTGCTTCGGCTTTTTCTTTACAGTAAACTGTACTCTATGGGATTATTCTGCTTTATAGCCAGCAATCTTTGCCATGGCTGGGGCAATTTCGATGTTGTCGATGCGCCCTTGGAATACCTCGGTGCCAGGACCTATGGCGTAAATGGGCACATAGCCATTGCTATGGCCACCACTGGCCCAACTAATCATAGCAACTTCGCTTAAGATGTGCTTTACTGTTTCGCCTAAATCGTTGATGCGATCCTGTACCTTCTGACCATCGGCGATAGCCTTCTCTATGGCTTCCCAACGACGGCTGATGCGTTCTTGCTGCTTGTCGCTGAGCGCGATGCCAGCACCGAAGCCCATCTCTTCTCTCAGAACTTTCTCTACGGCAACGCGGTCGAATTTCTTAGGTGCCTTTTTGTACAGTTCGCCCAACATCCACTTCAGTTCGTCAATGCTCTTGTGTTGGAAACGCAGAAGGTCGGTGTGGAGTTCGTAGGGACCCGTACCCATGGCAAGACCGCCCGTCTCATGGTCGGCTGAGATGACGATAATGGTCTCGTCGGGGTGCTGTTGGTAAAATTCATAGGCAACCTTTACAGCTTTGTCGAGGTCAAGGACTTCATTAATAGCATTACCGATATCGTTGCGGTGACAGGCGTAGTCTATCATTCCACCTTCGATTTGGAAGAAGAATCCGTCAGTGCTCTTTGATGAAAGATAGTTGATTCCAGCACGTACGATTTGTTCCAATGTAAGGTCGTTCTTTGTCTGGTCCAAGGCGTAGGGGAGGTGGTCGCTGCCCAGTTTCTCGTTCTGTTCATCGCTTTGGAGCATGATGAGTTTTTCGGACTTCTTGCCCTTCTTTTGGTACTCTTTGTAGCCTCCAGTCAAAATGGTGTAGCCTGCGGCCTTAGCCTGTTCGCGTAAGGTGGGCTCTCCCTCCTTGGTGTTGGGACGGTGGAAGTCACATCCGGCGAAGAAATCAAAGCCACTCTTGCATAAATCCTGACCAATTTCATAGTACATACTACGTTTGGGCTGATGAGCATAGAAAGAGGCTGGTGTTGCGTGTGTGATGGCTACCGTTGTGGCAATACCCACAGCTTTACCAGACTGCTTAGCCCAGGCTGCAATGCTCGTACAGGGTGTCTGCAGATCTTCTAGAACCCCAATGGCTCCGTTTTTTGTTTTATAACCAGAGGCCAGTGCTGTACCTCCTGCAGCAGAGTCAGTAACCCCATTGGTAGCAGAGTAGGTGTTGACAATACCTACAACGGGAAATTCTGACATGAGGATAGGCTCAATGCCAATGCGTCCCTTCAAGGCAGCCAAATAGGTTTCAGTGACGTTGATTTGGTTGACACCCATACCGTCACCAATGAAGTAAAATACGTATTTCACTTGCCCCTCGGCCATGGCGAAGAGTGCAAACAGCGTGATTACGAAAAGTGATAAGAAACGTTTTTTCATAAGTTTATGGGTTTTGTAGGGTTGGGGGTAGGAACTCCTTATTCCTTCCCGAGAACGGCATCGGCCAAAGTCTCCATTTGTGGCAGGTCAGTGGCTTTCATGCGGCTTCGGATGGTTACTAATGGACCTACGATTTCACAATTCTTCATCTGACCAATCATCTCAGTCATGACCTTGCCAGCTGAGGGCGCCCATGAGCCATTCTCAACGAGACCAAAACGACGACGCTGGAAGCCTTTAATCTGGAGATGCCATAGGAAGTCGTGCATTGGGGGGAAGATGCCGGCGTCATACGAAGCAGCGAGCAGTACGAGGGTGGGGTAGCGGAAAGCATCTTCTATGGCCTCGGCCATGTCATCACGGGTAAGGTCGGCAACAGCTACCTTTGGGCAACCCTTTGCTTTGAGTATCTCCACCATCTTCTCGGCAGCAGCACGGGTACCTCCATGAATGCTGGCGTAGGCCACAAATACGCCCTCGGTCTCAGGTTCGTATTTGCTCCACGTATCATAAAGACGGAGGTAAGGCGTAAGGTCTCCTGTGAGCACGGGGCCATGCAGGGGAGCAATGACGCGGATGTCCAGTGCAGAAGCTTTCTTCATCACATTCTGAACTTGCATTCCGTATTTGCCTACGATGTTGAAATAGTAGCGGCGTGCTTCGCAAGCCCAATCGGCGGGTGTTCCGTCAGCATTAAATTTTTCGTTCTGTATGGCTCCGAACTTACCAAAGCCATCAGCTGCGAAGAGTATTTTCTCCTTCTGCTCATAACTCATCAAGACTTCAGGCCAGTGTACCATGGGAGCAGCGATGAATTGCAGGGTGTGCTCGCCAAGGGAGAGCGTGTCGCCCTCCTTCACCACCTGACAGCGGCTCTCGATGCCAGCCTCGGGGAAGAAGTTGGGCACCATCTTCAGGGCTGCAGCAGAGAGCACTATTTTCATCTCTGGGTACAGCTCAGCCAGACGGGCAATGTTGGCAGCGTGGTCCGGCTCCATGTGGTGCACCACCAGATAGTCCACGTGGCGTCCATTGAGTGCTTCCGTGAGGTTTGCAAGCCATTCCTGCGTGCGGCGCTGATCGGCTGTGTCAAGCACTGCAACGTGCTCATCCACAATCACCCACGAGTTGTAGCTCATGCCCTCGGGCACTTTGTATTGGCTCTCAAACAGGTCGATGTCCAGGTCATCCACCCCGATGTAAAGTATTTTGTCGCTTATCTTCATTATTATTTATTATTTATCATTTATTATTTATCACTTCAAAAGGGCAAAATCTTTGTGGCTGGCACTTCGCATACACGCCCACCTTGGCAGACGATAAATGACAAATCATCGTGCAGACCACGATTGAGTAAACGACGCTGAGCCAGCAGTATGCCTTCGTCGATGCGCTGCTGCATGAGCAGCACGTCGCATTCATTCTTTTGTGTCTTGCTCATCTTGCATCAGGTATTTGGTTCGCAATGTCTCAAACTTTTCTGCATCCAGTATGACCGGCTCCTTGCCCAGTTCCCCATTAGCGATGTGGTGGGTAGGAATATTAGAGTTGTCATATAATGCCCAGTAGTCAACGATGGGCATGTAGAGGTTGAAGAGGTTCGACAGACCTGCCTCGAAACGACGATATACCACATCGGTTGGGATGTTATGACCGCCTTGACTCACTCGCTTGGCTACACGCTGTACTGCCTGTTCGGGTGTGGAAAGCGAGAAGAACAAAAGTGTTACAAAATAACCTCGCTTTTGTGCCTGTTGTATAAGTTTTACGTACGAGCGTGTAGAGAGGGTGGTCTCGAAGGCAAATGTTTCGCCCTCTTTCAACAGGTGGATGACGCGGTCAATCATCAAACGACCAGCCTGTATGGCCACACCTTCGGGATGGAAGGGCGACAGGCCGCGTGCTATCTCGTCTGCATTGACAAACTCGCGGCAATCCAGCATCTCGGGCAAGACGGTAAATGACGCTGTCGTCTTGCCTGCACCATTACAGCCGGCAATGATGTAGAGGTTTAGTTTCTTGTTGTCTGGCATAATTATTCATTGTTAATTATCCATTATCAATTCTTAATTCTTGCACGGCAAGCGTAGCCCTATGGGCGTCCAGTTTCTTGGACGAGCCAAGCATTGCACCTGCGGTGCGTCCGATTACTTATCTCTTAATTCTTAATTATTCAATAAGTCTGGTCTGAGTCGTTTCGTGCGCTCTATGCTCTGTGCCAGTTCCCATTCCTTAATGTTCGCTTCGTGGCCGCTGAGTAGAATCTCAGGTACTTTCCATCCTTTGTAATCCGCAGGACGGGTGTAAACCGGTGCAGCCAACAGATTATCCTGAAAAGAATCGCTTAAAGCGCTTTGTTCGTCACCTATGGCTCCGGGGAGGATGCGCACGATGGCATCGGCCATGACGGCTGCGGCCAATTCACCTCCCGTCAGTACATAGTCGCCGATGCTGACTTCCCTAGTGATGAGGTGTTCACGGATGCGATAGTCGATGCCCTTGTAATGGCCGCAAAGGATGATAATATTCTCCTTGAGGCTCAGTTCGTTGGCCATAGGTTGCGAGAACTGCTCACCGTCGGGTGTGGTGAAGATGACCTCGTCGTACTTGCGCTCACTTTGCAGCTTTGAGATGCATCGGTCGATGGGTTCGCACTGCATCACCATACCAGCAAACCCGCCGAAGGGGTAGTCATCAACGCGCTTCCATCGGTTGGTGGAGTAGTCGCGCAGGTTGTGGAGGTGTATCTCCACGAGGCCCTTCCTTTGTGCCCTGCCCAGTATGCTTTCGTTCAGAAAGCCTTCAATAAGTTCCGGCAGTACGGTGATGATATCTATCCGCATATTCCCTTTTATTATTTTCCAACAATATAGTCAAGAAACTCTTGTGGTTCATAGACGGGGAGCTTTGACATTTCAAAGTCCTTCTTATTGCGTGTTACAATACAGTCGGCTCCGTCTATCATAGCCGAATAGTGTTGCATTGCATCCTCGAAGTCGGCAAAGGCCGAATCTACAGACAGTCTCACCGTCTCGTGGCCTATTGTCGTAATCCCGCACAATGTGATAAACTCTTCGTAATCTTCGATGATTTCCCCTTGGCTCATTTTGTAGTGATGTTCAAGAACATAACTGGCAGTAGCAAAGGACAGAGCAGAGACCATGAGATTTATCTTCTCACAGTATGCCAGACTCACTATTGTAGCTGCAGGAGCATAAAAATCACCGCGACGGGCGATGAAGTCAAGAAATACGTTCGTGTCGATGAATACATTCATGTCTATTGGTATTTCTCGCACAGATATTCGGCGTATTCTTTCTTGATGTCGTAAGTTGCTGGCATAGAGGGAACATTACTGAACAGCCGAGCCACCTGAGGGGCTATAGTGAGGTCTTCTGCCGTAATGGATAAAGGCATACGATTGGTCTTTTGTGGTTGTCTTTCAGCCCTAACCTCGTCAATTAGCCGTTCGGCCAGCCACTGTTTGTTACTCGTCGTAAGAGACATAGAGTGGATGATGCCCAGTACCTTGTTCATCGAAAGCGTTACGTTGTTCATGACTATTCGTTGTACATCGTGTGCAAAGATACAAATAAACGAGCGAAAACACAAATTTTATTTAATGTTTTCCGAGCAAGAGTGTCTTCAAGCGACAGGCCAAAGGTTCTAAATATTCATAACTGACGAACAAATCTCCCGTTAATATTTGTCGTTTCAAGGATTATCTTTATCTTTGCAACGTATTCCGTAAGGAATGCAAACATTTATTGTTCAATTATCCTGCCGAACTGGTACCTCGAAAGGGTTTTACGAGCAATTCTAATCTACGTTGAAGTATGCGTATAGAGCGCAGGCTTCCCCATAGTAGATTAGAGGCTGTACCAGGCCTGGCAGGATATGTGGTTGGCCTGTGCTTTCTTATGCATATAGGTTGGTATGGGTTTTGTTGAAAACATGTTTATTAACCTAAATATCAAACAAATGAAAAAGATTATTATTATGCTTATGCTGCTGTGTCCTATTGCGGTATTGGCACAGGTGGTGGGAAACGTACCAGCCGATGAAAAAACGAGAAATCTGGAGCAAACTATTAGAAAAATTGAGGATTTAAAAAGTAAATAGGCTTTGATTAACAACCGAAACCCATTTGATATACCTTTAGACTCCCCCTTGGAGGACTCTCTGTCAGCCGTAAGAGATTCTCTTTATAAAGAACTTCATTATCTACGGGATAAATATGCCAATGACCATCATTATCATATCTACAAAGCCGGAAAATTTGTTCGCAAGGCGCATGCTTTGGAGTTAGGGACATTGGGTTTTGGTGTGGTGTCGGGAGTTTGTTTGGCAAAGGGCTATTCTGATGAAAAGAAGAGTATAAAAACCGTAGGCTACATCTTTGCTGCAGGAGGTTTGGCCAGTTTAATTTCAGCCTGTACTTTTCACTTTAAGTCAGGAAGTGAATTGAGACTCGGTGCTGGTAAAATCGGATATGTGTTCTGATACGACTTACACTCAGTATATTCTGATCAGACTGAACATAATAGAAAAAGCGGTGGCCCATAACGGGTTTCCGCTTTTTCTATATGAGGGGAATAATGAGTACTTGATGATGTCTATTCGTATGTCAAATGTTCTCCAAGGGTGGAGGGGTAAGGGCAATAATCTTCAGCATGGCAGGTATTTCCTCGATGGGTTTCCACTGGGGCATCCCGGGCATCCATGCCAGTGTGTCCTTGTTAATGCGTTTTTGCATGACGAGCCGTGTGAATTCGGCATCGTTCATGGGGCCTGTCTGCATCCCGTCTATAGCCACATAGTAGATGTTCTGTGGTGTAGGCGAAACGGGCTTTGGCATACTTTGGATAGAACCAGGAACATACATGTCCTGCATGGTCTGGTTCATGGAGTTTATCATCTGTTTGGCAATGGCGGCACTCATGCCGAACTCCACAAGCCGGTCTATAGAGAAGAAATTCTGGTCGTCCATGGCTATTATTCTTTTAAATTCTTAATTCTTAACTCTTCATTCCACTCAGGGCATAGGAGGTGGTGTTGCTTCACCAGCCGGAGCTGCGAAGAGCGTGGTCAGTTCGGCAACGGTGCTGGCTTGTTCCCATCCGGCCATGCCTTGCTTCCATACCAAGGTTTGTGCAGTCAGATTGCCGTTCTGCACCAGTGTCTGCAGCTGAGGCATGTTGAAGGGGCCTGCCTGCTGTCCACCGATGGCCACGTAGTATTGTGTCGTGGGCATAGGTGGTGGGGTGGGAGCACCCTGTATGGGGGGCGGTGTGGCTCCACCAGTGGGTGGAGTAGGAACCTGTCCCTGTTGTGCCTGTTGCCAGTACTGCCCCATGTTGTTCATCATGCCGGCCATTTGCTGTCCCATGGCACCGCCCATCATCATGCCAGTCATCATGCCAGCAGCGTTCATACCGCCACCGCCGCCTTCGCCGCCACCCATCTGACCCATCTGGCCGAGGCTTTCTGCTCCGGCTTTGAGTACGGTGGTCTGCTGGTCGAGTGCGTGGGCACCGATGAACTGTGTCTCGGTCTGCAAGCGTTGTGCACGCTGTGCCTCCTCGCGCTGGATGCGCATCGTTTCCTCCATGTTTTGACGATTCAGTTCCTGCGTGTCCTGAAGGTTCTTGATGTTTATGTCGGCTTGTGCCTGCACGGTGCGTGCCGTAATGCCAGCGGTCAGTTGGCGGAGTTCCTCGTAGTAAGGACTTTCCTTGTTAACCTCGATGGCGGCGATGTCGAGAGCTTTGAGATTCACGCCAAAGTCACCTTCGATGCGAGGCTTCACATTGGTGCTCACCTGCTCGTTCACTTCCATGATTTTGCTTTCAATCTGCACGAGGGGTATGCCTGTTGCCTGGGGCAGGTTCATTACGACAGATTTGATATTGCGCCGCACGGCATCCTGAATCTGCTTTATGAACTGGTCTTTGTCGAAGTTCACCAGACGGTTGAGCTTGATGAACTGCTCATAGTCGGTGATATTGAAAGTCATTGTACCGCGCACCGCAACGGGGATTCCGTGGTCGGGGAAACGCGGATCGAAGGCGTCGAAGTAGGGTACGGCAAAGCGCACCTGGTTGTTCTGTTGGAGGTTGATGAAATAGACCTCGGCTTGGAAGGGCGAGTCTCCTCCGTAGGCGAGCCCGATGACGTTGGTGAGCACGGGCAAGTTGGCTGTCTTGAGAATCTGGTCGAACGGACCTACGATGAAGTCCTGCATCGTGCCATCCTTCTGAGGATATACGAAGACGGCCACCTCTCCATCCTTGACGCGTAAACTACTGCCCCATCGGATGCTGTTTTCACGACTTGTGGAGTTAGCTTCCTGCTGTTTCGGACGCCATTTCCATACAAGATAATCTTGTTCATCGCAGCGGATGACATTCATCAGTCCACCACCACTGCCTCTTCCAAAAAGTCCCATAGAGTATTATAAATAAGATAAAAATTAAAACGTAAAAATTAAAAGATAAGATATCACTGTCACTCGGCTTACTCTCCAAAGAACGGACGACCATAATATTTGTCTATCTCCTTGTCATGTATGGCGTAGAAAGTAGAGAGTTGTTCTACATAGTTTTCAGTCAGTTTTTCAAATGCGTCCTTCTTCGTCTTCTCATAGCTCAAAGGACTTTCGTCGATATTCGTCCAGAAGATGTCGTTTAGGTCATTAATTTTCTGCTCGAAGTTTTCCACGGTGATGGGTGTGCTTTTTAGGCTATCGAGTCGTACGACAAGTTCTTCGTATTGTTTGTCAACTTTTTCTTCGGTGTCATCAAAGAACATACCAATGAAACCAATCCCCATAAAGATGAGGAATGCCCACAGGCAACCTTTCTGACATCCTTTGTTGGCGAGGATATTGCCAGAACCAGCTTGTATTTCAGCTTTCTTCAACTCCAGTTTGGCCTCCTCACGCCTACGCTCTGCCTCTTCCTGTTTGCGTTTCTCTTCCTCCTGTTTGTATGTCTTGATTTCCTGGCTAACTTCGTCCAGAAGCATCTGCACTTTCTTGTTCTCTCCGTAGAGCGTCATGGCGCGACGGCGGTGTTCCTCCAGTGCGGCGATGACCATGGGTGCCTGTGTGGTGCCGGCCTTGAGTTGTGCCAGGCCGCGGTTAATCTGTTCGATGAGGAAGTCTAGTTCCTGGTTGCGGCTGTCGTTGTTGATGACCGTCCCACATGAGGGGCAGATGCCTGTCAGTGCGGGCAGTATCTCGCCGCAGGCGGGGCACTTGTTGACCTTGGGCTGGCTGGCTTGTTTCTGCTGCCTGATTTTCTGCACCTCGGCATCAAGCAGGAGGTTGACTTCATCGGGGTCGCAGCCCTCGAGCAGGGCCCGCTTGGTGATGACTTTGCGTTCTTGGTCGGTGAGCACGCCGTCCACGAGTGAGGCTTCAATGAGTTGTTTTAGAGATTCTGAAAACATATTTGTATCAGGTTTGTTTTATAGGGTATGACAATTGTTGGACGTGAAAATCCGCATAAAGGTAGGCATTATTCCCGACACGGCCAAACTTTTCGCGGATAATCTTATTTTCGTCGTATATCTGCCTTTGTTCCGACGGATATATCCCTTTATCTGAACCTGTAAGCGAATAACCCATACTTATTTATAAATTATTTTCCTAAACATTAATGTTAAAAAGCGACATTCTTTTGGATGTCTTTTTTTCATTTTCTTTGTACGATTTTTTAGCAGCCTCTGCTTTCTACAAGGAAATGTATAACTTGTTAAAACATAAATCAATCAATATGAAAGAGAAAAACGTAACGATGTGGGGTTGTGCCCTTGGCGCGATGGTCCTTTGCCTTACAGCGTGTGGAATCGACATGCCCAAGGAAGTACATTCGTCGTTCGAGACGATGACGGTGGAAACGCAGGACATTACGGTGCCTGTTAAGTTCAGCGCGAAACTGAAGGGACAGGCCGACGTAACCATCACGCCGCAAGTAAGCGGACAGTTGACCCAGATATGCGTAAGCGAAGGTCAACAAGTGAATAAGGGTCAGACGCTATTCGTCATAGACCAGCGCAATGCAAAATTGGAACTGGAAGTTGCACAGGCCAATTTGCAGGCTGCACTGGCGCAGGAGACCAGCGCAAAACTGGAGTATGAGTCGAACAAGAACCTCTTCGAAAAGAAGATTGTAAGCAGCTACATGCTGGAGAACTCGCAGAATAGCTACCTTCAGGCACAGGCCTCGGTGGCGCAGGCTCGTGCCTCGGTTGACCGTGCGAAGGTAAATCTTGGATTCTGTACCATTACTGCACCTGTGACAGGTGTCATTGGCGAAATTCCCGTGCGCACTGGCGACCAGGTATCGCCCGCATCTCAGTTGACGATTGTCAGCGGAAACACGATGATGGACGCAGAGTTCTCCCTGACGGAATCGATTATTGAACAGGCTGTGGCCCAGGGATTCAGCCCAAAAGTCGAAGAGGCCCTGAAGCACTTCCCCGAAGTGACGTTCGTCATGAAGAACGGTACTGAGTACAAACATAAGGGTCGAATCAGCAGCATCACGGGTATGGTGAACGCTACCACAGGTACTATCGCCTGCAAGGCCACATTCCCTAATCCTGAGGGTAGTCTCTATTCGGGCATTCAGGGTACGCTCGTACTGCCCGCCGACAAGAAGGATGTGATAGTGATTCCACAGGTAGCCGAAGCCCTTGCCGACTGCCAATCGACAGCCGAGAAGTTCCAGTACTTCCGCCGTCAGGTGGAGGTGCTCAATGATGCCTACATCGGAACCCATGAGTTGATGGACAACGGTAAGGCCAACTACCTCGAAGTGCTCACCGCTCAGGAGACATTACTTAATGCCCAACTCAGCGAAGCTATGAATATGTACTCTGCCGCGCAGGCTGTCATTTCCCTCTACATCGCCCTTGGTGGCGGCACGAAGTGATGTCCATACGGTAAGGTTGATAGATACGATATAGAAATCCCTGGGAATGCCCTCAACCAAAGGCTTCCCAGGGATTTTTCTGTAGGGACTCAAAGACGAGTTGTCTTACTTAATGAATCCGACGCTGCGCTTGACGAACTTGGTCAGGGCCTCGCCGCGGAGCATACCGTTCTGCAAAAGGGCGAGGTCGATCAGCTGATGTACGCGCTCGCTCTGCTTACCGTATGCAGAGAGAATTTCGTTCTTCTTGTCGCGCTGGGCTTGTATGTCGTCGCCCACCTTCTTCATCTCGTCCTTCTCCTCCTGCGTTTGTTCGTCGTACTTCTTCTTGTCCAGTTCCTGACGCATCACGCTCTGACGGGCGGTCAGTCCCTTGATTTCAGCCTCGATGGGCTTTATCTCTTCGAGGGTCTGTGCCTCGCTGTCCTCCAGCACTTGCTTGATGAGCGGTGCATCGGTGTTCAGTACGAGGGTCATCATGTCGGGCATCTCGCCGTAGAAACTCATGCCGGGTTGTATGCGGGCCATTTCCTTCATGCGGCGCATGTACTCGCTCTGTGTTAGCATCACGGGCAGTGCGTCTTCGCCTAGAGCCTGTGTCTCTACATGGAATTCCAGCTTGTCGGTTCTCGGCATTTGGCTGCGGAACACCTCTGACAGGCGGTCGCCACGTTCGGCTTCCAGAACTTCGCGCTTCGTGTCCTCCTTCTGAATGAGGCGGTCGATGACGTCGGCATCCACGCGCGTGAAGGTACAGCCCCCCTTCTGCTCCCCCGAGGGGGAGAGTTTGCGTTCGAGCATACTAATCAGTGGAGTGTCCAACTGGCCGTCCATCAGCAGCACATTGTAGCCCTTGTCCTTTGCGGCCTGAATGTAAGTATATTGACTTTCCGGGTCTTGGGCATAGAGATAGACGAGTTGGCCTTCTTTGTTTGTTTGATTCTCCTTGACAAGTGTCTCGTATTCCTCAAGAGTGTAGTACTTGCCATCGACATCCTTCAAGAGAGCGTATGCCTTCGCCTTGTCGTAGAAGTCGTCCTGGGACAGCATACCATAATGTATGAATATCTTTATGTCGTCCCACTTCTTCTCGAAGTCGGGGCGGTCGGTCTTGAAGATACTCTGCAGGCGGTCGCTCACCTTCTTCGTGATATATCCCGAAATCTTCTTTACGTTCTGGTCGCTCTGGAGATACGAACGGCTGACGTTCAAGGGAATGTCGGGAGAGTCGATGACGCCGTGCAGGAGCATCAGGAACTCAGGCACGATACCTTCCACGTTGTCCGTCACGAACACCTGGTTGCAATAGAGCTGAATCTTGTTGCGTTGCAGGTCGAGGTTCGACTTGATTTTCGGGAAGTACAGGATGCCCGTGAGGTTGAAGGGGTAATCGACATTCAGGTGAATCCAGAACAGCGGTTCGTCGCTCATGGGGTAGAGCTTGCGGTAGAACTCCTTGTAGTCCTCGTCCTTCAGGTCGGCGGGTTTCTTTGTCCAAAGAGGTTCTACGTCATTGATGATGTTGTCCTCTTCGGTGTCCACCTGCTTGCCGTCCTTCCATTCGGTCTTCTTTCCAAATGCGACGGGAATGGGCAGGAAGTGACAATACTTCGATAGCAATCCCTGCATTTTGTCCTTCTCAAGGAAGTCCTTGCAATCGTCGTCGATGTGCATGACGATGTCCGTACCACGGTCGGCCTTGTCTGTTTCCTCCAACGTGAACTCAGGACTGCCGTCGCACGACCATTTCTGTGCCACGGCACCTTCTTGGTAACTCTTGGTGATGATATCAACCCGTTTGCTGACCATGAAGGCCGAGTAGAACCCAAGGCCGAAGTGGCCAATGATGGCGTTAGCGTCGTCCTTGTACTTGTCGAGGAAATCGTTGGCACCCGAGAAGGCAATCTGGTTGATGTACTTGTCAATCTCCTCGGCCGTCATACCGATACCGCGGTCGCTTACGGTGATGGTGCCGGCTTCCTTGTCGATGCTGACATTGACCTTCAACTCGCCCAGTTCACCCTTGAAGTCGCCTTTGCCAGCCAGTGTCTTCAGCTTCTGTGTGGCATCAACGGCGTTCGATACAATCTCGCGAATGAATATTTCGTGATCTGAATAGAGAAACTTTTTGATAACGGGGAAGATGTTCTCTGTAGTAACCCCAATGTTTCCTTTTTGCATAATAACCTTGCAGCCCCCTCCCGACCTCCCCGAGGGGAGGAGAAGAGGCGGGACTTTTATTTATTGTTTAACGATTTTTATTTTGTCTTTATCTTCTGCATCTACTTCTGCCCTAAGTTGAGGGATTCTCTCCCCCTCGGGGGAGTTGGAGGGATGGGGAGGCAATTCTCTCTCCCCCTTGGGGGAGTTGGAGGGGGCCTCCATCATCAGTTCGCAGATGGGGTCTTCGAGCAGGGTTTGTATGGCCCGTTTCAGGGGGCGTGCACCGAACTGTACGTCGTAGCCCTTCTTGGCCAGCAAGGCCTTTGCCTCTTCGGTCAGTACGAGGTCGTATCCCATCTCCTTTATCCTTTTAATTAAAGGTTTAGCCTCTATATCGACAATCTTTTTAATGCTTTCTTCGGAGAGTTGGTCGAAATAGATGATGTCGTCCAGTCGGTTAAGGAACTCTGGTGCAAATTGCTTCGAGATAACCTTGTGGATAACCCCACGTGCATATTCCTTGTCATTCGTCTTTGTTGCGGTGGAGAATCCTATGCCCTGTCCGAAGTCTTTCAGTTGGCGCGTACCCGAGTTCGAGGTCATGATGATAACCGTGTTGCGGAAGTCTATGGTAGTGCCGTTCCCGTCGGTCAGTCGGCCTTCGTCCATCACTTGCAGGAGAATGTTGAACACATCGGGATGTGCCTTTTCAATCTCGTCGAGCAGCACGATGGAGTAGGGTTGGCGACGCACGCGTTCGGTCAGTTGTCCGCCTTCTTCGTAACCCACGTAGCCCGGAGGTGCACCCACCATACGGCTCACGGTGTGCTTCTCACCGTACTCGCTCATGTCGATGCGTATCAGGTTCTTCTCGCTTCCGAAGAGTTCTTCGGCCAGTTTCTTTGTCAGATAGGTCTTTCCCACACCCGTAGGACCAACGAACATGAAGGTACCGATGGGCTTTTGTGGGTCTTTCAGTCCTATGCGACTGCGCTGAATGGCGCGTACCAGTTTTTGTATGGGATCGTCCTGTCCTACGACTGCCTTCTTCAGGGTTGTTCCTAAGTTACGCAGACGTTCGTTTTCCTCGCTGCCGATGCGCTGGACAGGAATGCCGGTCATCATCGATACCACGTGGGCAATCTGCTCTTCATCTACCGTTTCGCGTTCGTCTTTCAGCGTGGCTTCCCATTCCTTTTTCTTCTGTTCCAGAGCCTGTGCCAAGGTCTTCTGTTGGTCGCTGTATTCAGCAGCCATCTTGTATTCCTCGGCCTTTATGGCGTGCTGTTTCAGGTCTTCCAAGTCGGCCAGTTGCTTCTCCATGAACTCCACGTCGTGCGAGACGGGAATGTTCATGATGTGTGCACGGCTGCCAGCCTCGTCCATCGCATCGATGGCCTTGTCGGGGAACGAACGGTCACTCACGTAGCGTTCCGTTAACCGCACACACGCCTTCAGGGCCTCGTCGGTATAGCGCACGTTGTGGTGCTCCTCATATCGGCCCCGAAGGTTCTCCAGTATGGCCAAAGTCTCCTCTGCCGTCGTGGGCTGCACAATGACTTTTTGGAACCTTCTTTCCAGTGCTCCGTCCTTCTCTATAGACTTGCGGTATTCATCGAGCGTAGTGGCTCCAATACATTGAATTTCACCGCGTGACAGTGCCGGTTTTAGCATGTTGGCGGCATCCATTGTCCCTGCTGCAGAGCCTGCCCCGATGATGGTGTGAATCTCATCAATGAACACAATTACTTCGGGATGTTTCTGCAGTTCTATCATGATGGCTCTCATGCGTTCCTCAAACTGTCCACGGTATTTTGTACCTGCCACTACGGCACCCAGGTCGAGCACGATTACGCGCTTCTTCCATAGGGCACGTGAGATGCGATGTTCCACAATGCGCTGAGCCAGTCCTTCCACAATGGCACTCTTTCCCACGCCGGGTTCGCCAATCAGTATCGGGTTGTTCTTCTTTCTTCTGCTGAGGATTTGTGCTACGCGTTCAATCTCCTTTTCCCTGCCCACCACGGGGTCCAGCAAGTGGTCACTGGCCGCCTTGGTCAGGTCGGTTCCGAATTTATCCAGCACGGGAGTCTGCGAGCCCGGCTTGTCACCGCTGCCCTCCTCATTTTGAATCTTTATTTTTGAGTCTTGACTTGCTCCCTCCTCGTCTTCTTCGTCTTCCTCAAATCCATATCCGTCCTGCGGGTCACGCTCGGGATAGAGCATACGGATGACTTCCTGATACGTTACGTTCTGCTCTGCCAGAGCCTTGGCGGCTTCGTTCTCTTCTTCGCGCAGGATGCCCAGCAGAATGTGCTCGGGGTCTATGGTCTCGCTCTTCGTCACCACACTTTCCAGTACGGAGAGTTTCATGATGCGGCTGGATGCCTGGTCCAATGCCATTTCGTCGGTGGAGTAGGGTGCTTCGTTGCCAAACGAGGCAGCGGCATGTTCCAGCGTCTGACGCAGTCGGTTCAGGTCAACATTCAGTTGCGACAACACCTCCATGACATGCCCTTGTCCATAGCGAATCATGCCCAGCATCATTGTGGCAGGTGTCACTTTGTCATTATACAGTCGGAGAGCTTCGTCCCTGCTCAACGAGAGCATGGTGGTTACTTCCGGAGAAAAGCGTTTACTTATCATCATAGGCTTTAGTGCTTACAATATATATACTACAAAGAGCGTGCCAAAGTAAATTCTCACTTCTCACTTCTTGCTCCGTTCCTCTACGCAAGCGTAGCCCTTTCGGGTCGTCCGATTACACCCTTCACCCTTCATCCTTCACCCTTCACCCTTCACCCTTTTCGCTCCGCAATGACAATAGGCACAGACAGAAGGAACGATGTCGTTAGCCCGTATGGGACGATGCTACGTGTCCGATACGGGCAACGGTCATTGTCCGAGGGCGCAAAGCCTATTACCCGCACGGGCAACGTCTCATGTCTGCACTGTAGTTGAAGATGGTTCGGGCAATCAAAGTATGATGATTGAGGCAATCAACACATAACGGTTGCTGCAATCAACACATAACGGTTGCTGCAATCAAC
>CAMVOK010000020.1 GCA_947169115.1 uncultured Prevotellaceae bacterium
ATATTTTTTCTCATTGTTCTTTAATTATTCGTTTGTGTCTCGTTCATATTGAGACGTGTTAATTATTAATTACACCCCCGGAATAAGGGAATCAAAAATGTTCTTTGAAATCACTGAAATTAAGTCTTATCGAACATTTCTCTGAGCGCTGTCTTGTCCGTGAATGATAGACTGAGGTTTGCAAGACCTCATAGGTCGAGCGTTTCAGCTGCATGTCATACCGGACAATCGCCACGAAGCAATAAGTTGTGATGGCAGCAAAAAGACAAATTCAAATCATCGCGCTCTAAAGGCCGATCGTAAATAACTTAATTTCAGTGATTTCAAAGAACGATTAGTCCACTTTATCAGGACAGTAGTGATTCAACAAACAACTTTAGAGATTAACGCCAATACCTACAATCAGACTTCCAGTCTTAAGCTTTTCCTTCTTTCCATGGTAGCTCTCCTTACTCTTCCAGATAGGAGAATCGCCAGAGTAGCCAATATTGAAGTTGAATTTCTTGTAGCCCACGTTGAGACCCGTCTGCCAACCAAACTGGAAGCGCTTGTAACCATAACCCTCATCGCCAGAGCCAGAGTAGTCATCATCCTTGAACCATTTAGCAGTTTCGTCCTCATCATAGCCTGAATAGTCACCTTCGTATGTTTCCTTATCCTGTCCCAGCACATTCAGTTTGAAATGGAGACCAAAATAGGGAGCCAAATAGACACCGTTGTTGAAGGCCAGCTTATATGTGGCCTGAATGGGAATGGCTATGGCCATGTTGGTGGAACGTATCTTATAGTCATCGTCACTGCCATAACTATATTTACGTGTGTTAAATGAGAGATCGGCACCTACTTCCACGAAAAAGGGAAGTTTCTTGCTTACAGAGATGCCGTTGAGGTAGCTGAGGCGGAAACCATGCAAAGATTTGTATTCATCATCATCTGAAGAATAACTCGAACTTGAGCCTGAACTGTACGAAAACGAGAGAGGTGAATAGGAAAGCGAGAATCGGCCATAGCTGTTGCAGTCCTTCACAAAAACGCTGGAACCAGATTTTGCACCCGAACTCTTGCTCGTGGTGTTTGCAAACTGGGCACTTACGCCCACACTCACAGTCAGCAGTGCTGCCGACAGCATTAATTTAAATGTTTTCATTTTTTTAAGATTTTTGTTAATAAATAAGTATAAAGTTATGAAAAAGTGATTCAGTAATTGAAGTTCATGCGCCACACGTTAGCTATACCGTTGGCATCGCCGCGCTGGGAGATGAAGTAGATTTGGTGTCCGTCCTTACTCCACACAGGACTCAAGTCATCGGCTGCATGGTAGGTCAGCTGCGCCATGGCCGTGCCGTCAGGGTGACACACGTAGAGGTCAGTATTCCAGTACACAATGTTGCCAGACTCTATCTTGCTGCTACCCACGAAGAGCAACCACTGGCCGTCGGGCGAGAGCTGAGGAGAGGTAAAGGAGCGGTTGGGATCGGAGACAATACACTCCTCCACTCCAGTCTTATAACTGACCTTCCAAATCTCAGTGTTACCCTCTCCGTTTGTACGCACACACAAATAAGCCTCTTCATCCTTGATGGGGCACGGATTCATGCCAGAGGTAAAAGTGGAGAGGAAGTTATTGCTCACGCTATAGCTCCACACGCTGGTGTTTTTAGCCTCCAAACGTGTAAAGAAAATCTGCTTCATGTCAGTAGAGTAAACAGGCGAGTAGTCCATGGCACCACTGGTAATCTGGCGACACACATAGCCATTACGTGCATCGGTTTGGAAGATTTGGTTCACCTGTCCCCGCGCCTCGGAAAAACAGATGTACTTACCATCAGGAGAATAGGAGAAATCTATGACCGCCTGTCGGTTGGTACGCTGCACAGAACTACCCTGGCGTCCCAGTTCCTTGAGGAAAATGTTTGTCGTGTTGTTGCGGACCGAGAGATATGCCAGCTGTACCCCGTCGGCGGAAACGCCCAGAATACGGTTGGAAAACCAGTTGACCCCCGTCCGGCTGCGCTTGACGTTGGGCATGCAAACATAGTCGCTCTCCGTTGTTATCTTCGCCATCTCAGTACCCGCCTCTTCAGGGACGTAAACAACTGAATAATCGACATTCTGCGCCTGCATCGCAATACTAGCAAAAACAGACACTACCGTAAGCTTCATTCTTTCTCTCATACGTCGGTCTTGAATTGTTAATTTTTGCAAAGTTACCACAAAATCATCGTCGCCTCGTACAATCGTCCGTCGCTGAGAAATACGAAATCGCCACCAAGAAGAGACAGGTGAGAAAAATTCATCCCATACAGCTGTGCCTACTACATACTGGAGATATACCTATCCATCACACCTATGCGCTGGCCGACAACCGTTTTCATGCGCTCCAAGGCCGCGCCATATGGTAGTGCCTCGTCATGGTTGAGATACTTGTGGACAATGTCGTTGCGGATGGGAAAAATCTGGAAATTGAGTCGCTGTGAAACGTCGAGTTTGAGGGACATAGAATCAAGAAAAGCCTCTGACTCCCGAAGCAACACTGCAGACGTGGCCGTCCACCTTTCCTTGAGCACGGCCACGAAAACAGGGTCATGAAACAAGTAGTGATACCAGATAGCATTCCTATTGAAACTGGCCTCCGGGTTAATATAAGTAGAAAAGTCGAAGTCCCACAAGGGACCAGCACAGAGTGGTCCTCCGCGCTCCTTATAAGCATAGACGCTGCGAGGTTCGCGTAGCTCCTTATTGCCCGATAGTGTCTGTATGATATAGTAATCGGCAAAGGAGCGATAGTCGAGCAGGAGGTCATGCACAGGGTCGAACTTGCCCTTTTTCATGAGGGCCTCGCAGTCGTTGACATAGTCTCGGATATACTGCAACTGCACGGGCTGTATGTCGTCCTCATCAGGCGACTTCACAGCCACTGGCCAATGGCAGATGGAGGTGCGAAAGCAGACAGGTTCGTCATAGTATTTGTCAAAGTGCAGCAGATAGCCCCCCGTGAGTGCCTCGCCCTCCATGTCGGAGGGGGTCATCTCTTCTATGTCCACACGGTTTTTTCCCGTGCGCACTTGTTCGCACACCAGGTAGTTGCCCACGTGGTGACCATTAAACAACACCTCGGCATAACGGAAGCGGGGTGTCCATGCGAGTCCCTCCATCAGGGAGCCAAGATGAAAGGTGAGCGCGTTGCGCAGCAGGGTGCGGTCGTGATAGTTGGCCAGCAATACCCAACGCTTGTGACTTGGCATCCCCAGCAGACTCTGCTTGCGCGTGAACTTCAAGTTAAAGGGTTTCTTGGGAAACTTCCAAGTAGCATTGCCCCGTCCCCGCAGCAGTACACTGTCCGTCGGTCCCCACCCTGTCTCGTGTGTCCAGACGGCAAGCGTAGCCTTGCGCCAGGTTTCCTTATCATAGAGCCCCTGCCCATCGGCGGTATGAAACGATAGCACAGGGAGACCCGTATCGCAAGACAGACTATCCCCCTCGCCCCCAGCATCGTAGAGGCTAGTGAACACTGTGGGCATAGGCTCATCATCGGAACAGGACGAGAACAGAAACCCCACAAGGCATAGCCCGGTAAGCAACCTTCTCATAACTGTTCGCGGAGTTGTGTGCGGATTTGCTCGGATAGTCCTTCCACGCTAACACGCCCGTTGCGAAATGGGAGCGTCAGCGCGGGAAATGCCTGATGGGTCGGGACGGAGGAAGGGATATAAACTTCGTGGATGAAATCATATTCCAGCACGTCACAAATACGCAAGAGGCGTTCCATATCAATACTTTTGCTGCTGAAGATTTTGTAAACATTGGTGCGCCCGCAATGTATCTGGCGGGCAAACTCGGCATAACTCATGTGCCGCTCGTCCACCTTTTGCTGGATGAGTCGGCCGATGTAGATGTTGCGGGTTTCGTTGTGTAACATAGAGGTCGTGCTGCACACTGTTTCCCTGCCCACAACCCCCGGACAGAAAGTTCCTATTAACGACAATTTTCACGGTACATGATACAAAAAAAGCGCGGGTTGCTGTACCTGTTGCCCGTCCCGCTCTTCAAGGCGTCTCGCACTGCCCACATCGTCTGAACGAGCAATCGCAGAAGCCCACGCAGGGATTATGCCGCAATATACCACACAACATAGTGAACCCCTATGTGGGCACACCACGTGTTGACATTTCGCATAACTCCAATTGGACATCTACCATTGCTTTGCTTTTGACGACACTCTGTTAGTTTGCGAGACTATTGAAGAGCCAAAGACAAAGCGCCATGTAAACGCCTTCTATGTATATGCATCCCACCCCCGCTCCTGCCACTGCATCGAACGCTTTAGATATAGAATGGGATATGCAAAGATACGAAAAAGTTGAGAAAGAAACAAATTTAACCGAGTTTTTCCAAAATGGAGGAGGACTTCTCTAACGAGAAAAGAAAAAAGAATTGGGGTCAACGTCGGCGGCAGATGCTGTCGCCGACAACCACAGGATAGAATGTGGCACCGTATCCACACCAATAGCCTATTCCGCCCTTGACGTTGAACTGGGGATTCCGTTTTGCAGCCGTCACCGGAAGATTCGAGAGTGTCATATTGTGCTCCATTTGGTTCCAAAAGAGAAAGGATAGGCTGTCCATGCGGGCAAACTTGACAACGACCGTATCTTTTTCCGTGAAATAGGGAGTGTACTCGTTTGGGCGATCCGTGATGAGCCGACCACGCATGACGGATACATCAATCTCCTCGCCAGACAGGAACACGGAATTGTCTAGGGTTTGTATGTATGAGGAAAGATACATGCGCTGGTTTCGCCCGATACGAGTGAAGAACTTGTAATAAGCCGACTGAGAAGGGTCGTCATGTAAATAGGCCCGAATCTGGTACAAGGTGTCCGAGTCCTCGCAAGGGCGCACGCGGATGGAGTCCAGTGGAACAGGTTGGGGGATGAAAGTTTCGGCCTCGGCATAAAGTCCGCTGTAAGAGACGGTGAGGCGGTAGGTCTTCCCCACCTCGCCACGAAGCCGACTGGTGGTATAGACATAGGGAGGGAAGTAGCGCTTGTCAAGCATCCCTGTCAGCACGACCTCGCGTTCCCCGTCGCTGACCGTGACCTTGGCCCAACGCAAGACATAGTCGCCTAGGTCTTTCACATCACGTCCTTGCTCGCTGATGGGCACCGTGGCCGTAAGCAGGACGATGGGGTAGCCACCGCTATCTATCCACCCTTCGACAACGAGTTTGGGTTGTTCGCTGACATCATCGTCGGTGTTGCATGAGAAGAACAGGAGGGAGAGGCAAAGAAGGTGGAAGAGACGTTTCATAGTTTCAAAATTTCAGGTAATAGTTGACCGAAGGCATTTGGAAACGTATCAGGCTAAAGTGGGAATACCGATATCTGCCATTATGCACCTTTAGACGGCACGTGATGTCGTTGTTTCTCCCCGTCACGTTGTAAACGGAAAAGTTGAGCCCATGCTCGCATCCGTGCGATTTGCAGAAGAGGAAGTTTACCGAGAGGTCGAGACGGCTATAGGGACGCAAACGATGGCCATTGTGGTTGCCATATTCGGTGTTCAGCAACCCATTCAATATATAGAAATGGCTGGGAGCCGTGAAGGGGGTTCCGGAGGCAAAAACGTATGTGCCAGACAGCGTCCAGCGGCGGCTCACCCGATAGGTTGCCACGGCGTTCAGTTCATGAGGACGCTCGTGGGAGGCCGAGAAAACCCCTTTGTAAGAAGGGTCAGTAAAACGCCTACGTGCGCGACCGAAAGCATAGCCCAGCCAACCAGTGATTTTCCCCGTCCGCTTGAGAATCGTCACACTGACTCCGTAATTGTGTCCATTGCCGTGCAGAAGATTCTCTTGCAGGTTGTAGTCCGTGTTCAGAAACTTCATCATATCCCCGTCATACTCTATCTGGTTAAAAAGTCGTTTATAATAGGCATCGAACGACACACGATAGCGACCCTCCCAGAGATACACGCTGGCCGTGAGCGATACGTTGTGACCCCATTGCGGCCGTGCATCTTCCCCGATGGATGTCCAGAATTCCGTGGGCATCCCTAGCGATGTGGTGCCCGTCTGGAAGATGTACTGATGACGCATGGAATAGTTAGCCGTCAGCTGCCAGTTTGCCCGGGTGTAAGTGATGTCAACAGAAGGGTCGGCAGAAAAATGGGTAGTGTGCGTGTAGTCGGTGTATGCAGAAGTGCGCAGCCCCACCGAACTTTCAAGGTGGGACGAAAGCATGTGCGTATAGGTGGCGTAGGCAATATACTCCTGTGTCTTGTATCTTGATTGGGAGGAAAGGGTTCGGTTGTAGAGTCCCTCGGATTGTGGAGCCTGTGGAAGGATGTCGTGAAGGGCAAACCCTGCCCCAACGTTCCAACCGCC
Organism: uncultured Prevotellaceae bacterium; assembly: GCA_947169115.1. Taxonomy (GTDB): domain Bacteria; phylum Bacteroidota; class Bacteroidia; order Bacteroidales; family Bacteroidaceae; genus Physcousia. The sequence goes on from CAMVOK010000020.1 coordinate 6,386, forward strand.
CCAGGCCACATTTCCCTTGTATCCTAGCGTGCTGATGTCGGAAGGCAGGTGGAACAACATGTCTGCCTGTCTGAGATAAAGCTTGTTATGATAGGAAGTATAGTAGAACGTGCTCCTCAAGGCAAGTCCGTTGGGATCTCGGTAGTGCCAGTGTGCTGCCGTCATGAGGTTTCTCCACTTTAGGCCAATGCGAGCCAAATATTCGTCCTGCGACATTTTCGTTTTGTCCTGTCCCATGTAGGCATCCACCCAAACGCTGTGCCTGACATTGGGCTGCCATGTCCATGTGGCATTGGTGTCGAAAAACGAATAGCGCATGGACATCTCATTCCACGAGAGCCATCGCGAATAGAGAAGGTTGAGGTAGGAGCCTCGGCCAGAGAGTGCGAGCCCGCTTTTCCGTCCGAGGGGGAAGCGCAGAGTTCCCTGTGAGGAAATAAGCCCGACGGACAATTCACCGCCCAGCGTGTCCGTTGGGATGCCTGGCAGTTCCATGCTCACCATTCCGCCGAGCCGCGAAGCGTCGGCTCCGCGATTGGCACTCTTCTTCAGTGTCATGGCCTCGTAGTGAGAAGCGTTGAATACGGAGAAGAAGCCTAGGAGGTGGGTGGCGTTGTATATGGGCACACCCTGAATGGAGAGTTGGTTGTGGGTGTTGTCACAGCCCTGGATGTGCAGCCCTGCATCCAACTCGGAGTTGGTCTGCACACCGGGAAGGGTCTGGGCATAACGGATGGGGTCGGCATTCCCCAATAGTTTGGGAAGGTCGCCAAAGGAGCGGGCATCCCAAGAGAGGGTTCCATCGCGCCGCAGAGCGACAGAGGTGGTTGCCACCTTGCTGGTGACAACCACCGTCTTCATTTCGTGGGACGTGGTATCGTCTGGCAGCGTCTGCCCAATGGCAAACAAGGGGCATAGACTACCACATATCCTCAGCAGCGTCCTCCTGCCTGTTATACTCATCTATTATCTTGGTGAAGTCATCCTCGTTGAAGTAGTTGGCGCAGCTGTACGAGGTGCCGTCGGGGAAACAGATTATGGGACGGTACGACCAGCTACTGTAGAAATAGCTCCGGGAGTCGTAGTAATCGTCGTCCCATTCGTCCTCGTCGAAGGCCTCCAGACGAACGTACGCCTGACGGGTTGATGTGCCGTTGTAGTAGAGATTGGCCTCGAAAGTGGTATTGGCATCGTTGACGAGTTTTTTGTAGGTGGCTTCGTCCTCTGCATCTTCCAGCTCATCCAGGCAGTCCGCAAGTTTGTGGGCATCGCCACACGTGCCCTTCACCTGCACTTTTCCGAGTACATCCACCGAAAAAGCACTTGTACCATTGGCATCGGCAAACAGGTCGTCAATCTCACTGCCGTTCATGTCGTAGAGGTCGGTAAGCTGCTTCTGTGGCACGTTCTTCAGGTCGTTGCTTATGGTGGAATGAACCAGGCGTTCGCCGTTCTTTGTCAACGTAAACTCCACGGTTGCACTCTTCGCGGTGTAGGCCGCATTTTTTACGTCCATCACATAGCCGTTGTCGCACACCGTGTTGCTGGTGAAGGAGAATTTGCTTTTGCCGATATCGAAGGTCTCATCCGTAATGTCGTCCAGGTTTATCTTTACAGTCTGGGTGATAAGTGTCCGACCACCCTCTGTCAGGGTTATCACAATCTGCTCGGGCACGCCGATGGTACACTCCTTGCGGTCGTAGTATTCGTTCCATACATAGTTAGAAGGATGCGACATCCTCTTGTAGTCATCAACATAAAAAAGATAGGCTTTCTTCACGCTACCGCTGACCACAGCTTTTAACACGCACTCCTCACCTGACTGGTTGGGAAATATGAACTGGATGTCGTCGGCACTGGTATGTTGCCACTTCTTACGTGATGTATTGTATGTCCAGTGGCCCTTGAAGTTGGAGGCAAGGATGGTGCCCTGATAGTGATTGTAGTAGTAATTATAGGTATAGGTGTAGTAGTAGGTTTGCTTTTCCGTCTTCATCGAGGTCTTCACAATACTGCCCATCAGGTTGTCCATGATGTTCTCGGCCCATCCTTCGACATCGTTATCCCAACTGGCATTGCCATCCACATAATTGTCGTTGACGTGCTTGACTAGTTTCACATAATGCTCGAAATCCTTCACATCAACCTTGCCCGCCATCTCCAAAGCGACCTCCTCAAGATAACTTTTTGTCCCGGCTGGACCAAGTACCTTTTCGTCATCCTTGTCCTTACAGGATGTCAGAACCATACACCCCACGCACAACAGCGCAAGAGCGGTCACAGAATAGAACTTTTTCATGTTTAATTCGTTTTTGAAGGTTAATAATTTAATTGGTTGTGCAAAGTTACAATGCTTTACATATATGAGACTTGTACAAACCGTCGAAATTAGAAACACATCCGTATCTCATCAGGAACCATTCGAGACAGAAAATTCTTTGATTGGGGCAATCAACATGACTTGATTGCTACAACCAACACCATTTGATTGGGCAACCAACATGACTTGGTTGCTACAACCAACATCATTTGATTGGGGCAACCAACATGACTTGATTGCTACAACCATCATCGTTTGATTGGGGCAACCAACATGACTTGATTGCTACAACCATTATCATTTGATTGGGCAACCAACATGACTTGGTTGCTACAACCATCATCGCAAGAACGTCAAAAATTACCATGCAGAGGCACAAAGAATTCGTTATATTGTCCTTTTTCCCCGTGTAATTGTAATAAATTACAAAAAAATTGTATCTTTGCAATAAAAGATACATAGGAAACCTCGGATGAAATGGAGAAAATACGTTTCCACAACGACATTCTACCCCTGAAGGACAAAATCTTTCGGTTAGCCCTGCGCATTACACTGCGCCGCGAGGTGGCAGAGGACATTACGCAGGAAACCTTGGTGCGCGTGTGGGAACGACGAGGGGAATGGGACACGATAGAAAACATGGAGGTTTACTGCCTGACGATAGGCCGGCGACTGGCCATAGACCATCTGCGACAACGCCAGCAACAGACGGAAAGGGAGGGAGAAATCACTGACTATCACCTTTCGGCTGCCAGTACGGACAGAATGGCCGACGAGGTACTTGACCAGAAACAGCGTGTGGCACAGGTGATGGAACTCATAGAACAGTTGCCCGAAATGCAGCGCACCATCATAGAACTGCGCGATATAGAGGGACTGAAATACGACGAAATAGCCCAAGTGACGGGCCTCAACGAAACGCAAGTGAAGGTCTATCTGCACCGTGCAAGAAAGAAAATCAGAGAAAGTTTATAAAAAAGTTACCTTTTGCTGTAACTTTTTTCTTTTTCATACGTCTCTTAAACTGAGAATTGAACATTGAGAATTGAACATTAACAATCCCCCTCGGGGTAGGCATTTGAGATGGACTATAAGTACATAGAACAATTGTTGGAACGCTACTGGGAGTGTCAGACGACACTGGAGGAAGAGACCATCCTGCGCAAATTCTTTGCTCAGGAGGACATTCCTGCCAGTCTGCTACCCTACCGCGATTTGTTCTTGGCCGAAGAAAATATGGCACAGGCTCATCTGAGCGAGGACTTTGATGCCCGACTGATGGAGCGTCTGGCAATCGGACAACCCACAGGGGCTACGCTTGCCGTACAAAAAGGAAACAAGGAAAAGAGACATGCCAAGGTGATAAAAATTTCCATCACACAACAGCTTCGCCCCCTCTACCGTGCCGCGGCTATGGTGGCCATCGTGCTCTCTATCGGCATGGCTGCCCAACAGGGTTTTGAGAGAAACGAAGAGAATGTGCTGGAAAATAATGCCTTGGCCACCTCTACCGACTCGACAGAACTCTTTATAGAACAACCCGAAATGTCGCCACAAGCCGAGGCCGTGCTGACAACAACACAGACGGATAGTCTTTTAGAGATGAAAGTTGAAAATTGAAAGTTGAAGGCGCAGCCTTATTATGCATTATGAATTATGCATTGTGAATTGTAAATAGTGAATTAATTAATAAAACAAACTTTGCTTTAAAACCGCATTAAAGGCTGCTCGCGAGAGTAGCCTTTAATGTTTTTTAGAAACTTTATCGCTTACAAGGTTGCAAGCATCAAGGGTTTTTCGTATTTTTACACCCATAAAACTAATACCACCATGAATAAAAAGACTATTACCGCACTTTTATTGGGATTTTCGTTGTCGGCATCGGCACAAGTCGCCACACTGACAGGATTTGAGTATAACCCCTCACCCACTGCCCCCGATGGTACTGAATGGCAGTCGCCCGAGCGTCTCTCACTGAACAAAGAACAACCTCGGGCATGGATGTTCTCGTTTGCTACACAAGAGGAAGCCCTCAAGGTGTTACCAGAGGGTAGCACTTACTACAGAAGTCTGAACGGAACATGGAAGTTCCACTGGGTGCCCGAACCTTCGCTACGCGACAGCCTATTCTGGCAGACATCGTTCGATGATTCCCAATGGGATGACATTGAGGTTCCCGGCAACTGGAATGTACAAGGTCTGCAAAAGGACGGTAGCATGAAGTATGGTGTGCCCATATACGTTAACCAGAAGGTCATCTTCCAGCATCAAGTGGCCGTAGGCGACTGGCGCAAGGGCGTCATGCGCACACCGCCTACCGACTGGACAACCTATAAGTTCCGCAACGAGGTGGGTTCGTATCGACGCACATTCCAGATTCCTGCCAACTGGAAGGGACGCAACATCTTCATCAATTTCGATGGTGTGGATTCCTTCTTCTACCTCTGGATTAACGGTCACTACGTAGGTTTCTCCAAAAACAGCCGCAACACAGCTCGGTTCGACATCACGCCCTGGTTGAATACCAAAGGCGATAACATGGTGGCCGTGGAAGTCTATCGCAACAGCGATGGTTCTTTCCTTGAGGCACAAGACATGTTCCGCCTGCCAGGCATTTTCCGCTCCACCTATCTGACTGCATCGCCAAAACTAGAAATTCGCGACTTGGCCGTGCGCACACAAAAGATTGAAAACGGAACTGCCGTAATAGACGTGGATATTGAGGTCCTAAACCATGGAAAGAAAAAGATGGCCTACAACATTGTTTATGAGGTATTTCCCGTGGAACTGTATGGCGACAAAACCGAAAAGTGCAGCACGTCGATGACTACCGACAAAGCCCATGCCCAACTATCGGTAGATAACGTACGGCTGTGGAGTGCTGAGGAACCCAACCGTTACGTACTGGTGGCTTCCCTACAAGACAAGAAAGGTAAAGTCATGGAGCGGGTAAGTACGTATTTCGGCATACGGAAAGTGGAGATTCGCGAAACACTGGCCAAGGATGATGAGTTTGGATTAGCCGGTCGCTACTTCTACGTAAACAACAAACCTGTGAAACTGAAGGGCGTGAACCGCCACGAGAACAATCCCTCGAGAGGACATGCCATCACCCACGAACAGATGCTGAAAGAGGTGATGCTCATGAAGCAGGGCAACATCAACCATGTGCGCAATTCGCATTACTCCTGCGACCCATACTGGTACTATTTATGTGATAAGTATGGCATCTATCTGGAGGACGAAACCAACATCGAGAGTCATGAGTATTACTATGGAGAGGCCAGCATATCGCACCCCAAGGAGTGGCGTGCTGCCCACATTGCCCGAAACCTGGAACTCGTACACAGCCACATCAATGCGCCCAGCATCGTTATCTGGAGCCTGGGCAACGAGGCCGGACCTGGCGACAACTTCAAGGCTGCATACGAGGCCATCCGCGAATACGACAGGAGCAGACCCGTACAATACGAGCGTAACAACGACATTGTGGATATGGGCTCGAACCAATATCCATCGGTAGATTGGGTACGCTATGCGGTCACTGGCAAGGCTGGTGTGAAATATCCTTACCACATTTCGGAATATGCCCATTCGATGGGTAACTCAATGGGTAATCTTATCGATTACTGGAAGGCCATCGAGAGCACAAACTTCTTCTGTGGTGCGGCTATCTGGGACTGGGTGGACCAGGCTATTGATACGTATAAAGCCGACGGCACACACTACTTCGGCTACGGTGGCGACCATGGCGACAAGCCCAACGATGGTATGTTCTGCATGAACGGCATCATGCTGCCCGACCTGCAACCGAAACCACAATACTACGAGGTGAAGAAAGTGTACCAGAATGTGGAGGTGAAAGCCATTGACATGGAAAAAGGTGAGATTGAGATTTTCAATAAGAACTATTTCACGGACTTGTCGGATTACGAGGTCGAGTGGGATCTCTGCCACGACAATTGGCATACAAAGACAGGTAAAATTTCCGATATCCGAATTGCCCCACGACAGCGTTGCCGATACACTTTGCCTTACGACTTCTCTAAGCTGGAAGCCGAAAACGAGTATTTTGTACGTATCTCTTTCAAACTGAAGGAGAATCGGCCTTGGGCAAGAGTTGGTTATCCACAAATGGAAGAACAACTGCTCGTGAAGGGAGCTACGGGATGGAAGGAGATTGCATCTTTGCAAATTAAGAATGAAGAATTAAGAATTAAGAATGATGAGGGGCTGAGCACGATTACGGGCAAGAACTTCATGGTTAGCTTCGACAACCAGACAGGCATCATCCAACAGTTGTGCTACAATGGATACCAGAAGAAGAGCTACGACATATTCCTACCTGGTCAGGGACCTCAGCTTGATGCCCTGCGCGCTCCCGTCGATAACGACAACTGGATGTACCAGCAATGGTACGCCAATGGTCTGCACAACCTGAAGCATAGAGTTCAGGAATCTTCGATGACATCAAACGAGAATGGCTCTATCAGCCTCCATTACACCCTCGTTAGCCAAGGCGAGCGTAAGGGAGAAATCCGTGGTGGCAGCAGTGGCCGCTACACCATTGTCGATGCCGGGGAAATGGCTCCCGACGACTTCCACTTCACCACCAACATCATTTATACCATCTATCCCGACGGAAGCATAGAGGTTGTAAGCAGCATTGTCTCTTCCGACCCGTCACTGGTACTTCCACGTCTGGGTTACGTGATGCAGGTGAATAAAGAGTTTAGTCACTATTGTTATTACGGTCGCGGTCCGCTCAACAACTATGCCGACCGTAAGACGGGTTCGTTCATCGAGTTCTATGACCAAATCTGGAACAACACCGTAGAGAAGCAGTTCGTGCCCTTCCCCAAGCCACAGAGCATGGGCAATCGCGAGGAGGTGCGCTGGTGCGCTCTTGATACACAACGTTCGGGAAACGGTGTGCAGTTCATAGCCACCCCCGGCACCATGTCAGTCTCCGCCCTGCCATGGAGTGCCATGGAGATGACCATGGCCCCACACCCCTGCGACTTGCCAGAGTCGAAGGCCACACACCTTCACCTCGATTGTCAAGTGACAGGACTCGGAGGAAACAGTTGCGGACAGGGTGGTCCCCTTGAACCCGACCGCGTGAAGGGCAGTGTCCACACGATGAACTTTATCATTCGTCCCGTTACTCCCAACTCTAACTTACACAAGCAAGCAAAAGTTGTGAGCAGCACCATGCAACCCATAGCCGTCATACGTGACAAGGTGGGCAAGGTTTCTATCGTCAGCCAGGAAGGACAAACGGTGATGTTCCAAGTGGACCAGCAGAAAGCACAACCCTACACCGAACCCTTCAACCTGCGCGAAGGTGGTACGATAACGGCATGGTACAAGGGTCAGGAAGGTCAAAAAACCACCAACGAGTTCGCTCGCATCGAGAGTGTACCCGTGGAGGTTATCTACACCAGCAGCGAGGAAATCTCGGACGGCTCGGCTGCCAAGAACCTTGTTGATGGCAAACCGAACACCATCTGGCACACAATGTATAGTGTCACACAAGCTAAATACCCACACTGGGTGGACTTTGATTGTGGTGAGGTAAAGATGATAAAGGGCTTCACCTATCTGCCTCGTCAGAATGGGCCAAACGGCGACATCAAGGCGTATAGCATCTCTCTATCTACCGATGGCAAGACATGGAGCGAACCTATATGCAAAGGTGAGTTCCCCAACTCTAAGAAAGAACAGAAGGTACTCTTCGAGAAACCTCAGCGTGCCCGCTACCTCCGCTTCACTGCTCTCTCAGCTCAGAACGGAGCCGACTACGCCAGCGGTGCCGAGTTCACGGTACTGGCAGAGTAAAAAAAGCTGAAGGGTGAAGGATGAAGGATGAAGGGTGTAATCGGACGGCCGTTAGGGCTACGCTTGCGTAGTTTACGGAGCAAGAAGGGTGAAGGATGAAGGATGAAGGATGAAGGGTGAAGGGTGAAAGGTGAAGGATGTAATCGGACGACCCGAAGGGGCTACGCTTGCTGTGCAAGAAAGGTGAAGGATTAGAGATTAGAAACTAACATCTTGCGTGCAGCCACTTCGTCCTGTGCGAGTTGATTCATCAACTCGTCTCGTGAAGCAAAATGACGCTCGTCGCGCAGGCGACTGACAAACTCCACGATGATGCGCTGACCATACAAGTCACCCTCGTAATCAAAAATATTAACCTCAACGGACACCGCCTCGCCATTCCCTATGGTGGGGCGGTTGCCTATATTGAGCATACCGCCACAACGCACACCATCACAAAGTGTAGCCCATACGGCATACGCTCCATGGGCAGGAACAAGTTTGTCGGCATCGGGCTGAAGATTGGCCGTTGGAAAACCGAGTTCGTGCCCGACATGGAACCCCCTTACAACCAGTCCTCTCAGGGAATAGTAACGACCCAACATGTCACGGGCTCCCTCAACATCCCCCTGCTCTAACAAGCGACGACACTTGCTACTGCTCACCATCATGTCTTCCAGTTCGTGAGCACGAACGACATCAATGCCCGTCTCCTTTCCCCAACGGATGTAGTCATTCAGGGAACCGCCCCCATGCCCGAAAGCATGGTCATAACCCAATACAAGGGCACGCACACCAAGTTCTTTGTACAAGACCTGTTGCATAAACTCACTGGCCGACAGACGACTCAATTCACGGGTGAAGGGTAATACGGCAATCTCGTCAACTCCCGTCTGGCGCAAAAGTTCCTGCTTCTCCTCCAAGGTAGTAAGTAACACGGGCACATGGTCGGGGCTGACCACCGTACGCGGATGACAATCAAAAGTCACAAGAAGACTCTTCATACCCCTGCGTTGCGCCTCATCAGTCAACTGCCGAATAAGACACTTGTGGCCACGGTGGACACCATCGAAAAAACCAATGGTGGCTATCTTATATGACTGGTTGTTGCTCATATTGAGTGCAAAGATAAGAAATAAGTATGAATTACGGATTACGAAAAGCTAATAACGATGCACAAAGTAAACATTTACCTACTTTTGATTATTGCAGGGATGAGGAGAAAAGTGTAATTTTGCAAGACAAAAACAAAGTCAGATGAAACTGAACGAACTGAAAATAGGACAGACGGCACGCATCACATCGGTGGGTGGAGAGGGAAGTTTGCGTCAGCACCTTCTCGACATGGGGATGATTCCTGGTGCAGAAGTAACTTTGATAAAATATGCCCCCATGGGCGACCCGATGGAGCTGCGCATCCACGACTATGAACTTACCCTGCGCCTGGCCGAGGCCAAGGAGATAGAGGTGAAGGATGAAGGATTAAAGATGAAGGACAACAACATTATTAACATCCAAGAAACCAATCTTTCATCTCCCGCCCTTGATTCTTCATCAATTATCCCCCATCCCGGTCTGGGCGAAGGCGGTCACTTCCACGACAATTCGCCCGAAGCACACACCAAACCGCTGCCTTCCTCCATGCGACTGACATTCGCACTGGCCGGAAACCAGAACTGCGGAAAGACAACGCTCTTCAATCAGCTTACGGGAGCCAACCAACATGTCGGAAACTTCCCGGGTGTTACCGTAGAACATAAGATAGGAATCATCAAGGGACATCCTGAGGCACAAATCATTGACCTCCCTGGCATATATAGCCTGTCGCCCTACACCAGTGAGGAGGTTGTCAGTCGGCAGTATATCATCAACCGTCGTCCTACGGCTATTATCAACATTGTGGATGCTACAAACATCGAGCGCAACCTCTACCTGACCCTTCAATTGATGGAACTGGGAGTCCCCATGGTACTGGCCCTGAACTTCATGGACGAACTGAAAGGAAACGGCGGCACCATACGCGTCAATGCCATGGAACATCTGCTGGGCATTCCCGTCATTCCCATCTCTGCCATGAAGAATGAGGGTGTGGACGAACTGGTGGAACATGCCCTGCATATTGCCCGCTATCAGGAACGCCCCCAACGGCAGGACTTCTGTCACCCCAACGACCACGGAGGTGCCGTACACCGCTGCCTCCATGCCATCATGCACCTGACCGAGGACCATTGCCAGCAAGCCCACATACCCAGTCGCTTTGCTGCCTGCAAACTGGTGGAGGGAGACGAACGGGTACTGGAAGCCCTGAAACTATCACAGAACGAAAAGGAAACGCTGGAACACATCATACAACAGATGGAAGAGGAGCGAGGACTGGACCGTCAGGCTGCCATCGCCGACATGCGTTTTCAGTTCATCCATAGCGTAACACAACGCACCGTTGTAAAACCCCGTGAGAGCCGGGAACATCGTCGCAGCCAACTCATCGACCGTGTGCTGACAGGCCGTTGGACTGCTCTGCCATCCTTCATCCTCATCATGGGGCTGGTTTTCTACCTTACGTTCACTAGTGTGGGCGTATGGCTGCAAGACCTCTGTCAAGCAGGTATTGACTGGTTTACGGAGGTAAGTGATACAGCCCTGACAAACTGGAATATAGCCCCTGCCGTTCACTCCCTCATTATCGACGGCATCTACAATGGTGTTGGCACCGTCTTGGTGTTCCTGCCCCTCATCGTCTGTCTGTTTTTCTTCCTAAGTATGCTGGAAGATACAGGCTACATGGCCCGCATCGCCTTCGTCACCGATAAACTCCTACGTCGCCTGGGACTCTCAGGACGTAGTATCGTACCCCTTCTCATAGGCTTTGGCTGTTCCGTTCCCAGCATCATGGCCAGTCGCACACTCCCCAGCGAACGCGACCGACGCATGACCATCCTACTCACTCCCTTCATGTCGTGTACGGCCAAGATTCCCATCTATGCCTTTTTTGCCACGGCTTTCTTCCCCAGTCATGCTGGTTGGGTAATGGCTTCGCTCTATGCCATTGGCATTGTTGTAGGCATCGTGGTGGCCTTGATACTGAAACGTACCATGTTCAGAGGCGAACCAGTACCCTTCGTCATGGAACTGCCCAACTACCGTCTGCCTATGGCCAAGAACGTTATGCGCCTGTTGTGGGACAAGGCAAAGGATTTCCTGCAACGTGCCTTTACGGTCATCTTCTTGGCCTCCATCATCGTATGGTTCCTACAGACCTTTAACTTTCACATGCAGATGGTAACGGATGCCCATGATTCCATGCTGGCTCAGGTGGCCGGATTGGTGGCTCCCCTGTTCGAACCCTTAGGACTGGGCGACTGGCGCATCATGACCGCTCTCGTGAGTGGCTTCATGGCTAAGGAGACAGTGGTAAGCACCTTGGGTGCCCTGTTCGGTGATGTGGTTCTAACCACAATATTCACCCCCACAGTTGTCTTTGCCCTGCTTGTGTTCTGCCTACTTTATACCCCCTGCGTAGCCGCCATAGCTACCATCCGTCGCGAGTTGGGCACACGTTGGGCCGTAGGCATCGCCGTGGCACAATGTCACATTGCCTGGTTCTGTGCCTGGCTGGTTGTAATTATATAGGAACTATAGATACTATAGGTACTATAAAATCAATAAAAAATGAATCTCCAAAGCATCATACTCCTCGCCATCGTCCTCGGTCTGTTTTTCGTGGTTGGCTACCGCTATATTCGCCGTCAGCGAAAAAGCCGAGGGGGCAGTTGCTGCAACTGTTCCAGTGGCAGTTGCTGTAGCTGACAAGTGATAAGACAACCAGATGTTTGTTAACGTACCATCTCGCGACACAGAGCATCCTGGAAGATGCGACTTTCGGCCACGGGGGAGTTTTCGTTGATAATGGAGAAGATGAGCCAGCGGCCGTCGGCGGTCTTGGCATAGCCGGCAAGGGAAGAAAGGCCAATGGTGGTAAGGGTACCTGTCTTTACGAAAATACGATTGCGGTATAGGGGAGCCGACATGCGACCCAGCAGGGAGCCGTGACGCACGGGGTGAGCTGGTGTGGCTAAAGCTTCATCGAGCAGGACACGTCGCATGTCCTCACGTTCCCACGCGTATGCCAGAAGACGTACAAGAAAATCGGCCGTCAGGCGGTTGTCAGGTGAAAGTCCACTACCATCGTTTACCACAAAACCCGTGTGGTCTCCTCCCACCCTGTTCAGCAGGATGGGCACCCACCAGTCTTCGGACAAACTGAACATAGGCAGATGGTCTGCCGTACGGTGGAGGTGTCCATAGAGTCCGTCGGCCTTAATGTTACTACTGTGTATGAGCATCGGAGCCAGCACCTCGCGAAGGGGCGTTTCGTGGCGATAGATAACATTTTCGTCTGCATCGACATGTTCCACCTCGCACCTCACCACACTTACACCCTTGGCTGCTAACAGGTAGTTGAGGTCCTTCTCTATACGTTCCCTGCCCTTGAGAAGAATGGGAAGCTTGTTGTAGGGAATGTCCCAAGTGGCTGCCGTGGAATGGGCTTTTAGGGTGTCATCCCTCATTAAATAAAGCTCTATATCCCCCTCTATACGCCGAATACCTTTTCTATAGATGGCATCAACCATGGGCTGTAGGGTTTCCACCATGGGATCGTCATCGAGTTGGAATGTCAGTGTTCCTCGGAATGTATTGCCCTGCTGCTCCCCACGAGCTACAACCTGCGTCGTATAACAATGGTTCACCTCAAGAATATCCATAGCCCCAACAGCAGTCAGCAGTTTCAAGCAGGAAGCAGGAGGAGCCAGACGATTGGCATGACGACTATAGACCACCGAACGAGAGGCTATGTCATAGACCTCCAGGGAGATGGTGGCTGTGTCGAGCCGCTGGGGGATTTGGAAGAGGTGGTCTATACGTTCGCGTATTGTTGTCAGAGATGCAGGAGCCTCATCTGCTACAACTTCCTCCTTCTGTTCCTTGAAATCCTTCAGGTTTATAAAGTCCTTGCCAAAGACAAACAGACAAATCAGGATTGGTACTGCAATAATCAATGCACAACCTCTCCTGACACTTTTTTTCAACCGACGACGCTTCTTCTTAGCCATAACTATGCATGCCTCCAAGGAAATAGTTCACACCGAAATAAGTCATCAACAACGAAAGCAAAGCCAATAGGCTATATATGCGATAGTTCCGCATGGAACGGAACCATGGCAGACTTTTCTCATGCAATGGCAGACTATATATCAACAGGGTGACAAGTGCCCAACTCTCCTTAGGATCCCAACTCCAGTAGGTGCCCCACGATACATTGGCCCAGACGGCACCGAGGAAGATGCCTGTTGCCAACAGGAACACAGCCGGACGCAACACCTCGCGGCGTACGATACTTACAACCAACAGAATATAGCTGAGCATGATGGTTCCAACATGGAAAAAGAGATAGGGAGAACGCAAGATGGGAACCAAAGGGCTCATGCAAATGGCTATCACCATATACGATGCCATAAGTGTTCCACAAATAGCCAATAGAAGAGTTGAACTTTGAACTTTGAACATTCTCGCACAGCGAGCGTAGCCCCTTCGGGTCGTCCGATTTCTTGGACAAGCCAAGCGTAGGCCTTCGGCCGTCCGGTTAAAACTTTGAACTTTGAACTTTGAACTTTGAACTTCCCCTCTGGGAGGGTCGTAGTAGGTCTTCTTTTTCACAGAAATCCAAACCATGCTCACGGCCAATAGCAAGTAGCCAGCATACGTGATAGCTGTTCCCCAAGGGTCATAACTGACCGTGAAGACACTTCCCTCGCAGTCCTCGTCAAATGATGTCTGATAGATTCGATAACCTTTGACCCTACCAATGTGGTTCATGGAGATAGTGGACTCTTTCTTTCCTGCCTTGGTGGCAATAACCACATCGCTGACATAATCGCTGGGCGTAACGCCATCTGCGTCATACAAAACCTTGAATTCCCTGAGAGCCAAATAAAAGGGCATATCCTCCATCATGGTATATAAGCCCTGCCCGTCCTTCACCCAATAGGAATGGGTGGCCTCTCCCTCACGCAGATGAACCATACCCCGACGGCTGGTGACATGGGTAACAAATGCCCCCATCAGGATGACAAGAAGACTGATGTGCAACACCATGACCGAGAGATTTCTCCACATCTTCTTTTTAATCAGAAGCAGGAAACCTGTAACTGCCGTCAATGCCCAAAGAAGAACGAACCACCATGCTCCGTAAATATGCTGCAAGGCATAGTGGGAACCATGGCGCTTTTCAACGTATGTGGCCGTGGCGATAACCACCACGGCCAACAATATCAATAGGAAGGGAAGTTTAGAAAGTACGGAACGCTTCATTCTTGTTTTCCTTGACAGCCACACACTCCATCTCAATGAGCCATGTAGGGCGACAGACAGGAGCCAGGGTGATAACTGTGGGTATATCGGGGAAACGCTCACGGAACATTTCACTCACTACAGCATAGTCGCCCGTGTCACGCAGATATACAACGAGGTGCATTACATTGGAAAAGTCCATGCCACCCTCGCGGAGCAACATCTCCACGTTCTCCCACATGCGTTGGGTTTGTTGGCGAATATCACCCACATGCACAACCTCTCCCTTGTTGTTGATACTAGCCGTGCCGGAGATGAATATGTGGTTGCGGTCGCCATACTCCATGCGTGTGCCACGTTCAAAGGTTACCCCATATTCGTATGTCGGATTCAGGTGGGTCTTAGCATAGAGATAACGCTGCTGACTGGGTTCGAAACCCGTCAGTGCATATGTACCCAGTTGGATGAGAGCCTTGGTCTCGGCAGGTCCGCCACCGATGCCCGTAGAGGCAATGTAATGGGTTTCGGGGGTCAAACCCTGTTCCACAAAATTCTCGCGACGGGCACGCACCAACCCTGCATACTGGGTATCCACGTCACGGACAAAGAACCACGTGCGAATGCAGTTGTCAGCCAGTGTAGCTCCAAACTTCTGGAGCATTTGCTCGTATTCCCGAAGTATGGTTTCGGTCTGCTGTGCACTATCGCCTTCGGTACTGGTCATACCCATGCGCCAAATGTGGCGATAGCCATTATGGCTGGCCACAATGGCACCCTGCTCGGTGGTGATGTCCTGACCACTGGTCAGGTAGAGCCAGACGGCCACCTTTGAACCATCAAGAGGTTGTTGCTGAATACAGGAGATAGCCACGTTAGACTCCTGCCGCATAAAGGGTTGTTGGTTTGTACTGTCGGAAAGGAAATAACGCTTGAGAACATATTGCGCACCCTCAAAACCAGACATCGAGGGAAGTCGGTCTTCGGCCTCATAGATACGGCGAATCTGACCCTCGAAAGACTCCCTGCGGCTGTCAACATGCAACATCACATGATGCTCTGTTACCCCCTTCCCGGGACAGAACGATGCCACCTCCGCGCTTACTCCTATATCCTCTAAATATAAGGTATTATAATTCATAGCGTGCAAAATTACAAAATAATTATGACATTGCTTTTACTTTTTAATCTTAAATTTCTAATTTTTAATCTATCAGTGTCCCTATCCACTCGTCAATGAGTTGGAGCACCTCCTTGAGGTTTTCCTTGAACTGGCTGCTCACAACTTCGGTGTGGTTGTAATGAAGAATGTCCTCGCCACCCTCATTGAGTATTTGGTGCAGCAACGAATTCTCTGCATCACCGCTCTTGACACGAGTCATACCCTCCTTACGCGTACTGGGTACATCCACAAGATTAGACCGTGCCTGTCCCTCAGTCAGGTTCAAGTTGGCTGCACTGCGCCCGTTTCCACCATGACATTGGATGCAAGCCACATCAAACAACCCTCGTTGTAAGGCACCCATATATCCCACATCGACGACTCCCAAGTCCATGCGTATGGTATCGCGTGTGTTCTCATAGTCGGCCATGTTCACACTGGCCAAGGTGATGATGCGTTCGCGCAACCGATTGGTAACAGCCAGTTCCACCGTGTTGACATCATCGTCCAAATGAGAGAGCACCAATGTAACCTGCGTATTGTCGGCCGTTGTATTTGGCAACGTGCGCACAACGCGAGCATAATTGTCTCCCAAGGCAAAGGCAGCCAACGAAATGGCATACTGGCTCTTCCACGAGTCTATGCCCGAAAGTGTGGCTGTCAGCTTCACTGTATGGCCAAGGTCGGCTGTGGAGAGTTCCTGCTCTGCGATGTCACCCGAATCACACGAAGCAAGCATCATAGCAATGCATAATGCGAAATGCATAATGCATAATGGCCTATGCATCCACTTGTTTATTTTATTTTTCATATTCTTAAATTATTATGCATTATGCATTGTGCATTAACTTAGAAACTGAACTGGAGTTGCAGGGAGGCATGGTGGGTGCTGATGCCAAGGTCATCGTTGTCGCGGTCGAGCTGAGTCTCATGGCCATATCTACCCGTAAACTGATACATGGCCGAGAGTTTCAGATGAACCTTCGGAATGTAGTAGTTGCAAACCAGTGCCGGCATGTTCAGGAAACCATCCTTCTTGGAACTGTTACGGTCCACAAAGTCATAACGAAGACCAAGTTGCACCGTGGGAACGACAAAGTAGCCCACCTGACCGTATGCTCCCCAGTAATTGAAGGTGTCATCTATCTTCTGGCGTTTCGTAAATCCGACATGCATCCAATAGGCTTCGGCTCCCACGTACCAACGATTATAGAGCATGGCAAACTCAGCCCCCAAACGAGCATCATTAGTACTTTCGCTCTCGCTCTCCACGTTCAAACCCCCAGAGATACCGAACAGCATGTGACGCCCTTTGAGCATACGGGCATTACCCTGCGTCATGGGCATCTGTCCCCAAGGCATAAAGGTTAGCCGACCGGCATAGAGGAGGGAAGGGATGTGCCAGTCGTCGGAGAGCGTCTTCGTGGCTCCATTCACGGCCGAACCACTTCCATTCCACAGTCCTGCCTCGTAACCCATAAGCCATTGCGAACCACGCTTCAGCGAAGTCGCTCCATGGAACTCAACACCTACGTCAAAACCCGTGCCGATGTTTGGTGTTACGGCGTTCAGGACATGTGGCATAATAGTCGTGGCTGTTAACGATGTGGGCAATAAAGGGAATAGCGTTTCGCCCAATGTGGTCAGATAGGCATGGGTGAAGGGTGTCTTGAACTTACCGGCACGGAAGCGTGCGGCTGGCGAGATGCTGTAATCGACCCACGCCTGTTGTAGGATTTCGGCTCCCTTGGCAGCAGCGTTGATGCTGAGGTTATAGTCTAACTTGCCAAAGGTCTTACCCGTAAAACCCAATATGGCGTAAGGCATGGCAAATCCCGAGTTGGCTACGTTGTCTTGATTGTAAGCCTTGTCCAAGCCCTCGTCATCGTAATAGTTGAACTGACCACGGGTCTGGAGCATCAGATAGGGCTTGAAAACAAACTTGCCGTCCTTCGACTGTAGCGTAAAACCTCGGTCGTCGGCAATACCCAGCACACCATTCTCCATGTCAATACGTAACGAATCCTGCGCCTGCACTAATCCCGAAATAGAAAATAACAAATAATAGATAACAAATAAAGTTCTTCTCATGTTCAAATGTCAATTATAAATTATCAATTTAATCACAGACTTTCCAGAAATTTCACAAGGGCAGAGCGGTCGTCTTTAGGCATTTGCATGAACAAGTTTTTCGAGGCTTCGCCCTCGCCGCCATGCCAAAGTATGGCTTCCTGCAGATTGCGGGCACGACCGTCGTGCAGGAAGTAGGTATGGGCATTCACCTTCTCCTGCAGACCAATGCCCCAAAGTGGAGTCGTGCGCCACTCGTTACCACGAGCCAGACCGCTGACATAGTTGTCGTTCAACCCCACGCCCATAATCTCGCTACCCATATCATGCAATAGGTAATCGCTGTAGGGATGGATAGTCTGGCCTCCCAGCCAAGGCAGCTCAGTACCGTTGAGCAAGGTGGCTCCTCGTGGACGGGTATGGAGGGTGGTGACATGACACAGATGGCATTTTGCTTCGTAGAATTTCTGTTCGCCTATAGCCACCATCTGCCGTTCAGTGATGGTTTTCCCCTTATAAGTAACAGGCGTGCTCACCGAACCCAATCGTCGGGCAGGAACACCCAAGCCATGGAGATAGTAGTCAACGTCTTCCATGTCTTCGGTCGAAATCTCCAATTTGTCGTAGAGCAGGCCCATCATCGAGCCCTCCTGCATCTGCCGTTGTCCCTCACAGATTTCCTCGGGGTATCGACTGTTGGTCACGCCCATGTCGCTACTAAAACCTAACTCCACGGTAAGATCGGCATGCTGGGCCTTATTCCCCGAAAGTCCCAGACATAGCCGTCCACGTTCCGTGATGTAGTTACAGCGTCCAGAGATACCATATTCTGGGTAGTTCGACTTCGCCGCCAGTGCCTCTATTTCCTCTGGGTCGAGAGCCATCATCTGTCCCATACCCACGTGTCGCAGAGGAATGCGCACGGTGCAAAAAAGGTCTTCGGGACGAATGGGTTGGTCGGTATCCCGGTAGTTGGGTTGATACCAGTCGGTAACCGTATATTGAGGATAGACCAATTCGTAGGACTCACCATCTGGGAACTGGAACGACTGGCTATGCCAGCGACATTCCAACTTGCCCTCGGCCGTCACGCCCATGATACTCTGGTCGTGGATAACACGGCCGTAGTTCTGGAAGAAAGCCCCGTTTTTACGAGTCACATACACAAGCATTGACGAGAATCCGTACTGCCCACTTCCATAGACGGGCGTACCATTGGGGTCGGTGCCTGTCTGTGTCCACAAGGCAGGCTTGGTGCGCCCGGCATTGCGGTGGCACGAACCACAGGAATATCCAGCATAGACAGGACCAAGGCCGTTACCCGAATTCATGGGATTGTCGTAAAGACGGTCGCCATGGGTAAAACGCTTGGAGTTAGCCGGAATGTTGGCCACCCAGTCGGCATCGGTATCATAGGCATAACTGGAGTTCTTGAACACCGTGCTGGTACCTGCCGAAAGAACAAAGCCTTCAGGCACCTCCATGTCCCGAATATCACGGATTTCCGAAACGTCATCATTCTCACAGCCCCAAAAGACCGTGAGAATGAAGAACAATAGCATGTATGAAAGAGTTTTTTCAGGCTTCAGCATTATCAATTATCAATTGTCCATTATCAATTGGCATACGTACGAGTCTTACCGTCCTTGAACAACAGAAACTCCAGCGTATGGAATCCGCGCACGTTCTGTACGGCCTCAATGTCCTCGTTTTCCTCGTCGTATTCACCCTCCCACTTTATCAATTCCTCTATCTTACCGCTTTCCATAACCTCCTTGATGGCATCAACGTCCAAAGGCCAAGAGTCCATGTTGGGGTCGAGACCCAGGTCAGCCACAGGACCAAAGAGGAAAGCCTCACTGGTTTCCCATGGTTCGCGAGCTTCAATCCATTTGTCGGCAGCAGCCTTAAAAGTAGCCGTCGAGGGTTGATTGCTCAAGGTTACGATACTCTGTTTCAGTTCTGCTGTGCGTGTTACAAGGTCGGCGTATGTGGGCAAAACCACTTGATCTACGTATGTCTGTACAATCTGGTCGAGTTCTGCGTCCTCGGCATTGGCACTTATGAAACTGGTAAGGTCTTTTTGTAACACGTCAACTAAAGCAGCACAGGCATTCTGAGCCACAATAACCGAAGCATTTCCGATGTGGCTGCGGAAGGGAGAGGCCATACCCTTGATGGCATTGTAAGCAGCCTCAATTTTACCCTTTACGTCAGCATACAGGTCGGCATTCTTGGCTTTAGTGAAGGCTGCCAACGAGTGTACAGCCTCGGTGTTGTTTCGTGTTCCGTTAAAAGCATTGCGGATGCTGAGGATGTTATTAGAATAGTCGTCAATGGAGTGCCAACTATACCACGATTCTACAGCATAGACTGCCTCGGTGTACTTACCCTTCTCCCAAAGGTCCCGGGGTTCGCCAATCTTGGCCGTGCCCACCTCTCCGGCGATGTCCACACAGCCATCTACAATCTGCTGAACACAGGCTGCCGAACTCTTGTACTCCCCGCCAAAGGTCTTGAATGTCTGGGCGTATGCCTCACCATCGTTGTAACTTACTGACCATGCGTCGTTCAGGTCACTGGCATCCTTGGCCAGCAGATTTGCCACAGCAGTGGCATACTGTGTCCAAGTTGTAATGTTATCGCTGGTCACATCAATGTTGTTTTCCTCAATGGTCACTTCCGAAGTTCCCTCGGGCATGGTCATTTTCTTGTCCTCATTGTCATCATCACAAGCTGTGAATCCCAGGCTCATGGCTGTGAGAGCCGTCATAAAAATGTACTTTTTCATAGTGTATTAATTATGTTTTAATAGTATTTACTTTCTCTTGTTGCGTAACTTGGTAAATTTGTTATCCGACAGGAACCATCCGACAAAGGCCACACCTACGGCAAATTCGTTTTCCGACTTGTACTTTCCATCGCCAATACGGCGTTTGGTGTAGTCGGCCTTGACGATGATGTTGGGCAGTGGACGATAGTTCAGACCAGCCACCCACATCTGGGTTTTCAATCTTGAGTCGGCTCCCTTTAGGTTACTGGCATCCACAACCACTTTCTCCTGGGGATTATAATACTCGAAACGGGCAAAGGGTATGAGGTCGGGCATCTTAGTATTGTTCACCATACCCTTCAATCTCAAACCAGCCTCAGCTCCATAGCTGACAGCCCGTTCTGCTATGGGAGACAGACGACTATAGGGCGACTTGCTGCTCAGTTTGTTGTTCTTGGCCGTCAGCAGACTGCTGTTTCCCACATATCCACTCAACAGGTTGCCTCGGACGACAAAACAGCGATGCTGGTACTGGGCATCAACCGACCAGATGCGCACGGGCACCGAAAACGAATAGGTATGGGGCTTGTCGCTATTCGAAGCCGCGTTGTGCAAGTAATAAAACGAGGCTCCCAGACGCAGACCCGGTATTCCTTTATAATTCACACGCGCGACATACGCGGGAGAAGTGAAGTTATCCACTTCAAAGAAACCCTGCTTACCACTGGCCACCCACGTATTGCGGTCGAAACCATTGGCATTCAGTCCGGCAACAACCATAGCCTGATAGTCGAACGAGGCCCATTTGCGACCAAATGTTCCCATAATAGACAGACCAGTCTCGTGCCACGTGCTGGGCAGAATGGTTGTTTCCCCCTCGGGACGCACGGTACCAAAAAAGTTTATGGGTTCGTGGTGAGCATTGGTCAGACCTACGGGCACAATCTGGTGACCGACGCGCACCATGAAATGATTGTTCAGCCGATAGGTCAGGTGGAATTGCTCCAAGGCCACCTCGCCACCCTTCTCCACCTCAGTCTCATACTCACCGTTCTCGGTGTTCTCTATCTCGTAGGCCGTACCTGTTCCGCCTGCTTCAAACTCAACCTCCACACCCAAGTTCCAATGCTTATTAAATTTATAGTCACCAGCCAGCACAAAACGCGGAATAGAGATGGTGTTGCGCTTAAAGTCACTATTGCCTTGCGAGGTTCCGTTGAAACGATTGATGCCATAGTTCTTAAACTGAGCCACCATCTCACCGTAGCCTCCCACCCGGTAGCGGTCGTAACTGTCCATCTCCGTACTGTCGTTGTCGTGGTGAGCCATTACCGACTGTGCCGACATCAGAGATGAAAGCATAATAAATAAAAGTGTACTTCTTTTCATATTTATGTGTTTACTTAATTCATGTTAAACCGAGTGCAAAATTACGGGCATTCACTGGATTCTGCAATACCCAAAATTTGTGAAATTGATACCCCCTACAACCTTTTGTTGTACTTAAAATTGGTTAAAAGAGTGCTTTTTTGTACTTTTGCGGAAATAAATAGTAAATCGTAGATTGTCAAATAGAAAATAGAGATGACCGGGAGATACCACGAAACAGATCCTATGAGCGATGTCATCAGCGATGACTACCGCATGTTACAGATGATAAGTCGGTTCGGCATAACACTGGGCTTCGGCGACCAGACGGTGGCAGAGACATGCAAGAAAGCCAACGTTGACACACAGACGTTCCTCACCGTAGTAAACTTCCTCACCGACACCAACCACGCTCACATTACTGAAATGGTGGAACGCATAGACCTACCTACTATGCTCCGCTATCTCAGAAATTCGCACAATTATTTTATCGACTACCGACTGCCACAAATTCGTCGTAAACTCCTTCAGGCCATCGACATGCACTCACAGATAGCCATGCTTATCCTGAAATTCTACGATGAGTACATGGCCGAGGTCACTCGCCACATGGAGTACGAGAATACCCACGTCCATCCCTATGTGGAGGAGCTACTTCAGGGACGCAGGGGACAACAACGGCTCTCCGACATTACCAGCCAACACGAGGGCAGCCACTCGAGTATCGACCGCAGTCTGACAGAACTGAAAGGCATCATCATCAAGTATTATCCGTCGGACCAGAATGCCGCGCTGCTCAGCGATGTCCTGATGGACATCTATATGGTAGAAGAAGACTTCCTGAACCACTGTCACATGGAAGATACCTTGTTCTGTCAAGCTGTACAGCAACTGGAAAAAAGTCCCCTCCTAAGTTCTCCCAAAGAGGAGGAATCCACCCTTATCCCTTCTCCCGTGGGGGGAGACGGAGAAGGAATGCTGAGCGACCGTGAGCGCGAAGTCATCCGCCTCGTGGCTATGGGACTTTCGAACAAGGAAATTGCCGAGAAGATGTTTATTGCCGTAAACACCGTCATGACCCACCGGCGCAACATCTCCCGAAAGCTTGACATCCATGCCACGGCAGGACTTACCATCTATGCCATCGTAAATGGCATTATCAATGTAGAAGACGTGAAACTATAAGAATAATATAAAGATAAAAAGTATTAATCATGGAACACCTCATTCCCGAATGGATGCTCATCCCCTTTGTGGTGCAACTGTTGTGCATTGCCATCCTGCCTTTGACACGCCTGGGCGAATGGTGGGAACACAACCTACACAAACTACTTGTTTCCCTGCTCTTGGGCGTACCCGTTGGCGTATGGTTGATAGCCAATGGCATGTCGCACGATTTGGAACACCAGATGATTTATGACTACGTGCCCTTCATTCTCCTGTTGATGGCCCTGTTTGTAACCACTGGCGGTATCTGCATCAAAGGTGACTTGAAAGCAACCCCCACGACCAACACTATCATTATGGCCATCGGTTGGGTACTGGCCTCGTTTATGGGAACCACAGGTGCTGCCATGCTGCTCATACGGTTGCTACTGCAAACCATCAGTCAACGCAAGTACACAACGCATACCGTCATGTTCTTCATCGCCATCGTCGCTAATTGCGGCGGTGTGCTCACCCCTCTGGGCGATCCCCCACTCTTCTTGCTTTTCCAGAAAGGTGCCCCCTTCGGATGGTTTATGTCGATGTTACCCGAATGGGGGGCAACAGGCTTGGCACTGCTCGCCACCTACTGGGTGACAGACAGCTACTATTACAAAAAAGAGCCCCATGAGCATCTGGCAGCCGACGAGACAGAACAGGCTGCGGTTACTGCTACTGGACTTATCAATATCTTTTGGCTCCTTTGCGTAATTGCAAGCACCATGTTCATCAACTCCACTTACATCCATCAGATAGGAGCCGAAGGAGCCCCCTGGTATTTGAAACTATTGCGCGAATGGGTGTTCATACTGATTATCATCGCCTCGATGGCTACTACGAAACGTAAGGTGCGTACAGACAACAACTTCTCGTGGACACCCATCTTGGAGGTGGTCTGTGTCTTCTGCGGCATCTTCGCCACCATGACACCTGCCCTGATGTATCTGCGTCAGAACCCGCTTCCCATAACCGAACCCTGGCAGTTCGTCTATACTACCGGCTTACTTTCAGCCTTCCTCGATAACGCCCCCACAGCCATGGTCTTCCACGCCACTGCCACCACCCTGCCCATAACAGGTGCTGCAGTAGCTGGCATCAGCGAGGTGTTGATGCGTGCCATTTGCATGGGAGCCGTATTCTTCGGTGCCCTCACCTACATCGGTAACGGTCCCAACTTCATGGTGAAGAGCATCGCTGAGGAGGGTGGTATCAGAATGCCCTCCTTCTTCAGCTACATGCTGAAGTTCTCGCTTATCATCTGCCTACCTATCTACATCATCGTACAGCTGATATTCATTTAATGATTATAAGGAACATTTAATTTTTCTCTTTTCTCTTTTAACTTTTAATTTTTAATTTTTCTCTTTTAACTTTTCTCTTTTTTCTCCCTTCCCCCTTCTCCCTAACTATGAAAAAAACATTTAGCATCCTACTCCTTAGTTTATGGATAAGCCTGGGCATACAGGCACAAAGTCGCCTCTATCCTCACCTCTTCGACCTCTCAGAGGTGACATTGGGCGACGGAGTATTCCAGAGTGCCATGACACTGAATGCCGACGTACTGATGCAATACGACGTGGATCGCCTCTTGACCCCCTTCGTACGGCAGGCTGGCATCGACCCCACATGGGAAACCCTGCACCCCAACTTCCCGAACTGGGGCAGTGGCTCGTTCCGACTCGACGGACACGTGGGCGGACACTACCTGTCAGCACTGGCATTGGGCTATGCCGCCACTGGCGACACACGTCTCAAGGAACGCATGGAATATATGCTTGACGTACTGGAACGCTGCCAGAAACATTTCGATACAAACACACAAGGACTGTATGGCTTCATCGGTGGCTACCCCAATAACGGACTGTGGACAACGCTCTATAGCGGAAGTCTCGACACCTTCAACAATTGCCGTGGCGATGTGCCTTTCTACGTACAGCACAAGGTCATGGCCGGTTTGCGCGATGCCTACGTCTATGGAGGCAGCGAACGGGCCAAAGAAATGTTCCTGAAGATATGCGACTGGTCCATTGCCTTGGTGGCAAAATTCAACGACTCGCAGATGCAGAGCATTCTGGACACGGAACATGGTGGGGTAAATGAGACGTTAGCCGATGCCTATCTGCTTTCGGGCGACAAGAAATACCTGACTGCCGCCAAACGCTACAGCCACCAAACCATGGTTAATGGTCTGCAAACCCTTTCTACTACGTTCCTCGACAACCGACATGCCAATACCCAGGTGCCCAAATACATTGGATTTGAACGCATACAGCAAGTTGACCCTTCAACGTCGAATGCCCAGAATTACAAAACCGCTGCATGGAACTTCTGGCGCGATGTGGTGCAGAACCGAACGGTATGCATCGGCGGAAACTCGGTTGACGAACACTTCCTGGCTGCAGCCAACTGCAACCGCTATATTACCAACCCCAATGGCCCCGAAAGTTGTAACACCAACAACATGCTGAAACTGACCGAGGACCTCTTTGCCGACGATATGGGCAACGCCCAGTTGGCCGACTTCTACGAACGGGCCATGCTCAACCATATCCTTTCGACACAGCACCCCACGACAGGCGGCTACGTCTATTTCACCTCCCTGCGTCCCCAGCACTATCGCATGTACAGCCAGGTGAACCAAGGCATGTGGTGCTGCGTAGGAACCGGCATGGAAAATCACTCGAAGTACGGAGAGTTCATCTATGCCCACCAAGGCGATACACTCTTCGTGAACCTCTTCGTTGACAGCGAACTCAAGAGCGAACAATTCGGCATCCGACAGACCACACGTTTCCCCTACGAACAGAAGTCTGTGCTCACGGTCACCAAGGCCGGCAATTTTTGTCTGGCCATCCGTCGCCCACAATGGGCTACGGGCAAGACCAGTGCCTACGAATTCACACGTAAGTCATGGAAAGAGGGGGAAACCATAGACATCGACCTTCCCATGAGTCTCAGCTACGAGCAATGTCCCAACCAACCCAACTACATTGCCTTCAAATACGGCCCTGTGCTTTTGGGAGCAAAAACATCCACAGAAAACCTGACGGGACAATTTGCCGGCGAAGGCCGCATGGACCATGCCCCCTCACAAGGTGCCCAACTCAGTCTGACGTCGGCTCCCATGCTCATCGGCGAACGCTCGAAGGTGCTGGAGAACATCTACCCCATCGATGCCGAACGGCTGACCTTTGGCATTCGTCCCACCCTGCTCAACAGCGAACGTTGGCAGGGCATCACGCTGCAACCCTTCTTCACCATCCACGAAGCCCGTTACATGACTTACTTCCAGCAACTGACCCAGTCGGAATGGGAGGCCATCCGCGAAGAGGTGGAGGCCGAAGAGGCTGCACTCATGAAACTGGAAGAACGCACGCTCGACTATATCTCCACAGGCGAACAGCAGAGCGATGCCGGACATGGTCGTACGGGTACCTTTGAGACTGGTAACTACAACGGAGAATACTACATCGATGCCCTGCGCGGCAACTGGTTCCAATATGAACTGGAGACCCGTGGCGTAACGGACAGAGTGTCACTTATGGTGCGATACACTGGGGTTGATAAAGGCCGCACATGCACCATCTCCATCGACGGAAAAACCCTGCGCGAAGTCTCCATATCAGGCACTCCAGCCTCGTTCTACAACGTGGAATACCCCATTCCATCGGCCATGCTACGAAAGGCTGACGGAACTCCCAAGGACACCATCCGCGTTCGCTTCATCGCCTCGGGCACCTCACCCACACCTGGTGTCTATTACATCCGACTGCTGAAAGACTATGAAGAGGCCAAGCACTATACCTTCGTGCCACAGCACTGGATAAGTGCCGACGCCAACCGTGTGAACAGCGTCACATATACAGCTGACGGAAGAATACAAGTGAACGGAAAGATAGGCTCCAACAACATTGCCCTGCAGCTCGATACCCGCCAGAGCGACAGTACCTATGTCCGTCCCGACCAGAACCTGCTGCTCATACGTGGAACACAACTGCGCATCGGTACGGGCCTGGCCTACCTCTGGTGGTTCAACGGATGCAACAAAGCATCTCAGGTTGCTCCCACCTACACCTATCATGCCACAGGAGCCGCCAACCCCTTCTACTTCATTTGGGATGTGACCAAAAGCGGCCTCACCGACTACTGGACAGCCAACGACGATGGACAGATACCCATCTCCTCCAACGGCAAACAGATGATTACCTGCTTCGGACTGACAGCCGCCGCCAACGCTTCGGGAACGGCCTACATCGACGATATTGCCTTCTACACGGCTCAAGAAGCAGTTGACAAGTACCCCGAACTCTCCAAGAAGTTGGGCACAACACCAACTGCCATCGTTGCCCCGTCAGATGTCAACCGTCAATCAGAAAACGTTTATGACTTGGGCGGACGACCTGTCGGACAAGGGCATCGGGGCATATACGTTGCCAGTAACAAAAAACACATTCGGTGACCAACGAAGACTACATCCTCGCCCATCGCTCCGACGATGTGCGTCGTCTGGCACTGACAAAGGCTCCCGACGGCATAGACCATCGGTGGTGCCTCCAGCAAATCGAGGGCTGGCAACTCGCCCAACGCAAACTTCCCCAATGGGCACAAACCGAAGGACTATGGTATCCACCGCGTCTTTCCATGGAACAATGTTCCAGCGAAGACACAGCCCTGTACAAACGGGAGGTCATAGAACGTCTCATACCTGAGACTGAGCGTACCGCCATGGCCGACCTCACGGGTGGTCTCGGTGTCGATTTCTCCTATCTCGTCCCCCTCTTTCGCGAAGCCACTTACGTAGAGATACTACCTGAACTGCGCAAACTGGCAGAACACAATCTTCCACTACTCGGACTTCCCAACGCCACGATTTCCGAACCTGATAATTCTTCATTCTGCACTCTTCATTCTTCATTCCTATTTATCGACCCCGCCCGTCGCGACACAGCTGGACGCAAGACCGTTGACATAGAAGACTGCACTCCCAACCTGCTCGAACTGCAAGACCAACTGCTTGCCAACGCCCAGTGGGTGATGGTGAAGCTTTCCCCCATGCTCGACATATCCCAAGCCCTACGAAAACTGAAAAACGTCAGTGAGATACATGTCGTAAGCCTCCACGGCGAATGCAAGGAACTCCTCTTCGTATTGAGTCACGACGTTCCTCAGTCCTCCACCATCTACTGCGTAAACCTCGGGACGGATGAGGATGTTATGACCTCCCCCTACCCCCTCCCAAGGAGGGGGCATGAGCCACCTCAAGGTAATAGTTGCAAGAAAAAAGACAGCAAAGGGGATAATCCCCCCTCCTTGGGAGGGGCTAGGGAGAGGTTCCTCTCTCAAGGTTATAATTGTGAGGAAAAAGACGGCAAAGTGGTTCATGCCCCCTCCTTGGGAGGAGCTAGGGGAAGGTTTCTCTATGAACCCAACACTTCCATCCTGAAGGCAGGTATGCAAGACCTACTCTGCGAACGCTACGGCGTTCAGAAACTCCACCCTATGAGCCACCTTTTCGTCGGCCCCAACTTCATCCCCCACTTCCCCGGTCGCCGCTTCCGCATCATGGGCATGAGTGACTTCGGAAAGAAAAACCTCAAAGCCCTCATTGGTGACCTCCATCAGGCCAACCTCACCATCCGCAACTTCCCCACAAACGTCGCCACTCTGCGTCGCCAACTCAAACTTGCCGAGGGAGGCAACGACTACCTCTTTGCCACCACACTCGCCGATGGTCAGCGCGTGCTCATCAGGACACAACACGCGGAACCGTCGGAATAAACAGTCCAAACCTCTTTTTTTCTCAACCACAGATTACGCAGATTTCACAGATTTTTCATATAAATATTTTTTAATGTGTCATCTTATAATCCGTTGAACTCACCTAATTGTGGTAGCAACTTGTGCAAAAAATATTTGCATGAGTTATGATTATAGACAATCTTATCATCTACGGAATTTCCAATATTGAGCACATACGTTTGGATATTGGAGAGATAAAAGGCAACCATCATATTTTGATTGAGGGAATCATCATTCATTGATTGGGCAACCATCATAATTTGATTGCTACAGCCATCATAGAAAAGAGGCTGAGCCACTTCATTAAGCGACCCAGCCTCTCTATATCGTACCGATGATTAATACATCATCATGTTTTGTCCTCGTACCAGTGCTTCACTGGCATCTTTCCATACATTGGGATCAACACCCATGTTGCCTGTTTCGGCATCCGACATGGCCTGCATGAAGGATGCACTACTATTCAGTTCTATCACTCTTGAACTCAGTTTTAGATATTTCTTTTTCATTGTCTTATTTTTAGGAGTTAAAGGGGAGTTATGCGCTTCGCGCGGAGTTATAAGGGAGTTCTTGCTTAGGCAAGCCAGCATAGCTGGAGCGAAAGGGACGATACTTTTGTCTATAGAACATTTGACTTTTGCCCCTCCCCCTCCTTTCAGGGAGGGTCGGGGTAGGCTTTTATCTTATCACCCTCTTCTTTCCATTCACAATGTAGATTCCCTTTGTGGGCTTAGGCACCCTTCGGCCCTGCAGGTCATACACCGCGTCAGCCCCATTGTGAATTGTGAATTGTTCATTGTGAATTGTCTCAACATTGTCGGACATGTCTCCGTCGTCAAACATCATGCGGAAGCCCTTTACTTCTGAACTGAGTTCATCGCTGGGCAGTGGCAGATAAGCCTTGCCGGTCTTTAGCGTGCTCCGACTGGCCACACGGTAGAAGCCAATACCCTTCACGGCATCCTTGGCAAGGATAAAATTGGTGAATTCTCCGTCTATGGGTTCCAGTTCCGTATCTTCTGTCACACCAATGAGTAGGTTTGCCACTGTCGTGGCTCCAGTGCCCTCGGGAATCTCATAGGTCACTCCTGACGTACCGCGCAGGATAAGTCCTGTTCCTGCTTTCACCTTATTAACACGTGTCAATGTCAGCTGTCCCGTTTCTGCGTCAAAGGCCGAGGCGACATAGGCTCTGAGACCTTCCATATTGGTAAAGTCGAGGGAGTGTGACGAACAATAAGTTCCGTATTCGGCAGAGAGTGTCACTGTGGTCGCTTCTACGGGGTCTTCTGTTTCCACAATAGTAAATTTGTTCCAAGGAGAAACTGCCTCGTATGCAGCCTTACAGCCAACGGGCACCTCTATTGTGCAATTTCCAGGGACACCTTCCATAGCATAATAAGCACAGCCTGGTGGCGTGGTGGCACGACAGTTTATACGTGTGAGTTTTGTGCTGCCATTGAACGCAAAATTGCTAATGCTTGTCACGCTGTTACCGATGGTGATCGATGTGAGTTCCGTGCAGTTGTAGTGTTTACAACTTTTTGTTTACCAAATTGTTGTGATTTAAACGATAGAAAAGTGATGACGCAAATTCTATCAAGGGCAAAAAAGATAAAGATTTAACGTTTTTAACTTATGAAAACGAAATTCAAAATAGTCTATGAGATTTAAGTAAACCAACCTTTCGAATCTTAATTACGTCATCTTCTGATAAGTCCCCAATAAGCAATGATGAGTTTTTATGATGTTTTGAACTTTGACTTCTTACCTTTTCATTATTGAAATTTGCATAACAATAAGCACAGGCATGACAACAAGTGTTGTATGCCCCAATGTCAATGCTTTCTACACATCCACATTCTTCACGCTGGTTTTTATCCTTCTTTACATCAATATGATAACCACATATGTCTTCAATAAGATTTGGATCTATACAACAACCATGTTCCACCCCTTCTTCAGATAGATTGATACTTTCGGCACAACTTAAGACTTGAATACCATATTTGCGAGCAATGTTAACAAACTTTTCTGCGAGATACCGCATTTCTGATTGTGATGGTTCTTGTAAATTAATAATTTTTGTATTCGTTATGGTTTTCTTATATAAATCCACAAAACTGATAACACATTTTGTGGTCAAGCTTTCCAACCTTTTAGCCAACTCCTCATAATATTTGACATGGTAGGCAACGTTAATCTTATCAGTAATCAAGATTGGATCATAGCGCCATATAATCCTATTGCTACCTATTTGCTGTGACAATTTACTAAATGTCTCTAAAATTGTTGTTTTAAAAGGGACATTTTTTTCAATCTGTTTATCATAGGGATTTATTGTAAATTGAAAATAGTAATTGTACTCTTTCAGTTCATCTAATCGCATGAGCATATTATAAGGATTCTTTGTCCAAAACACAATACAATCCACCACATCAGGAGTAATCTTGATTCGACTTACTTGATGTGCATTCATCGGATTTCGTACATCTACATATCCCTCATGTATTCGATTAAAAAACCAATCACTATAAAAAGCAGGAATGTCTGTTCGTCTAGAAACTGATAGTATCATGGTTGTTGCTTTTTAATTGTTTTAATAATAAGTTGAATGCTTCCACATGTAGAAAATGGATT
The DNA here is from genome assembly GCA_947169115.1 of uncultured Prevotellaceae bacterium. Classification (GTDB taxonomy): domain Bacteria; phylum Bacteroidota; class Bacteroidia; order Bacteroidales; family Bacteroidaceae; genus Physcousia. Next base: position 37,889 of record CAMVOK010000020.1, read on the forward strand.
GAAAGATTGCGCTTCTTGGATAATTGGGGTAAAACCAATATTATCCCTAAGTTTTATACCGTACTCAAACTGGAATTGATTGGGAACTGCAAAATGTCTACGTTGGAAAAGGAATGTATAATTCTGATTTGATGATTTTAGCAATTTTGCTATTTTTTCCATACACGCATATCCCGTACCAGCGTTATAAAGCAGCATCACATCGTTGATAATGACAGCAGTAAAACGACCTTCCTGGATTAAACTGACTAATTCTTTTATGAATACATCACAATCTTGAGGTCTGTATTTTACAAAATCTGAAAAGAAATAATTCAGAACAAGTATGTCACATCGTATATTATTGTCATTTACATACTCAATAAAATCGCTATTGTAGTATTGGATAACATGAGGCAGGTGGCTGAAATTATTAACATTGAATTGTTGTATTGGCATCCAAACAGTATTCATGTCAAAGCCATAATAATAAAGATTCGAATTACGAAATACTGCTACAGCACCATATAATTCCGTACTAGGACCGCAGCCTACTGAAGCAATATTGATTGGAAGTGTCAAATCAAACAAGTTCTTAACTCCCAAGAAAGCCCATGCCATCTCTGACACATATCTATAGCCATGCTTGAGGATGTAATTGTATGTTATCTTTTCGCAAGCATAATGATCATCCCTCGTGTGGATAGAATGGATATGGGTTAGGCAGTTATAGCAATTGTTTGTGCTACACCTTCTGCATTGCGACATTACGCAGTTGGAGCAGAAAGGAATAGTATTAAATTGCTGTGCACAATGTTTAATGAGACTATTAAATTCTTCCATATTTCAGCCCTCATTTTTTTGCCAAATATCAAAACCACCTCCCTCAAAAAAGTTCAACAAAGGATTACCCACACTCCATCATTATCCTTGCCTTCACGCTTCAGGACACCAATCTTTTGCAAAGCAGAAAGGTCACGTTCGATGGTGCGTTGGCTCACCGACAAAGTCTCCGACATTTGTTTGCCGGTGATTGTCGGAGACTCTTTGATGAGATTGAGTATTTTCTGCTGACGCTCAGTGAGTTTCGTCTCCGACATGTCTCCGTCATGGTCTCCGACATTCGGGGTGTCGGAAGAGGCAAAGATAATCGTTTGGAATTGGGTCGGAGTAGATTTGAACACAGGCTTCAGTTCGTCCTTATAACCTTCCAAGGCTTTGGTCTCATTACAGATGCGTGTGAGTCCGCTACCTCGTTTCTCCATATAGTCAAGTTGAGCCATCACGTTTGCAAGTATGGGATTGCGCCTTTCAGAAGACACATCTTTGATGTCCAAATCCTGTATCAGCATACCATTGTACATTCCACCAGGAGATGTGAGAATAAGCCGATCATCGTAAATGTCAAGATGAACTTCACTACCCATTACGGTGTAGTCACGATGGATGAAATGGTTTACCATTGCCTCCAGAACGGCACGTTCCGCATATTCAGGTTTGTTCTTTCTTCCATCAGGCAGTTTTTCCCAACCTCTCTTGGTGTTAGACTTCACAAAGTTCATGGCTTCACGGAGTAGCATGAGGACATTGCCTGTAAACTCTGCATCGTTGATGGCATCGCCCTTTTCTTTTCCATCCCAACGTGTGCAATAAAGACGAGACTGCCACAATGGGCAATCATCGGCGAACAATGCACCAGCATTCGTTAGGTTCCCTGTGCCAGTTACCAGTCCAAACGACAAGAGATATTTCTTGTCCCATTCTTGTTTGGTGCGGTCTTTGAACGTATTCGCCAATATTGTAAAGGAATAGTCCACTGCTTTATAATCTGTGTGAAGGGAATCAAAAGTTTTGTTTGAGCCTTTCAGTACCAAGCGTACCATTTGCTCTGCCGTAGCAGGAAGACTCTCATCACCGACACGAACAAATGCTATACGCTGACCATCCCCAACATAGTAATATGGGGTATAATGCCCTGCGTTGACTTTGAGTTGCAAGATATGTAAACCATTTATATCATGGGGAAGCATTTCTACCTCTGGCAGGGGATCCATGTAGTCACGAATCCTGCTACTGATGGTCTCGCATACATGCTGTATGTCATCAAGACCCAAAACGATGCCGTCATTATCAATGCCAAAGAAAAGGGAGCCCCCCAAGCCGTTGGCGAAGGCACTCACGCTTTTCAACCAACTCTTAGGTTTCTTCTCTTCAAGCATGACCTTGAAGTCGTACGCAGTACATTCTGCTATCAAACTATTTAATTCCATTCTAAATGACTATCCAATAATATTGGTTCCTACACATTACCTTGTAAAGGTACACATTTTTATTGAGAAGAAGGCACAAAATCATTGTTCCGCGCGTAATTTAAGTAAATTTCATCTAAAATCATACCTGTATAAAACTAAAAGTTGCGATAATTGAGGAATTATGAGTACCTTTGCCAATAAAAGGTATGATATGAACAAGTTTCCTACATCATATGAGATATTTGGATTGGACTGCTTAGGAGAAGAAGCAAGTGAATCTTTGAAAATGGAATACATATTCCATTGTGTAGACGATTGTATTTCAGAAACACTTAATCCATACAAAGAAATCTTCAACAGCAAATCATTTCGATTCGAAGAAGGAGAAATGGAGTGGTTGTCTGGACCTACTGGATTTGTCTTTGGTGAAGATGAATCTATTGCTCCTGTGAATAGTTTTATACGATGTGATTCATTCATGAAACTTAAAGGATCAAAGTACGAACATCTATTATATCCAGACCACATTATCAAGCCATCTTCAGATGACGAAAGAGATTATTTGGAACCAATTGGAGTTGAATTAGATTATGCTGAAAATCACATAGATGCCAATTGTGATTATTATTCCGACATTGATGAAGAGTCATATCAAAGAGTTGTCTGTACCTATAGAGAAGCTGCTGAAGATGGCAATTTAAATGCCCTATGGTGTCTTGGCTGTGCCTTAAATCTTCGGAATAGTATCTTCAAAGAAAAATATGACGTATTCGGCTTAACTTATTATTATCTGTCTTTAGCTATACAAAAGGGACATCTTGCTTGTATTCCTTCATTATGTGAATTACTTATGCAAGATGGAATGCATAAAGAAGCATTCATGTTCACATATATTGGTGCTCAGAAAAAAGAAATCTATTGTATGTGGAATCTCGCAATGTATTATTTATGTGGAGTCATAGTTCCAAAGTCGGGAAATAGGGCAGTGGAATTATTTGAATCTATTTTGGAAATTATAAATGCAAAAGATAGTGACAAAGCGGAATTCTACAACTCCCACTATGATGGTATAAACGAAGACGAGATTTTAGTGCTAAAAGAATATACAGAACACAATCTCAAAATCATTAAGTCTCATAGTGACTCGTGGAAAAAATATTTTGGTATCGAGGTTTGTAGAAAATATCAAAAAACACTTGATATGCTAATGAAGGAGCATTGTTTAGATCCATCGTTTACTGGCGAGATGTATGTAGAAAAGATTAAGGAATTAATGACTCAAGAACTATCTAAAAAGAATTAGTTACGTCCGAGAAACATAGTTAATTATTAATTTAATAAGTTATTGATAAAAGATGAAAACTTACACATTAGATCTTTCCGATTCCGCATCTGCTAGATTGGTTTATCATACTACTTATTTGGATGAAATATCGATTATGTGTGAAATTCCAGCAGACACTAACTGCGTAAAAGTTATTGGTACAATTAACTTCAAAAGTGTGGTGTTTGATAAGAAATTCTATAACGCTTTTAAGGGGGAAATAGACATCCTTGATTTGAGTGAACTCAAATCATCAAGTTCTTATACTTACTTAAATTTGGGTCTTAACCAATGTTCTGAATTTGGTTATGGGGGAAAGATACGTATAAATAAATATGAATGCCTTTCCCATGTCAAGGAAATTATTCTTCCTGACAGATTAGAAAATATACCAATGATACGTGGTCTTCAAGAGTTGAAAAAAATTGTCGGGCTTGGACTCAATACGTTTAACAATGAAACTCGAACAGACTATAGAGGAGGCTCAAACTTAAGCGATTGTCCAAAACTTGAAGAAATAGTTTTCGGCTCTAACATTAAAAATATTACATTAAGAAACAGTACCATAAAGAGAATAAATATCCTTGAAACGAATGGCGAATTACAGTTGGAGCCTTATGGTATGGCTTATAATAAGGAATTAGAAGAAGTTCATATCCCTCAAGGACTTAAAAAACTGCCCACAAGATTGTTCGAAGGATGTACAAAATTAAGAACAATCACAGGAGGTAATGATATTGAAGAAATTGGATTTGGTGCCTTTGGAGGATGCACTAATTTACATAGCGTTCCATTTAAAATTGAGTTATTAAAGGAAAACCAATTTATTTCTTATGATGAATGGATGCAGTATGAACCCATAGACCATCAAACAAAATGGTGGAATCATGGAGATTGTGCTCATTGTCCTAAAGGTAAATGGGTAGAAGAGCGACACAGATGGGAAGCTGACTGTAATTATTCTATAAAAGAATACTGTCGTGATAATGAGCAGCAGATGTGGAAACCATATAAAAAAGGTGTCGTCTTAAGGAACGGTGATATTTGGTGTTTTAACGATTTTACCTATTATAAGAGAGAATTGACGGACATTGAATTAGAATTGTGGTTCACACCTACAAATGTTCATGAATATGTAGAGTTCATATCGCCCAGTGTAATATTTATTTCAGAAGGAGATCATGTGAATATTAATTATAATCCACAGGACAAAAAGGCATTAGAACTGAAATTTCCTCGTAATAAATTGGCAGAAACTATTGATTTATTTTTTGAAGATATATCATATGAACAAATTTTAGATGAAATCACACGAAAAGTAGATGAACTTGATATAGATGCTATAATTGATTCATATGAGACAAAATATAGCCATACATATTTTAAGATGAATTCTGATACTGAGGGTGAAAGATACAGCATTCACAGTGATGCCATTTATAATGACGAATATCTGGCAAAACTTTTACCTCCGATTCATATTGATCATGATGACAGAACGGCTCTTACAGTACCATATCCAGACCACACAAATCCATATAAGAAGAAATTTGACTTTAATAATATCATGGGAACTTATGTTAAGCAGGGAGCAGATAATTTGTTACCTCCTTCTAACCAAAATGGTTACAAATTTGTAGATTCAGATTATTATTATAAAAAACAAGATGCTGAGATACGCAAAGTGGCAAGAGAAAAATATAGAAGAAAAGACCATGTGGATTTTTTGGTTAATTGTCGAATCTCGGAAATCATAAATAAAAAGCTGGAGATAGAATCAAGACTTCATATAAAGCAAGCCGAGAACGAATCTTATAATCATAGTAGATGACTGACATAGTACATAGGTATCATTATATAGCAATCTCACATAAGGTTTATTCATGTCAATCCTGAATATTTGCCAACCATTTCCTATAGTAAAAAGGGGGCTTGTGTTGGATTAATAATTTAATCACGGTTGACAGCAGAAGAGCCCCAAACTAACATTCAGAGGTAATGCAGATTGTAAGTAGGTTAATTGTTCCCAAAATGAAGCCCAAAAGCAATGATGGGAACATTAGATGACTAGAGCCATTTGCCAACCAGCATGACTACCACGACATCAGATATGAAGAATCCCAGGACGAAGAAGAACCAGAAGAACCACTGGGCATAGTGGCCCTAAAAGCTTGCTGTTTTATCTGGCTAGTTTCCCCGACATCGATAGTAGGTAGGGGTATTAGGCTACCCCTCCCTATTATTGAGTGGACAGAGGCAAGCCTCTTCTGCATATCTGTCCAGACATGATGTTGCCAGATATTTATCATTTTGAATATCGTGTTTCGAAGAACTATCAAAGTCATATAAACTATAATTGCTTGCTATTTTATCTGGTCAGCCACCCAAGCATCTATAGGTGGGTGGGGAATTAGCTTCCCACTACTTGAAAAATGTGGCATCGGCAAGCCGATTTTACACGCTTGATATTATCCTCTGGTATCGGCTCCGATATTCATGGCCTGCCATGTGTGAGAATAGTTTAATGCCAGATACTGTGACCTCTGCTTGCAGATTTATGTGGTCAGTCCACCGCCCGATGAAAATCGGAACGGGTAATGAGCTTCCCGATGCTTGTTTTATGTGGCAAGCATCGGGCAAGCCCTCTACTTCAAGCAACATTGCCTTCATCCACTCCTTGTCCCGCAGATAGACATACAGATAGGAACGTGAACTTAGGTCACCTTGCAATCGCTGGGTATGTGCGAATGCAGCCGTTCGCTCACTTTCGCTCAGTTGCTGCCATACGCCAAAGGCTTGCGATTCGTTGTTGCCAACCTTCTTGTAGATGACCTTCAATCGGTCAAAGGAAGAGGTGACATCGCTAGCATTGATACCGTCAATACTGGTTGCATTGTCGGATTCTGTTGAATGGATGCCATCGTTAGATTGCTCAGAATCATCTGTAATGTCAACGACATTAACGCAATCAGCGTCGGATGATGCTATAGCTGGGTCTGCAATCGCTTTGGGGGAGGGTGAAGTAGTTGCGCTCGCTACATTCACTTTTTTTGAAGGTTCAACAATAGGGTCAGTTTGCCAGCTGCACTTGTTCGGCTTGCGCTTGTGCGATGCAAGGATTGCAGCGTTCTGCTCCTCATCTGTCAATGGAATGGGATTCTTGCGATTTGCTTCAAGCCACTTGTCAATCTCATCAAGGTAGATGACCCATCGTTTGCCAGGCTTGCTACCGGGGATTTCCCTGTTTGCGAGTTTCTGGTAGATGGTCGCAAGGGGAATGTTGGTGTACTCGGCAACCTGCTCTGGCGTGACAGGGCGGTGTCTGTTCTCTCTCTGCTGAGTTGGTCTGTTCTGAAGGTTGGATTCCATCCTTCGTTTTCTCGCCATGGCATAGCAAACAAGTTTTCTCTGCTCATGGCTTAACGAAAACGTTCAGCAGTAACGCCTTCATGCCTGACACTTCATCCCGAAGTTCGGCGATGACCTGCGGAAGGTCATTGAACGTTAATTCATTATTTGTCATTTTACAACACGACCCTTTAGTGGAATCGTGCTGCAAAGGAACCCAGTTATGAATCGGAGGGAAAGCCACTTTTTAAAAACAGGTGCATCACGAAACAATCACGCAGTTGAGCCTTGTTTTTGGCTGTTTTTCATGGTTAAAACAGGTTTTTGAAGTGGATTTTGATAACATCGAATACGTAAGTATAATGAATGACAATTAGGAAAATACGACGAAATAGGTCAATATTGAGGACAAAATGACTTAAAATAATCAAATATCTTATGCTTTTCCGTCAAAACTCTTGCAGAAAATCTCAAAAAGGTGTATATTTGCACCGTGTAAAATCTCAAAAAGGTGTAAAATATGGAAGTTCAGAAATCGCAAAAAGGTGCGGATGACATCATTATGAAGCGTAAAATATATCAGCAACTCCTTGATTGGAAGGAGAAAAGAAACGGTGAGGTGGCACTACTCGTAGAGGGAGCACGACGTATCGGAAAGAGTTATATCGTAGAGGAATTCGCCAAGAATGAGTATGAGTCATACATCCTCATTGACTTCAATAAGGCTCCCCAGATGGTAAGAGATTGGTTTGACCTCTATCTGGAAGACCTCGATACGTTGTTCCTCTATCTGAGCCAACACTATAAAGTAAGGCTTCATGAGCGTAAGTCGCTCATTATCCTTGATGAGATTCAGTTATGCCCCAGAGCGAGAGCAGCCATCAAGTTTCTGGTGGCCGACAGAAGGTATGACTACATTGAGACGGGATCTTTGGTAAGTATCAAGAAAAACACACAAGGCATCGTGCTCCCATCGGAAGAACGTTCTATTCAGATGTACCCGATGGACTTTGAAGAGTTTCTTTGGGCTACAGGTAATGATATGCTGATGGACTTGATACGTAAGATGTATGCAGAGAGAAAACCGATGGGACAGGCTTTCCATCGTCAGGCAATGGATGCTTTCCGTCTCTATATGATAGTTGGAGGAATGCCGCAAGCCGTCAAAAAGTATGTTGAGACCAAAGACTTTGATGCCGTAGATGCAGCAAAGCGCGATGTGCTGACTATCTATCGTAATGACATCTTCAACTATGCAGGTGAGATAGCAGACAAGGTGGTGTCTATCTTCGACCAGATTCCTCCCCAGCTCTCCAAGCACGAAAAGAAGTTTCGGTTGTCAGCCCTGAAACCAGGCGCGAAATACCGCGACTGGGACGATGCATTCTTCTGGCTGAAGGACGCGAGGGTTGTCAACATCTGCTACAATTCGACAGAGCCGAACATCGGACTGAAGATGAACGAAGACCGTACGACATTGAAGTGTTATATGAACGATACGGGCTTGTTAATCAGCCATGCTTTTGATGAAAAGGGCATCGTCTCGTCTGAGATTTACCAGAAACTGCTCTTTGGAAAGCTGGAGGTGAACGAGGGAATGCTCATTGAGAATATCGTGGCCCAGATGCTGACAGCCAGCGGTAACAAGCTCTTTTTCTACAGTAAGTCGTCAGAAGAAGCCGAGGAACGAATGGAAATAGACTTCTTGCTTCAAAAGGACAAAGTGACCAGTCGTCACAATATCCGTCCGATAGAAGTCAAAAGCGGCAAGAACTACACTTTATCTTCCCTAAAGAAGTGTATGAATAAGTTTGGAGAGTATATGACCACTCCTACTGTTTTGCATGCAGCTGACTATAAAGTAGAGGATGGTATCACCTATCTTCCGCTTTACATGTCACCCTTATTGTAAGTACAAGGAGCATAAGTCTCATATTGGCACCTTTAGCTTGATGATAGTATGTCCTCACAACGGTATCAGGAATTCATAGCAGAACGTACACGACTGTAAAGGGGAGCATATACAGCAAAGATAGTTTATACATCGAATGCGAAAGCCACGAATTGTTATTAGACAACAATATTCGTGGCTTTCGCATTCGATGTTGGTTATGGTTGCCCAAGCGTGGCTTGAACTGTCACGACGGTTCAAGCAATTCATCTAAATGATTAGAGAGAGGAGTAATATGATAGGCCCTTAGAGGTTTAAATGTTTAAGGGGTTTAAAGGGTTTAAGAGTTTAAGGGGCGCTCCTTCCCTTTAGGGAGAGCCGGGGTAGGCCTTTGCGCCCTCTGTCTGTGACTATCGTCCCATGAAGAACGCTAAAGAGAAGAGTGATGAGTGTAATCGGACGAGAAAAGATATGGTAATTTTTTCGATTAAGCAGGCATAAATCAGGTATTTTTGTTGATTAACAGTTGAGGAATACGGTAATATTGTCGATTAACAGAGTCGGATTGTGACATTATTTATTGGGCACGAAATGTTTTTGCCAAAAAACTCCGAAAATACCAAAATTTTATAACAGTCGATTAGTTACAGGCTGTCCTATCGGCTACAATAGGGTTCAAGTATTTTGTGGGAAATCTGTAGCTGCGTAGCAGTCTTGCGCCAGTCTTTGATAGCGGTGCGAACCTCCTCTATGATCTCTGCTACGTCAATGCCCTTGGCATCATCTTTCCAAATGTATTCTTACCCATAATTGTTATTTATTCTGTGCAAAATTTAATAAAATTGTATAATATAACAAACATTTTATCAGAAACTGCATTTTGGGTACTTGCTTTTGATTGGATTTCTCGCAATACAATAATTCTTTTCGTCAAGTTGACATTATTATATAAAAAATGGAGCCGCTCCCTATGAATTTGGGGGCGGCTCCATTGGGTATTTGGTAAAAAGAGGGATTACTGCACCTGATAGCGAACTTCCTTGGTACGGAACTTCTTGGTAACGACTTTCTCCTTCTCGGTATATACGCCATGACCAGTGATGATGCTGACACGGTTCTTGTCGTTATCGTCGGGATAGGGCTGAACGGTGTCACCCTTCCATTCTACAGACTTAATCATATTGGCATCCACACCCTTTTCAATAAGAGCTTGCTTGGTCTTCTCGGCACGTGACTTAGAGTAACCCATGTTCAACTTGGGAGTACCCGTACCCTTGTCGGCGTATGCCGTGATGACGATTTCGCCATCCGTTACACCCTTCAGGAATTCGGCCACGCTGGCAATTTGCTCCTGTTCGGAGGTTACGCCAGACTCACGAATGCCGAAGAAGATTTCCTTCTTGATTTCACGGTCTGCGGTGACATCCTTATAGGTTACATCGTCGTACCAAACGGTATCGATGCGAGTAGCCCATACGGGTTCTGGTTCGGGCTCTGGTTCGGGCTCGGGCTCTGGAGCGGGTTTCTTCTTGAAACCGAACTTATAGGTGAGACCCAACTGAGCTGTCAGGCTCCAGTCGTCGCGGTTTCCTCTCTTACTATTGTAGCGGTCGGAAAGGCTATTGGCATCTACCTCCAGATTCAAGGCCCAATGCTTGGCCAGATTGATGTCGAGCTGAGCACCTACGCGAGCGTTATGGCTGAAACGGTTGTCATCCCAAGCCAGAGTGAGCACGTTCTTCTTGGCGTATGCATCGTCGTTTTCCCAAGCGTAGTTCAGACCGATACCGCCAATCAGATATACATTAACGGGATAGTAGTCCTTTTTGCCAAAGAGGGTCACGAGATTAATCATCAAGTCGATATCGGGCGTAATGTACTTGTAGTTGTACTTGAATTCGGGCACAACACCTTTGTCGTATCCTCCCTTGTTCCAGATGCCATTGACATGCAGACGGGCACCGACTACAGGGGTGAACCAACTTCCGAAGTACACACTGGCAGTAGGAGTGGCGATTTTGAATTTGTCGTAGTTTGTCAAGGTGACCTGACCGCCACCCTGAGCGCCAACAAACATGTGGGGATAAGGCTTATAGTCCTTTCCATCCGTGGTCTGGGCCATTGCTGCAACAGAAAGAGTAATCATCGCGATGGCAGCAAACAATTTCTTTGTTTTGTTCATGGTTTTATGTGTTTTTGTTGAAATAATTGCTGTGTATATGCACATTATATTTTGACAAAATTAACATCTTTTTTGATTACATCCAAAAAAATCACATCACAAATACAAAAAACAAGACAAAATATCCTAAAAAGGTGGGGGGTATTAACTATTTTACGAATGTTTTTTGTATATTTGCCCCTTAATAAAATCTTAATATGTAAAGATATGCCTGAAATTACAATTAGGCCCGTAAGGAGTAAAAAGGACATGCGGCAGTTTGTGCGTTTCAACTGGGAACTGTACAAGGATTGCCCATACGCCGTGCCCGATTTTCTGGAGGACACGCTCGACACCTTCAACCCCAAGAAGAACCCTGCCCTGAAGTTCTGCGACGTGGAATGCTTCATGGCATTCCGTGGCAACGAGATGGTGGGGCGCGTGGCTGCCATCATCAACCGCCGAGCCAATGAACACTGGAAGGAACGTCACGTAAGATTCGGATGGATTGACTTCATCGACGACATCAGTGTAACCAAGGCTCTGCTGGACACCGTGGAGAAGTGGGGTCGCGAACGGGGCATGGACACCATAGTCGGGCCGCTGGGCTTTACCGACCTCGACCTCGAAGGCATGCTCACCGATGGCTACGACCAGCTTTCGACCATGAACAGCATCTATAACTATCCCTACTATCCCGAACACATGCGTCAGCTGGGCTACGAGAAGGAAGTGGGCTGGGTGGAGCGTAAAGTGATGGTACCCAAGGCTGGCCATGAGGCCAATATGCAGAAATACTTCAAAATAGCCGAACTGGTGGAAAAGCGTTACGGATTCCGTCTGCGCAAATTCAAGAGCAAGAAAGAGATACGCGAGGGTGGATATATCCCGAAGGTGCTGAACGTAGTGAATAAGGCATACGCCAATCTTTACGGCTACTGCGAACTGGATGCCGAACAGATGGAGGTCTATGCCGACCAGTATCTGGCATATCTCGACAAGCGTTATCTCTCGGTTGTGGAGACAGCCGAAGGCGAAGTCATCGGCATGGGCATCTGCATCACCAGCCTCAGCCGTGCCATACAGAAGGCCAAGGCCAAACTATTCCCCTTCGGCTGGTGGCACATGGCCAAGGCCCTATGGTTCAACCGCCATCCGCAGGTGCTCGACATGTTGCTCGTGGGTGTGCTGCCCGAGTATCAGGACAAGGGTGCCAATGCCCTCTTCTTTGCCGACATCATCCCACAGGCCATCAAGGATGGTTACGAATGGGCCGAGACACACCATCAGTTGGAGGACAACCTTCCCAGTCAGACCCAATGGAAGAACCTCGACTGCATCATACACAAAAAGAGATGTGCATTTAAGAAGGCTTTAAAATAGAGGAAACCACCCCGCCTCTCCCAAAGGGAGGCAGAAAGCCTGAATCTCTAAATGATTAACTTACAATTGCCCAGAAGTGAGGGCGTTTATACTGATGAGTTGAGATAATATGGACAAAAATACCACACAATCTGCAAACGAAACTACTCCCCTCCCTCAGGAGGGGCAAGGGGGCGGGGTCGCTATCGACGGCGTTAGTCCACTTGCCGACTACGGTGCCGAAGACATTAAGCACCTCTCCGACATGGAACACATTCGTCTGCGACCAGGTATGTACATTGGGCGACTGGGCGACGGCAGTCATGCTGAGGACGGCATCTACGTACTACTAAAGGAGGTCATCGACAACAGTATCGACGAGTTCAAGATGAACGCGGGTAAGCGCATTGAGGTGGACATGGACGAAAACGTGCGTGTTTCTGTCCGTGACTATGGTCGTGGTATACCTCTGGCAGCCCTCATCGATGCTGTCTCCATGCTGAACACAGGTGGCAAGTACGACTCGAAGGCGTTCCAGAAGAGTGTCGGACTGAATGGTGTGGGACTGAAAGCCGTGAACGCATTGAGTAGCCACTTCGAGGTGTATGCCGTGCGCGATGGTGAAATGCGCCGGGCAACCTTCGAAAAGGGACAACTGGTAAACGACGAAACACAGAAGACCGAAGAGGAAAACGGTACGTATGTATATTTCGAACCCGATGCCTCGCTGTTTAAACACTACCGTTTCCAAGCTGAGTTTATAGAAAACCTGCTACGCAACTATACGTACTTGAACACGGGGCTGACCATTATCTTCAACGGTAGGCGCATACTCTCCCGAAACGGACTTTCCGACCTGCTCACCGACCGCATGACGAACAATCCGTTGTACGAAATCGTACACATGAGGGGCGAGGACATTGAGATTGCCTTCACCCATTGTAACCAGAACGGTGAGGAGTATTACTCGTTTGTCAACGGACAGCACACCACGCTGGGCGGTACCCACCAAGCGGCTTTCAAAAAATACATTGCCGAGGTCATCAAAGACTACTCGAGCAAGAACTTCGACTATTCAGACATCCGCAACGGACTGGTGGGAGCCATAAGCATCAACATACAGGAACCGCTGTTCGAAAGCCAGACCAAGGTGAAACTGGGGTCACTGACTACGGCTCCTGAAGGTGGTGTCTCGATAGACAAGTTTATCGGCGACTTCGTAAAAGAGCAGGTGGACAACTACCTGCACAGAAATACCGACGTTGCCAACATCATCATCCAGAAAGTACAGGACAGCGAACGTGAGCGCAAGGCCATGGCCGGTGTGGCCAAGCTGGCACGCGAACGTAGCAAGAAAGCCAACCTGCACAACCGTAAATTGCGCGACTGCCGCGTCCACCTCACCGATGCCAAAGGTGATCTGCAGGAAGACACCTCCATCTTTATCACCGAGGGAGATTCGGCCAGCGGAAGCATAACGAAGAGCCGCGACGTAAACACACAGGCCGTATTCTCCCTGCGAGGGAAACCCCTAAATTGTTTCGGTCTGACCAAAAAGGTGGTGTACGAGAACGAAGAGTTCAACCTCTTGCAAGCCGCCCTGAACATTGAGGACGGACTGGACGGACTGCGCTATAACAAGGTCATCGTGGCCACAGATGCCGATGTAGATGGTATGCACATCCGCCTCTTGATGATTACCTTCTTCCTACAGTTCTTCCCCGAACTTATCAAGAAAGGTCACGTCTATATCCTGCAAACCCCTCTCTTCCGAGTGCGTGCCCGTAAGTCGAAACTGGGCAAAAACAAGGTGAAGGAACTGCAAGAGGCCGCTCAGGACCAAGAGGCAAAGGTACGCCGACAGATATCGGAAAATGCCGATTTCATCACACAATACTGCTACTCCGAGGAAGAACGTCTGCAAGCTATCTCCGATATGGGACCCGACCCCGAAATCACCCGATTCAAAGGTCTCGGAGAAATCAGCCCCGAAGAGTTCAAGACATTCATCGGCCCCGACATCCGACTGGAACAAGTCTCGTTGCACAAAGCAGACAATGTAGGCGAACTACTGGAGTATTACATGGGCAAAAACACCATGGAACGACAAAACTTCATCATCGACAACCTCGTTATTGAGGAAGATTTGGCCGAGGAGGATACGGATTAGAGATTAGAGATTAAAAGTTGAACCTCTTTTGAATTTTGAATTTTGAATTTTGAATTAAAAAAAGCCCTCTTCCCCGGTTCCTTCGACCCCTTCACACGTGGCCATGCCGACATCGTCAGCAGAGGACTGAAGTTGTTCGATCGCATCATCATTGCAGTGGGATATAACGAGCAGAAACAAGGATGGATTCCCTTGGAAGAACGCGTGCGTGCCCTGCGTGAGTTGTACAAGGAAGAACCGCGCATATCGGTGGAAAGCTATAATACCCTGACCGTGAACTTTGCCAGAACGATGGGGGCACAAGCCATACTCCGTGGTGTCCGGAGTCACAAAGATTATGAATACGAACTCCAAATGGCCGACGTTAACCGGCAACTGGCTGAGGACATCGAAACTATCGTCCTATTTGCGAATCCCGAACTGGCTGCCATCAGCAGCAGTACCATACGTGAACTCAAACACTTCGGCCGCGACATCACACCTTGGCTGCCCGAAGGCATAAACTATGAACAAATAACTAATAAATAAGTGAACAAAATTAATTGACATTATTATATTTGAAACGAATTATCCTAATTTATTTTAATTTTATCCATATAATCGGACGGCGTAATCGGATGGTCGCAGACCTACGCTTCGCTCGTCGAAGAAGCCTACGCTTGCGTAACAACGTGGAGCAAGAATTTATCTTAATGTCAAGAATATAATTAAGAAAATTAAGGCCAATTAGTATAATTCGTTTCTAAAAACATGTAGGATAATGTAGGATAAATTTGATTAGGTACTTAAATAAAAAAGATTATAATTGTAATGAAAGCCTTTTTCCATCGCAAAACCCATAAGCCATATCGCTTATCATATATCATTTATTATTTATCATTTATTATTTATCATTTATTATCTACTCCCACGGTCTCTGCCCAGAACGCGGAACTCGACATAGCCATGCGCAAACTGAACATGGCCACCATCATGACCAACATATACTACGTGGACAGCGTGAAGGTGGACAAACTCGTGGAGGATGCCATCAATGGGATGCTCAGCAAACTCGACCCCCACTCGCAATACTCCAACGCCAAGGACACGAAACGGATGAATGAGTCTCTGGAGGGGTCGTTCGAAGGCATAGGTGTGCAGTTCAACATGCTGGAAGACACACTCGTCGTCATCCAACCCGTACCCAAAGGACCCTCTGAACGTGTGGGCATACTGGCTGGCGACCGCATTGTATCGGTCAACGACACAGCCATTGCCGGGGTGAAAATGAGCCGTGAGGAGATCATGAGCCGCCTGCGTGGCCCCAAGGACACCAAAGTAAAGCTGGGCATTGTGCGTCAGGGGGTAAAGGATGTTTCCTACTTCACCGTTAAACGCGACAAAATTCCCGTAAACACCCTGGATGCGGCTTACATGGTAACCCCCGAAATCGGGCTCATCCGCTTCTCCAGTTTCGGACAGACCACCTACAACGAGGTGATGGCAGCCTTGGATAAACTGAAACAGCAAGGCATGACCCGCCTCATCATCGACATGCAGCAAAACGGCGGTGGACTGCTGAACGTAGCAGCCGAAATAGCCAGCCAGTTCCTGCCCAAAGGTGATACCATCGTCTATACACGCGGAAGAAGTGTGCCCAGTCAAGTTTTCATAAGCAACGGCGGACACGGATGGCAAGAAGGAAAGGTAGCCGTACTCATTGACGAATATTCGGCCTCCGCCGCAGAGATACTGACAGGAGCCATTCAAGACCAAGACCGTGGTGTGGTCATCGGCCGACGCTCCTTTGGAAAGGGACTGGTACAACGTCCTGTGGACCTACCCGACGGCTCCATGATTCGCCTGACCATAGCCCGGTACTATACCCCCTCAGGGCGTTGCATCCAGAAGCCCTATACCAAAGGGGACAAGGATGGTTATTCGAAGGATGTCATCAACCGCTACAACAAGGGTGAACTTTCCAATGCCGACAGCATACACTTTCCCGATTCGCTACGCTACAAGACACGGCGCCTGGGACGTACCGTTTACGGCGGAGGTGGCATCATGCCCGACTACTTCATACCGCTCGATACCACCAAGTACACCAAATACTACCGCGAATTGTCGGCTAAAAGTTTGATTATTAATGCCAGCCTACGCAACCTCGACAAGAACCGGAAGAAACTTTCCAAAACCTGGAAAGACTTTGAAAGCTTCAAGACGGAATACGAGGTTCCCGATGATGTCGTAGAACATATTTTCAAGGAAGGAGAGAAACAGAAAATCACACCCAAAGACGAAGAAGAACGCCAACAGACCATACCGCAACTGAAACATATTCTGAAAGCCTTTACAGCTCGCGACCTCTGGGATATGAGTGAGTACTTTGCCATCATCTACGAGGACGACCCCATGGTCATGAAGGCAGTGGAACTGCTGAAAGAATGACCCCTACCCCTCTCCCTCCCCGAGGGGAGGGCGTATATACATAAGATATTAAGATGAAAAAAATTAGTCACAATAACACACAAGCCTCAGAGGTAACCACTCCCCTCCCACGGGAGGGGCAAGGGGGTGGGGTCATCACCTTTAATACGGAAGGCACCGTTTCCATGCCCGACATTGACCAGCAGCTGATACGCCGTTGGGTAAACGATGTGGCCGTGTCGTATGGGCGACGTGTGGGCGAGATAAACTATATCTTTGTCGATGACGAACGCATACTGGAGGTCAATCGTCAATTCCTCGGTCACGACTATTACACCGACATCATTACCTTCGACTATACCCAGGGGCGCATCATCTCTGGCGACCTCTACATATCACTCGACACCGTGCGAAGCAATGAGGAGGAGATTAGGGGCAAGGAACAAGGAGCAAGGGGCAAGGAGCAAGGAGCAAGGAGCAAGGAACTCCACCGCGTTATCATCCACGGTGTACTCCATCTTTGCGGCATCAACGACAAAGGCCCTGGTGAGCGAGAAATCATGGAGGCCTGCGAAGACAAGGCACTGGCCAAATTAAATTTTAAAAATTAAAAGCGAAAAGTTAATATAGCCATGAAACACAAACTTTTATTCTTCACCCTTCACTCTTCACTCTTCACTCTTGCCGCACAGGCACAGCAGCGTCCCAACATCGTCTATATCATGACCGACGACCACACGGCACAAATGATGTCGTGTTACGGGAACAGCCCCATCCAGACTCCCAACCTCGACCGCATTGCCCAGGAAGGCGTACGCTTCAACCACAGTTTTGTGGCCAACTCCCTCTCGGGTCCCAGTCGAGCCTGCATGATTACGGGTAAACTCAGTCACAAGAACGGGTTCACCAACAACGAACATGGCATATTCGACGGTTCGCAACAAACTATGCCTAAACTCATGCGACAGGCAGGCTACCAGACAGCCCTCATCGGCAAATGGCACCTCGTAAGTACTCCCACAGGCTTCGACCACTACGACATTCTGGAAGGACAAGGCGAATACTACAACCCCACCTTCATCCACGACAACGGCACACGCAGCCGAGAAACAGGTTACTGCACTGATGTCATTACAGACAAGAGCATCCAGTGGATGGAACAGCGCGACAAGACGCGCCCCTTCATTCTCTTCGTCCACCACAAAGCCTGTCACCGCGACTGGTTGCCAGACCTCAAGGACATGCACGAATTCGAAGACCAGGTATTCCCCCTACCCGCCAATTTCTGGGACACCTGGGAAGGTCGCGTAGCTGCCCAACAGCAGGAGATGACGATAGGCTCAAGCCACGACATGGACATTGTCTATGACAACAAAATATACCTCCCCGGTGATAGCAGCCGTCTCACCTCATCATATCTCAACTACGTCAACCGCCTGTCTCCCGAAGACCGTAAACTATACTTCCAGTTCCACGACTCCATATCCCGAGCCTTCAAGGCATATCCTCCAAAGGGACGTGCCCTGACGGAATATAAGTTCCAACGCTACATGCGCGACTACTGCAAGGTAACCAAAAGCCTCGATGAAAACGTAGGCCGACTGATGCAGTATCTCGAAAAGTCGGGACTTCTGGAGAATACCCTCGTTGTCTATACCAGCGACCAGGGATTCTATATGGGCGAACACGGATGGTTCGATAAACGATTCATGTACGAAGAAAGCCTCAATACCCCCCTCATCATGCGCCTGCCAGAAGGATATGAGAGACGCGGAACCATCGATGAAATGGTGCAAAACATCGACTATGCCCCCACCTTCCTCGATATGGCCGGAGCTCCTATACCCGATGACATACAGGGTCGCTCGCTCGTACCTCTGCTCAAGGAGACGAAGAGTCCCAAGAAGTGGCGCAATGCCATCTACTACCACTACTATGAGTTCCCTGCCGAGCACATGGTCAAGCGCCACTACGGCATACGTACCAATCGTTACAAACTCATCCACTTCTATCAAGACATCGACCAGTGGGAACTCTACGACCTTAAGGAAGACCCCTCCGAGATGCATAACCTCTACGGCGATCCCAAATACAAGAAGGTACAGGCACAGATGCACAAACGATTGCGCCAGCTCCAGCACGACTACGACGACCCGATAGAAGAGACCCTTGGAAAATAAGAAATAGCCGCATCCGAAAATCAGTGAACCTATGGCATTGAAAGCATTACGTGACCGCATATTGTCTGACGGTCAGTGCCTGGAAGGAGGCATCCTAAAAGTAGATAGTTTTCTGAACCATCAGATAGACCCTTATCTGATGGAACAAATTGGTGCAGAATTTGTCCGTCGCTTTGCGGACATCAAGGTCAACAAGATAGTAACCATCGAAGCATCTGGCATTGTGCCAGCCTTTATGGTAGGCTACCTGATGAAACTTCCCGTGGTATTTGCCAAAAAGAAAATACCCTCAACCATAGATAATTTCTATCAGGCTCGGGTTTATTCGTTTACCAAACAAACCGAATGTCCTATTGTTCTTAACAAAGAATACCTGAACCCAGACGACCATGTCTTGTTCATCGACGATTTTCTCGCCTGTGGCTATGCCAGCAAAGGCATTATAGAGTTGTGCCGACAGTCCGGAGCCACAGTCGAAGGCATGGGTTTTGTGATAGAAAAGGAGTTCCAGCACGGCCGCCAGTTCATACGTAAGATGGGCATACAGCGCATCGAGTCACTGGCCATCATCGAGTCACTCGACAATGGCGACATCAAGATAAAAGAAGACTAAACTGCTCCTCTTTCATTCTCGTGTAGTTGCACATAGTTGCCGACAGTTCTTTAGCCAGCAGCAACATCACATATAGAGCTATTTATTCAGTATTGTTTCCAATACTCCTCTAGCCGTCGTGCTTCTTCCTCGGTAATCTGAGTAACAGCACCATGTTTCTGTTCCGAGAAGTTGGCACGCTGGGTGGAACCATCACCAAAATGGCCGATATGACGGAATGTCTTGAAGTCGGTGGTTTCCATGAAACCGAAATTATGAGGCTTGATGCTGAAGATGTCGTACATCAGGAGCCACTTGTCCTGCCCGATAAGCTTGTACATCGTCGGAGCCTCGCACGAGCCTTTCTCGGCGTCGATTTGCTGGGGCTGGTATCGGTAACCACGGTTGATATGCTCTGAGATAGCCATCTTGATGCCAGCAGGACCTTCCTGCGAACAATAGGTCATGCAATAGCGACCGTCGGGCATGGGGATGATGTCGGCATCGAGAATCTGGACGTTCTCATCGGGATATTCAAACAGCACCTGCGGTTCGGTCACAAGTCGGGTGAACTCATCGTTGGCGTATGCGTAATAGAGTTTGGTTTTGCCCTTACCCGTAGGACGAATGGTGAAATAGACCATCAGTTTGCCCTCCTCAGGGTCGTAGATGGTCTCGGGCGCCCAAGCACAGCCCAGTTCGCCGAAGTGCTCGGGGAATGCTTCATCAATACGAAAGACAGTGTGCGTCCAATGGATGAGATCGGTTGACTTCATCAGCACCAGTCCGCGATTATTTCCCCAACCGTATTTCTTTCCGTCGCGTTCCCATTCCGTGTCGCGCTTGCCGTCACGCATTCCAAAGACATGCAGGTCGGTGGCTGCCACGTAGAAGGTGCCATCAAGAGCACGATAGATGTGGGGGTCACGGATGCCACGCTGTTGGGCGATGCTGTCACCATTAACGATAGGGCGGTCATTGTTCAGAGCCGTCCAATTGTAGCCGTCACGACTCAATGCCATGTGCAGGCTGTGGTCGGCATCCTTGTGATAGACCATGAGGTAGGCACCCATTTTAGGCATTTGGCTGACACCTTCGGCGGTAGCGGGAATCCGACGGATGCGCCCCTCGCCGTCATAGCTCATCTGCTCGGCTATAATGCTGCGGCTGTAGCTGGTGCCATCGGGCAGACCGCCGTTATGACTAAAGAAGAGCCACTGACCACGAAAGTTAACAATGGAAGGATGTGTTGTGTTGGAATTACCAGCAATCTCGCTGATGATGCCCATGGGGGTGTAGGGACCACCAATGTGGTCGGCTACGGCGTATGCAATCTTCTCGGGCCACTCGGAGGCATAGGTCAGATAGTACTTGCCATTGTATTTATGCATCCACGGAGCCTCGGTGAAAACCCCCTCCCGTCCTCCCCCTCGGGGTAGGAGAATCTGGTGGATGTCACCCTCTATCTCAATCATGTTGTCCTTCAGTTTAGCGTAGTAGCATTCTTTGTTTCCCCAGATGATATAGGCCTGTGTCTTTACGGTGCCCCCTCTATCGGAGGGGGATGGGGGGAGGCTATCGATGAAGATGGCGGGGTCGATGCAAGCCCAGCTGTGTTTCGAGGCAAAGCAGTCCTTGTTGGTGAGTAGCGGCTTTCCGAGTGCGTCCTTGTAAGGACCGGTAATATTGTCGCTGACGGCTACTCCGATGCCGCACCAGTTGGTGGAAATGTACCAATAATATTTGCCATCCTTGCCTTTCACCACATGACCTGCATAGGCCTGATGGCTGTCAGCCCATTTGAAGTCGTCGATGCGCAGGGGCGAGGGATACTCCGTCCAGTGCTTCATGTCGGTGGTCGAGTAAAGTAGCCAGTCCTTCATCACGTAACTCGACTGGTTACCTTCCATGTCGTGACCGGCAAAGAGCCATAGTGTGTCGTTTTCCACCAGCACGGCAGGGTCGGCGGTGTGCTTGTCGCGTATGATGGGGTTACCGTTGCTCTCGAATTGATGTGTCAGCACATAGCCCCACTTCTGTTGCAGACGCTCCAGTTCGTCAGCTGTCACCGACATCACCGTGCCGTGACGGGGGAAGAAGTCCTTGCGGAACGACTCTGGCTCCTTCGTAAACGTCTTCAAATCCTTCGACCGCTGGAACTCGTAGCGGCCAGAGCTATAGAGGTCGTACATCAAAATCCAATCCTCGCTGTTGTTCAGCTGGAATACTCCGCTACCTTCCACATGTGTCCTCGTGCCAGCGTAGGCATCGATATATTCAAAGTTCTCCTTATACGGTCCTGTCAACCGTTTCGACGTTGCCTGTTGGATGCCGTTCTTGATTTCCTTGCCGTTCTCGTCCCTCGTATTGCCCTTGTAGAAAAGATGGTACACGCCATCCTTGTATATGATGTCGTTGTCTATCGAACCATACTTTGCCGCAAACAGCACCTTTGGCTCGCTCTCAAAAGCCGTGAAGTCCTTGTTGGCGTAGGCATAATAAGTAATGAGTGTCTTGCGGTCGTTGCGCTGCAGCGTGAAATAAATCATGTACTTCTTCGCCTTGCGGTCGTAGATGGTTTGTGGTGCCCACACCCAATAGGCATCACCAAAGTTCTTGCTCCAGTCTTTCGCGAGGTTGATTTTCGCGTGCGTCCAGTTGACGAGGTCCTTTGACTTCAACAACACGATGCCCGGATTTGCGCCCCAGCCCTGTTTCGGGTCGAAGGTGTGCATGTCCGTTGCCACGATATAGTAACAGCCGTTCTCGCCCCTCAATATATGTGGGTCGCGGATGCCACCGCTCTCACTGATGCTGTCAGATGCGATAATCGGTCTGTTCCCATTCAGCGCATACCAGTTCTGTGCATCCTCGCTAACCGCGAACCGCAACTGCTCCATCTGGTTTTTGTCACCACTACCCTCAAAATAGGCGAAAAGGTAGCCTGCGGCCTCATCCCCACCCCTTCTCCAAGGGGCGAAGGGAGTATTTATTTGTGCCGAAGCCTGCAAACCCACGGTCATCAAGAATAGAATTGTCAGTTTCTTCATTGTTATTTGGTTGTTTTTTTAGAGGTCTGAATGCAAAGATACTACATTTCCTCATATTCCTTTACATTATTCCGTCTAAAAACAGCAAAAATTTTTCAATTAATAATGGGTATGATGCGGAAGGAATATTCCGATAGAATAACATGCGTATCATACTGACGTGTAGTTTATTTCTCCATAAACGTGTTGAACGAATGGGCGACAAGATTTGCGTTCAGAAATTTCTTGCCGAGTGGGATGCTGAGAGGCTTCGCTTCGTTGTTGATGTTGCCACAGATGATAACGCGCTTGCCATCGGGACGCTGGAAGGCAATGGCTTGCAGACCTTCCTTCAACGGATAGAAAGCAAGGAGCGTGCTGCCCGGCTCCACGAAGTGGGAGAAATGCTTATAAGCGTAGTACTCGGGCGTGTAGCGGTAGGTACGGTTAGCAGAACGTACCTGCACGAGGGCATTCTGTTTCCAGCCCCAGGCACTACGCCCCTGGTCGCAAAGGATGAAGTTCCAGTTGTAGTATTCGTCACAGCCGTGACCAATGTACTCGTGCAGCAGGTAGAAGGTGTGCTCGCCGGCACGCCAGTCCATCTGGCCATTACCGCATTCGCTTTCGCTGCTGACCATGTGTAGGTCAGGGTGATGTTCGCGCATAAAATCAAGATTCTCACGGCCCTCCCACTGGAAACCGAGACCATCAATTAATTTACGATTTGACGATTTACAATTTACGATTTCTTCGGCTGGCACAGTGAGGGCACTGACAATCTTTTCCACGTAGTCCTGTCGGTTGGTGTTGAACGTGCCTACATAGAGTTTCACCTCGGGATGTTTCTCTTTCAGTGTAGGTGCCAGATATTCCTTATTAAATTTAACGTGAGTTCTTGCTCCGTTTCACTACGCAAGCGTAGGCAAAGCCGTCCGGTTTCTTGCACGGCAAGCGGCAGAAGCCGATTTCTTGCTTCGCAGACTACGCAAGCGGTAAACCGATTACTTCGACGAGCGAAGCGGCAACGGAGCGAACGTAGCCCCTTCGGGTCGTCCGATTTCTTGCACGGCAAGCGTAGCCCCTTCGGGTCGTCCGATTACACCCTTCTCTCTTCTCTCTTCTCACTTTTCACTTCACTCTTAATTCTTCACTCTTAATTCTTCACTCTTAATTCTTCACTCTTAATTCTTCACTCTTAAT